>NZ_JBMKJF010000001.1:0-1022736 GCF_049236945.1 Enterobacter cloacae complex sp. SHL020
GAAGAGAACCGCTACGCCAGCGGCGAGGGGGAAACCCTTCACCGCACCGATTTTACGGTCATCCCGTCGGCGGTGGTGTACCGTCCGGCGCAGTCCACGGCATGGCCGCGCACCTACGGCCCGCAGACGGCGAAAGTTGTGGGGCCTAAGGGCGAGAGTATCTGGACGGACAAATACGGTCGCGTGAAGGTGAAGTTCCACTGGGACCGCCTGGCGAAGGGCGATGACACCAGCTCCTGCTGGGTGCGCGTGTCGAGCGCGTGGGCGGGCCAGGGCTACGGCGGGGTGCAGATCCCGCGCGTGGGTGATGAGGTGGTGGTGGACTTTATCAACGGCGACCCGGACCGTCCGATCATTACCGGGCGCGTGTACAACGACGCGAGCATGCCGCCGTGGGCGCTGCCGGCTGCGGCGACGCAGATGGGCTTTATGAGCCGCACAAAAGACGGTTCCGTGGACAACGCCAACGCCCTGCGGTTTGAGGATAAAGCGGGTGCAGAGCAGGTGTGGATCCAGGCCGAGCGCAACATGGACACCAGCGTTAAAAACGATGAAACGCACAGCGTCGGCGGCGAGCGCAGCCATTACGTGAAGAAAAATGAACTCCATCGCGTGGAAGCGAACCAGACTCAGGCCGTGAAGGGTGGAACCGAGATCCTGACGGGTAAAGGCAAGCTGGATGCGGCGGTGGAGCAGTACGTCATTGCTTCCGGGACGAAGCTGCGGCTGGTCTCCGGTGAGAGCGCCATTGAGCTGAATGCTAACGGCAAGATAAACCTAATAGGCAAAGAGTTTAACTTCTTCGTGGAAGGGGATGGTTATATCACCACGGGCGGTAAGCTGCATCTGAATACTTCTGGCACCAAGCCGGGCACAACGGCACCGGGATCGGGGCATAAAGGGGATATTGATGCGGCGGTGCAGGAGAAATTTGCGCCGGGAAAGGAGAGTAAGGCTGGTGTGGCTGCCAGCGCACCTGCCGAAGCCTCTAAAACCGCTACGCCTCCAGCCTCCAATGCTCCTTCAAGCGGATATGGCAAGGATGTAGATAGTCTTGTCGATAAATCACCGACCATGAAAAATGACATAGCTACGTTAAAGAAACGAGGCTGGACATTTGAAGAAGGTGAGGCAGGTAAGGGGACGTTTGCCAATCGTCAAAAGCGAGTTATTACCGTTGATAAAAACGAGCTCGGTAATCCGAATGCGGTTGTTCAGTCTCTGTCACATGAAAGTGGTCACGCTTTATATGAACCCAACATTGATTTTTCTTCGCGCGACGCCTATCTCAACAGCACACTCAGTGATGAAGGCGCTGCAACGTTGAACAATATCCGGGTCCAACGCGAAATCATAGCCAACAAGGGTGGAGATATCGGTATTGCGGGCAATCCGGCAAATCAGACACAATATAATAGTATCTATGATTCTCTCGAACGTGGGGCTATAAAGGAAAGTGAAGCGCGTACGCAGATAGGCCGTATCTTTGGCAAAGGCGAACAAACGTCTACCACAGGGCAATATTACGAAGATTATTATGGCGGTTGGTATGATAAAAATTATCCATAGTCTAAAAACGGGTGCGGTGCTTGCGGCTTTATTAACGACGGGAATGGCAGGAGGTAACATGCAGAAACAGGATCTTTGGCAGTTCATTGCACAAATGAGCGCATCACTCAAAACGTTGTCCGTTAACAGTCTGGATAACGCTCCGTTGTCATTCAGGCTGACGAAACAGAATGAATATATCAATTTCTACAATGCCGACGATATCAAACTGGCGGATGGAACGAACATTACTGCAATTGATTTACGCTTAAGTAAAGAAAGTGACGGTATGGCACCGTTACTGAATTTTTCACCGTCCGGCCAGTGCATCACTCTTGATACCGTTAAAAAGCATTATCCGCAACTGACGTTAACTGATTATCCACGAGGCCGCTCTGAGAACGAAGTGACCAGCTATACAGCGCCAAAAGATATGAATGGACAGAAGGTGAGCTTCAGTTTCACCGTGAAAAATCCTGACTGTCTGGGTTCAGTCGTCATAAGCGCCGAATAAGAAACGCTGCTTCCATGTCCTGGCGGTGTTTCCAGTGGCGAGAAGCGCAATAAATATTCATTAAATGACAATTAATGTGAAAAAACACACTCCGGCATTTCTTTGTTCTGCCCTGATGTTTACCTGTCTGAGCAGCAATGTGGTTTTGGCAGAAGCTATGTCGCCCGTTCTGACAAAACAGGATTTTTCCGTCAAGGTTAAAGGCCAGCCTGTCGCATTAGGCGACAGATGGACTCCTGATATTGCCCGTAAAATTGACGTGCCGCTTGAAGGCCATTTTGTCGGTGAGGTTCCTTTTGACGGAACCCAATATAAGTTCTTCCAGCATCAAAAGGCTGGTTTAGCAATATTCACTTCAAATCTCTGGTGGGATAAAGCTGAACGAAGCGTTGATGATTATATCGTCTCCCAGATTACGCTGACTGCCTCAGATATTTTTACGCCGCGTGGAGTTCATGTGGGTTCAACAATCAGAGCACTGAACAATGCATACGGCGATGGCCAGGTTGAAAATGATTCCGGGGAGCAGTGGATTACCTACGAATTGGATAAAAAACTGCTCTCTTTTGAGATAAAAGGCGGCAACGTTATAAAAATAACGATGAATTACAACAATGATTCTCAAGAATAATTTATGACAAAAAAATATCTGGCACTCGTATTGTGCACGGCTTTATTGGCTGGCGTCGTTGAAGCGTCATCGGCGCTTGAATTATCTCAATACAATAAGCTCGATACGGTTAGCCGCATCGTTAACGACAGCGAAGTGACAGATAATCTCAGGGCGTTGCTGGGAAATCATTACCAGACCTTTATTGATAACTTTGATGTCTTTGGTGAACCGCATACCACCGCAGGTGGCGGATTGTTTGTTGAAGGCTGGCTAAAGGATCTCTACCAGGAGAATGCGTCCGCGCTGGTCATCAATCCTGACGGCAAAATCTTTGCGGCCTGGGTGGTTCCGGAGTCGGACGTTATTCATTACCAGTCTTCTGATAATAGCCCGGTTATAAATGCCGATATTCAGCAGTGGGCCGCCAGATTCAATGCGATGCATTTTGCAACGAACAGCCAGTCAGGCCTCGCGTTTGACGGGGAGTGGGCTGGAGAATCCGGGAGCGACTCGACGTTAACCCTGCGGTTAGCTGAATCAGGCAACCGTATCACCGGGTCTTATTGCTATATCTCCCAGAGAGGAAACCGCATAGATTGCCCGGAAGATGATGAGCGTAATCTTACCGGTACGATCGATGGCAATCGTGCCAATATTGAATTCAACTCATCGTTTGGCGGCACAGGCGGACGTGCTGTTCTGGAAATAAAGGGGGATGAAATGGAATGGCGTTTAGCCACTCCTCCTCAAAATGGAAATTACTATGCTCCGCTGCGTTATACGTTACATAAAACCGCTTCGGTTCATAACGCTGAAACCAGAAAGCTCGACACCGAAAAGTTCGCTATTTCGCTGATAAACAGGTGCGGCCATTTCGATAGCGAATGTGACCAGATGGTTTATCTCGGCGTGCGCAAAAGCGATAACAGTACGATCTCCTTAAGAGGAAAAACGTTGCACGACTCTGCAGGTAAAATAATCGGCTCAACGTACAAGAATGGCGATATCGCTTACACCGTGACGTATGCACCCGCGAAATTGGTTGTCAGCAAAGGCAGCCAGGTTTTAGTCGAACAGTCAGGTCAATGGCGTAAATAATAAAACAGCCAGCCAAAGGGCCAGCATGGATTGGCCTTTTTGTTTCTCACAATATTAATCATCCCGAGTTCACTTATGAAATACACCCTCCAGGAAGGTTCGTTTTCCCTTTTTCCTGCTGCCTGGCAGGATAACAGCATGAATATTATTCGCGATGACGAAAGCGGGCTGTCCGTGGTGGTCAGTCGCGGCGTTATCCCCGATGGCAGCGACTATGAACAAGAGTTCCACCGCCAGTGGGATGTGCTGCGTCCGCAGATGGGCGAAATTGCCCAGAGCGAATTCCGGAACGTAAAAGCCGGGCCTGACGGAAAAATTAACGGGCTGGAAGTTGAGACCACCTTTGACCGTAACGGGCAGCGCCTGTGGCAAAAACAGCTGGCCGTGCAGACGCCGGGCAAACCGGTATTGATGATTTTTACCCTCTCGGCACTCAGGGCATTCACCGAAGAGGACGAGGTGCGCTGGAGCGCGCTTAAGCAGAGTCTGACGCTAAACGACAACCGGAATGTGTAAGGCATGAGCGATAACAACGCGGCCCGTAAGGGCGACGAGATTATTCACTCCAGCATTTTTGCTGACATCACCAGCATCGTGGCGGAAGGTGCCGCCTATGCGGTGATCGGCGCGGCGGTAGGCGCAGCTGCAACCGTAGCGGCGCCATTGCTGGGCGCAGGGGCGGCCGCAGCGGGCGTGGCCGCAATTGGATCCAGCTGTCTGTTAAGCGGGATTATCGGTGGCGTGCTGGCGAACGTGGCGGGGATCACCGACGATATCAGCAACGCCGCTGAGGGGTTAGGCAATGCGCTTTTCCCGCCGTCGCCTGCGGGTAAAATCACTACCGGTTCCAGTAACGTTCTCACCAACGCAATCCCCGCCGCGCGGGCGGCAGGCACGCTGACGCCCGCCGATACACCGTCTCCTGAGCCGCAGTCGCCGGGCAGCTTTGCCGATTACGCGGGCATGCTGCTTACCGCCGCCGGACAGTTTGGCAGCGAAATGTGGCAGCCGAGCGTGGCCTCTGCCGCCGCGGGAACCTCACCGCTGGAAGAGGACAAGGTGGCGTGCGAAAAGCACTCCGGGCCGCAGTATCTGGCGGAAGGCTCTAAAAGCGTCTTTATCAACGGGCAGCCCGCGGTGCGCGCGAAAGATCGCACCACCTGCGAGGGCACCGTTTCCGACGACGTCTCCCCGAACGTGATCATCGGCGGGGACACGCTCACGGTCCGCGATATCAAAAGCGGTAAAATGCCGGGTCTGGCGCTGGGGATGATTGCGCTCTCCCTGCTCCGCGGGCGTCCGGGCAAGATCCTGAAAAACATGCCCTGCGCGCTGGCGGCAGCCGGCGGCGGGATGCTGGCCGATATGGCGGTGAACGCCGTGTTTGGCTCCTCGCACCCGGTTCACGCCGCCACCGGCGTGAAGGTGCTGAATGACGACGACGAGCTCGATTTCTCGCTGCCGGGGCGCTTCCCGCTTCGCTGGCAGCGCAGCTACAACAGCCTGACCACCCGCGAAGGGCTGTTCGGCCTGGGCTGGGCAACGACCTTTGACAGCTATCTGGCGCTGGAAGAAGACAACGCCACCTGGTTCGACGAGACCGGGCGCGAGCTGAGCTTCGAGCTGCCGCCTGTCGACCGCGCGTTTTACAGCATCAGCGAAGGTATCATCATCCGCCGTAATGAGAACGGCGACGTGGCGATTGCCGACGATGACGGTGCGGTGTGGCGTTTGTATAAACCGACCCGGGCGAATCCATCTATCCTGCGTCTGGCCTCCCTCAGCGATGAATACGGTAACGCGCTGCTGACGGAGTGGGACGAGCACGGCAGACTGGTCGGCCTTCACGACGAGCCGCGGGCGATAGACGTCACCCTGCGCTATGACGATGAACGTTTCCCGCAGCGCGTGACCGCTGCCAGCCATTTCGACGGCAGCCAAACCTGGCCGCTGATGCAGTGGGGCTACGACGCGCGCGGCCAGCTGGCGAGCACGACGGATGCCTCCGGCGTGGTGACGCGTGAATACCGCTATAACGAGCACGGGCTGATGGTCTGGCACCGGATGCCTGGCGGTCTGGAGAGCGAATACCGCTGGAAAAAATTCGATCACTGGCGCGTGGTGGAAAACCGCACCAGCACCGGCGACGGGTGCCGCTTTAACTACGATTTAGCCGCCGGGCTGACGACCGTCGAGCACTACGACGGCCAGACGCGCCGCCACTACTGGAACGCGCAGAATCTGATTGTCCGCTACGTTGACGAGCGCGGTGAAAACTGGCGCTACGAGTGGGACGACAACGAGCTTCTGACGCGTCGCATCGATCCGCTCGGCAATGCCGTTACCTTCGTCTACGACGACATGGGCAACCGGGTTCAGGAGATCGACGTCGACGGCAATACCCGCACTACCACCTGGCTGGAGCACCGCGCGCTTCCTGCGGCCATTATCGAAGCCGACGGCAGCGCCACCCGGTTCTGGTACGACGAACATCACGGGCTGAAGCGCGTGGTGGACCCGATGGGGCAGACCACGCAGCTGCGCCGGGACGAGTTCGGCCAGGTCGTTGAAGAGGTTGATGCCGCCGGAAACAGCCGCTACCAGGAGTACAACGAGGCCGGGCAGATTGTTCGTTCGACGGACTGTTCCGGGCGTATTACCCGCTACCGCTATCACCCGCTGGGCTGGCTGGTGGCCGAGACCGGCGCCGACGGGGAAGAGACCCGTTATCGCTACGACGCCGCGGGGCGTCCGGTACAGCTCGATCGCCCGGAAGGCTGGACGGAGTCGCTCAAATGGAACGAACGTGGCCTGCCGGTGAAGCATGCGGGTGCCGACGGGAAAGAAAGCGAGTTCAGATACGATGAGGCAGGGCGCTTAACCGCGACGCGCAATACCCAGGGCGAAGAGGTCCGTCGCCGCTGGGACAGCCGCGGGCGTCTGATTGCCCTGGAAAACGAAAACGGCGAAGCGTATCAGTTCCGCTGGGGCGCGGACTCGCTGCTGCTGGAAGAGGTGGGGCTCGATGGCGTAGCCTCGCAGTATCGCTACGACGCCTGCGGGCGCACGATAGCGCGCACGTTTGCCGCCGGTCATCCGGAGGCCATCACCCACGCCTTCGCCTGGAGCGCGAGCGGCCAGCTGGTCGCCCGCACCACGCCGGAAGGGCAGACCCGCTATCACTACACGCCGTCCGGGCTGTTAAGCCGGATAGGACTGCATCCTGCGCTTGCAGCCGACGCGTGGACCACCGAGGCAGAGCAGGAGCTCGCCTTTGACTATGATGCGCTCGGTCGCGTGACGCGCGAAGCGGGCGAGCTCGGCGAGCTGGCGTGGGAGTATGACGCGCTGGGCAACCGCACCTCCGTCACGCTTCCCGACGGCCGCGAGCTGAAGCAGTTCTACTACGGCAGCGGGCATCTGCTCAGCATTGCTCTTGATAAGCTGTCGGTCTCTGATTTTACCCGCGACGAGCTCCACCGGGAGACCAGCCGCACCCAGGGGCTGCTGACCACCCGCAGCGAATACGATCGTCTTGGCCGACTGCATCGCCGTGATGTCTTTACCGGCAATGCCCAGCGCCCGTCGCCGCGCCGCTGGTCCCGCCGCTGGGATTACGACTACCGCAATAACCTGGTGCGGGAAGAGCGGGACGATAACCCCTTCAGCTGGTACCGCTGGCAGTACGACAGCGCCGGGCGTCTGCTGGTGCAGGACGGCACGCTGCCCGGACAGGAGCAGTGGCGCTGGGACGCTGCCGGTAACCCGCTGGAAGGATCTGCTGAGAAGGTCACGCACAACCGCCTGACACAGCTGAACGGCATTCGCTGGCGCTATGATATCCACGGCCGCACCGTGGAAAAAGATAACGGCCAGACCCGCTGGCACTACCGCTACGACGGTGAACATCGCCTGACGGAAGTTATCAGCCAGCCGCGGGACCGCAATAAACCGCAGACGCAGGTCAGCTTCCGCTACGATCCGCTCGGTCGCCGCATCAGCAAAACGCGACGCCAGATGCTGGGCGGACAGCCAACCGGCAAGCCGGTCACAACCCGATTTGTCTGGGAAGGGTTCCGCCTGCTGCAGGAGGTGCACGGGGATGTGCCGCTGACCTACGTCTACAGCGACCAGGACAGCTACGATCCGCTGGCACGTATTGATGGCGTTAATGCTCCAGAGATCTTCTGGTTCCACTGCCAGCCCAACGGCACGCCGGAGCGGATGACGGATAGTGAAGGGCTGGTGCGCTGGGAGGGGGTGAACAGTGCCTGGGGCAAGCTGCTGCGTGAAAGCGAGACGCAGGTATCAGGATATTCTCAGAACCTGCGCATGCAGGGGCAATACCTGGACCGTGAGACAGGGCTGCACTACAATCTGTTCCGGTATTACGACCCAGACTGCGGACGGTTTACGCAGCAGGACCCGATAGGGCTGGCGGGGGGGATAAACCTTTACCAGTATGCGCCGAATGCGCTGGGGTGGGTGGATCCGTGGGGGTTGAGTAGGTGTTCATCCTCAGGTAAATATAAGCCTGGAACAATTCTGGGACGTACAGTTTATAAAAATACTGTTGATATACATCCTGGAGTTCCTAAGTCAGTTCATCCGTCAGTTCATCCTTCAATCAAAGCGAAAGTTAAGGATGGTTGGACAAATGTTGATTTGATGAAAAATGGCTATGCTCCGATAGGCACGGATGGAAAACAAGTCAATCTTCATCATGTTCTTGGACAAGAGCCGGGACCAATGGTGGAAATTCTTTCATCTACGCATAAGCTGTATCATAAGCAATTGCATGGATTAATCGAGAATGGTGGTAGTTTTAGAAATACTCCTGAACTTGATAGACAGTACAATAGATTCAGAAGCGCATATTGGAAGTTGAGAGCATTAGATTTTTAATAGGGTGTGAAAATGATGACTATCAAAACTGCAATTGAATATTTGGATAATAATGCGACAGAAGAAGTTTTTTGGTTAGGCCAAGTTGATACAGAACAGATTGACTCACTTGAGAATAACTTAGGTATTAAACTCCCTTCTGATTTCAGAGAGTTCTTACTTTTGGTTGGGGGAGGGGGGGTGATTGGAGAGGAGATTTCAGGAATAGTGGATAATAATGCCCTCGAAGAATCAGGAGGTGCTGTCTATTACGATACAATATATTGTCGCAATGAGTTCTCACTTCCTGAAAATTATGCAGTCATCTATTTCAAAGATGATGAGGTTTGCTGGTGTATAGATTCTGGTAGTGAGAGTTTTGGTAGGGTTGTTAATTATGATCTGTTTTCTAAGAGTACGACTAACACTATAAGCTCTTCGTTTTCTGAATTTTTTGATAATTATGTTAAATTACGGACGTGATAATTCACGTGAATTACAATTGAATTTATGAAAATTTTCAAAACTGAAAGGCCCAAGAGAAAATTTGGGCCTTATGGTGCGAGATTCATTTTTATTCATAGTGTTTTTATATTATATGAGAAGTGATTAAATATTGAAAATTATGCATGTCATAATACATTTACAACAATTGATAAAGAAAGTAATAGTATGTTTATGTTATAATTTTCCTTTTATTAAACGCCTAGTTCAGCATGTTGGAAAACCCACGCCAAATCGTGCATTTTTTCATTTAAAAAAATAGATTAACTATATATTATTTTTTCATAACTGCCAAATAGAAGAAGAATAAAAGCCGAGGGAATATAATGAGTGATAAGAGCATGCAAACAGTAGATCTACTTATTTCACATACTCAAATAGTGTTACGATCCCGAGACTATGACGAAAAGCTGAGTCAGTGGGGAAAAGGCAATGTTTCTCAAGGTGCTGTTCTACACAAGGATTATATTATATTCGATCCATTACCAGAGGACGCGTTTGGAGCAAACGTCAATATCAAAATAGAGAATGCTTTCAAATTGGATGAAAATGCTCAGCGATGTATTGTTGTACCATTTTTTATTACGGATAAACATAAGCTGCAAATCGCTTCTGCAACTGAGGAATTCGATTTAAATATAGATGTGAACGATAAGGTTTATTCACTCTTTTATGAGGTTTGTGAAGGTGATGAAATTTACTATAATTTCACTCTTGTACCGGCAAAAGAAGCTATTGCTGCTAAGTTTTTGCTAGATGACCCTTGGGGAGGAATAAAAGATGATCCTCTCAAAGAAGGTTTTTTTTAAATGTAATATTAACCGGGGAATTTATCTTGGAATAAAAATCCACGCTTTGGCCTGGGTTTTTTCATTCAAAACAAATCAAACGTTAAACAAGAAATTCATCACATCGACATCTTTAGCGATGTAATATTTCCCCTTCGCACGCATCTTGCTTACTTTTTTCGCACCTTGCTTACCCTTGCCCTCAATAAGCAGTCGTTATACTCGCGACGAACATCCCCATCCTGGGAATAGCCCCCGTGGCTGCTGATCACCCGCAGCGAATACGATCGTCTTGGTCGGCTGCATCGCCGGGACGTCTTTACCGGCAATGCCCAGCGCCCGTCGCCGCGCCGCTGGTCCCGCCGCTGGGATTACGACTACCGCAATAACCTGGTGCGGGAAGAGCGGGACGATAATCCGTTCAGCTGGTACCGCTGGCAGTACGACAGCGCCGGGCGCCTGCTCGTTCAGGACGGCACGCTGCCCGGACAGGAGCAGTGGCGCTGGGACGCTGCCGGTAACCCGCTGGAAGGGGCTACTGAGAAGGTCACGCACAACCGCCTGACGCAGCTGAACGGCATTCGCTGGCGCTATGACATCCACGGCCGCACCGTGGAGAAAGATAACGGTCAGACCCGCTGGCACTACCGCTACGACGGTGAGCATCGCCTGACGGAGGTCATCAGCCAGCCGCGGGACCGCAACAAACCGCAGACGCAGGTCAGCTTCCGCTACGATCCGCTCGGGCGACGTATCAGCAAAACGCGACGCCAGATTCTGGGCGGACAGCCAACCGGTAAGCCAGTGAACACCCGGTTTGTCTGGGAAGGGTTCCGCCTGCTGCAGGAGGTGCACGGGGATGTGCCGCTCACCTACGTCTACAGCGATCAGGACAGCTACGATCCGCTGGCGCGTATTGACGGCGTGGATGCTCCGGAGATCTTCTGGTTCCACTGCCAGCCCAACGGCACGCCGGAGCGGATGACGGATATCGAAGGGCAGGTGCGCTGGGAAGGGGTGAACAGCGCCTGGGGCAAGCTGCTGCGTGAAAGCGAGACGCAGATATCAGGATATTCCCAGAACCTGCGCATGCAGGGCCAATACCTGGACCGTGAGACAGGGCTGCACTACAATCTCTTCCGGTATTACGACCCGGACTGCGGGCGGTTTACGCAGCAGGACCCGATAGGGCTGGCGGGGGGGATAAACCTTTACCAGTATGCGCCGAATGCGCTGGGGTGGGTGGATCCGTGGGGGTTGAGTAGGTGTTCTGGAGGTACCCGCTTAACTGTCAATAAACCGAAGATTTTAAGCAGCACAAAGCTGTCTTCAACCGAGAGAAAATTCCTTGAAAGACAGTTTATGAAAAAAATGAATGCCTTAAACCGAGCGGCTCAACGAGGAGAGTTAGTTTGGTCTCCGGGCACCCATGAGGTTAGGATTTCATCTTTGCAAAGTTCTTACAGGCAGGCTGTTTCTGCGCGCTTTGAAAAAATGTTTGGCTCAGCACCTGATCTAAGTAAGTTAAACGCTGATCATCCTGTTGATTTAATTGTTGGAGGTTCGCCTACACAAAGATTACAAATGCTGAATGAAACTATTAATAAAAGTGTCGGTAGTTCTTTGAAAAATGCAGGCAGAAAGGCGGGGCTTCAGCCCGGAGACGCCATCAGTGAAATAATATTTCAGTAGGGGGGTAAAATGAATAAATCCATTAATATACAGACGGATACTGCCACATTAGTAATTTATGATTTGATGTCATTAAAGCATAGGATAAATGATGATGCAGATTGGTGGAGTCTTCCAGAAGATGAAGTTGAAGAAATAAATAAAGGGAATGTGTTATTTCTCAATCTTGGAGATGATGGTAACTATAAAGTTGATATTAAAAATGATATTGGTGAATATACCGGATCGTTATTTTTAAACGTACCTACGGGAAAGGTTTTCATAGGGGCGGGAGAAGATGTCACTGGCGGAGATCTGGAGCCAGATGATTCAGATGCTATTTCAGGCGAGTTTATTACTTTAGAGCCAGGTAGTTACGAGGTTAAATATAAAAAGCATGGTTCAGATGTGCTAATTTCCTTTACAAAAGCAACGTTTACTGAAAACTCATTAGAAGAGGGTGTTTATCTCTGAATGAAAATCCACGCCCTGGCGTGGATTTTTTCATCCAAAAAAATGTTAAATAATTAATTAGTTCACCACGTAGTCATTTTTAACACTATTCTTTTTTCCTTCTGCACGCATCTTGCTTGCTTTTTTCGCGCCTTGCTTACCCTTGTCTTCAATAAGCTGTCAGTATACTCGCGACGAACAACTCTACCCTGAGAAAAGCCCCCAGTGGCGGCTGATCCCCGCAGCGAGTAAGACCGCCTTGGGCGACGGCATCGCTGCGGGGATCAGCCGCAGGGATTACTGCTACCGCTATAACTTGGTACAGGAAAAGCGGGACGGTAACCCGCTTGAAGGATCTGAAGAAAAGGTCACGCACAACCGCCTGACGGAAATCATCGCCCAGCCGCGGGTTCGCAACAATCAAGTTACTTAAATCCGCATCAGGTAGTCTATATGCTAATATATGTTCTACTCAGCGAACCCGTGGAGCTTCGCCTGGAGATTAGGATGCAACGCTGAAACAAGAGTTTCATATCAGTTACTAAGAAATGATTGATTCAGGTGTTCCAAAACAGCAGGCAATAAAATCGATTAGGGATTCGTATAAATATTTCGATCAATAGAGAGAGTCTAATAGCAATAATATTTATTTTATATATTACTTATTGGCTTAAAGGTAAGTTGATATGGAAAAACAGGATTTAATTGTTCAGCTAAATGAAATTGAAAAACTCATGCGCATGTCTTTACCTTCTGAATATAAGCGCTTTATGATTGAAAACGTCAAGGACACTGACTCTTATGAAATTCAACGAGCAAATGGTGACCAGCTTTATGTTTTCAATTGTTTTGATTTACTTGAAAGAAATAATACATATACAATTCAAGAGGTTGAGCCTGACGTTTTATTGATTGGTCAAGATGGTGATCTTGGGTACTTTTTGAATTTGCGCAAAGGTACTGATGAGATTTATTCTTTAGATCTTGGAGCGTTAGGAAGCCTAGACATGGATAAAGAAAGTAATAGCATATTTATGCTATAATTTTTTATTTATTAAACAACTTAGTTCAGTATATTGGGAAAATCCACGTTAAATCGTGGATTTTTTTCTTTCAAACAAATCGAACATAAAAAAAGAAGTTCATCACATCGTAATTTTTAATGATGTAATCTTTACCTTTCGCACCCAGCGATGCGCCGCTGGTTTCTCTGCTCGGATTGCGACTACCGCAATAACCTGGTCCGGGAAGAGCGGGACGATAACCCTTTCAGCTGGTACCGCTGGCAGTACGACAGCGCCGGGCGCCTGCTCGTTCAGGACGGGACGCTGCCGGTAACCCGCTGGAAGGGTCTGCTGAGAAGGTCACACAGAACCGCCTGACGCAGCTGAACGGCATTCGCTGGCGCTATGACATCTGAGGTATCTTGAGGATGACGGTACTATTAACGCATGGGTGCCTAAAACATTTGAATCCAAATCCGCACCAGTCACTTGTTTTGGTTTTGATAAATTAGACTCCGGTCGCACAGTAAGAGATGCATTCCAGATCAAAGGAGCAGATAAATTGAATCCACTTGATCCTTTGGATAAATCATGGAGTGATGGACGTCTTAGAGCTGAGTTTGATACGCTTCAATTATATGAAAATGGTGTTCCGCAAGTGCGAACCCCGAGAATGTTCGGCGATAGACCAGGAGCGCCACTTGAACCGTTTACTAAGGCATACCCTGAATACGGCCAAGGTAATGTTCAACAGCTGCATGCTGAAAATAGAGTTATTAATTTCGACAAGATTGATATTCTGCCAGAGGAACCATGATAAATTTACAATCTTATAATGAAGTGTTAGATTTTCTGGAACTGTTTTTTCAAAAATATATTCTTGATTCTAATTGTCTACAGGATATGCAATCTATTTTAGATGATTGTCGAAAAGAAAAAATGGTGGCTATTCGAGCTATAGATTCATGTTTTATGGAATATAGGCGAAAGACTCAGGATTATAGAGTCCCTACAATTGAGGAACAGCAGATATGGAAGCAGTTGTTCAATGTATGGCAATAAAATATTAAATCAACAACTGGCAAAGATTTTTGGATTCCTGGTGGTAAGACGTCGGGAGGCATCCCTGAGGCCGTAATAGATTAAACACCTATCGGTGATGCTTTGATTACACCAATTATAAATAAATAGAGGTGTGAAAAATGAATGAAGTTATTTTTACAGATTTTGGTGTTGACATAATCAAAAGAAATGGTGAATATTTTATCCAATATGATACCGGAACTATTGCTATGATTAAAAAGGAGTCGAAAATTACTCCGGAAGAGGCATTGAAAGCACAGAAAAGTGAAAATGATGCTTATGAGGTTATTATAGCCACTCAGACTAGAGAAGGAAAAAACAAGCCTTTCTTTTCATAAGGATAATATCTTATTATAGTGCGTGGAAAGTTAATTAATTTAATGTTAAACAAATCTCTTTCATTTAAATTTTGCTAGATTTTAATGTTTGAAAAAAGTTATCGTTTTATTTAGTGCGGTAACTATTATAATAAAGTTGATTTCTTTTTAAGACTCGATGGTATCCCGCAGATTTATAATTATCAAGTAATTTGAGGTTTAACTATGATTGAAAATCTCACTTATTTAAAAGAAAATAACCTGTTCACATGGATATGTGGTGAAAGAAATTTACTAATTAATGTGCCATTTTTAGACTGTGCAATTGTCGATTCAATACGTCAATTAATATTTGTATTGATTAAACCAAAGCTATTACCAAACGCTTTAACCATCTTCTATGCTCAGAGCGAAAAATTATTTTGGACTGCACCTCCTGAAGGCGCAGCTTTCTATTACTTAACTTTCAACCTGTCAAAGGAAGTGGTTGTGGTCTGTAGCTATGCGAAAAAGCAAAACGGCTAGCATGATTGGTTTTATTCCTAGGATATGAAGCCTAACGCGTTGTCTCTATCGGGCCCTGCGTATTAACATCAAAAGCACCAAAAAATCATAACAATAACCGGTGGCAAAAGAGGGCTGCATAAGCAGTTCCAACAAGCGGTTTAAAACAGAGCTAAGAGGCAAAGGATGAGCGCGGTTTACATTGTCATTTTAACCTATATCAAACCACTCGAAGAGATTGACGCAGCGATACCTGCTCATGTTGAGTGGCTTAAAAAAAGGTACGCAGAGGGGATTTTCCTGGCGTCCGGTAGACGGAACCCAAGAAACGGTGGGGTCATTCTCGCTAAGTGTGAGAGTCTTGCCTCTCTTGAGGAGCGCTTGCGCGAGGATCCTTTTCAGGCGTTAAAGCTTGCGACTGTTGAAATCATTCCCTTTGAACCCAGCATGAAAACAGAACTATTAGAAAATGTGTTTTAACCCCGGAATAAAAAAATCCACGCCAGGGCGTGGATTTTTTTCATTCAAGACGAATCAGACGTTAAACAGGAAGTTCATTACGTCGCCATCTTTAACGATATAATCTTTCCCTTCCGCACGCATCTTGCCTGCTTCTTTCGCGCCTTGCTCACCCTTATAGGTGATGAAGTCTTCAAACGCGATTGTCTGCGCACGAATAAAGCCTTTCTCGAAGTCAGTGTGGATCTTACCGGCCGCCTGAGGCGCAGTTGCACCTACAGGGATGGTCCACGCACGCACTTCTTTCACGCCAGCGGTGAAGTAGGTCTGCAGGTTCAGCAGCTCATAGCCTGCACGAATGACGCGGTTCAGGCCCGGCTCTTCCAGACCCAGCTCGGCCATGAACTCTTCACGGTCAGCGTCGTCCAGCTCGGCGATGTCGGATTCAACGGCAGCGCAAACCGCCACAACCACAGAACCTTCAGCCGCCGCGATTTCACGCACTTTGTCGAGGTACGGGTTGTTCTCGAAACCGTCTTCGTTAACGTTGGCGATGTACATGGTTGGCTTCAGGGTCAGGAAGCTCAGGTATTTGATTGCCGCTTTGTCTTCTTCAGTCAGGTTTTTCAGCGCGCGCAGCATGCCCGCGTTTTCCAGCTGTGGCAGACATTTTTCCAGCGCAGCCAGTTCCGCTTTCGCGTCCTTGTCACCACCTTTGGCTTTCTTCTGCACGCGGTGAATCGCGCGTTCGCAGGTGTCGAGGTCAGAGAGCGCCAGCTCGGTGTTGATGACGTCGATGTCGTCAGCCGGATCCACTTTGTTGTTAACGTGGATGATATTGTCGTTCTCGAAGCAGCGCACAACGTGGCCGATCGCTTCGGTTTCACGAATGTTGGTCAGGAACTGGTTACCCAGGCCTTCACCTTTGGACGCGCCTTTTACCAGGCCCGCGATGTCCACGAATTCCATGGTGGTTGGCAGAATGCGCTGCGGCTTCACGATTTCCGCAAGCTGGTCCAGACGCGGGTCCGGCATTGGCACAACGCCGGTGTTAGGTTCGATGGTACAGAACGGGAAGTTCGCCGCTTCGATACCCGCTTTGGTAAGCGCGTTAAACAGGGTGGATTTGCCCACGTTTGGCAGACCGACGATACCGCATTTGAATCCCATTTCTAAATCACCTTAATATCTTGATAATCAATCCGTTAACGATAACCGACTGATGAAAAGTAAATAACTACGCCTATTATACACGTAACCCGCATGACGCGCGGTAAAAAAGCCGGATCGGGCGGATTATTGCGCTTTGAAAGCGTGCAAGCGGTTTGTCGCTTTGGTTAACCCATCTTTCAGCCAGATTTCGGTGCAGCGCGCCGCTTCGTCTACCGCCTCGTCAATCAGTTTCTGCTCAGAAACCGGGGGCTTACCGAGTACGAAACCGACAACTTTGTTTTTATCGCCCGGATGGCCGATTCCTACGCGCAAACGGTGGAAATTTGGGTTATTGCCCAGCTTGCTGATGATGTCTTTAAGACCGTTATGGCCGCCGTGGCCGCCGCCCAGCTTGAATTTCGCCACACCAGGGGGGAGATCCAGCTCATCGTGGGCGACCAGAATTTCATCCGGATTGATGCGATAAAACGTTGCCATCGCCGCCACCGCTTTACCGCTCAGGTTCATAAAGGTGGTGGGTACCAGTAAGCGAACATCCGCGCCAGCAAGGTTGATACGTGAGGTATACCCGAAGAATTTAGGTTCTTCACGCAGGGGAGCACGTAACCGCTCGGCCAGCAGATCGACGTACCATGCCCCGGCGTTATGGCGGGTGGCCGCATATTCTGCGCCCGGGTTGGCGAGGCCGACAATCAGTTTAATCGTCACGATTCAATTCCTAATGGGTTCCAGATCTGGCGCGTAGTTTACTGTCTGGCGCGCCGCTTGACAAAATTCTGCGATCTTCTCGGCGAAATACGAATAATTTCTGATTTGAACAATTAGAATTTCAAGCTGTTCAAAGCCTTATTTGTAAACTTTTGTTTGGGACTTATCTGTAATTGTGATCATTCACGCAACTCATAAAAGGGGCGTTGTCTATACTTTACACACAAGGATTAGGGGCTTTTCCCCTGACAACCCAAAGTTCCGGAGGTGACACATGAAACGCAAAAACGCTTCGTTACTCGGTAACGTGCTGATGGGGTTGGGGCTGTTCGTGATGGTAGCCGGCGTAGGTTATTCCATTTTAAACCAGTTACCTCAGATTGACCTCCCGCAATACTTCGCGCATGGCGCGATATTGAGCATCTTCGTTGGTGCGGTATTGTGGCTCGCCGGGGCGCGCGTGAGCGGACATGAGGAGGTCTGCGATAAATACTGGTGGGTGCGCCACTACGACAAACGCTGTCGTCGCGATCAGCATAAGCACAGCTAGTGCCTGATAAAGAACGCCGAAACGGCTCCCGAGGGAGTCGTTTTTTTTTGCATCAAGGGTTGACCCTCACGTAACGTAAGGCTCCAGAGTGGCGCCACTGGCAAAGAAAAAGGAGCAGTTATGTTGATTCAGGTGGGTGAGCTGGCGAAACGCGCCGGGATCACCGTGCGGACATTGCACCACTATGAGCAAACAGGGTTGTTGCTGCCTTCTGCCAGAAGCGCGGCAGGTTACCGGCTTTACAACCTGGCGGATGTCCAGCGTCTGCATATGATCCAGGCGCTGTCAAAAGCGGGGCTGGAACTTGCTGAAATCAGGGATTTCCTGGAACAGGAGTCGCTGTCCTTAACCGAGCTACTCGATGCGCAAATCACGCTGCTGGATAAACAGCTGCGCAGCATACATACGCTGCGCGACCGGCTGGTGGAGCTGCGAACCGGGCTTCTCGACGATGCGACGCCGGATCTGGAATCCTGGCTACAGACTCTGGAGTTAATGAATATGTACGATCGCTGGTTTAGCAAAGAAGAGTTACAGCAGCTGCCGTTTGCGGTGCAGAAGGATGCGCTGGCGGCTATCTGGTCAGGGCTGGTTGCAGAGGCCAACACGCTACTGGAGCAGCGCATACCCGCTACGGACGCGCGGGCGATGGATCTGGCGACGCGCTGGATGGAACGCCTGGAGCAGGACACGGCGGGCAAGCCGGAGTTTCTCACCCGGCTGAACGAAATGCACAGCGTTGAACCGCAGATGCAGGCGCAGACCGGCATCACGCCGGAGATGACGGATTACATCACGCGCGCGTTTGCGGAGTCTAAGCTCTGCATATGGGAGAAGTATCTCACTGCCGAAGAGATAGCCTTTACCCGTGCACACTACTTTGACCGTATGATGGAGTGGCCGCCGCTGGTGGCGAAACTGCATCAGGCTCAGCGGGAAAATACCGATCCCGCCTCGGAGGAGGCGCAAAAGCTGGCTGAAAACTGGCTGGCATTGTTCCAGTCTTACGCGGGCAAGAACCCGGAAACTCAGCAAAAGTTTCGCGCTGCCATGCAGCAGGAACCGCACCTGATGAAAGGAACCTGGATGACGCCTGCCGTGCTTGCATGGCTCCAGCAGGCGATCGGGGTGATGATGCAGAGACGTTTCTCTGCATCAGGTAACTCACAGATCCGCTAACGCGGCTTCACGGTTAGGGTAGAAGGAGAGTCGGCCAGGGATCGGCTGCACGCCCGCGCGCGCCATGGTGCGCAGAGGCTGGAATTCCAGGTTACTCACCCGCAGCTCGCAGCCTTCCGGCAGACGTTTCACAAAGCGCTGGAAGGCATCCAGGCCGCCGGCATCCAGCACCGGTACGGCATCCCATTTCAGCACCACAACCCGTTTGCCCGCGATGCGGGACTCCAGATCGCTGAACAGACCTTCCGCCGCGGCGAAGAACAGCGGGCCAATCACGCGCAGCACCAGCACATCGTCAGGCACCTCGACGTTAACCGGGGAAAGGCGCGTCATCTGCGCGATGCGACGCATAAACAGCAGGGAAGCCAGCACGATCCCGACGCTGATGGCGATAACCATATCGAACAGCACGGTCAGCGACATGCAGATCAGCATCACGATGATGTCGTCTTTCGGCGCGCGACGCAGCAGGTTCACCACCTTATGCGCCTCGCTCATGTTCCATGCCACCATCAGCAGCAGGGCGGCCATGGCGGAAAGCGGTAGCCAGGAGAGCAGCGGGGCGAGGATCAGCAGGGCGAGAATCACCAGCACGGAGTGGATAACCGCCGAAACCGGTGACGTTGCACCCGCGCGCACGTTGGCCGCAGAGCGGGCGATGGCTGCCGTTGCGGTAATACCGCCGAAGAACGGCGCGACGAGGTTGCCTAATCCCTGACCGACCAGCTCGCTATTGGCTTTGTGTTTGGTGCCGGTCATGCCGTCCAGAACGACGGCGCAGAGCAGGGATTCAATCGCCCCCAGCATTGCCATAGAGAACGCGGCGGGAAGCAGGGCGCGCAGGGAATCCCAGCTTAGGGTGAAGCTGGAGCCGGGCATGTCCCACGGCAGCACCAGCTGCGGTAGCAGTTGCGGAATGCCGCTACCCTGTGAACCGTCCGCCAGAACATAGTGGAACTGCGAGCCGATAGTCGCGACGTGACCACCGAACATATTGACGATAGCCATTACCGCGCAGCCCAGCAGCAGCGCGGGCAGATGGCCCGGCAAACGAATACCGAGGCGAGGCCAGACGATCAGCGTGCCCAGCGTCACAATCCCGATGGCGGCGTCGCCCAGGTTGGCCGTCGGCAGCGCCATAAACAGCGCCCCTACTTTTTGCAGGTAGTGCTCCGGTATGTGGGGCATCTGCAGGCCGAGGAAATCCTTGATCTGCATGGTTCCGATGGTGATACCAATCCCCGATGTGAACCCCAGCGTCACGGAAAGGGGAATATATTCAATCAGGCGACCAAAGCGGGCCAGACCAAAGAGAATCAAAAAGACGCCGGACATCAGGGTGGCGACCAGCAGGCCTGCCAGACCAAACTGCTGCGAAACCGGGTAGAGGATCACCACGAAGGCGGCGGTCGGGCCGGAGACGCTGAAGCGCGAACCGCCCGTCAGGGCAATGACAATCCCGGCAACGGCCGAGGTGTACAGACCGTACTGCGGCGCAACGCCGCTGCCAATCGCCAGCGCCATCGCCAGCGGGATGGCGATAATGCCGACGGTGATCCCGGCAATCAGGTCACGGACAAAGCGTGACGAGGTGTACTTCTCTTTCCAGCAGGCGTCGATGAGGGCGCGAAAGGGCAGAACATGTGAGGAGGCTACGTTTTTCACAATTATCTATCATCCGTATGCGCATCATCTGTCATATGAATGGCAGGTGAAGGAGGCATTAATCATACAAATAAAACCCGGAGACAAAAAAACCCGCCGCAGCGGGTTTTTCGGCCGTGTTCGATTAGTGTTCGAACATTGCTGAGATGGATTCTTCGTTGCTGATACGACGAATCGCTTCGGCCAGCATCCCGGACAGGGTCAACGTACGCACGTTTGGCAGTGCTTTGATCTCGTCGCTCAGTGGGATGGTATCGCATACCACCACTTCGTCAATGACGGAGTTGCGCAGGTTGTTTACCGCGTTACCGGAGAAGATCGGGTGAGTCGCGTAAGCGAATACGCGCTTGGCACCACGCTCTTTCAGCGCTTCAGCGGCTTTACACAGCGTACCGCCGGTATCGATCATGTCATCAACCAGAACGCAGTCACGGCCAGCAACGTCACCGATGATGTGCATCACCTGAGAAACGTTTGCGCGCGGACGGCGTTTATCGATGATTGCCATGTCGGTATCGTTCAGCAGCTTAGCGATAGCACGGGCACGTACCACGCCGCCGATGTCCGGAGAAACCACGATTGGGTTATCCAGGTTCAGCTGCAGCATGTCTTCCAGCAGGATTGGGCTGCCGAATACGTTATCAACCGGAACGTCGAAGAAGCCCTGGATCTGCTCTGCGTGCAGGTCAACGGTCAGTACGCGGTCAACGCCGACGCTGGACAGGAAGTCAGCGACAACTTTAGCGGTGATTGGCACACGCGCGGAACGGACGCGACGGTCCTGACGGGCATAGCCGAAGTAAGGGATTACAGCAGTGATACGGCCTGCGGAAGCGCGACGCAGGGCGTCGACCATAACAACCAGTTCCATCAGGTTGTCGTTCGTTGGAGCACAGGTGGACTGGATGATGAAAATATCACCACCGCGTACATTTTCATTAATTTGTACGCTGACTTCGCCGTCGCTAAAGCGACCTACGGCGGCGTCGCCGAGGGAAGTGTACAGGCGGTTGGCAATACGTTGTGCTAGTTCCGGGGTGGCGTTACCAGCAAAAAGCTTCATATCAGGCACGAGAAGAACCTCAGGCATGCGTCCAGTGGTGGATAGCGTTCGCCGCAAACTGTGCGGGCCAGGCGAAGGCTATCCAGGCGGTGTATTAAAGAGCGCGATGCAACGTCTGGAACAGGGTGACGTTGTCACCGAAACTCAGTCTGCGCCAGAATGGCCTGCTGTAGGGGGGAGGTGTTCATCCCGCGTGCTACAAAACCATGCAGCCAAACCGGCGCTTGCTCAAGCACCTGACGAGCGGCGGATTCGGTGTCAAATTCAGCAAAGACACAGGCCCCTGTACCAGTCAGGCGCGACGGCGCGTATTCTAACAGCCAGGAAAGCACCGCATCAACCTCGCGAAAACGTTTTCTTGCGATATCCTCGCAATCGTTGCTGAATTCACAATTTAATAACGTTTCTATTGACCGAACCGGGGTATTCCTTTTCAGGTCAGGATCTTTAAAGATGACCGGCGTCGGAATGCTCACGCCAGGGTGGGCCACCAGATACCACTTCTCCGGCGGTTCAGCCGGGGAGAGGATTTCCCCCACGCCCTCGGCAAAGGCCGCGTGACCGCGTACAAACACCGGGACATCCGCCCCCAGCGTCAGGCCCAGGGCTGCCAGTTCGTCCTGCGACAGCCCGCAGCCCCAGAGGTGGTTCAGCGCAACCAGCACGGTGGCTGCATTGGATGAGCCGCCGCCCAGACCGCCGCCCATCGGCAGGCGCTTCTCGATACGGATATCCGCACCGCTTCCCGCGGGCAGACGTCCTGATTCCGCCGCAGCTTTCATCAGCAGACGCGCGGCGCGCACGATCAGGTTGTCCTCATGCGCCACGCCTTCGACCGGCGTTAGCAGGCAAATCTGCCCGTCCTGGCGCAGTTCAATGGAGATCGTGTCGCCATAGTCAATAAACTGAAACAGCGTCTGCAGGGTGTGATAACCGTCAGCGCGCTGGCCGGTAATGTATAAAAACAGGTTCAGCTTTGCCGGAGAGGGCCAGTGGGTCATCATTTAACGATCCAGTTGTCCATTTTCAGCTTGATGCGCTGGCTGCCCTGGGTCAGTTCCATATTCGATGGCAGCGACGGTTTGCTCTTGCTGTCATAGGCGCTGTACACCACTTTCCAGGTTTTGCCGTTCTGGGTGTAGTTCACCTGGCTCAGACGGTACTGGTCGTCAAGGGTGTAGTCAGTTGCCTCACCCGGCAGGCCAAGGATCCACTGGCGCAGGCTGTTGAGCGGGATAGGCATCCCGGTCAGCTTGCCAATCATCTCTTCGGCATCGGTCGCGGTATAGTGCTGGCCTTTGTTATCGGTGATCTGCGCTTCGCCCGGTTTCGCGATAAGCTCAAGTTCGGTGCTGCCCAGCGGGTTCAGCAGCAGCAGGCGGTAGTTGTCCTGCCCGGTCTGCTGCCAGAAAAAGCGGGCATAAACCTTCTGTTCGTCAGAGAGATAAGCGAAAGCGCCGCGGGTCTGGTACTGGTTCAAATTACGGACGTCCTGCTGGTGCTGACGCCACTGAGGCGAGTCAGGGCTTTTGCCCGGGCCTTTTGGTTGGGTGACGGTACAGGCGGTCAGAACCAGTGCTGCCAGCGGCAGCAGGCGAATCAGTCGGGTCATAATGAGGACAAATCCTTGAGATACGTTGCAGTTATAACTGTTAATGCTAGCGTCGAAGGGGGCTACCGTCTACGTTCAAATTATCTCAAAGGGTTGTGTAACCTATTACTCCGAAAGGGGGCAGTCCCTTTTATTGATCTCGCGCATCCTGTATGATGCGTTCTGCTAACCTTATTAACGCTGGTACTACTCCCGCTCAACATGACCCTATTAGCACTCGGCATCAACCACAAAACGGCTCCGGTTTCGCTGCGAGAACGCGTAACGTTTTCGCCGGATACGCTTGACCTGGCGCTGGACAGCCTGCTTGCACAGCCTATGGTGCAGGGTGGCGTGGTGCTCTCGACGTGCAACCGTACCGAGCTGTATTTAAGCGTGGAAGAGCAGGACAACCTGCACGAAGCGCTGATCCGCTGGCTATGCGACTACCACAACCTCAATGAAGACGAGCTGCGCAACAGCCTGTACTGGCATCAGGACAACGATGCCGTCAGCCATCTGATGCGCGTCGCCAGCGGGCTGGATTCGCTGGTGCTGGGCGAGCCGCAAATTCTGGGTCAGGTGAAAAAAGCCTTTGCGGATTCGCAAAAAGGGCATCTGAAGGCCAGCGAGCTGGAGCGCATGTTCCAGAAGTCGTTCTCCGTGGCGAAGCGTGTGCGAACCGAAACCGACATTGGTGCCAGTGCGGTTTCTGTTGCTTTCGCGGCCTGCACCCTTGCGCGCCAAATCTTTGAATCCCTTTCTACCGTCACCGTGATGCTGGTGGGGGCGGGCGAAACCATCGAACTTGTGGCGCGCCATCTGCGCGAGCATAAAGTGAAAAAGATGATTATCGCTAACCGCACCCGCGAACGCGCGCAGGTGCTGGCGGATGAAGTGGGTGCAGAGGTGGTAGCCCTGAGCGACATCGATGAACGCCTGAAAGAGGCGGACATTATTATCAGCTCTACCGCCAGCCCGCTGCCGATTATCGGGAAAGGGATGGTGGAGCGTGCGCTGAAGTCCCGCCGTAATCAGCCGATGCTGCTGGTGGATATCGCCGTCCCGCGTGATGTTGAGCCGGAAGTGGGCAAGCTGCCTAACGCCTATCTCTACAGCGTGGATGACCTGCAAAGCATCATTTCGCACAACCTTGCTCAGCGTAAAGCGGCGGCGGTTCAGGCGGAAACCATCGTTGAGCAGGAAACCAGTGAGTTTATGGCCTGGCTGCGCGCGCAAAGCGTCAGCGAGACCATCCGCGAGTACCGCGGGCAGGCGGAGCAGGTGCGTGATGACCTGACTGCCAAAGCGTTAGCAGCCCTTGAACAGGGCGGCGACGCAAATGCGATTATGCAGGACCTGGCGTGGAAACTGACCAACCGCCTGATCCATGCACCAACCAAATCTCTTCAGCAGGCCGCCCGTGACGGGGATGATGAACGCCTGACTATTCTGCGCAACAGCCTCGGGCTGGAATAGCGCCCTATACCCATTTTCTAAGACAAGGTGCACTTACGCCTATGAAGCCTTCTATCGTCGCTAAACTGGAAGCTCTGCGCGAGCGCCATGAAGAAGTACAGGCGCTGCTCGGGGATGCCGGGACCATTGCGGACCAGGAACGTTTTCGCGCGCTCTCGCGTGAATACGCGCAGTTAAGTGATGTTTCTAAATGCTTTACCGACTGGCGACAGGTTCAGGAAGATATCGAAACCGCGCAGATGATGCTCGACGATCCTGAAATGCGCGAGATGGCGCAGGAAGAGTTGCAGGATGCGAAAGCGCGTTCTGAAGAGATGGAGCAGCAGCTTCAGGTGCTTCTGCTGCCGAAAGATCCGGACGACGAGCGTAACGCGTTTGTGGAAGTGCGCGCCGGTACCGGCGGTGACGAAGCGGCTCTGTTTGCCGGGGATCTGTTCCGCATGTACAGCCGCTACGCCGAATCGCGTCGCTGGCGAGTGGAGATCATGAGCGCCAACGAAGGCGAACATGGTGGCTACAAAGAGGTTATCGCCAAGATCAGCGGCGACGGCGTGTACGGTCGTCTCAAGTTTGAATCCGGCGGTCACCGCGTGCAGCGCGTACCGGCCACCGAATCTCAGGGCCGCATTCACACCTCCGCCTGTACGGTTGCGGTGATGCCGGAGCTGCCGGAGGCTGAACTGCCGGATATCAATCCGGCGGACCTGCGTATTGATACGTTCCGCTCCTCTGGCGCGGGCGGTCAGCACGTTAACACCACCGATTCCGCCATCCGTATTACCCACCTGCCGACCGGCATCGTCGTTGAATGTCAGGACGAGCGTTCCCAGCACAAAAACAAAGCCAAAGCTTTGTCCGTGCTGGGCGCGCGTATCCACGCAGCCGAAATGGCGAAACGCCAGCAGGCGGAAGCCTCTACGCGCCGTAACCTTCTGGGCAGCGGCGATCGCAGCGACCGTAACCGCACCTATAACTTCCCGCAGGGGCGCGTAACCGACCACCGCATCAACCTGACGCTGTACCGTCTGGACGAGGTGATGGAAGGGAAGCTGGATATGCTGATCGAGCCTATCGTGCAGGAATACCAGGCCGACCAGCTGGCGGCGCTGTCCGAGCAGGAATAATGGATTTTCAGCGCTGGTTACGTGAGGCGGCCGGTGAGCTTTCAGAAAGCGAAAGCCCGAAACGCGACGCCGAAATTTTGCTTGAGCATGTGACGGGTAAAGCCCGCACGTATCTGCTGGCTTTTGGTGAAAGCGAACTGACCGCGGAACAGGAAGCGCAGCTCGCCGCGCTGCTTGCCCGCCGTAAAACCGGCGAGCCGGTGGCGCACCTTGTCGGTGAGCGTGAGTTCTGGTCGTTACCGCTGTACGTCTCGGCGGCGACGCTGATCCCGCGTCCGGACACCGAGTGTCTTGTGGAGCAGGCGCTGGCGCGTTTACCGGCGGCGGCCTGCAGCATTCTCGATCTCGGTACCGGGACAGGGGCTATCGCGCTGGCGCTCGCTACCGAGCGGCCCGACTGCGCGGTGACGGCGGTGGACGTAATGCCCGATGCGGTGGCGCTGGCGCAGCGTAACGTGGAACGTCACGGGCTCTGCAACGTGACGGTGCTGCAAAGCAGCTGGTTTGAGGCGCTGGAGAATAGCTCATTTGCGATGGTTGTCAGCAATCCTCCCTACATCGACGAACATGACCCGCACCTTGCGCAGGGAGACGTGCGCTTCGAACCGCTGACGGCGCTCGTGGCCGCCAACGCGGGATTAGCCGATCTCGATCACATTGTGACAACGTCACGAAAACATTTGCTTTCCGGCGGCTGGCTGCTCGTTGAACATGGCTGGACGCAGGGAAAGGACGTTCGGGCACTGTTTACGCAAGCTGGCTACGCCGCTGTCGAAACCTGCCGCGACTACGGCGGCAACGAACGCCTGACGCTGGGGCAGTGGCTATGAGCCTCTTTACCGTGCTCATTACCGTCCACCTCATTTCCGTTGCGCTGACCATCAGCTTTTTCATCGTCCGTTACTGGTGGCGCTACAGCAACAATCCACTGACGGATGCCCGCTGGGTGCGTATCGCGCCGCACTGCATCGACACGCTATTGCTCCTTTCCGGTGCCGGGCTCATGTGGAAGACCGGCTATCTGCCATTTACTGATAAAGGTGCATGGCTGACTGAAAAGCTGTTTGGCGTTATCATCTACATCGTTTTGGGTTTTATCGCGCTTGGGCGTCGTCGTCCGCGCAGCCAGCAGGTCGGGTTTATCGCTTTTCTGCTGGGTCTGGTGGTGCTGTACATCATCATTAAACTCGCCACCACAAGAATACCGTTACTGGGGTAAGTCATGAGGTCCTTAGCCGATTTCGAATTTAATAAAGTGCCGCTTTGCGATGGCATGATCCTGATTTCTGAGATGATTCGCGACGATTTTACGTCGCAGTTTGTCTACGATGAGTTGGAGAATCTGGTCAGCCTGGCGCGTGAAGAGATTAATCAGGCTCGCCCGCAAGACTGGCAATTAGAGAAGCTGCTGGAGCTTTTCTACGGCGAATGGGGTTTCTGCGACACGCGGGGCGTGTATCGCCTGTCTGACGCGTTATGGCTGGACCAGGTCTTAAAAAATCGTCAGGGCAGCGCCGTGGCGCTGGGCTCTATTTTGCTGTGGGTCGCGCACCGTCTGGATATTCCGCTGGTCCCGGTCATTTTCCCGACGCAGATGATCCTGCGTGCAGAGTGGCTGGACGGCGAAATGTGGCTCATTAATCCTTTCAACGGCGACACGCTGGATGAACATACGCTGGACGTGTGGCTGAAAGGCAATATCAGCCCGGTGGCTGAACTCTTCAACGAAGATCTCGACGAGGCGGATAACGCAGAAGTGATCCGCAAGCTGCTGGATACGCTGAAGTCTGCGTTAATGGAAGAGCGTCAGATGGAGCTGGCGTTGCGCGCCAGTGAAGTGCTGCTGCAGTTCAACCCGGAAGATCCGTACGAAATTCGCGATCGCGGTCTGATCTACGCGCAGCTCGACTGTGAGCACGTGGCGCTGAATGATTTGAATTATTTCGTCGAGCAATGTCCGGAAGACCCCATTAGCGAAATGATTCGTGCGCAGATCAACGCGATCTCGCACAAACAAATTACACTGCATTAATCTTAATTCCGATTCACACCTGAATAAGGCGATCCTATGAAACAAAAAGTGGTTAGCATTGGTGATATCAAGGTAGCAAACGACCTGCCGTTCGTACTGTTTGGCGGCATGAACGTGCTGGAATCCCGCGATCTCGCCATGCGTATCTGCGAACACTACGTGACCGTGACCCAGAAGCTGGGCATTCCGTACGTGTTTAAGGCCTCTTTTGACAAAGCCAACCGCTCCTCCATCAACTCTTACCGTGGCCCGGGCCTGGAAGAAGGGATGAAGATTTTCCAGGAGCTAAAGCAGACCTTTGGCGTGAAAGTGATCACCGACGTGCACGAAGCCTCTCAGGCGCAGCCGGTGGCAGACGTGGTGGACGTGATTCAGCTCCCGGCGTTCCTGGCTCGCCAGACCGACCTGGTTGCGGCGATGGCGAAAACCGGTGCCGTGATTAACGTGAAAAAACCACAGTTTGTGAGCCCGGGCCAGATGGGTAACATCGTCGATAAGTTTATCGAAGGCGGAAACGACAAGGTTATCCTGTGCGACCGTGGCGCAAACTTCGGCTACGATAACCTGGTTGTGGATATGCTGGGCTTCAGCGTGATGAAAAATGTCTCCGGCCAGTCTCCGGTGATTTTCGACGTGACCCACGCTCTGCAGTGCCGCGACCCGTTCGGCGCCGCGTCCGGTGGCCGTCGTGCGCAGGTGACCGAACTGGCGCGCGCCGGCATGGCGACCGGTCTGGCAGGCCTGTTCATTGAAGCGCACCCGGATCCGGCTAACGCGAAATGCGACGGCCCATCCGCGCTGCCGCTGGACAAGCTGGAGCCGTTCCTGAAGCAGATCAAAGCGATTGACGATCTGGTGAAGAGCTTCGACGAGCTGGATACCAGCAACTAATAAAAAACCCGCTTCGGCGGGTTTTTTGTTCTCCCTCTCACTGTGGGAGAGGGTTGGAGTGAGGGCATCAGCCCGCACCGGATAAAATTACGCAAATATCGTCATCAGATACGCAATAAACAAGGCCATATGCGCCGCGCCGTTCAGCACGTTGGTGCGTCCGGTTGAGAACGAAATCTGGCACAGCAGCAACGAGGCGACCATCACAATCATCTCCGGCGCGCCAAGCGCAAACTGCAGCTCGTTGCCCGTCATAAAGGCAATCAGCGTCACCACCGGCACGGTGAGTGAAATCGTCGCCAGTACGGAGCCGAAGAACAGGTTCATTGCGCGCTGCACCTGATTATTCAACACCGCTTTCAGCGCGCCCAGCCCTTCCGGCGACAGAATCAGCAGGGCCACCAGGAAGCCGGTAAACGCCACCGGCGCGTTCAGCTCGGTTAACAGCGTCTCCAGCGGGTTAGCGTTCATCTTGGTGACGGCAATCACCGCAATCAGATGCACGATCAGCCAAACCGTATGCCACGCGCTGCTGTGGGCCGACGGCTTGCCGTGGTGCGGGTCATCATCGTCGCCGTCATCTTCATGCTCGTACACAAACAGGCTCTGGTGCGTTTTGGTCTGAATCAACAGGAACACGCCGTACATCGCGGCGGAAATCAGGGCGACCAGCAGCGCCTGACCGGTGGAGAAGTTTGCACCCGGCAGCGCCATCGGGAAGACCAGCACGATAATCGCCAGCGGGAAGAGGGCGATCAGATACTGTTTAATGCCGAACAGGTTCATATACTGGGTCGCAAATTTGCGCCCGCCCAGCAGCAGAGAGAAGCCCACCAGGCCGCCCGTCACTATCATAATGATCGAGTAAAGCGTGTCGCGCATCAGCGTCGGCGCGGCATCGCCGGTCGCCATAAGCGCGGAAATCAGGCTGACTTCGAGAATAACGACGGAAAGGCTGAGAATTAACGATCCGTAAGGCTCGCCCAGACGGTGGGCCAGGACGTCCGCATGGCGAACCACGCTAAATGCGCTGGTTAAGATGCCGACCAGGGCAAGAATGTTGATACCAACCACCACTGGCAGTGACTGACTGCTTCCCCAGAAGAGCAGCACAGCCAGTGCCAGAACCGGGAAAATGAGTGACGTCTCCTTGTGGCGGGTCTTTACCGCCTCGTGTGTTGCTGTCATGTGCTTCTCCATCAATGCAGGTGCTTGTAATTATAGATAGATTTTTGAGGTCATTAAACTAACAGATCTCTGTTAAATACCCTTTATTTTTTACTTAATTTTACCCTTTGTCATTATTTTCATTAATGATGGGTATAATGTATATTCTTTGTTTATTACTCATTAAATAACAATAAATTAAAAATTTAATATATTCATAAATTATTGCCGGGTGGCACCATGGCGTATCGTCGTCCACACTTATCTCTTTAACCAAAAGAGAGGTTAGTGATGCCCTATAAAGCGAAACGTGAATTACCGGATAATGTGCAAAACGTGCTGCCCGCTCACGCGCAGGATATCTACAAAGAGGCGTTTAACAGCGCCTGGGATCAGTACAAAGACAAGGACGATCGCCGGGATGATGCCAGCCGTGAAGAGACGGCCCACAAGGTCGCCTGGGCCGCAGTAAAACATGAATATGAGAAAGGAGACGACGATAAATGGCATAAAAAGAAATAGCCGTGAAATGATTCGCTGCCTTCATTTTGACTTTTCAGGCGGTTGAACTTCCGTTGTATTGCAACTGGTCCGCTAATTGCTTATCGTTATTTAACTGCTGGCAAAATGACCAGCAAAAAATGCCGGGAAGGCGAATTACAGATGTCGCAAGGAAGCATGCAGTGGCGGAGGTGTAAAGTGTTAACGCGTGATTTCTTAATGAAGGCAGATTGTAAGACGGCATTTGGTGCTATTGAGGAATCGCTTCTCTGGTCAGCTGAACAACGTGCGGCGTCGCTCGCTGCCACGCTTGCCTGCCGCCCGGATGATGGCCCGGTATGGATTTTTGGCTACGGCTCCCTGATGTGGAACCCGGCGCTCGAATTTGTCGAATCGGCAACGGGCACGCTGCCTGGCTGGCATCGCGCATTTTGCCTGCGCCTGACGGCCGGACGCGGCAGCGCGTGCCAGCCGGGGCGCATGCTTGCACTGAAAGAGGGCGGGCGCACCACGGGCGTGGCGTATCGCCTGCCTGATGCCACGCTGGAAGAGGAGCTTACGCTGCTCTGGAAGCGCGAGATGATCACCGGCTGCTATATGCCGAGCTGGTGCAAGCTGGAACTCGACGACGGACGCACCGTCAATGCGCTGGTGTTTATTATGGACCCGCGCCATCCGCTGTATGAAGCGGATACCCGCACGCAGGTGATTGCCCCGTTGATTGCCGCCGCGAGCGGGCCGCTGGGCACCAACGCGCAGTATCTCTTCTCCCTCGATCAGGAATTGACCCGCCTCGGGATGCAGGACGATTGTCTGAATGAGCTGGTGGTGAAGGTGAAGGCGCTGCTGGAAGGGAACCCGCTCAACAGCACGCTGCGACAGGGTTTTGCCTGACAATACGCCCGGCTTGCCGGGCGTTTAACTTATGCTGCCACGTAGCTGACGGAATGCTCCAGCGACTGGCTGTGGCTATCGATCAGCACATCCCACGTCCCGGTATACGGCACGGTAAGCCAGGCTTTATCGTCCTGTACGGTGAGAATATCCGCCTGGGACTGTTTTTGCGCTTTCGAACTCATCAGATGAATACGACAGCGTTCTGAGCAACGCACCACTACCGTATCCCCGCCAAACAGTTTCAAACTTGTTTTTACCAGTGCCATTTTTTTACCCCGTAGTCTTAAACAACGCTCTCCCTGCTGCCATATCCGAGCGTGATGTTGTTCACAATTCACTCATGGCATAACACCAAACGGGAGGGGGTGGGATGCTGATTTTGATCAAAAAATGGCATAACGATTAAACAAAAATGACAAAATTCCTCAAAATTTAGGCTGGCGCGCGTTTTACCCGCTAAACGCGCTCCGGAAGAAGATTAAATGCGGAAATGCCCGGCTGTTTCAGCAAGGTCGCCCGCCTGGCTCTGCAGGGCACCCGCGGCGGCGGCGGATTCCACCACCAGCTCGGCGTTCTGCTGAACCATTCTGTCGAGATGGGTCACCGCGTGGTTGATCTCATGAATCCCTTTCATCTGCTCGCTGGTGGCGATGGAGATTTCGCGCATGATGCCGGAGACGCTGCCGATGCTGGAGCGGATTTCATCCATGCTTTCCCCCGCCAGATGCACGTAGCGGGAGCCGGTCGCCACGCTGTCGGTGGTGGAATCGATCAGGGATTTGATCTCTTTCGCCGCCTGAGCGCTACGGCTCGCCAGGTTACGCACTTCGCCAGCTACGACGGCAAACCCGCGCCCCTGCTCACCCGCACGCGCCGCCTCGACGGAGGCGTTCAGCGCCAGGATGTTGGTCTGGAAAGCAATGCCGTCAATCACGCTGGTGATATCGCCAATTTTAGCCGACGCGACTTCAATGGACTGCATGGTGCTGATCGCCTGCGATACCACCTCGCCGCCGCGCGCCGCGGCCGCTGAGGCTTTGCTCGCCTGATCGTTGGCTTCTGCCGCCGATTCATTCGACTGGGTCACGGAGGCGGTGATCTGCTCCACGGCGCTGGCCGTCTCGCGCAGGCTGGATGCCGCCTGCTCGGTACGTCCGGAAAGATCCTGGTTACCTGCGGCAATCTCCTGCGCGGCGTTTTTCACCGATTCGCTGGCGTCACGGAGCTGCACCATCACTACCGACAGCTTATCGCTGAAGGCGTTAAAGGCCTGCGCAATCTGCGCAACCTCGTCTTCGCCGCTGTCCGGCAGGCGCTGGGACAGATCGTTAGTCCCGTTAGCAATGTTGTGCATCGCGTCGCGAATGTCGGACAAGCGCTTGAGCAAGCGGGCAATCAGGAAATGCACAATGGCGCCGCTCAGCAGTGCGAGGATCACCAGCGAAATCCCCGAGGCTTTAAGCAGGGAACGCATGCCGGAGGTGGCGTCACCGCTGTCGAGCGCGACGACTAACAGCCAGTTTGTGCCCGGCACGGCTGTCGCCACGAAGGTTTTTTCCGCGTCGTTCAGCGTTCCGTCGACGAGGTTACCGCTTTTCAGCGCAGCAAAATCAATGCCTTTGATCGTCTCACCAAACGGTTTCAGCGTGAGGGCCGGATCGTTAGCGGCAATCACGCTGCCGTCGCTGTTCAGAAGCAACCCGCTGCTGGCCGGGGTTGGATGGATCCCGCGCACGTTAGCCACCACGCTGTCCATCGCCACATCGCCCGCCACCACCGCTTTGAGCGTGCCATTTTCTTTCACCGGCACCGCAAAGGTTACCACCAGTTTACCGGTCCCCGCGTCAACGTAGGGCGCGGTGACAACCGGACCGTCCGTGCTGACCACCTGCTGATACCACGGGCGAATAGTGGGGTCATAGTCCGCCGGAACGCCCGCCGGTTCAGAGAATTTCGCCGTTTTGCTGGCGTAGCCAACATAGACGTTGGTGAATCCACCCGCCTGTGCAAGCTGTTTAAACACCGGAACCGGGTCGTCACTCAGCGCAACGGTCTGCGCGGAGGCGATCACCGACATCTTGCTTTTTACCCAGTCGGCAATCGCCATGTTATGGCTGGCGCTGGTGCTGGTCAGAATATCGCGCTGGGACTGCTGGTTATCCTGGCGCGTGACCTGGAAGTTGATAACGGTGTTAAGGAGAAGGGCGACGACCAGACAGCCTGCCGTCGTCGCGATGATGCGTGCACGAATCGATCTGAACATAAGTGAAATACCTGCTGTGTTGTTTCCATGCCTATCGGCAACCCCGCAGGTAAACTTGATGCTGAAACCGCGTCCATAAGAAAATAATATTTTTATGGGTTTATTATTAAAAAGTTAATACTTTATCGGCGGTCAGCGTCCACTCGGCCAGCTCAACCAGCGTACCAATCTCTACGCCATCAATCAGCGGCAGACCGGTAATGCCGCGGCCGTCGGTGCAGGTCTTGCACAGCTTCACCGGCACGTTTTGCGCGGTGAGGATCTCCAGCATCTGCTGAATGTTATAGCCTTCTGCCGGTTTTTGACCTTTCAGCCCCGCGGTGACCGCATCCGACATCAAAAAGAGTCGTAACGCCAGGTCACTCTCTTTTTCACGCAGCGCAATCGCCAGGCGCAGGCTGTTGAAAAGGGATTCGCTGCCGTAAGCCGCACCGTTGGCGACGATCACAATATTTTGCATGTTGACTCCTGTTCTTATAAAGGCACGAATATTGCTTAGCTTTCCCGAGTTTCGCTGTTCTGGAGAGTAAGCATGACATTAATGGCTGGCATTTCGCCAGGCGCTGCCGAATGGCTCGAGCGCGCAAGGATGATGCGCCGGGAGCAGCTCAGCAAGCTGGCACAGCTGGGCGTACTTGTGCACGGCATTAGCCAACTGGTGCACATGTTACAGTGCGAGCGTGGGGCGTCCAACGTCTGGCTCTGTTCACAGGGTAAGCTCTACGCTCCTGAATGCAAAGCCAGCCGGGCGCTGGTGGATGAAAACCTCGCTGCACTTTATGACATTCTTGAAAAACAGTCGCCGATAGCGGGAAGTAGCGTCTGTGAACGCATCGGCGGCGCGCTTCAGAGCCTTGATATGCTTCCCTTGCTGCGCGACGGTGTTATTCAGCAAACGGTAACGGCGCCGCAGGCGATGGAACATTACTCCCGCATGCTTCGCCATCTGCTCAGTATCGTGCCGCAGCTCAATGACAGCATTGACGATCCGCAAATCGCCGGGCGTTTTGTTGCCCTTTATAGCCTGATGCAGGGGAAAGAGCTGGCGGGACAGGAGCGGGCCCTGGGGGCAATTGGCTTCACGCAGGGCTTTTTCGATGATGTGACTCGCCAGAGGCTGGTTGACCGCATCGACGGGCAGCAGGCCTGCTTTGAGATCTTTCTTTCGCACAGCCATGCTGACGTCCAGACCACCTTTTCCCTGCACTGCCAGCCCGATCGTGAAACGGAGCAACTCCGGCGCGTAGCCTGTACCCGCCAGCCTGCCGCGGATGATGGCCTTACCGCTCTGGCTTGGTTTGCTCTGCAAACCGCGCGCCTTGAGCATCTGCGCACGCTGGAGGAGACGATCATCGCCGATCTGATGACGGCGGTGGAGGAGCGTATTTACCGTAACGATGAGTACGTGCCTCCCGCCGATGAACGGGACGATCCGCTGATACAGTATCCGGAAAAACCGTTGCTCACCCTGCTGCGCCAGCAGGCACGCGAGATAGAACAGCTCTCGCGCCAGCTTGCGTCGCTGCGCGATACGCTTGAAGAGCGCAAAGTCATTGATAAAGCGAAAACCGTGCTGATGACCCATCAGAATATGAGTGAGGAACAGGCCTGGACGGCGCTGCGCAAAATGGCGATGGACAAGAACCAAAGGATGGTGGATATCGCCCGCGCGCTGCTGATGGTGAAGAATTTGTGGCAGGTAACACCAAAGGAGTAGCTGCACGGTCAGCGGGCATTTTGTGCCTGATTAAGGTGCGTGCAGGCGAGGGAAGTTCGGTTAGCGCCCCGGAAACAGCGGGTTAAAACCTGGCATTCACTTTGCATTATCAGATTAACCATTTTTGACGATGCGCCAACGGCGGCGCATGCGTCTTCGGGATAAAGGCGTCCACTGGTGCTTCGGCATCATGGGCGCTTTTTTTTGGTTTTTTTCAGGAGTGGTCATGGCGGATTTGTCGAGACGGCGTTTTTTGCAGGCCAGCGTGCTGGCGAGTGGCGCAATGCTGTTACCGGGTGTCATGCAGGCCGCATGGGCGGCAGGCTCGGATAAACCGGAGCAGGAAACGGTGCGCATCGGGTTTATCCCGCTGACCGACTGCGCCCCGGTGGTTATCGCGGCGCTGAAAGGCTTTGATAAAAAATACGGTATTACCATTGTGCCCACTAAAGAGGCGAGCTGGGCGGCGGTGCGCGACAAGCTGGTGGCAGGCGAACTCGACGCCGCGCACATTCTCTACGGCCTGCTGTACGGCCTGGAGCTGGGCATCGCCGGCAAGCCGCAGCAGATGGCGAACCTGATGACCCTCAACCAGAACGGTCAGGCCATCACGCTCTCCAGAGATTTGGCGGAGAAGGGCGTTCGCGATCTCGATGGGCTGAAAAAGCTGATTGGGCAGCAGGCGCCTGGCACTTATACCTTCGCGCACACCTTCCCGACCGGGACGCACGCCATGTGGCTGTACTACTGGCTGGCCAGCGCGGGCATTAACCCCTTTGACGACGTGCGCACGGTAGTGGTGCCGCCGCCGCAGATGGTGATGAACATGCGCATTGGCAACATGGTGGGCTTCTGCGTCGGCGAGCCGTGGAACGCGCGGGCGATTAACGACCGGATCGGCTTTACCGCCGCCACGTCGCAGTCCATCTGGGCCGATCATCCGGAAAAGATCCTCGGCACGCGCCGCGACTGGGTGGAGAAAAACCCGCACACCGCGCGGGCGCTGGTGAGCGCCGTGATGGAGGCCGCGCGCTGGATCGAGGCGTCCCCGGAAAACAAACGCGAAACCGCGCAGATCCTCTCCCGCCGGGCGTGGCTCAACTGCAAGGAACAGTATCTCACCGGACGCATGCTCGGCGAGTACGACAACGGCCTGGGCCAGCGCTGGCAGGACGCGCACCCAATCCGCTTCTTCAACGGGGGGGCCGTCAGCTACCCATATCTCTCAGACGGCATGTGGTTCTTAACCCAGTTCCGCCGCTGGGGCTTGCTCAAATCCGCGCCGGACTACGCGGGCATCGCGCAGCGCATTAACCAGACCGCGGTCTGGCAGGATGCCGCCACGGCGGTGGGGGGCATCAGCACACCGACTTCACCATTACGCAGCAGCACATTGATGGACGGCACCGTCTGGAACGGTACCGATCCGGAAGGATACGCCAGCCGTTTCGCTATTCACCGTAAAGGGGCCTGATTATGCAGCATCTGCAAAAGACGAATTCACACGAGACGCCGGAGAGTGGAGAGGTGTTTCTCCTGCCTTCGGTGCAGGTTCGCCGCCGTACGCCGACGTTTGCGCGTCGGATTAATGCGATCCTTCAGCGCATCATCCCGGCGTTTCTCGGTCTGGGACTGCTGGTGGTGCTCTGGCAGCTGGCGGCGATTAACAGCAAAGGTTTCCCGACGCCGCTCAGCACGCTCGATTCCGCCATCACCCTGTTTGCCGATCCGTTTTATCGCGACGGGCCAAACGACATGGGCATCGGCTGGAACGTGCTCGCCTCATTACAGCGCGTGGCGGTGGGGTTTGGCCTGGCCGCGCTCGCCGGGATCCCGCTCGGCTTCCTGATTGGTCGCTTCACCTTTTTCTCTCGCATGTTCGGCCCGCTGATCGCGCTGTTACGCCCGGTTAGCCCGCTGGCCTGGCTGCCCATCGGCCTGCTGCTGTTTCAGAAAGCGGAGCCCGCGTCGAGCTGGACCATTTTTATCTGCTCCATCTGGCCGATGGTGATCAACACCGCCGAAGGCGTGCGCCGCATTCCGCAGGACTACCTCAACGTGGCCCGGGTGCTACAGCTTTCCGAGTGGACCATTATGCGCCGCATTCTCTTCCCGGCGGTGCTGCCCGCGGTGCTGACCGGGGTGCGTCTCTCCATCGGCATCGCCTGGCTGGTGATCGTCGCCGCCGAGATGCTCACCGGAGGTTTAGGGATCGGCTTCTGGATCTGGAACGAGTGGAACAACCTCAACGTCGAAAACATTCTCATCGCCATCGTCATCATTGGCGTGGTCGGGCTGCTGCTGGAGCAGGGGCTGATGCTGATCGCCCGTCGCTTTAGCTGGCAGGAAAAATAAGGAGCGAACATGAAACCATTAATTCAGGTCCAGGCCGTGAGCCAGCTTTTTTCCACCGCCAGCGGCGAGTTTCTGGCGCTGCAGAACGTCTCTTTTGATATCCACGAGGGCGAAACCGTGAGCCTGATTGGTCACTCCGGCTGCGGCAAATCGACGCTCCTTAACCTCATCGCCGGTATTACCCTGCCGACGGAAGGCGGGCTGATTTGCGACAACCGCGAAATCGCCGGTCCGGGTCCGGAACGTGCGGTGGTGTTCCAGAACCATTCGCTGCTGCCGTGGCTCACCTGCTTTGACAACGTGGCCCTGGCGGTCGATCACGTGTTCCGCCACAGCATGAGCAAGGCGGAGCGCAGGGAGTGGATTGAACACAACCTCGACCGCGTGCAGATGGGGCACGCCCTGCACAAGCGCCCGGGGGAGATCTCCGGCGGCATGAAGCAGCGCGTCGGCATTGCTCGCGCGCTGGCGATGAAGCCGAAAGTCCTGCTGATGGATGAACCCTTCGGCGCGCTCGATGCCCTGACGCGCGCGCATCTGCAGGACTCGGTGATGCAGATCCAGCAGGCGCTGAACACCACGATCGTGCTCATTACCCACGACGTGGACGAGGCGGTGCTGCTCTCCGATCGCGTGCTGATGATGACCAACGGCCCGGCGGCCACCGTCGGGGAGATCCTGCGCGTCGATCTGCCGCGCCCGCGCAACCGGGTGCAGCTGGCCGACGACAGCCGCTATCACCACATGCGCCAGCAGATCCTTCATTTCCTCTATGAAAAGCAGCCGAAAGCGGCGTAACGAGGGGGCCTGGATGCGACTGGTCATTATCGGAAATGGCATGGCGGCCACGCGGCTGATTGCCTCGCTCACCGGGCGTGCTGCCGGTCGTTTCGCTATCACCGTCATCGGCGAGGAGCCGGAGCATGCCTATAACCGCATCCAGCTTTCGCCGGTGCTGGGCGGTGAAAAGCAGGCTGCAGACATCTGCCTTCAGGATGACGACTGGTACCAGGCGCGCGGCGTGACGGTGCTGCGGGGTGAAAAGGCGATCGCCGTGAACGTGGACGCGCGGGAAGTGCAAACCACCGCCCGCACGCTGAGCTGGGATGCGCTGGTGTTTGCCACCGGATCAACGCCCTTTATTCCGCCAATCCCCGGCTGCGATGCACCGCATGTGTTCACGTTCCGCACTCTGGAGGATACGCGGGCCATTCGGGCGATCGCCGGTCCGGCGGTGGTGCTGGGCGGCGGCGTGCTCGGGGTTGAGACGGCGGCGGCGCTGGCGCGCTCAGGTGACAACGTCACGCTTGTTCATCGCGGTCCGTGGCTGATGGAGCAGCAGCTTGATCGGCAGGCGGGAATGCTGCTGGAAGAGGCTCTGGCGGCGCGGGGCGTGCGCTGTGAGCTCGCCTCGGGCATCGCAGCGGTGAGCGGAAATAGCGTGACGCTGCTCAACGGACGCAGCGTCGCCGCCGCGCGCGTGGTGCTGGCGACCGGCGTGCAGCCCAGCGTCGCGCTGGCGCTGGCCAGCGGCATTCGCTGCGCGCGCGGCATCGTGGTGGATCACCAGATGCAAACCTCCGAACCGAACGTCTATGCCATCGGCGAGTGCTGCGAAATTGACGGGCAGACGCTTGGCCTGGTCGCCCCCTGCATGGTGCAGGCGGAGATCCTCGCCGCGCGGCTGGCCGGGGACGCCACCGCGCCGTTTACCCTGACCGACAGCGGGATGCGCCTCAAGGTGACGGGCGTGGAGCTGTTCAGCCTCGGCCGCGCGGCGGAGCAGGAGGGCGACGTGGTCTGGAGCGCATGGGATCCTCTGACCCGCCACTATCGTCGTTTATTGATCCATCAGGGGGCGCTGGCTGGCGCGCTGCTGATGGGCGACTGCCGCAGCGCGGCAACGTTTACCGATTTACTGGCAACGGCCACGCCCGCCCACGCGGACTGGCTGTTCGATCGTTTCACTACGCAACCGCAGGTTGCAGGACAGAATGCTATGACAAAACCTACTCTGGTGGTGGTTGGGCACGGTATGGTCGGCCATCATTTCCTCGAAGACTGCGTTAAGCACAATCTGCATCAGCAGTATCAGATCGTCGTCTTTGGCGAGGAGCGCTATGCCGCCTATGACCGCGTGCATTTGTCGGAATATTTTGGCGGCCGCAGCGCGGCGTCGCTCTCGCTGGTGGAGGGGGATTTCTTTGCCGACAGCGGCATTGAGCTGCGCCTGTCGCAGCAGATCGTCGCTATCGATCGCGACGCGCGCGTGGTGCGCACCGCCAGCGGGCATGAGACCCACTGGGACAAGCTGGTGCTGGCGACAGGCTCATACCCGTTCGTTCCGCCCGTGCCGGGCAACGATTTGCCGGGCTGTTTTGTCTACCGCACCCTTGACGACCTGGACAACATTGCTGCACATGCGGCGGGCTCGCGCCGCGGCGTGGTGATTGGCGGCGGCCTGCTCGGACTGGAGGCGGCGAATGCCCTGAAGCAGCTCGGGCTGGAAACCCACGTGGTGGAATTTGCGCCCAACCTGATGGCGGTCCAGCTCGACAGCGATGGCGCGGCGATGCTGCGCAAGAAAATCGAGGCGCTGGGCGTCGGCGTTCACACCAGTAAAGCCACGACGGAGATCGCCACCGCGGACGGCGGGCTGGTGCTGCGCTTTGCCGATGGCGAACAACTGGAAACGGACATGGTGGTCTTTTCGGCGGGCATCCGTCCGCAGGACGCGCTGGCGCGCAGCAGCGGGCTGGCTATCGGCGAACGCGGCGGGATCTGCATTGACGACGGCTGCCAGACTTCCGATCCGGACGTGCTGGCCATCGGCGAATGCGCCCTGTGGGAGGGGAAAATCTTCGGACTGGTCGCGCCCGGCTATCAGATGGCGCGGGTGGCCGCCGCCGCGCTGGCGGGTGAGGATAAAACCTTCACCGGCGCGGATATGAGCACTAAGCTCAAGCTGCTCGGCGTGGACGTGGCCTCGTTCGGCGACGCGCACGGGCGCACCCCGGGGGCGCTGAGCTACCAGTGGACGCACGGTCCGCAGCAAGTCTACAAGAAAATCGTGGTCAGCCACGACGGTAAAACGCTGCTCGGCGGCGTGCTGGTGGGCGATGCCAGCGAGTACGCCACGCTGGTGCAGATGATGCTCAACGGGATAGCCCTGCCGAAAGAGCCGGAAACGCTCATTTTACCCGCGTCGTCAGGCAGCGCGCCAAAAGCGCTGGGCGTGGCGGCGCTGCCGGAAAGCGCGCAGATCTGCTCCTGTCATAACGTCAGTAAAGGCGATATCTGCCGGGCGGTGAGCGCGGGCGCGGCGGATATCGGCGCCGTTAAGCAGTGCACCAAAGCGGCGACCGGCTGCGGGGGATGTAGCGCGCTGGTGAAGCAGGTGATGGAGTTCCAGCTTGCGGAGCAGGGCGTGGAGGTGAAAAAGGACATCTGCGAGCACTTCCCGTACTCGCGCCAGGAGATATACCACCTCGTGCGGGTCAACCATATCCGCACTTTCGACCAGTTGATTAGCCGCTACGGACAGGGGCACGGATGCGAGATCTGCAAGCCGCTGGTGGGGTCGGTACTCGCCTCCTGCTGGAACGAGTATCTGCTGAAACCGGCGCACCTGCCGCTGCAGGACACCAACGACCGCTACTTCGCCAACATCCAGAAGGATGGCACCTACTCCATCGTGCCGCGCATGCCCGCAGGGGAAGTGACCGCCGACGGGCTGATCGCCATCGGGCAGATTGCGAAACGCTACAGCCTGTACAGCAAAATTACCGGCGGACAGCGAATCGACCTTTTCGGCGCCACTCTGGAACAGCTGCCTGAGATCTGGCAGGCGCTGGTGGAGGCCGGTTTTGAGACCGGACACGCCTATGGGAAATCCCTGCGCACGGTGAAATCCTGCGTCGGTTCAACCTGGTGCCGCTACGGGGTGCAGGACTCCACCGGCCTCGCGGTCAGGCTTGAGCACCGCTACAAGGGGCTGCGCGCACCGCACAAAATCAAAATGGCGGTCTCCGGCTGCACCCGCGAGTGCGCGGAGGCGCAGAGCAAAGACGTGGGGGTCATTGCCACCGATAAGGGCTGGAACCTCTATCTGTGCGGCAACGGCGGGATGAAGCCGCGCCACGCGGATCTCTTCGCCAGCGATCTCGATGATGAAACGCTGATCCGCACCGTTGACCGTTTCCTGATGTTTTACATCCGCACGGCGGATCGCCTGCAGCGCACCAGCACCTGGATGGACAACCTTGACGGCGGCCTCGACTATCTGCGCGAGGTGATCCTCAACGACAGCCTCGGCATCGCCCACGAGCTGGAGCAGGAGATGGCCCGGGTGGTGGAAACCTACCAGTGCGAATGGCAAACCACGCTCAGCGATCCCAACCGCCTGGCGCTGTTCCGCACGACGGTGAACGACACCGCGCCGGATGAAAGCAAGCGCTGGCAGGAAATTTGCGGCATCGACGATATCCCCGAGCAGGCGGGCATCGGCGCGCGGCTTGGACGTAAGCCGATTGCGCTCTTCCGCTTTGGCAAAACCGTTTACGCCCTCGACGATCGGGAGCCGGGCGGCGATGCGAACGTGCTTTCCCGCGGCATTCTTGGCGATGCGGCGGGCGAGCCGGTGGTGATTTCACCGCTCTACAAGCAGCGCATTCGCCTGCGCGACGGCTGTCAGGTGGAGAACGGCGAACCCGCGGTGCGCGCCTGGCCAGTGAAAATTGAAAACGGCAAGGTGTGGGTTGGCAGCGACGCCCTGGTAATGCGTGCGGAGGCCTCATGACGGAAACCCGGACAACGTGCCCCTACTGCGGGGTGGGCTGCGGCGTGGTCGCCCGCGTGGAAGGTGAAGCGGTCAGCGTTCGGGGAGATGAAACCCATCCTGCGAACCTGGGTCGCCTGTGCGTGAAAGGATCGGCTCTGGGGGAGACCACGGGGTTACAGGGGCGGCTTTTGCGCCCGGTCGTTGACGGCTTTGAGGTGGACTGGGCTCAGGCGCTGAGCGCGGCAGGAGAGCGCCTGCGGGAGATTATCGATAAATGGGGGCCGCAGGCGGTGGCGTTTTACGCCTCCGGCCAGCTGTTGACCGAGGATTACTATGCCGCCAACAAGCTGATGAAAGGGTTTATCGGTGCGGCAAACATTGATACCAACTCCCGGCTCTGCATGTCTTCGGCGGTGGTCGGCTACAAGCGCGCCTTTGGCGAAGACGTGGTGCCGTGCAGCTATGAGGATGTGGAAAACAGCAAACTGGTGGTGCTGGTGGGATCCAACGCTGCATGGACCCATCCGGTGCTGTATCAGCGGCTGGTGCAGGCAAAGCACAGTAATCCGCAGATGAAGGTGGTGGTGATTGACCCGCGCCGCACCGCCACCTGCGATATAGCCGATCTGCATCTTGCGCTCGCCCCCGGCAGCGACGCCGGGCTGTATGTCGGGTTACTCAATCTGATCCAGGGTGATGAGGAGTGGCCGATTGCCCGCGTGGCGGAGTTTTGCGACCTTCCGTCAGAGGAGATTGCTACCTTTTACGACTGGTTTGTCACCGCGCCTCGCGCGATTACGCTCTACACGATGGGGATCAACCAGTCCGCCAGCGGCAGCGACAAGTGTAACGCCATCATTAACGTTCATCTTGCCAGCGGGAAGTTCAACCGTCCGGGCTGCGGCCCGTTTTCGCTGACCGGACAGCCAAACGCGATGGGCGGACGGGAAGTGGGCGGGCTGGCGAACCAGCTGGCGGCGCACATGAACTTTGAGCCGGACGACCTCTCGCGGGTGGCGCGTTTCTGGGGAACGGAACGGCTGGCGCAGACGCCGGGCCTGATGGCGGTGGAGCTGTTTGATGCCATTGCTCGCGGTGAGGTGAAGGCGGTGTGGATCATGGGCACCAATCCTGCCGTCTCGCTGCCGGACAGCCACGCGGTGTGTCAGGCGCTGGCGAACTGCCCGCTGGTGATGATCTCTGAGGTGATGAACGATACCGACACCAGCCGATTCGCCCATATCCGTTTTCCGGCGCTGGGCTGGGGAGAGAAGGACGGCACGGTGACCAATTCCGAGCGCCGCATTTCGCGCCAGCGCGCGTTTCTGCCCGCGCCGGGCGAGGCGAAGCCGGACTGGTGGATCGTCGCGCAGATGGCGAAACGGCTGGGCTACGGCGAGTCCTTTGCCTGGCAACATCCGCACGAGATTTTTTGCGAACATGCGGCGCTGACGGCCTTTGAAAATGACGGCGCGCGGGCGTTGAATCTTCATGAACTGGCAGCGCTAACCCGTGAGGAGTGGGAGCAGCTTGAGCCCTGGCAGTGGCCGACGGGGGATTTCCCGTGCCGAAACATCGTTCCCGTTAACCCTCTGTCGCACGGCGCGACGGTCAGCGCGTTATACCCGCTGATTCTCAACTCGGGGCGCATCCGCGATCAGTGGCATACCATGACCCGAACGGGATACGTGGCGAGGCTGATGCAGCATATCGCCGAACCGTTTGTTGAGATTTGCCCCGCAGACGCCGTTCGGTTTTCCCTGTGCGACGGCCAGCTGGCGCGCATCAGCTCGCCGCGCGGCGTGATGGTGGCAAGAGTGTGCGTCAGCGACGGGATACGGGAAGGCGAGGCCTTTGCCCCGATGCACTGGAACGCCGGGTTTTCCCGCCAGGGAAAGGTGAATGCGCTGGTGGAAGGGCGCTGCGATCCGGTTTCGGGCCAGCCGGAGAGTAAACAAACCGCCGTCAGGATCCTGCCCTGGCAGCCCGCCTGGCAGGGGGAACTCTATGCCCGGGAATGGCCGGAAATGCCCTCTTCGGCTTACTGGTGGCGTAAAGCCTCACGCCTGACGGTGGCGGGCGATCAACCGCTGCTGCCGTGGGTAATGGAATACGCCAGCGCTCAGGGCTGGCAGCTGCAGGTTGCGCAAACCGGTGAACGCAGCAGCGTGCTGGCCTGGCATGAAGGCCGGCTGATGCTGGGCTTCTGGGAGGGCACCGCGTTACCGGCGCTGGCGCATGCGGTGATTGAAGCCGCTTTTCAATCCCCACCCGTGCTTCTCGCAGAACGCCACGCCTTGTTGAACGGACAGAGCGTCGGGAAGGCGGCGGATCCGGGACGCATCATCTGCAGCTGTTTCAGCGTCGGGGAGAATGCGATACGGGAGGCGATCGTCGGCGGATGTGATTCCGTCACCGCGCTGGGGGCGACGCTGCGCTGTGGTACGAACTGTGGTTCCTGCGTGCCGGAGCTGAAAGGGCTGTTTCAGGATAATCCTGAAATGTCCGCCAGAACTGCATTTCAAGGCTTATCGCGTTAACATAATAGGAGTTTATTCATAAACACAGGTTCTTATTTACGACGTTGATGGCTGTATCGTCCCGCATTCGTTTGCTGTTATTACTCCCCCTTGTTACGGTCGGAGCCGTTCACGGTGCGCCGAATTCCTTTATGCAGCAGGCGCAAAATCCCTTCGATAATAACGGGGATAGTTTGCCCGACCTCGGCATGGCGGCGCCAACGGGCGAGGGGGAAAAGCATCTGGCCGAAATGGCGAAAGCCTTCGGTGAGGCCAGCATGACCGACAACGGTCTCACCACCGGCGAGCAGGCGCGGCAGTTTGCGTTTGGCCAGGTGCGCGACGCGGTGAGCGGCGAAGTGAACCAGCAGATTGAATCCTGGCTTTCGCCCTGGGGGAACGCCAGTGTGAACTTGCTGGTAGATAACGATGGCAAATTTAACGGCAGCAGCGGGAGCTGGTTTATCCCCTGGAACGATAACAACCGTTACCTGAGCTGGAGCCAGCTTGGCCTGACCCAGCAGACGGATGGCCTGGTCAGTAACGCTGGAATCGGCCAGCGCTGGGTCGCCGGGAAATGGCTGCTGGGTTACAACACCTTTTACGATAACCTGCTGGACGAAAATCTGCAGCGTGCCGGGCTGGGTGCAGAAGCGTGGGGGGAAAATCTGCGCCTGTCAGCAAACTATTATCAGCCCTTTGCCGGCTGGCGCGACCGCTCCGACGTCCAGGAACAGCGGATGGCGCGCGGCTATGACGTCACCGCGAAAGCCTGGCTGCCGTGGTTCCATCATCTGAATACCAGCGTGAGCTTCGAGCAATACTTTGGCGATAACGTCGATCTCTTCAACAGCGGAACGGGCTATCACAATCCGGTGGCGGTGAATCTGGGGCTTAACTATACCCCCGTACCGCTGGTCACCCTGACCGCCGCGCACAAGCAGGGCGAAAGTGGCGAGAGCCAGAATAACCTCGGGCTGAAGGTCAACTATCGTTTTGGCGTGCCGCTGGTGAAGCAGCTTTCCGCCGGTGAAGTCGCCGCCGCGCGCTCCCTGCGCGGAAGCCGCTACGACTCGCCGGAGCGCAATAGCCTGCCGGTGATGGAGTTCCGCCAGCGTAAAACGCTGTCCGTCTGGCTGGCGACGCCGCCGTGGGATCTAAAAGGGGGCGAGACCGTTATGCTGAAGCTTCAGGTTCGCAGCACGCACGGCATTCGTCAGATCCACTGGCAGGGGGATACGCAGGCGCTGAGCCTGACGTCGCCGCCCAAAAGCAACAGCAGCGACGGCTGGAGTGTGATTATGCCTGCCTGGGATGACAGTGAAGGGGCGACAAACCGCTGGCACCTGTCGGCGGTGGTGGAAGATGAGAAGGGCCAGCGCGTCTCGTCCAATGAGATCGTGCTGACCGTCGTGCAGCCGCTGGTCGCGTTACCGGACAACGACCCGCGCTGGAAGCTTCTGCCGGAGGAGTAATCCTTAAAAAATGCGTTCCTGATGCACCCACACCGCAGCTTCAACGCGGGATTTGAGCTTCATTTTCTTCAGCATATGCTTCACGTGTACTTTGACCGTGCTTTCGGTGATGTCCAGGCGGCGGGCGATCATTTTGTTCGGCAGCCCCTGGGCAATGAGTTTAAGAATATCGCGCTCGCGCGGGGTTAACTGGCTGACGTCGCGGTCAGAGGTGGCGCGGTTGGCGCGCAGGCTGGCGGCCAGCACCGGCGTTAAGGCTTCGCTGAGAACCATCTCGCCCGCCGCAGCCTGCTGCAGCGCCTTAAGCAAGTCTTCCGGCTCCATATCTTTGAGCAGATAACCATCCGCGCCGCGCTTCAGCGCCGTGACCACATCCTCTTCATGGTTTGACACGCTAAAGACAACGATGCGCCCGGAAAGCGATTTTTCCCGCAGCTTGTCGAGGGTTTCCAGACCGTTCATGCCGGGCATATTCAGATCGAGCAGGATCAGGTCGGGATCGAGGGATTCGGCAAGCTCAATACCCTGTTCACCGTTGCTGGCTTCGCCAACCACGGTGATATCGGGCGCCATGCTGACCAGCTGTTTCACGCCAGTACGCAGCATCGGATGGTCGTCTATCAACAGGATGGATGCCGGTTCCTGATTAGTCATGGGTTTCTCCTTGAGCAGTTGTAAGCGGTTTCTCGGGAATAAAGGTGACCACGACTTCCGTGCCACCCGTCTCTCTCCGGCGAACCTGGCAATCACCGCGCAGGCTTTGGGCGCGGTCTCGCATAATAATTAAACCATAGTGGTTAGTGCGTTCGGCATTTTCCGGCACGCCGCGGCCGTTGTCGTGAACCGTAAGCTTCACCTGATTGTTGTGCTGGCTGACGGTGACCGTTACCGCCGTCGCGCCGGAATGCTTAAGCACGTTGCTCAGCGCTTCACGGGCGATCTGAAGTACATGTATGGCCTGGTGGGAGGGGACAAACCGCGGCGGCAGCTGGTAGTCCAGCTTCACCGGGAACCCCAGCCGGGCGCTAAATTCGTGACAGCTGGCCTCCAGCGCCGGACGCAGACCCGGCTCGGTCAGCTGCAGACGGAAGGTAGTCAGCAGCTCGCGAAGCTGTATCCAGGAGGTGTTCAGCTCGTTGCGGATCTGGCTAAGCAGCTGCTTGTTACTTTCGGGCATCTCTGCATCCTGCATCTGCAGGCAGCTCACCTGCATTTTCATACAGGAGAGCGACTGGGCGATCGAGTCATGAAGTTCGCGGGCGATGGTCGCGCGCTCTTCCATGACGATCAGCTGCTGCTGCTTTTCCTGATGCCTGTCGAGCGCCAGCGTGGCCGTGAGCTGTTCGACCAGCGTATCAACCAGCTGCTGCTGGTCGTGGCTCAGATGACGCCCGGCTGGCAGCGTTGCCAGCAGAATACCGTACTGGGTGTGGCTGTCGGTCAGGCGCCACTTCAGGGTGGTGCCGCCGGACGTCAGCGGCGGCAGGCCGCGAGGGCAAAGATGGCAGCCTTTGTCATCGCAGGACATATCCGACTGACAGGTAAATTCCTGATGGTTATCTTCGTCTTCCACGTCGTAGACGCGCAGCTCAAGGTCGTGAAGCAGGGTTAGATTTTGCAGGCCGTTCAGCACCGGAGAGAGGCGTTCGCATAGCGGCACCTGCATGTGCAGACGACGGTTGGCCTGCCACAGGAAGGAAAGTATTTCGTTTTTCTGCTCAAGTCCGGCCGTTTTTTCCTGAACGCGCTGTTCCAGCACCGAGTAGCTCTCGGATAGCTCTGCCGACATGGTGTTGAGCGCCTGGCCGAGCATGGCCATCTCGTTGCGCCCGCTGATGTGCGTGCGCTGGGTAAAATCGCGTGCGGTGACCGCGCGGGCCATCGCCAGCAGCTGTTTCCACGGGTTTAGCAGCCGCGCGCGGAGCCAGACGATGGTGAAGATCAGCAGCAGCCCCATAAACAGCGCCATGGCGCGGTGCACCATCACCACCCGGTCAATGCGTAATTCGGTGGTTTGGTCGAAAGAGGAGACCAGCGCATCAATGCGTGAGACGAACCCCGCCACGTCCTGCGCAACGGTTTCGGTGCTGCGCGCCTGTTTCAGCCCAGGCTGCAGCTGGGTGTGCCAGTAGCCCTGAAGGGCTTTAAGCTGGGATTGCTGACCGGCGCGGATGGCGGCGTTTTCCAGTTCGGGGCTGAAGACGGTGTGCTCCATTTCATCGATCAGGGGCCGATCGTCCTGCGTCAGGGGAACCGACGCCAGCAGGCGATAACTCTGCATGCGTAGCGAGCCTGCCTCGTTGATGGCATGCGCATTACCCTGTACTCCCTGTACAAGCCAGCCGGAGATCGCCATGCCGGTCACGCCGATGGCGGTGGACAGCAAAACAATCAGAGCGAGCTGATTCACGAGCGTCAGCGGAGATAAACATCTTTTTAACATAGAGGTGGCGTGCTCCTGACGTGGCCTGCTTGCAGGAATGGCGCTATTCTGGTGCATACCCTGGAGTATACCCATACCAATAAAGGATTACCCCTAAATTGCCAACGGAGTAGGGGGAAGGAGGTGGGGGTAGCCAGGAACCGTCATTGCCGTGAAAAACCACGTCTTTTTCACCGAATTAGCCTACTCACTAAGGATGAGGCTTTATTTTACGCCGTAAATCCTCCCACTTTTCCTTTGATTTATATCAACTTACCGCCGCCCTAAAACCCTAATGTTTGCAGCATCATTTGAGAATCAGAGGTGTCTATGAGTCACTCATCCGCTCCCGAAAGGGAAAATGGTGCCGTTATTACAGACTGGCGTCCAGAGGATCCGGCGTTCTGGCAACAGCGCGGCCATCGTGTAGCCAGCCGGAATCTGTGGATTTCCGTGCCGTGCTTGTTATTAGCGTTTTGCGTATGGATGTTGTTTAGCGCGGTGGCGGTCAACCTGCCGAAAGTCGGGTTCACGTTTACGACCGATCAGCTGTTTATGCTGACCGCGCTGCCGTCGCTGTCAGGCGCGCTGCTGCGTGTACCTTACGCGTTTATGGTACCGGTGTTTGGCGGTCGTCGCTGGACGGCGTTCAGCACGGGCATCATGATCGTCCCCTGCGTCTGGCTCGGCTTCGCGGTGCAGGATACCTCTACGCCGTTTAGCGTATTCGTGATTATTTCCCTGCTGTGCGGTTTTGCGGGCGCGAACTTCGCCTCCAGCATGGCGAACATCAGCTTCTTCTTCCCGAAAGCGAAGCAGGGCGGCGCGCTGGGCATTAACGGCGGTCTGGGGAACATGGGCGTCAGCGTGATGCAGCTCATTGCCCCGCTGGCGATCTCGGTCTCCATTTTTGCGGCCTTTGGCGGCGGTGGCGTTGAGCAGGCAGATGGTTCTTCCCTCTATCTGCAGAACGCCGCCTGGATCTGGGTACCTTTCCTGGTGGTCTTCACCCTCGCAGCCTGGTTCTTTATGAACGACCTGTCCGCGTCGAAGGCGTCGCTGAGCGAACAGCTGCCGGTGCTGAAGCGTGGACACCTCTGGGTGATGGCACTGCTGTATCTGGCGACCTTCGGTTCGTTTATCGGCTTCTCGGCAGGCTTCGCAATGCTGTCGAAAACCCAGTTCCCGGAGATTCAGATCCTGCAATTCGCCTTCTTCGGACCGTTTATTGGTGCCCTTGCACGTTCGCTGGGCGGCATGGTCTCTGACCGCCTGGGAGGTACCCGCGTGACGCTGGTTAACTTCGTCGTGATGGCGGTCTTCTGCGCGCTGCTGTTCCTGACGCTGCCCGCTGACGGACAGGGCGGTAACTTCATCGCCTTCTTCGGCGTGTTTATGGTGCTGTTCCTGACGGCCGGGCTCGGGAGTGCGTCTACCTTCCAGATGATCTCCGTGATCTTCCGTAAGCTGACGATGGACCGCGTGAAGGCGCAGGGCGGGAGCGAAGAGCAGGCCATGCGCGAAGCGGCGACGGATACGGCCGCGGCACTGGGCTTTATCTCTGCCATCGGCGCGATTGGCGGCTTCTTTATCCCGAAAGCGTTCGGTATCTCTCTGGACCTGACCGGCTCTCCGGCCGGTGCCATGAAAGTCTTCCTCGTCTTCTATATCGCCTGCGTTGTGATTACGTGGCTGGTATATGGCCGAAATACCAAGAAAAATAAGTAAGTGTGATTATCCGTTTACGCGGCCTTCGGGCCGCGTTTTTTTAGCCTGAATAATAGTTACAACATACTTACGGCTTTTACGACAGACGCCTGCGGTGGCACAGCGATCGCCATCGCTTTGCAGGTGGGTCTACCCCTTAATACCTGAGAGGTTAAATTTTGACTGGTTTTTTGTACGATAAAATAAAAATAATTATATATTTCATAGTGATATGAAATTTTTAAAGATACCGCTTTGGTGGTATTTGGTGTAACCCCTCCCCGGAAAGTCCCTCCTCGTCTTGATCGTTATCAATTCTCCCCCTCTTTCAGGGCGTTACCTTCGCTGCAAATCAGCAATGTCGATTTAGAGAGCCACAGGCTCCACACAGGAGATACCCGATGAGCAAATTTTTGGACCGGTTTCGCTACTTCAAACAGAAGGGTGAAACTTTTGCCGATGGGCACGGCCAGGTTCTGGATACCAACCGGGACTGGGAAGACGGTTACCGCCAGCGCTGGCAGCATGACAAAGTCGTCCGTTCGACCCACGGCGTGAACTGTACCGGTTCATGCAGCTGGAAGATTTTCGTTAAAAACGGTCTGGTGACCTGGGAAATGCAGCAGACCGACTATCCGCGCACCCGCCCGGATATGCCAAACCACGAACCGCGCGGCTGCCCGCGCGGTGCCAGCTACTCCTGGTATCTCTACAGCGCTAACCGTCTTAAATACCCGCTGATGCGCAAGCGCCTGATGAAAATGTGGCGTGAGGCGAAAGCGCAGCACAGCGATCCGGTTGATGCCTGGGCGTCCATCATCGAAGACGCGGACAAAGCAAAAAGCTTCAAGCAGGCTCGCGGTCGCGGTGGTTTCGTTCGCTCCTCATGGAAAGAGGTAAACGAGCTGATTGCCGCCTCCAACGTCTACACCGTTAAAACCTACGGCCCTGACCGCGTGGCGGGCTTCTCGCCCATCCCGGCGATGTCGATGGTCTCCTACGCCTCCGGGGCGCGCTATCTGTCGCTGATCGGCGGTACCTGCCTGAGCTTCTACGACTGGTACTGCGACCTGCCGCCTGCGTCTCCGCAGACCTGGGGCGAGCAGACCGACGTGCCGGAGTCCGCGGACTGGTACAACTCCAGCTACATTATCGCCTGGGGCTCAAACGTTCCTCAGACCCGCACGCCGGACGCGCATTTCTTTACCGAAGTCCGTTACAAAGGCACCAAAACCGTGGCGGTCACCCCTGATTACGCGGAAATCGCCAAGCTTTGCGATCTGTGGCTGGCGCCGAAACAGGGTACCGACGCCGCGATGGCGATGGCGATGGGCCACGTCATGCTGCGTGAGTTCCACCTCGATAAGCCAAGCCAGTACTTCACCGACTACGTTCGCCGCTACACCGACATGCCGATGCTGGTCATGCTGGAAGAGCGTGAGGGCTACTATGCCGCTGGCCGCACGCTGCGCGCGGCCGATCTGGTGGATTCGCTGGGCCAGGAAAATAACCCTGAGTGGAAAACCGTTGCGTATAACAGCAACGGCGAGCTGGTGGCGCCAAACGGCTCTATCGGCTTCCGCTGGGGCGAGAAGGGCAAGTGGAACCTTGAGCAACGCAACGGCACCACCGGCGAAGAGACGGAGCTGCGCCTGAGCATGCTGGGTAGCCAGGACGAGATCGCCGAGGTCGGGTTCCCGTACTTTGGCGGTGAAGGTTCCGAGCACTTCAACAAGGTCGAACTGAAAAACGTTCTGTTGCACAAGCTGCCGGTTAAGCGCCTGCAGCTGGCCGACGGTTCTACCGCGCTGGTCACCACCGTTTATGACCTGACCATGGCGAACTACGGTCTGGAGCGCGGTCTGGGCGACGAAAACTGCGCAACCGGCTATGACGACGTGAAGGCCTACACGCCGGCTTGGGCGGAACAGATCACCGGCGTGCCACGCGCGCATATTACCCGTATCGCCCGTGAGTTCGCAGAAAACGCGGACAAAACGCACGGCCGTTCGATGATCATCGTCGGTGCGGGTCTGAACCACTGGTATCACCTCGATATGAACTATCGCGGTCTGATCAACATGCTGATCTTCTGCGGCTGCGTCGGTCAGAGCGGCGGCGGCTGGGCACACTACGTCGGCCAGGAAAAACTGCGTCCGCAGACCGGCTGGCAGCCGCTGGCGTTTGCTCTCGACTGGCAGCGTCCGGCACGACATATGAACAGCACCTCCTACTTCTATAACCACTCCAGCCAGTGGCGCTACGAGACGGTCACCGCGCAGGAACTGTTGTCGCCGATGGCGGATAAATCCCGCTACAGCGGCCACCTTATTGACTTCAACGTGCGCGCCGAGCGCATGGGCTGGCTGCCGTCTGCGCCGCAGCTGGGCACTAACCCGCTGCGCATTGCGGAAGCGGCGAAGCAGGCGGGCATATCACCGGTGGATTACACAGTGAAATCCCTGAAGGATGGCTCAATCCGTTTCGCGGCTGAACAGCCGGAGAACGGTAAAAACCATCCGCGTAACCTGTTCATCTGGCGCTCCAACCTGCTGGGCTCGTCCGGTAAAGGCCACGAGTACATGCTGAAATACCTGCTCGGTACCGAAAACGGTATCCAGGGGAAAGATCTCGGCAAACAGGGCGGCGTGAAGCCGGAAGAGGTGGAGTGGAAAGACAACGGTCTCGACGGCAAGCTGGATCTGGTGGTGACGCTCGACTTCCGTCTGTCCAGCACCTGCCTGTACTCCGACATCGTGCTGCCAACCGCGACCTGGTACGAAAAAGACGACATGAATACCTCGGATATGCATCCGTTTATTCATCCGCTGTCTGCGGCCGTTGACCCGGCGTGGGAATCGAAAAGCGACTGGGATATCTACAAAGACATCGCGAAGAAATTCTCCGAAGTTTGCGTAGGGCACCTCGGCAAAGAGACTGACGTGGTGACCCTGCCAATCCAGCACGACTCTGCCGCCGAACTGGCGCAGCCGCTGGACGTGAAGGACTGGAAAAAAGGCGAATGCGACCTGATCCCGGGCGTAACCGCGCCGCACATTATTCCGGTTGAACGCGACTACCCGGCAACCTACGAGCGCTTTACCTCTATCGGCCCGCTGATGGAGAAAATCGGTAACGGCGGAAAAGGGATCGCCTGGAACACCCAGAGCGAAATGGATCTGCTGCGCAAGCTCAACTACACCAAAGCGGACGGCCCGGCGAAAGGTCAGCCAATGCTGAACACGGCGATTGATGCGGCAGAGATGATCCTGACCCTGGCGCCGGAAACCAACGGCCACGTCGCGGTGAAAGCCTGGGCGGCGCTGAGCGAGTTTACCGGCCGCGACCATACGCACCTGGCGACGAATAAAGAGGAAGAGAAAATCCGCTTCCGCGATATTCAGGCGCAGCCGCGCAAGATTATCTCCAGCCCGACCTGGTCTGGCCTGGAAGATGAACATGTGTCCTATAACGCGGGCTACACCAACGTTCACGAGCTGATTCCATGGCGCACCCTGTCAGGCCGTCAGTCGCTGTATCAGGATCACCAGTGGATGCGCGACTTCGGGGAAAGCCTGCTGGTGTACCGTCCGCCAATTGACACCCGCTCCGTGAAGGCCGTGATGGGCGCGAAATCGAACGGTAACCCTGAGAAGGCGCTTAACTTCCTGACGCCGCACCAGAAGTGGGGTATCCACTCCACCTACAGTGACAACCTGCTGATGCTGACCCTGTCTCGCGGCGGTCCGATTGTCTGGATGAGCGAAACGGACGCCAAAGACCTGGGGATCGAAGATAACGACTGGATCGAAGTGTTCAACAGCAACGGTGCCCTGACGGCGCGTGCGGTGGTGAGCCAGCGCGTACCGGCCGGGATGACCATGATGTATCACGCGCAGGAACGCATCGTTAACCTGCCGGGGTCAGAAATTACCGAGCAGCGCGGCGGGATCCATAACTCCGTGACCCGCATTACGCCGAAGCCGACCCACATGATCGGTGGCTATGCGCAGCTGGCCTACGGCTTTAACTACTACGGCACCGTAGGATCGAACCGCGATGAGTTCGTGGTGGTACGTAAGATGAAGAATATTAACTGGTTAGACGGCGAAGGTAATGACCAGGTACAGGAGAGCGTAAAATGAAAATTCGTTCACAAGTCGGCATGGTGCTGAATCTGGATAAATGCATCGGCTGTCATACCTGCTCGGTCACCTGTAAAAACGTCTGGACCAGCCGTGAAGGTATGGAGTACGCCTGGCTCAACAACGTGGAAAGCAAGCCGGGCACCGGCTTCCCGACCGACTGGGAAAACCAGGAGAAGTGGAAGGGCGGCTGGATCCGTAAAATCAACGGCAAGCTGCAGCCGCGCATGGGTAACCGCGCGATGCTGCTGGGTAAAATCTTCGCTAACCCGCACCTGCCGGGCATCGACGATTACTACGAGCCGTTTGACTACGACTACCAGAACCTGCACAACGCGCCGGAAAGCAAACACCAGCCGATCGCCCGTCCTCGCTCGCTGATCACCGGTCAGCGCATGGACAAGATTACCAGCGGTCCAAACTGGGAAGAGATTCTGGGCGGCGAGTTCGAGAAACGCGCCAAAGACCAGAACTTCGAGAACATGCAGAAGGCGATGTACGGCCAGTTCGAAAACACCTTCATGATGTATCTGCCGCGCCTGTGTGAGCACTGCCTCAACCCGGCGTGCGTGGCGACCTGCCCGAGCGGCGCCATCTACAAGCGTGAAGAAGACGGCATCGTGCTGATCGACCAGGACAAGTGCCGCGGCTGGCGTATGTGCATCACCGGCTGCCCGTACAAAAAAATCTACTTCAACTGGAAGAGCGGTAAATCTGAGAAGTGCATCTTCTGCTACCCGCGTATCGAAGCCGGAATGCCGACCGTCTGCTCAGAAAGCTGCGTAGGCCGTATTCGCTACCTCGGCGTGCTGCTGTATGACGCGGACGCGATTGAAAATGCCGCCAGCACCGAGCACGAGAAGGATCTGTATCAGCGTCAGCTGGACGTGTTCCTCGACCCGAACGATCCGAAGGTGATTGAGCAGGCGCTGAAGGACGGCGTGCCGCAGAGCGTGATTGAGGCGGCGCAGCAGTCACCGGTGTACAAAATGGCGATGGACTGGAAGCTCGCGCTGCCGCTGCACCCGGAATACCGCACCCTGCCGATGGTATGGTACGTGCCGCCGCTGTCGCCGATTCAGTCCGCGGCTGACGCAGGCGAACTGGGCAGCAACGGCATCCTGCCGGACGTGGAAAGCCTGCGTATTCCGGTTCAGTACCTGGCGAACCTGTTGACCGCAGGGGACACCCAGCCGGTACTGCTCGCGCTTAAGCGTATGCTGGCGATGCGCCACTTCAAACGTGCTGAAACCGTAGACGGTGTGACCGATACCCGCGCGCTGGAAGAGGTCGGTCTGACCGAAGCGCAGGCGCAGGAGATGTACCGCTATCTGGCGATTGCCAACTACGAAGACCGTTTCGTGGTGCCGAGCAGCCACCGCGAGCTGGCCCGCGAAGCCTTCCCGGAAAAAAATGGCTGTGGCTTTACCTTTGGTGACGGTTGCCACGGGTCAGACAGCAAATTCAACCTGTTCAACAGCCGCCGCATCGATGCCATGGATGTGACCAGCAAAACGGAGCCGCACCAATGATTGAACTCGTCATTGTTTCGCGTCTGCTCGAGTACCCGGATGCTGCGCTTGCGCAGCATCAGCAGGAACTCTTTGATGCACTCGCGTCATCTGAAAACCTGGATAAAGACGATGCCCAGCGGCTTGGCGTTTTCCTCCGCGATCTGCTGGCGCGCGACCTTCTGGATGCCCAGTCGGACTACAGCCAGCTGTTTGACCGGGGTCGTGCGACCTCGCTGCTGCTGTTTGAACACGTGCACGGTGAGTCCCGCGACCGCGGTCAGGCGATGGTGGACCTGATGGCCCAGTACGAACAGCACGGCCTGCAGCTCGACAGCCGCGAACTGCCGGACCATCTGCCGCTCTATCTGGAGTATCTGGCGCAGCTGCCGAAAGAGGAGGCGCTGGGCGGTCTGCAGGATATCGCGCCGATCCTGGCGCTGCTCGGCGCGCGTCTTCAGCAGCGCGAGAGCCGCTATGCGGTGCTGTTCGATCTGCTGGTGAAGCTGGCCAACGCCGCGGTAGACAGTGAAAAAGTGGCGGAGAAAATTGCGGATGAAGCCCGCGACGATACCCCACAGGCGCTGGATGCGGTCTGGGAAGAAGAGCAGGTGAAATTCTTTGCTGACCAGAACTGCGGCGAGTCTGAAATCTCCGCTCACCAGCGTCGCTTTGCCGGCGCGGTTGCCCCGCAATATTTGAATATCTCTAACGGAGGACGGCACTAATGCACTTCCTGAATATGTTCTTCTTTGACATTTACCCGTATATCGCGGGCACCGTGTTCCTGGTGGGAAGCTGGCTGCGTTACGACTACGGCCAGTACAGCTGGCGTGCGGCCTCCAGCCAGATGCTGGATCGTAAAGGGATGCATGTGGGCTCTAACCTGTTCCACATCGGTATTCTGGGGATTTTTGCCGGTCACTTCCTCGGGATGCTGACGCCGCACTGGATGTATGAAGCGTGGCTGCCGATCGAGGTGAAGCAGAAGATGGCGATGATCGCCGGCGGTGCCTGCGGCGTGATGACTCTGGTGGGTGGCCTGTTGCTGCTGAAACGTCGTCTGTTCAGCCCTCGCGTGCGTGCAACCACTACCGCAGCGGATATTCTGATCCTCTCCCTGCTGATGGTGCAGTGCGCGCTGGGTCTGCTGACCATTCCGTTTTCGGCGCAGCACATGGACGGCAGCGAAATGATGAAGCTGGTCGGCTGGGCGCAGTCCGTGGTGACCTTCCACGGCGGAGCCTCCGCGCACCTGGACGGCGTGGCGTTTATCTTCCGCGTTCACCTGGTGCTGGGGATGACGCTGTTTGTGCTGTTCCCGTTCTCTCGTCTGGTGCATATCTGGAGCGCGCCGGTGGAGTACCTGACGCGCAAATACCAGATTGTACGTGCCCGCCGCTAATTCGCCGTTTTGATACCAACCCCGCACTCGCGGGGTTTTTTTTCACCCCAGCCCAGGTTATTGCCCGCGGCAGCAAAAAGGATCAGCGCGCCGCCCGCCAGCTGGGTCAGGTTCAGCGAGTGTCCGAACACCAGATTATCGACAACGATCGCTACCACCGGATAGATAAACGACAGGGAGCCGGTAATGGGCGTAGGCAGCTTCTGGATCGCGCTGTAGAGCAGCTGGTACATAATGCCGGTATGGACGATGCCCAGCGTCAGCAGGGTAGGCCAGGGAAAATCACCGGAAAGTGACGGCATGCTGGCAAACGGCAAAAGCATCACGACGCCCGTCAGCACCTGGATAAAGGCAATATGCTGCGGCGCAACGGATCTGAGTTTGCGGGCAATAATGGCCGTGACCGCGTAGAAGAAAGCCGCGGCCATCGCCAGACCGATTCCGGCGAGCCATTCACCGCCGTGCGCGCCGGTCAGCTCGCTGGAGAGCAAGATCACCACGCCGCCAAAGGCGAGGAACAGCCAGCCCCATTTCACCAGGCTGACGCGCTCGCCTAAAAACATCCCCATTAAGACCAGCATAAACGGCTGGGTGTTATAGACCACGGTCGAAAGACCAATAGAGATCCGCTCATAGGCTGCGAAGAGCAGCAGCCAGTTCACCACGAGCGCTACGCCGCCGAGAATAGCCAGCAGCAGCGTGGTGCGGGTGAGGGGGCTAAAGGGCTTTTGACTCATCCGGATAAAAATAAAAAGCGCCATTGCCCCGATAAGACAGCGCCAGAACACTACTTCCGTTACCGGCAGACCGCTGAGTAAAACAAACGCGCCGATAGAGCCGGAAATTAACATCGCCAGGCTCATTTGCCAGACGCCTTTATGGAAATCACGCATCATCCACCTCCTGATTGATGTGCATATTGTCGAAAATCGCTGTCGGGTTTTACAGGAGTGATATAAGGTTGAAGGGATAAATCACTTTTAAAAATTAGGTGAAAAGAATGGAATACCTTATCGATGATATCGATCGGCAAATTTTAGCCTGTCTGGTCGAGGATGCGCGCATGTCGTTGAAGGTCCTCAGCGGACGCATCGGTCTGACGTCCCCCAGCACGGCAGAACGCCTGAAGAGGCTGGAAGAGCGCGGCGTGATTCAGGGGTATGGCGCACGGGTGAATCTGGCAGCGCTGGGGTATACCCTGCAGGCGCTGGTGCGCGTGCGGCCTTTGCCGGGGCTGTTGCATAAGGTGGATAAATACATTCAGGCGATGCCGGAATGTATTGAGAGCGACAAAGTCACCGGGGAAGATTGCTTTGTGATTAGGCTGGTGGTGCGCTCGATAGAGCAACTGGATGTGCTGCTGGACGGCCTGGCGGAGCATGCCCAGTGCAATACGTCGATTGTGAAAAGTTCGCCGGTGAAGCGTCGTTTGCCGCCGATGTAGACTTCTGGCTTCTGTCGCCGGGTGGCGGCTGCGCCTTACCCGGCCTACGAAGGCTTCCCCGTTACGGAAATGCATGATGCATGGTGCGCACGTAAGGTTTGGAGTCGTTTGAAAGTGATGGTGGTGGGGGAAGGATTACTCGGCGCGTTGCGCCTCGCCCTTCGGGTCGTTGCCTGCGGCAACGCTTTCTCGCTACGCTCGAATCGAACCTTAATCGAAGCTTCTCATCCTTCCCCGTTACGGAAATGCATGATGCATGGTGCGCACGTAAGGTTTGGAGTCGTTTGAAAGTGATGGTGGTGGGGGAAGGATTCGAACCTTCGAAGTCGATGACGGCAGATTTACAGTCTGCTCCCTTTGGCCGCTCGGGAACCCCACCAGGGGTAATTCAAATTTTGAGGTCGTGCTGAGAGATGGTGGTGGGGGAAGGATTCGAACCTTCGAAGTCGATGACGGCAGATTTACAGTCTGCTCCCTTTGGCCGCTCGGGAACCCCACCACGGGGTAATGCTTTTACTGGCCTGCTTCCTGCTGGAAGCGGGGCGCATCATATCAAATGAGACGCCCCTGTAAAGCATTCCTTTAGGTAAATGAAGCTGTTTGCCTGCTTTTTATCCGTAAAGGCGCAAAGCTAATCAATTCATTTTCCGAAAGATTAAAGAATGATGGTTCTGTTGCCGTAGACAAAGACACGCTGCGCCAGCACCTGATACAGAGCGCGACTGAGCACGTTCTTCTCAACGTCACGCCCTGCACGCATCATGTCCTCGGCCGTGTAGGTATGGTCCACGTGAATCACGTCCTGCATGATGATTGGACCTTCGTCCAGGTTGTCATTTACGTAGTGAGCTGTCGCACCGATGATCTTCACGCCGCGCTCGTACGCCTGGTGGTAGGGACGCGCGCCAATAAAGGCTGGCAGGAACGAGTGGTGAATGTTGATGATCTTGTTCGGGAAACGCGCCACGAAGGATGGCGTTAACACGCGCATGTATTTCGCCAGCACCACGTAGTCCGGGTTATGCGCTTCAATGGCCTGGGCCATCAGATCGTCGTGTTCTTCACGGGTATGACCTTCGTGGCTAACCAGCTCAAACGGAATATCAAAACGCTCGACCAACGTGCGCAGCGTCTCATGGTTGCCAATAACGGCAGCTATTTCCACGTCCAGACCGCCGTAGTTTGCTTTCATCAGCAGGTCGCCCAGACAGTGTGCTTCTTTGGTCACCAGGATCACGATGCGGCGTCGACCGGCTGGGGTCAGCTCGCGTACGGAACCTTCCGGAAGCGCGCTGTCGAGATCGGCAAGCAGGGTGGTGTCGTTGAAAATACCTTCGAGTTCGGTACGCATAAAGAAGCGGCCGGTACGGTGGTCAACGAACTCGTTGTTCTGCACGATATTCAGTTCATGTTTGTAGCAAATGTTGGTAATTCGTGCGATCAGCCCTTTTTGATCGGGACAGATGGTGCGCAGAACTTTACGTTGTAATGATTGCATCGCCGGGAAATCCTGTTTGTATTTGCGAAGTCTGGGTTGTCAGGCATTACTGCCCGCAACACTTTTTAAATTTTTTACCTGAACCACACGGGCAGGGATCGTTACGACCAAACTGTGGGCGCGTTCCGTCAATATAATACCACTGCCCGCTTTCCTTTAAGAACCGGGAACGCTCGATAATGGCACCAGGTTTATTATTCTCGGTAAAACGAGCAACAAAGCTGACGTAACCTTCATCAACATGACTGCCCGTTGAGAATTCATAGACGGTGAGGCCGAGCCACCGCGTGTTCGCGAAGCCGGCTTCGATGTCCTGTCTGAATTCGGCAGCGTGGCAGGAGGGATGCCAGGTTTTAATCAGGTAGTCTGCGTCTTTGATCACAAAAGCAGTGTAACGTGAACGCATGAGGTGTGACGGGTCTGGTGCAACCTGATCGCCAGACAGATATCGCTGGCAACATAGGCTATACTCCAGAGCGCTACCACAAGGGCAGAGTTGAGACACGATTCTCTTCCTGGAACAAAAAATAAAGGCGTAAAACGCTTCGGGTAGCACTATGTTAACTGAGCTGTTGCGTTGACGCTATGTCAGGAATCCAGGGGAAGTAAAACAGGGCTAATGAGAAAGGTAAAAATTGGACTGGCGCTGGGCTCAGGTGCAGCCCGGGGATGGTCACACATCGGCGTGATTAATGCCTTAAACAAGATGGGCATTGACGTAGATATTGTCGCAGGGTGTTCAATAGGATCGCTTGTCGGCTCCGCTTACGCGTGCGGGAAGCTTCCTGAACTTGAGACATGGGTGCGTTCCTTCAGCTACTGGGACGTCCTGCGTCTGATGGACCTCTCGTGGCAGCGTGGCGGGCTGTTGCGCGGCGAACGCGTCTTTAACCAGTTCCGTCAGGTTATGCCTCTCGAAGACTTCACTGATTGTCAGATGCCCTTCGGCGCCGTTGCGACGAACCTCAGCACGGGACGCGAACTGTGGTTAACCGAAGGGGATATCCATCTTGCCGTGCGCGCCTCCTGCAGCATGCCGGGGCTCATGGCGCCTGTTCCACACAACGGTTACTGGCTTGTCGACGGGGGCGTCGTGAACCCGGTTCCCATCTCTCTGACCCGTGCAATGGGGGCGGATATCGTGATTGCCGTCGACCTGCAGCACGACGCCCACCTGATGCAACAGGACCTCATGCCGGTCAATCTCCAGAGCGAAGATGCCGAGGGCGAGAAACTGGCCTGGCATGAGCGCCTGCGCGGCAGAATCGGGCGTATGGCCGCGCGACGCTCGGTTGCCGCGCCGACGGCGATGGAAATCATGACCACGTCAATCCAGGTTCTGGAGAATCGCCTCAAGCGCAATCGTATGGCAGGCGACCCTCCGGATATTCTTATTCAGCCGTACTGTCCGCAAATCTCTACTCTTGATTTCCATCGGGCTGAGGCCGCCATCGCAGCGGGCTCGTTAGCCGTCGAAAAGAAAATGGACGAATTGTTGCCTTTTGTGCAGACCGCACGTTAAGCACCTTTTTTTGACTACTTCAGCAAAATCTGACAGGCGATAGTGCCGATCGCATGCCACTATTTAGTTACTGTCAGCCAGGGGAGGAACCATGACGCAGCCATTGGCCGGAAAACACATTTTGATTGTTGAAGACGAGCCCGTTTTCCGATCGCTACTGGATTCGTGGTTATCATCGCTGGGAGCCATCACTTCACTGGCTGAAGATGGTATCGACGCCCTGGAAAAAATGATCAGCATTACGCCCGATTTGATGATTTGCGACATTGCGATGCCGCGCATGAATGGGCTGAAGCTGGTTGAACATCTGCGTAACGAAGGTAACCAGACGCCGATTCTGGTGATCTCTGCCACAGAGAATATGGCGGATATCGCCAAAGCATTGCGTCTTGGCGTCCAGGATATTCTGCTTAAACCGGTCAAGGATCTGAACCGGCTGCGAGAAACGGTCTTAGCGTGCCTTTATCCGAATATGTTTAATTCCCGGGTAGAGGAAGAGGAGCGTCTTTTCCAGGACTGGGATGCCCTGGTGAGTGATCCTCCTGCTGCGGCGAAACTGTTGCAAGAACTTCAGCCGCCCGTACAGCAAACTATTTCACACTGTCGCGTAAATTATCGCCAGCTGGTAGCGGCTGACCAGCCGGGACTCGTGCTGGATATCGCACCATTATCTGATTCAGACCTTGCGTTTTATTCTCTGGATGTCACCCGTGCGGGGGATAATGGCGTATTAGCCGCGTTGCTTCTTCGCGCGCTATTTAATGGTTTGTTGCAGGAACAGTTATCGCATCAGGGACAACGGCTGCCGGAGTTAGGCAGTTTACTCAAACAGGTAAACCAGCTTTTTCGTCAGGCCAATTTACCTGGACAGTTCCCGCTGCTGGTCGGCTATTACCACAGCGGTTTAAAAAATCTGATCCTCGTCTCAGCAGGTCTCAACGCTTCACTGAATACCGGTGAACATCATATTGAGGTGAGTAACGGTGTGCCGCTTGGGACATTGGGCACGGCTTATCTTAATCAAATTAGCCACCGCTGTTCCTCCTGGCAGTGCCAAATTTGGGGCGCCGGGGGACGGCTACGCTTAATGTTGTCCACGGAATAAGCAATTGGATCTTAATTTTAAGATTGCTTTACCTGTGTTTTACGGGGAGTGCTACTATCGCTGCCCGGTTTCATGCGTATTTGTCCTAATTGATCGGCAACGCGTTCTTTTCAGACCCGGACTGCGGGGCGAGGCTGATATACTCAACGCGTTATTTATTGCATAAAAGTTCAAAACTTGAACAGCTCAGGAGAATTTGAATGGCTGCCCTAAATTCGAAAGTCAGAAAGGCCGTCATCCCGGTAGCGGGATTGGGGACCAGGATGTTACCAGCAACTAAGGCAATTCCTAAAGAGATGCTGCCTCTGGTTGATAAGCCATTAATCCAGTATGTCGTTAATGAATGTATCGCAGCCGGCATCACTGAAATTGTGCTGGTTACGCATTCATCAAAAAACTCTATCGAAAACCATTTCGATACAAGCTTTGAACTTGAAGCCATGCTGGAAAAACGTGTTAAGCGTCAGCTGTTAGAAGAAGTTCAGTCTATTTGCCCGCCACACGTTACCATTATGCAGGTTCGTCAGGGCCTGGCTAAAGGTCTGGGCCACGCTGTTATGTGTGCACATCCTGTTGTAGGTGATGAGCCTGTAGCGGTAATTCTGCCTGACGTAATTCTGGACGAATACGAATCCGATCTTTCCCAGGATAACCTGGCAGAGATGATCAAACGTTTCGACGAAACCGGTAGCAGCCAGATTATGGTTGAGCCTGTTGAAGACGTGACGGCATACGGTGTGGTTGACTGCAAAGGCGTTAACCTTGAGCCGGGCGAAAGCGTGCCAATGGTTGGCGTGGTAGAGAAGCCTAAAGCCGATGTGGCGCCTTCAAACCTGGCCGTTGTAGGTCGCTATGTCCTGAGCGCTGAAATTTGGCCTCTGCTGGCGAAAACGCCTCCAGGAGCGGGTGATGAGATTCAGCTGACGGATGCCATTGATATGCTGATCGAGAAAGAGACCGTTGAGGCCTACCATATGAAAGGTAAGAGCCATGACTGCGGTAATAAGCTTGGTTATATGCAGGCGTTTGTTGAATATGGTATTCGCCACAATACTCTTGGTGAAGAATTTAAAACCTGGCTGAAAGAGAACGTAGGTATTAAGAAATAAGCCACGGTTACATATGTCCGAAACCGGTGAGGCGCTGCCCACCGGTTTTTTTATGCCCTAAACACTTCTGAAACCTGTCTCTAAGTACAGTTATTAAAATTGCCAAATAATGCTTTATGACAGAGTGTAAGGGGATGTTTGCGCCAAATTTAGGTTAAAAAAAATCCCGCATTAAGCGGGATTTCTCTGAATACTGCTGGATTAATCCTTGATCAGGAAGTCGTCCAGCTGTTTACCTTGTTCGTCCATGGCTTTCTTGATAACAGCAGGAGTGCGGCCCTGGCCAGTCCAGGTTTTAGTTTCGCCGTTCTCGTCAACGTAGCTATATTTAGCAGGACGTGCAGCACGCTTGGCTTTAGTACCGGTTTTAGCTGCAGCCATGCTGTTCAGCAATTCATTTGGATCGATACCATCAGCAATCAGCATTTCACGATATTGCTGCAGTTTACGAGTGCGTTCTTCGATTTCAGCAGCTGCTGCGCTTTCTTCTTCACGACGTTCATTAACTACAACTTCTAATTTTTCCAGCATTTCTTCAAGCGTTTCGAGGGTGCATTCTCTTGCCTGCGCACGAAGAGTACGGATGTTGTTCAGAATTTTAAGTGCTTCGCTCATTGTAGTAATCTCAAACTTATAATGGGGGGTGGTTTGTTGACCTAATAATAGAGCCATAAATTCAGTTGTGCAATAGCCAGGAATGTAAGGAATTCAAAAAATACTAAATAATGCCGCTATTATTAATTACGCTAACTTAAATTTCATCACCCCACAGTCTCGTTTGTTATCAGCTAACCCGGCTGAACCCGGCCGATTGCCTCTTTTTTTTGTGACATTTACCGCACGAATTATAGTTGCGGCGGAGGAATATCAGCCTTTTGTATTAGTTCCGCGCCGTGATGTTAAGACTGCAATAGTTAATAAATAGTGAATTTTAAAGAACGGGGATTCCACTATAAAAAGCAGTGTTATGTTTTGGGGGAACATATAACATATTGGCCGGATTGAAGGGGTTTACTTCATGTTTTAACGGGCTATTTTCACAAAAAGAAGGTTGTGAACTCCGCGCTGAAACGCTTCCCCTGCGTGCTACATCGCTGATGACCAGACAAATTATGGTACAATGAATCATCGGGAATATTACACATTGATTGGGGTTTTACGGCCAATGGCACAACTTTATTTCTACTATTCGGCAATGAATGCCGGGAAATCCACCGCGTTGCTGCAATCCTCGTACAATTACCAGGAGCGGGGGATGCGTAGCGTTGTTTATACGGCTGAAATTGACGATCGCTTTGGCGCAGGGAAGGTGAGCTCCAGAATAGGGCTCTCGTCGCCTGCCAGACTGTTTAACCCGAAAACCGATCTGTTTGAGGACATTCGCAAAGAACACGCTGTTAAGCCCATTCACTGTGTTCTGGTAGATGAGTGCCAGTTCCTGACGCGTGAACAGGTTCATGCCCTTTCAGAGGTGGTCGATGAGCTCGATATTCCCGTGCTGTGTTATGGCCTGCGTACTGATTTCCGCGGTGAGCTCTTTGCCGGTAGCCAGTATTTGCTCGCCTGGTCGGATAAGCTTGTCGAATTGAAAACAATCTGCTTCTGCGGTCGCAAAGCCAGCATGGTGCTTCGCCTCGACCAGGCCGGGAAACCTTATGCAGATGGTGAGCAGGTGGTGATAGGCGGTAATGAACGCTATGTTTCGGTCTGTCGTAAGCATTATAAAGAAGCGCTAGCTGTAGGCTCGCTGACGGCGATTCAGCACGACAACCGAAAATAACATCCGCCTCATTATTCAGGCATAAAAAAACCCGCCATAAGGCGGGTTTTTCATCTGCTGCGGTCAATTAAGCGCTTTTCTTCGCTTTCTTGTCAGCTTTGATGACAGGAACTTCTGTTTTCACAGCGGCAACGTCACCTTCTTTGAATTCACGACCGTAGTAGGTATCCAGCAGAATCTGTTTCAGCTCGGAGATCAGTGGGTAGCGCGGGTTAGCACCAGTACACTGGTCATCGAATGCATCTTCAGACAGCTTATCTACATGAGCGAGGAAGTCAGCTTCCTGAACACCTGCTTCACGGATAGATTTAGGAATACCCAGCTCAGCTTTCAGGCTTTCCAGCCATGCCAGCAGTTTCTCAATCTTCGCAGCAGTACGGTCGCCCGGTGCGCTCAGACCAAGGTGGTCTGCGATTTCAGCGTAACGACGACGCGCTTGCGGACGGTCGTACTGGCTGAAAGCAGTCTGCTTGGTTGGGTTGTCGTTAGCGTTATAACGGATAACGTTGCTGATCAACAGGGCGTTCGCCAGACCGTGAGGAATGTGGAACTGAGAACCCAGTTTGTGCGCCATAGAGTGGCAAACACCAAGGAAGGCGTTCGCAAACGCGATACCGGCGATGGTTGCTGCACTGTGAACGCGTTCACGTGCTACCGGGTTTTTAGACCCTTCGTTGTAGGACGCTGGCAGGTTTTCCTTCAGCAGTTTCAACGCCTGCAGAGCCTGACCGTCAGAGAACTCAGATGCCAGCACAGAAACGTAAGCTTCCAGGGCGTGAGTTACCGCATCCAGACCACCGAACGCACACAGTGATTTCGGCATCTCCATGACCAGGTTCGCATCAACGATAGCCATGTCTGGGGTCAGTGCATAGTCAGCCAGTGGGTATTTCTGACCTGTTGCATCGTCCGTTACTACTGCGAATGGCGTAACTTCTGAACCGGTACCGGAAGTGGTGGTTACCGCGATCATTTTCGCTTTTACGCCCATTTTCGGGAACTTGTAGATACGTTTACGGATGTCCATAAAGCGCAGCGCCAGTTCTTCGAAGTGGGTTTCAGGATGCTCGTACATGACCCACATGATTTTCGCGGCGTCCATTGGGGAACCACCACCCAGTGCAATAATCACATCTGGTTTGAAGGAGTTAGCCAGCTCAGCACCTTTACGCACAACGCTCAGGGTAGGGTCAGCTTCAACTTCAAAGAACACTTCAGTTTCAACGCCGGCCGCTTTCAGCACAGAGGTGATCTGGTCAGCGTAGCCGTTGTTGAACAGGAAACGGTCAGTCACGATGAGCGCACGTTTGTGGCCATCAGTAATCACTTCATCCAGCGCGATTGGCAGTGAGCCACGGCGGAAGTAGATAGATTTCGGAAGTTTGTGCCACAACATGTTTTCAGCTCGCTTAGCAACGGTTTTCTTGTTGATCAGGTGTTTTGGACCAACGTTTTCAGAGATGGAGTTACCACCCCAGGAACCACAACCCAGAGTCAGGGAAGGTGCGAGTTTGAAGTTGTACAGGTCACCGATACCACCCTGAGAAGCAGGGGTGTTAATCAGGATACGTGCAGTTTTCATCATCTGACCGAAGTGAGCAACGCGTTCTGGCTGGTTGTCCTGGTCGGTGTACAGACAAGACGTGTGACCGATACCGCCCATGGCAACCAGTTTCTCGGCTTTCTCTACCGCGTCTTCGAAATCTTTCGCACGGTACATGGCAAGCGTTGGAGACAGTTTTTCATGTGCAAACGGCTCGCTTTCGTCGACAACTTTCACTTCACCGATCAGGATTTTGGTGGTTGCCGGAACGGTAAAGCCTGCGAGTTCAGCAATTTTGTACGCTGGCTGACCCACGATAGCGGCATTCAGCGCGCCATTTTTCAGGATAATGTCCTGAACGGCTTTCAGCTCTTTGCCCTGCAGCAGGTAGCCGCCGTGGCTGGCGAAACGTTCACGAACAGCGTCGTACACGGAATCGACAACAACAACAGACTGTTCAGATGCACAGATCACGCCGTTATCGAAGGTTTTAGACATCAGTACAGACGCAACGGCACGTTTAATGTCAGCGGTTTCGTCGATAACAACAGGGGTGTTACCGGCGCCCACACCGATCGCAGGTTTACCGGAGCTGTATGCGGCTTTAACCATGCCTGGACCACCGGTCGCCAGGATCAGGTTAATGTCCGGGTGATGCATCAGCGCATTGGAGAGCTCAACGGAAGGTTGGTCGATCCAGCCAATCAGATCTTTTGGTGCGCCAGCAGCGATCGCCGCCTGCAGGACAATATCTGCCGCTTTGTTGGTCGCGTCTTTCGCACGTGGGTGTGGAGAGAAGATGATTGCGTTACGGGTCTTCAGGCTAATCAGTGATTTGAAGATAGCAGTAGACGTTGGGTTAGTGGTCGGAACAATACCGCAGATGATGCCGATAGGTTCAGCGATGGTGATGGTACCGAAGGTGTCGTCTTCAGACAGCACGCCACAGGTTTTCTCATCTTTATAGGCGTTGTAGATATACTCAGAAGCAAAGTGGTTTTTGATCACTTTATCTTCTACGATACCCATACCGGATTCGGCAACGGCCATTTTAGCGAGAGGGATTCGAGCATCTGCAGCAGCCAGTGCGGCCGCGCGGAAGATTTTATCAACCTGTTCTTGGGTGAAATTGGCATATTCACGCTGGGCTTTTTTAACGCGCTCGACGAGGGCGTTCAGTTCAGCGGTATTAGTAACAGCCATAATGCTCTCCTGATAATGTTTAAACTCTTTTAGTAAACCAGCGCTCGATACGTCACACAGTATAGACAGAGCCGATACGACTTGCGTAACACAAAGTAAAACAAAGAGTTACTTTCTGCTTCAGCACACTAATTTACTAAAAGAGCCTTACCTTAGCATCATCCCTTTTTGTCAGGTGACCTCCCTGGGGATGTAACCAAGATTACTCACTTCTGAGTACGGAAATCATGATCTGCGTCAATTTTCCCCCAAGCTGATACCTTTCAGCAGGGTTATTTCGTTGAGATTTTTCAAGTGTTAAATAATTACGTAAGTAATGGAAGCAGCGCCTTCATTGATTATACATATGTTTAACATCCTGAAATGATAACGTTTTGCCACAGATTTCGAGTGAAGTATGCTGATAAAAAGGGTATCTTCAGCGCGATTTCTCATGACAAATTGTCAGTCCCGGGCATGTGTATAAGCGGAGCAAAACGTGATCCAAACGCTCTTTGATTTTCCAACGTATTTTAAATTTTTTATTGGTTTGTTTGCCCTGGTCAACCCGGTGGGGATCATTCCTGTCTTCATTAGTATGACGAGTTACCAGACGGCGGCGGCCAGGAATAAGACCAACCTGACCGCTAACCTGTCGGTAGCTATCATCTTGCTCACCTCCCTTTTTCTGGGTGACGCCATTCTCCAGCTCTTCGGGATTTCGATTGACTCTTTCCGCATAGCGGGTGGGATCCTGGTCGTGACCATCGCCATGTCCATGATCAGCGGTAAGCTGGGCGAGGATAAACAGAACAAGCAGGAGAAGTCAGAAACCGCCATCCGCGAAAGTATTGGCGTGGTGCCGCTGGCCTTACCGCTCATGGCTGGCCCAGGCGCCATCAGTTCAACCATTGTCTGGGGCACGCGTTACCATAGCCTGATGCACCTGATTGGTTTTTCCGTCGCCATTGCCATTTTCGCGCTCTGCTGTTGGGGGGTATTCCGCATGGCGCCCTGGCTGGTGCGCCTGTTGGGGCAGACGGGCATTAACGTCATAACGCGTATTATGGGCCTGCTGTTGATGGCGTTAGGGATTGAATTCATCGTTACGGGAATTAAAAGCATTTTCCCCGGTTTGCTGCACTGATATTTCGTATGAAAGAACGGAGCCACGGCTCCGTTTTTTTTACGTCATTATCAGTAAATCCTATAAATAAAGTTGAAATGCTCACATATCATAATAAATTCTACTAATAATGTTCATTGCTTGTATTTCAATGAGTTATTAATTCCCGCCGAACCCGCCTGCGCAGAAAACCTTCGATCGATCTGTTATTTTACTCACATGATACTCTGGGGCTTGATGAGAGATAACCGAAATGATATTAGTAAATTCAACATTCACCTAGATGAATGTGCTAAATAATAACCAGTTGTTAAATTTTTGTACAAAATCACTCGATGATAGCGCAGCGACGCGCGTGTAGAGAAAATTTTCTCTATCTTGTTGAATGTCATGCTTTTTTAGTGATGTTCGATGTCTGGCAGGGCTGCCCTCAACGATGCGGTACTCACCGTAAAAGAGAATTGCTTAACAAATTTGCAAAATGTATTGGCGCGCGTTTACGCCATTTGATACTTTCCGGCCTAATATTTTGCAGCATAAAACAAGCAGATGAGAATTATTTTCATATGGTTCTCTTCTCAGATATCCATCGCAGGTCTCAAACAGGGGAGGCCTGTTAAGAATCGACGCAAGACGGCCATACGAGCGGTCAGTAATAAAAAAGTCGGTGATAGCAAGCAGTAAAAGAAGAACCTGACAGCAGCAAAAAAAACTCCTGCGCTGTACAGGCCCCAACAGGGGATTACACAGCTGGCGAAGGCCAGTCATTATAATGAGTGGAGTACCAACACAATGTCCATCATCACAAAAAAAAATCTGGTAGCGGCGGGGATTTTAACTGCGCTAATCGCGGGCAACGCTGCAATGGCTGCGGACGTTCCTGCAGGTGTTCAACTGGCGGAGAAACAGACGCTGGTGCGTAACAACGGTGCGGAAGTTCAGTCTCTCGACCCGCACAAAATTGAAGGTGTTCCTGAGTCTAACGTTAACCGCGACCTGTTCGAAGGCCTGCTGGTGACAGACGTAGACGGCCACCCGGCGCCGGGTGTTGCAGAAAAATGGGAAAACAAAGATTTCAAAGTCTGGACCTTCCATCTGCGTAAAGATGCGAAATGGTCCGACGGTACACCGGTCACAGCCGAAGATTTCGTTTATAGCTGGCAGCGTCTGGCGAATCCAACCACCGCCTCTCCGTATGCGAGCTACCTGCAATATGGCCACATTGCCAATATTGATGACATCATCGCGGGCAAAAAACCTGTTACCGACCTGGGCGTAAAAGCGATCGATGCCAATACCTTTGAAGTGACGTTGAGCGAACCTGTTCCGTACTTCTATAAGCTGCTGGTTCACCCGTCCGTCTCTCCGGTACCAAAATCCGCCGTGGAAAAATTTGGTGAAAAATGGACCCAGCCTGCCAATATCGTGACTAACGGTGCCTACAAGCTGAAAGACTGGGTGGTCAACGAGCGTATGGTGCTTGAGCGTAACCCGCAATACTGGGACAACGCTAAAACCGTTATTAATCAGGTTACCTATCTGCCAATTTCGTCCGAAGTGACTGACGTTAACCGCTACCGCAGCGGTGAAATCGACATGACCTATAACAACATGCCGATTGAACTGTTCCAGAAACTGAAAAAAGAGATCCCTAAAGAAGTTCACGTCGATCCGTACCTGTGCACCTATTACTATGAAATCAACAACCAGAAAGCACCGTTCACCGACGTACGTGTCCGTACCGCGCTGAAGCTGGCACTGGATCGCGATATCATCGTGAACAAAGTGAAAAACCAGGGCGATCTGCCAGCGTACAGCTATACCCCTCCATACACCGATGGCGCAAAACTGACCGAGCCAGAGTGGTTCAAACAGACTCAGGAACAGCGTAACGCGGAAGCGAAGAAACTGCTGGCCGAAGCGGGCTACACCGCAGATAAGCCGCTGACCTTCAGCCTGCTCTACAACACTTCCGATCTGCACAAAAAACTGGCTATCGCCGTTGCCTCAATCTGGAAAAAGAACCTGGGCGCGAACGTGAAGCTGGAGAACCAGGAGTGGAAAACCTTCCTCGACAGCCGTCATCAGGGCACCTTTGATGTGGCTCGTGCCGGCTGGTGTGCGGACTATAACGAACCGACCTCCTTCCTGAACACCATGCTGAGCGACAGCTCGAACAACACCGCTCACTATAAGAGCCCTGCGTTCGACAAGCTGATCGCCGACACGCTGAAAACCACTGACGAAGCACAGCGTAAAGAACTGTACTCTCAAGCCGAGCAGCAGCTGGATAAAGATTCCGCGATCGTTCCGGTTTACTATTACGTTAACGCCCGTCTGGTGAAACCGTGGGTAGGTGGGTATACCGGTAAAGACCCGATGGATAATATCTACGTTAAAAACTTGTATATTATCAAGCATTAATGGCAATGAGTGGGGCGGGCGTGCTCGCCCCACGGTGTCTAACCAACGTCACATAATATAGGCACACGCCAGAAGGTACGGGCAATGTTGAAATTTATCCTACGTCGCTGTCTTGAAGCGATTCCAACGCTATTTATTCTCATCACGATTTCCTTCTTCATGATGCGCCTTGCGCCGGGAAGTCCATTTACCGGTGAGCGTACGCTGCCGCCTGAAGTCATGGCGAATATCGAAGCGAAATACCACTTGAACGATCCTATCTCCACCCAGTACTTCAATTACCTGAAGCAGCTGGCCCACGGCGATTTTGGACCGTCATTTAAATATAAAGACTATTCCGTTAACGACCTGGTCGCGTCCAGCTTCCCGGTTTCGGCTAAGTTGGGTGCTGCGGCATTCATTCTGGCCATCGTTTTCGGGGTCACCGCAGGCGTTATCGCCGCGCTCAGACAAAATACCAAATGGGATTATGCCGTAATGGGTGTGGCAATGACCGGGGTAGTAATACCCAGCTTCGTTGTCGCGCCATTACTGGTGATGATATTTGCCATCACGCTGAAGTGGCTGCCTGGCGGCGGCTGGAACGGCGGGGCATTGAAGTTCATGATTTTGCCGATGGTGGCATTATCTCTGGCGTACATCGCCAGTATCGCGCGTATCACCCGTGGTTCAATGATCGAAGTGCTGCACTCGAACTTCATTCGTACCGCGCGCGCTAAAGGGCTGCCGATGCGTCGGATTATCTTCCGCCACGCGCTCAAACCGGCGCTGTTGCCCGTGCTCTCCTATATGGGACCGGCATTCGTTGGGATCATCACCGGCTCTATGGTTATCGAAACAATCTACGGCCTGCCTGGCATTGGTCAGCTGTTCGTTAACGGCGCGCTCAACCGCGACTATTCGCTGGTGCTGAGCCTGACCATTCTCGTCGGTGCGCTGACCATTCTCTTTAACGCTATCGTCGATGTGCTGTACGCCGTCATCGACCCGAAAATTCGTTACTAACGCTGGAGCACGCCATGATGTTGAGTAAGAAAAACAGCGAGGCGCTGGAAAACTTCAGTGAAAAACTGGAAGTAGAAGGTCGTAGCCTCTGGCAGGACGCGCGCCGTCGCTTTATGCACAACCGTGCAGCGGTTGCCAGTCTGGTTGTTCTGGTGATCATCGCGCTGTTTGTGACCCTGGCGCCGATGCTGTCGCAATTTACCTATTTCGACACCGACTGGGGCATGATGTCCAGCGCGCCGGATATGGAATCAGGCCACTATTTTGGCACGGACTCCTCGGGACGCGATCTGCTGGTACGTGTCGCTATCGGTGGCCGTATCTCGCTGATGGTCGGTATTGCCGCCGCGCTGGTCGCGGTGATCGTGGGTACGCTCTATGGCTCACTTTCCGGCTACCTCGGCGGCAAAATAGACTCGGTAATGATGCGTCTGCTGGAAATCCTGAACTCCTTCCCGTTTATGTTCTTCGTCATCCTGCTGGTGACCTTCTTCGGCCAGAATATCCTGCTGATCTTCGTGGCTATCGGGATGGTTTCCTGGCTGGATATGGCGCGTATTGTTCGCGGCCAGACGCTGAGCCTCAAACGCAAAGAGTTTATCGAAGCTGCACAGGTTGGCGGTGTGTCCACCGGGAATATCGTGGTTCGCCACATCGTTCCTAACGTGCTGGGCGTGGTGGTGGTCTATGCCTCACTGCTGGTACCAAGCATGATCCTGTTTGAATCTTTCCTGAGCTTCCTGGGTCTCGGTACACAAGAGCCTCTGAGCAGCTGGGGCGCGCTGCTGAGCGATGGTGCAAACTCGATGGAAGTTTCACCGTGGCTGCTACTTTATCCGGCGGGTTTCCTGGTCGTCACCCTGTTTTGTTTTAACTTTATCGGCGATGGCCTGCGTGATGCCCTCGACCCGAAAGACCGTTAAGGAGCGCCGTCATGACAATTATTGAAACGGCCACTGCGCCACAGGCGCAACAGCAGAATAATCTTCTGCTGGATGTGAAAGACCTCCGCGTGACCTTTAAAACGCCGGACGGGGATGTTACCGCCGTCAACGATCTCAACTTCAACCTGCGCGCGGGTGAAACGCTGGGGATCGTAGGGGAATCCGGTTCAGGAAAATCCCAGACCGCCTTTGCGCTGATGGGACTGCTGGCCGCAAACGGCGTGATTGGCGGTTCCGCGAAATTCAACGGTCGTGAAATCCTTAACCTGCCGGAACATGAGCTGAACAAGCTGCGCGCTGAGCAGGTCTCGATGATTTTCCAGGATCCCATGACCTCGCTGAACCCGTATATGCGCGTCGGCGAGCAGCTGATGGAAGTCCTGATGCTGCACAAAGGCCTGGGCAAAGCCGAAGCTTTTGAAGAGTCGGTCAAAATGCTCGATGCGGTGAAAATGCCGGAAGCGCGTAAGCGCATGCGCATGTTCCCGCACGAGTTCTCTGGCGGTATGCGTCAGCGCGTGATGATTGCGATGGCGCTGCTGTGCAGGCCAAAGCTGCTGATTGCCGATGAACCTACCACCGCGCTGGACGTTACCGTTCAGGCGCAAATCATGACCCTGTTGAACGAGCTGAAGCGCGAGTTCAACACGGCGATTATCATGATCACCCACGACCTGGGCGTGGTGGCGGGCATCTGCGACAAAGTGCTGGTGATGTACGCCGGTCGTACCATGGAATACGGCAAAGCGCGCGATGTCTTCTATCAGCCTGCGCACCCGTACTCGATTGGTCTGTTGAACGCGGTGCCGCGTTTGGATGCGGAAGGGGAATCCCTGCTCACCATTCCGGGCAACCCGCCAAACCTGCTGCGTCTGCCGAAAGGCTGTCCGTTCCAGCCGCGCTGCCCGCACGCGATGGAAATCTGCAACAGCGCTCCGCCGCTGGAAGAGTTTGCACCAGGCCGTCTGCGCGCCTGCTTTAAGCCGCAGGAGGAGCTGGTATGAACGCATTAGATGAAAAACGCAACGTGCTGCTCGAAATTGCTGACCTTAAGGTACATTTCGATATTAAAGACGGCAAACAGTGGTTCTGGCAGCCGCCGAAGACCCTGAAAGCGGTGGATGGCGTCACGCTGCGCCTGTACGAAGGGGAAACCCTTGGCGTGGTGGGTGAATCCGGCTGCGGGAAATCGACCTTTGCGCGAGCCATTATCGGTTTGGTCAAAGCCACCGACGGTAAAGTGGCCTGGCTGGGTAAAGATCTGCTGGGCATGAAGCCCGACGAGTGGCGCGAGGTGCGCAGCGATATCCAGATGATTTTCCAGGATCCGCTGGCATCATTAAACCCGCGTATGACCATCGGCGAGATTATTGCCGAGCCGCTGCGGACCTATCATCCAAAGATGTCTCGTCAGGAAGTGCGCGACCGCGTGAAGGCGATGATGATGAAAGTCGGTCTGTTGCCGAACCTCATCAACCGCTATCCGCATGAGTTCTCCGGCGGTCAGTGCCAGCGTATTGGTATTGCCCGTGCGCTGATCCTCGAACCGAAGCTGATTATCTGCGATGAGCCGGTTTCCGCACTGGACGTTTCCATTCAGGCGCAGGTGGTTAACCTGCTGCAGAAGCTGCAGCGCGAAATGGGGCTGTCGCTGATCTTCATCGCGCATGACCTGGCCGTGGTGAAACACATCTCTGACCGCGTGCTGGTGATGTATCTGGGGCATGCCGTGGAGCTGGGCACCTATGACGAGGTGTACCATAATCCATTGCACCCATACACCAGAGCGCTGATGTCCGCGGTGCCGATCCCCGATCCGGATCTGGAAAAGAATAAAACCATCCAGCTTCTGGAAGGGGAATTACCTTCGCCGATTAACCCGCCGTCAGGCTGCGTCTTCCGCACGCGCTGCCCGATGGCCGGGCCGGAATGTGCTCAAACGCGACCGGTTCTCGAAGGCAGCTTCCGACATGCGGTTTCCTGCCTGAAAGTAGACCCGTTATAATCGCAAGGGCTGACATGATGTCAGCCCTTATTTTTGCGAGGTAACTGTGTCGCGTTTATTCACGTTAGCCCGTCGGCGGCTATATCATTTTTTATTCGATCCTGAAACGGTTTCCGGGCGACGCTTTGAAGGTCTGTGCGGTTTATTTGCGCTCCTCAGCGTGGTTGTCATCTTTATTGAATCGGGTGCCGGGACGCAATACCACCTGACCTTTGACGAATGGCATATCTTTGTCTGGCTTGAGCTGGCGATTACCCTGGTTTTTACCGCTGAATATCTCCTCCGGGTAATAGCCTGGCCCAACCCGGCCCGATATGTTTTCAGCTTCTGGGGATTTATTGATTTAGCCACCATTCTGCCGCTCTACGTCATGTGGCTGTGGCCGGAAATCAGCCTGAGCTATGTCTTTGCCTGGCGAGCGATGCGCGTGATTCGCGTCTTACGTATTCTAAAATTACTGCGCTTTATGCCGTCATTGCGCGTTTTCTGGAGCGCAATCGTCAGCGCCCGGCATCAGCTTATTTTGTTCTACTCGTTTATTGCCATCGTCATGATTGTTTTTGGCGCACTGATGTATTTAATAGAAGGGCCTAAATATGGCTTTACGACGCTTAATGCGTCCGTCTACTGGGCCATTGTGACCGTCACCACCGTGGGTTACGGTGATATCACGCCCCATACGCCACTGGGACGCATCGTGGCGTCCGTGCTGATTTTGATTGGCTATTCGGTGATTGCGATCCCGACGGGACTTATTACCACACACATGAGCAGCGCCTTTCAGAGCCGCAAGCAGCAGCGCAAGTGTCCTCATTGCCAGCAGGGCGAACATGAGCACGACGCGCGGTTTTGTCACCGCTGCGGCAGTAAATTACCGGAGTAAATAAAAAAGGCTGCAATCGCAGCCTTTTTTATTATTCGCGCCAGAGAATATGGCACAGCTTGTGGTCTTTCTCTCGACAGAGCAGAACGCGGGCGAAAATATCGTTAATCTCGCCGCCGTCTTCATCGGCCAGCCCAATCACCACTTCGGCAAAGAAGTCCGGATTCAGGTCGAAATCCACATGCTCAGCCCAGTCTTCTGAAGGGTCGAACAGTTCGGCACCGCCGCGCTCTTCGAACTGCAGATTGAAGAGGATCACGTCTGCGGGATCGAGGTTATCAACCGCCAGTTCGAGAAAAATGTCATAGGCCTGCTCGAGCGTTTCGTCTTCGGTCAGGCGATTGTTCAGATCCATTTCCATGATGACTACCTGTTTAACATCGTTGGGCACGTTTTACAGCAACGGACTAAAGAAGTAAAACAGTCGTTCGGCAATTCTCTGCCACAGCGGACGTTTTACCCACAGTCTGGCATCCAGCAGCCGCGAGCGGGAGATATAATCATCCTGCACCGCTGCGAGGTCGCCGCCAAAGCCGGCATCATCAATGACCAGCGTGATTTCAAAGTTAAGCCACAGGCTGCGCATATCCAGGTTGACCGTGCCCACCAGGCTCAGCTCACCGTCGACGAGAACGCTCTTGGTGTGGAGCAATCCGCCTTCAAACTGGTAAATTTTTACCCCTGCGGCCAGCAGTTCGCTAAAGAATGCCCGGCTGGCCCAGCCCACCAGTAGGGAATCATTTTTGCGTGGCAAAATGATGCTCACATCGACACCGCGCTGCGCGGCGGTACAAATCGCGTGCAGGAGGTCGTCGCTGGGGACAAAGTAGGGCGTCGTCATGATCAGATATTCACGCGCCGAGTAGGTTGCCGTCAGCAGCGCCTGATGAATTAAGTCCTCCGGGAAGCCCGGCCCTGAAGCAATGGTATGAATGGTGTGACCGCTGGCCTCTTCAAACGGCATAATATTGCCGTCCGGCGGTGGCGGCAGGATACGCTTGCCGGTTTCAATCTCCCAGTCGCAGGAATAAACGATGCCCATCGAGGTGGCAATCGGACCTTCCATTCGCGCCATCAAATCCACCCATTGACCTACGCCCGAGTCCTGCTTGAAGAAGCGCGGGTCGACCATGTTCATGCTGCCGGTGTAGGCAATATAGTTATCGATCATGATCATTTTGCGATGCTGGCGGAGATCCATCCGGCGCAGAAATACGCGCAGGAGATTCACTTTCAACGCCTCAACCACTTCGATCCCGGCATTACGCATCATGCCCGCCCAGGGGCTACGGAAAAATGCCACGCTACCCGCGGAGTCAAGCATCAGGCGGCAATGAATGCCGCGTCGCGCGGCGGCCATCAGCGACTCAGCGACCTGGTCAGCCATCCCGCCGGGCTGCCAGATATAAAAAACCATCTCGATATTATGACGCGCCAGCTGAATATCGCGGATTAACGCCTGCATGACGTCGTCGGACGAGGTCAGCAGCTGCAGTTGATTGCCCTTTACGCCTCCAATCCCCTGGCGGCGCTCGCACAGCTTAAACAGTGAGGAGGCGACGCTGCTGTTCTCCTCGGCAAATATATGTTTGCAGGCTTTGAGGTCGCTCAGCCACTTCGCGGTGGAGGGCCACATGGCACGGGCGCGCTCGGCGCGGCGTTTGCCGAGATGAAGCTCACCGAAAGAGAGATAGGCAATAATTCCCACCAGCGGGAGGATATAAATGATCAGAAGCCAGGCCATGGCAGAGGGTACGGCTCTGCGCTTCATCAGGATGCGTAATGTCACACCCGCGATTAACAGCCAGTATCCCAGAATGACCAGCCAACTCACCACGGTGTAGAAGGTTGTCATAGGTAAAAAAATCCTTTTGAAAGCGTATTGTTATGAGTGTACGCATCAGGATTCATCTGGCAAATAAAAACGCCAGGTAAAAGCGCTGGTTTGCTGCCGGGTTGGGTTTATAATGGCCTTTCTTTTAGAGAAAAAGTGTTAGAGAAAGAGTTGTAGACATGAAGCGCAGTAGAACAGAAGTAGGGCGCTGGCGCATGTTGCGACAGGTGAGTCGTCGCAAGGCTCGTTGGCTGGAAGCACAATCCCGCCGCAATATGCGTATTCACGCCATCAGAAAATGTGGATTGACCCGGCATCGTAATGCGTTGCTGTTCGCAGTCCAGGATATCTGAATCCATGAGGGCACCGTAACCGGTGCCCGCTGATTTTATAGCGTCTGATTTTTTGGGAATAGCGTATTTGCAGCGATATTCCTGTTGCGTTTAGCAAAAGGAGGGAGAAGTGTTTGCGGAGTTTGGCGTACTGAATTTCTGGACGTATGTTGTCGGCGCGTTTTTTATCGTGCTGGTGCCAGGGCCGAATACCCTGTTTGTGCTAAAAACCGGGATCGGTCACGGTGTTAAAAAAGGGTATCTTGCCGCTACGGGCGTATTTATCGGCGATGCGGTGCTGATGTTTCTGGCCTGGGCGGGCGTCGCGGCATTAATCCAGACCACACCGGTACTGTTTAATATCGTGCGCTATCTCGGAGCCTTTTATCTTCTCTGGCTGGGCGGCAAAATGCTCTGGTCGGTGGTGAACCGCCAGAAAAACGCACATGAGAGCGGCCCCGAACCGGCCAGTATGATCATGAAACGTTCGCTGGTATTAAGCCTGACCAATCCCAAAGCGATTCTGTTCTACGTATCGTTCTTCGTTCAGTTCATTGACGTGAATGCGCAGAGCACCGGCACCTCTTTCCTGATCCTCGCGACGACGCTGGAGTTGATAAGCTTCATGTATATGAGTTTCCTGATTTTCTCAGGCGCCTTTGTCACGCGTTATCTGAAAACGAAAAAGAAACTGGCAAAGCTGGGGAACGGGCTGATAGGGCTGCTGTTTGTCGGGTTTGCGGCGAGGTTGGCATCGCTGCATTGATGGTTTGAAAGGCTCCTGAGGGAGCCTTTCAACAGATTATAAAAATTAGCTACAGTCTTTGAAAATGGTACATAATTCGTTCAGCTTATAATTTGTTTTGTTTATAAACACATCTAATGGGATATCAGGGCTCCCTAAAATGAATTTAGTATCATTTATAGTATAAGTTCCTATAATTTGCTGTCTGGGGGCCAGGTGAGTAGCCGCATTCGAGCGCAATAATTCATTAACTGATGGTCTGGTTTCATAAGGTATACAAAAAACAGACTCATTTGAAGCAATGATGAGAGTCGAACTGTCTTTACCAATCAAGTTTTTTACTGCATTCACATCAACTGGAACATTATTGCATGTGTTAAAATTGGCGAGGAGTTTAAGTTTATTATTTTCTCCTTCCAGTTTGTAAAAATTAACCCCATATGGCATGGTTTGCTCTTGAATATTATCATTAATGCCTGTCTGGACATTAAGTGGCCCAGACGAAATACCGATAAGTTCCTCAGAAAACAAAGGAGATGCAACGTTAAGTTCTCTTCTATTGAAAATGCCGCTTTCATTTATTTGATACTGTGTCGTACTATTATGTGTTAGTTCATAACCACATAAGCCTTGTTTACTTTTCGATGTTACTGAACAATCATTTATATAAAAAAGAATATTATCTTCGGCAGTAATTCTTTGCGCGTTTAAGGCAAAGGCCTCAAAATAAATGCTCTTGATGTTTTTATTCTTGTCAGCGGAACCGAATAGAGGCCATTTATATTCTTGTTGGCCAATTGTCAATTTGCCATCTTTAAATGAGAATTTGTCATTTAGGGAAGGGTAATTCCATAGTGAAGACGAAAACCCTAGATAATCACTAATGTTTTTAGAATTTTCCCATGATTGTAATATCTGGCTTTTCTCATTGCGAAGTAAACTGTGACCAAATCCAAAATCAGGTTTATCAGCCGAAGAGATGTCAAGTATAGTCGGCCAGACATCCAGTAATGTTCCTGGTTTGGCGATTTTAGTGGGTTTAATTCCTTTTTTTATAATAATAAAATTGTTCCTGCGCTTGTCCTGAATGCTGTCAAGCTCTTTACTAGCAGCGTTAGCCATCATCAAATGATCTGAAACAAGAACAATGATTGTATTGTCAAAATGGTCTGAGTTGATGATTTTTTTAATAAATGTACCAACAAGATAATCAGAACAACTTGCTGATTTAAACATAGGGTTACTGATGGCAGCATTAATATATCCATCGCAAGCAGATCAATAGGTACCTGCTGGCGGATGAGTATTGACGGTTAAGAATGAGAGGAGAAAATTATTTTTTGAGGTCGATAACTTTTCAAATTCATTATATACATGGTCAATGAGCGAATCATCATGAACACCCCATCCACTAATATCATTTTGATTTACTACGAGATGATTAAGCAAATATTGTTTATCGTGTTGATAAATCCAGCCATGCTGAGAAAAGAACTTATCCCCTCCAGCAAATTCTTTATCACTCCCACGTATAAATTCCGTAGTGTATCCATTTTTTTTCAAATGCGTTGCAATGCAATCAGCCCCACCCAAGAAATGAGACATATTATTCGCTGAATTACCCTGAGGGAGGACTAGTGGGATAGCACATTGGGTATTGACCATTCCTGCCATTGTCCACCCCATACCCGGAATTTGACGTATGTCAGTGAATTCAAGATATTGATCTGCTAGTTTACTTATTTGTGGAATATAATTGATGCCATCAATGTTTCTCAGTGAGCGTTCAAGGCTCTCAGCATAAATAAAAACATAGTTGTACTTTTTATTCATCTTGTAATCAATGCTGTTATACTGCCTGGCCACTTTCACCCCATTCCCATAGGACAAGTTCTGAAGCGAATTGTATATATTTTGGGTTGCATTAGATTGAAAAACGAAAAATGAAAGGGATGTAATAAATAAAAAATTAAAGAATGTGGCATTGTGTCGTGGTAATTTTTTTCGAAATTTGATCGATGCAAATAATATCGCTATAGAAATCAAAATAAATATGCTGGCTGCAAAAACTTTAGGCAATATATCATCAATAGACGTCCCGTGAACATCACTTCTCAGATGATAATAAACTGCATCATTTACACCATTTCCGGTAAACATATTTGATATATACCAGAAAGAAAATATAAGTAATGCAATTACCACCACAATCGATTTGATTCTGATAAACGCAGCATTAGCAAAACAAACGGCCAATAATAATACTAATAAGATATAATCCATAACAAAACTTTCTAAGTAAAAGAGATGAATGGATTATATCTTTTTTCATTCAAAAAGGTAGTAGGGCAATGCAACGTTAGTTTGTTACCCTACATTTACCCGATTGATTTAAAACACTTTCTTATACGGTCTGACCGTTACTTTCGCATACACACCCGCTGCAACATACGGATCTGCGTCAGCCCATGCCTGAGCGGCTTCCTGGGATTCAAACTCAGCAATCACAGTGGAGCCGGCAAAACCGGCGGCGCCCGGATCGTTGCTGTCTACTGCGGGCATGGGGCCGGCGGTCAGTAAACGGCCTTCATCCTGGAGCAGCTGCAAACGTGCCAGATGCGCAGGGCGCACAGACTGGCGTTTTTCGAGCGAATCAGCAACATCTTCAGAGTAAATCACGTAAAACACGGCGAAGCTCCTTAACCGGTAAAAGTGTCAGTTACGTTATGTGAAAGGGCAAACGACTGCAATGTAAAATAAAAACAATGTTAATACCCTGATCTGAATGCGCCTTTTTTGGCCTCTCATGCGCTAAAGTTGCGTCAGAACAAAGTGTCTTATTGAATATGATTGCTATTTGCATTTAAAATCAGTGTTCGGTTTTTTAACGTTGATGATTATGACTTCGATGACCCTTGATTTACCTCGCCGCTTTCCCTGGCCGACGCTGCTTTCTGTCGTGATTCACGGTGCTGTTGTGGCGGGTTTGCTGTATACCTCGGTTCATCAGGTTATTGAAATGCCCGCGCCCGCGCAGCCGATTTCGGTGACGATGGTATCGCCAGCGGATCTCGAACCGCCGCAGGTTGCACCTCCGCCACCGCAGCCGGTGGCTGAACCTGAGCCTGAGCCCGAGCCTGTTCCGCCGCCACCGAAGGAAGCCCCGGTGGTGATCCACAAGCCTGAACCGAAGCCAAAACCTAAGCCGAAGCCAAAGCCAGTGAAGAAGGTCGAGGAGCGTCCGAAACGCGAGGAACGTCCGGTTGAACCGCGCGCGACCCAGACGGTCGAGAATGCGGCGCCTTCGCGTCCGGTGATGAATAACACCGCAGCCGCGCCTAAGCCGACAGTCAGTGCCCCTGCGGGTCCGCGAGCGCTGAGTCGCAACCAGCCTCAGTATCCGGCGCGAGCGCAGGCCTTACGTATTGAAGGCCGCGTACGGGTTAAATTTGACGTTACTGCCGATGGCCGCGTGGATAACGTGGAAATATTGTCCGCTCAGCCTTCTAATATGTTTGAGCGCGAAGTGAAATCGGCGATGCGCAGATGGCGCTATGAGGCCGGGAAACCGGGCAACGGACTGATTGTGAATATTGTTTTCCGCCTGAATGGCGGGGCGCAGATGGAATAAAAAAAGCCTCCTGATGGAGGCTTTTTTTTGCCTGTCAATCAGGCCTGCGGAAGTTGACGAGGTTTGCCCTCACTGTCCACTGCAACATAAATAAACAGCGCTTCGGTGGCCTTATAACGCTGCCCAATGGGTTCCGAAGAGACTTTCTTAACCCATACTTCAATGTTGATTGAAATAGAGGTGTTGCCGCGTTTGACGCAGCGCGCGTAGCAGCAAACCACATCTCCCACCGCAACCGGGCGCAGGAAGGTCATGCCGTCCACTCGCACAGTCACCACGCGCCCGTGGGCAATCTCTTTTGCCAGAATTGCGCCGCCCATATCCATCTGCGACATCAGCCAGCCGCCAAAAATATCGCCATTGGCATTGGTGTCAGCGGGCATTGCCAGTGTGCGTAAAACCAGTTCGCCCTGCGGGGCGTTAGTTGTTGTCATTGTTTTAACTCGTAACGGAAGACTTCAGGCGGGATGCTACTATGATTTTACAGCGGAGAGAATAGACCAGAACGCCTGTCGTAGACGTTCTGGTCAGTCATTAATCAGTGCTTGTCGTCCTGCGGCATGTGGCGATAGATGTATACGCCGCTTAACAGCGTGAAGATAAGCGTCAGCGCGGTCAGGCCGAAGACCTTAAAGTTGACCCAGATATTCTGCGGCAGCCAGAAGGCAATATAGATATTGGCAAGACCACAGAGAATAAAGAAGACCGCCCAGGCGATATTCAGACGGGACCAAACTTCCTGAGGCAGCGTCAGCTCTTTGCCGAGCATGCGCTGGATCAGCGGCTTTTTCATGACCCACTGGCTGATTAACAATGCGCCCGCGAACAGCGCGTAAATGACGGTCACTTTCCACTTGATAAATTCATCATTGTGGAAGAAAAGAGTAAGCCCACCGAATACGGCGACCAGGACGAAGGTGATCAGCGCCATTTTTTCGACTTTACGATAGCGAACCCAGCTGTAGATCAGCACCACAGCCGTTGCAACGATCAGCGCAGTGGTCGCGGCATAAATATCGTACAGCTTATAAAAAGCAAAAAAGACCACGAGCGGTAAAAAATCAAGAAACTGCTTCATTCTGTGATTCCATCTTCTGAGCGGGGCGGGAGGCTGCGATGCCCCCGCCTCAGGATTACTGACGAATTAACATATACAGGCGGAACAGATAGACCAGCAGTATCGCTGAAATCAGGTTGCTCAGCGTATTCGCCACCACGGCGCCAACGTTTGGCGTTAATACCGCAAAATTCGGTGCAAACAACAGCAGGAGCGTTTTGGCGAGCAGCCAGCCGATCACGGCGGGTGCCACCAGACGCATATTCGCCCATGCCAGCCTGATGCTGCTGCGCATTGCGGTAAAAATACCCATCTTATCCTGCACAACCATCACCGGGGCAAATGAGAGCACGATAGCCAGTAATACGCCCGGCACCACGACCAGCATAATCCCCATCTGCACCAGCAGGGTGGTTAAAAAGATCAGAATAAACAGCTTAGGTAAGACCGGCGCGCTGGCACCAATCGCTCGTAAGGCGCTGACCCGGTGACCCGCCGATACCAGCTGAATCATCAGCAAAACGCCGCCCGCCAGAACCGCATTACCAATCAGGCCTGAGAACGTGGACGCGGCAGAAGCGCGCAGCAGGATTTGCTGCTGTTCCGGCGTCATGTTTTGCACCAGCTCAAACAACCCCACGCTACCCGCAAGATGGTCGCCCTGGCTCAGGCTGGCAATCTGTTCTTCACTCGGTGAGAAGGCATGGCCCAGCACCACCGTGATAAAGGCGCAAAGCAACGCGATCAGTAAAAAGGTAATGAACTGATTGCGGAAAAAGTTTCCCGTGTCACGGTAGACAGACTTCGCCGTGATAGACATGCACTCTCCTTGAGTATTACAGGTGTTAATTAGCCGGCAATTGTACACCGGATGCACCTGCTGTGGCAGCATCAAGGCTTGTATGGAAAAGCATATCTTTGTAAAGCGGTGGTAATCCAACGCGCGCCCGGGCCCGATTGCAGGCTTCGTTGACCTGGCCATCTTCCCCCGACATGGCAAATTCCCGGCACGGGCTGGGCCGGTCATCATAGATAGAACACCGGGTAGAGACCCCAGGCTCACCCTGTAGCGCCACGCAGCGGGCCTGCTTTTGGTTTGTGCCGCTCATGCAGCGCAGAAAGGGCGTTAACGGCTCAGTAAGATGAACCGGAACGGTACCGCCGCCATCGCTGGCTTCGGCCCAGTAGAAAGAGACTCGAAAATACGCACAACAGGCTCCGCACGTCATGCACGGGTTAATATCACTCATGGCACACCTGCTAAAGAAGAACGCATCAAATCAACTTGTGAGAGCGATAAATTATCCAGCCGTCGGAGGAAGAGCAAGAGGGGGAAAAGGGAAAATTTTGTAACCGTGAAATGCCAAAAATTGACATGGAAACAACTTATTGCTTTTCGGTACGCCACAAAAAATTAACCCAGATCAATGAATGTTAAGTTACTGGTTTTAATGTGATCTGTGGCAGATCACTTATTACTCATTTGTGAGTATATTCTCATCCGCGATTAAAACCACAACGATGGAGCGGATATGAAAAAATTAGCGGTGGCAGCCCTTGTATTAAGCAGTCTCTCTGGCGGCGCGTATGCGCATGAAGCAGGCGAATTCTTTATTCGTGCCGGTTCGGCTACGGTTCGCCCGACTGAAGGATCGGATAACGTGCTGGGAATGGGCGGTTTTAACGTCAGTAATAACACCCAGTTAGGGTTAACGTTCACCTATATGGCGACGGAAAACGTTGGTGTTGAGCTTCTGGCTGCAACGCCGTTCCGTCATCGCGTAGGTCTGGGCGCAACGGGTGATATCGCCACGGTTCACCATTTACCGCCAACGCTGATGGCGCAATGGTACTTTGGCGATGCCAGCAGCAAGGTGCGTCCTTATATTGGCGCCGGTGTAAACTACACCACCTTCTTTGACGAGAAGTTTAACGATACCGGTAAAGAAGCCGGTCTGACCGATCTCAGCCTGAAAGATTCGTGGGGTATGGCGGGGCAGGTCGGTCTGGATTATCTGATTAACCGCGACTGGCTGATCAACGCCTCGGTCTGGTACATGGATATTGATACTGACGTACGCTTCAAGGCGGGCGGTCAGCAGCAAAGTATCAATACTCGCCTGGATCCGTGGGTGTTTATGTTCTCTGCGGGTTATCGTTTCTGATCCCCCGTCAAACTGGCCACAGGGTGGCCAGTTTGCTTTGCTCACTTCAAAACGACGGATAAACCGGCCGCTCATCAAGCTTTACGCAGTGTCTCAGGATATTTTCTCCATCATATAAATAGCTGAAAGCGTCGCTGGACAGGGAATGAAAGAGAATATCGCCGTTGGCAAACGGGATGATTTCGGTATCACCTGCACGTTTATGTCCCGCGCCGGTTTCAAAATGGCCGTGCCATCGTTCCTGGGTATGGTCATAAACGTGCAGAATGACCTCGACCAGTCCTCTTTGCGGACAATTAAGGCGCAGGAAGGTAGAAGAGAAATTCAGGGACAGCGCATGGAAGGGAATCAATAAGGCGAAAACCAGTAAAGCTCGTAAATACATCAAACCGCGAAAACCTCCTTCAAAAGGGAAGTGAGATTTTACTTAAGTCAAAAAACGCGTTTTTGCCGTGGATCAAGATGTCTTATAATTCAATACGATAAAGGCCCCTCGCGAGGCCCTTAGCGATCATTTTTGAATCAAATAGCGAATGGTCGGGCCATCCTGCTGGATATCCAGCACCGTGTAGCCGTGGTTTTTCGCATCCAGCGGAATGTTGTTGATGGACTGCGGACAGTCGCTGACCACTTCCAGAATTTCCCCTCTTTTGAGCTGCGGTAGGGCTTCAAGCGTGGCAACAGCCGGATAAGGGCAGGGTTCACCGACCATATCCAGACGGTAATCGGGCACGATCTCTTTCATGCAGCATTCTCCTGGGTTTCTGTTTTAACACTCGCGCGACGGAAGAAGCGTTTCTCCTGCGCGACAACCAGTAAAAAAGCGACCAGCAGCAGGGCGTAGGTGACCAGCAGGCCGCCGAGAGGCCCGAAGGTGTTCAACAGGTTTACCTTGTCCCAACTCGTGGCAAGCGCCGGAGACAGATCGTCCCAGAAGTAAGCCAGGATCGTCGAGCCGATAACATTTCCCAGGCCCACCCACCAGTAATGCACCTGACCTTCAACGGCGCGGTACATCCAGCCGGTTTCACACCCGCCAGCCAGCACGATCCCGAAGCCGAACAGCAGGCCGCCAATGACCGCGTTAGGACCGGCCCACATGATTTTCGGTTCGACGCCCAGTTGAACATAGCTGAAGATGCCGATGGCGCTGACCGCCATCCCGGCGATAATCGCCTTTGCCATCATCGTGCGGCCGGTGATCCACATATCGCGAAACGCGGAGGTAAAGCAGATCTGCGCGCGTTCAATGAGCAGACCAAAACCCACGCCGAACAGCATCGCCAGGCCGAGTTTGGGCTGATTCATCGCAGTGCAAAGCGCCCAGGCGACCATAGCTAAAAAGACCAGCATACCGAGGCGGAAACGACGACGCGCCTGGTCTGGTTTCTGGGTTAACGGAGACGCTGCGCTGACTTTTGTCATTTTCACCGGAATGCGGAACAGCGGCAGCAGGGTAAATTTGGCACCAAAGTAAGAGCCAATGGCCGTGGCGACAGCAAAGAACCAGGCGTGAAGCGAAAACTGAGGAATCCCCGTAAAGAAAGCGGCCAGGTTACAGCCCATCGCCAGACGGGCGCCAAACCCGGCAATGATACCGCCGACTACCGCCTGCATTATGCGAATACGGCTTTTGGGCATCCGCAACTTAACATTGTTTGCCCACAGCGCCGCCGCGAAGCAGCCGCCAAACATGCCGATAATCATCATCCCGTCGATACGGGTGAGCGGTGTGCCGTCCAGATGGATGAGTTTAAAGTAACCCCACTCCTCGGCATGTACGCCTGCGAGCTGTAGCAATTGACCACCCCAGCGGGTGAACTCGCCGGTCACGGCCCAGAAGGTGCCGGTAATGCCGAAATAGTAGGTAGAGAGAGTGCCTGCCGCGATAACGGCCGGGACAGGTGACCAGAACTTAACCAGGTAAGTCTGTTTGAAGTATTGCCATGACATGAATAAGCCTCTGAACTCAGAAGGATTAGAGATAAAAAAGAGTCCAGATCATACGCTTGCACGCCAGAATGGAAAGCCATTAACGCCGAAAATATCGACGGGATCAATTTTGAGTTAATCCGTTGTAGAAGGTGGGGAAGGAAGGGGAACCGTCTGGCAGGGATGCCAGACGGTAGAGGGGTCAGGCTTTACGCGTCGCCGCTTTCATTGACGTTACGAACGCTTTCAGCTCGGCCAGCATCTGCTCTGGCTTGTCCACGCTCTTCTCGATGATCTTCACAATCGCGGAGCCGGAGATGGCACCCGCAGCCTTCGCGTCAATTGCCGCGGTGACCTGATCCGGAGAAGAGATCCCGAAGCCCTGCAGCGGAGGCGCGGCATGATACTCGGCCAGCTTCTCTACCAGATGATGCAGCGGCAGGGCGGCTTTATTCTCGGCACCGGTCACGCCCGCGCGGGAGAGCAGGTAGGTATAGCCGCGCCCGTAAGAGGCAATCTGGCGCAGCAGTTCGTCATCGGCGTTCGGCGGGCAGATGAAAATCGGGGCGACGTGATGGCGCATCGCAGCCTGACGGAACGGTGCGGACTCCTCAACCGGCACGTCTGCCACCAGAACGGAGTCGACGCCCACGCGCGCGCACTCGGCATAGAACTCATCAATACCGCGGTTAAAGACCAGGTTGGCGTACATCAGCAGGCCGATCGGAATGGTCGGGTGCTTCTGGCGAATCGCCGCCAGCATCTCGAAGCACTGGGTTGGCGTCACACCGGAGGCGAATGCGCGCAGCGTCGCATTCTGGATGGTCGGGCCATCCGCCAGCGGATCGGAGAACGGAATACCCAGCTCCAGCGCGTCGGCGCCAGCTTCAATCAGGGTGTCGATAATCTTCAGCGACTGTTCCGGGCCCGGATCGCCCAGGGTGACGAAGGGAACGAACGCGCCTTCCTGGCGGGATTTCAGCTCTGCAAATACGTTATCATAGCGTTCCATCAGATTTCCCCTCGTGCTTTCAGAATATCGTGAACGGTGAAGATATCTTTGTCACCGCGTCCGGAAAGGTTCACCACCAGCAGCTGCTCTTTTTCCGGGTTTTCTTTCATCATTTTCAGCGCGTGCGCCAGCGCGTGCGAAGACTCCAGCGCCGGGATGATCCCTTCGCTGCGGCACAGCGTTTTGAAGGCTTCCAGCGCTTCATCATCGGTAATGGAGACATAGTCCGCGCGGCCGGTGCTGTTCAGATACGCATGCTGCGGCCCGACGGACGGGAAGTCGAGGCCGGCAGAGATAGAGTAAGACTCTTCAATCTGGCCCTCATCGGTTTGCATCATCGGGGATTTCATCCCGAAGTAGATCCCCACGCGGCCATGCTTCAGCGGCGCGCCGTGTTCACCCGATTCAATGCCGTGACCGGCTGGCTCGACGCCAATCAGACCCACGCTGGTGTCGTCGATAAAGTCTGCGAACATACCGATGGCGTTAGATCCGCCGCCGACGCAGGCGATTACCGCATCCGGCAGACGACCTTCTTTTTCGAGGATCTGCGCTTTGGTCTCTTCACCGATCATGCGCTGGAATTCACGCACGATGGTCGGGAACGGGTGCGGGCCCGCCGCGGTACCGAGCATATAGTGCGCGGTTTCGTAGCTGCCAGACCAGTCGCGCAGCGCTTCGTTACAGGCATCCTTCAGCGTCGCGGAGCCGCTGTGCACCGGGATCACTTCCGCACCCATCAGACGCATGCGGAAGACGTTCGGAGACTGACGCTCAACGTCTTTCGCCCCCATATAGATGCGGCATTTCAGGCCGAGCAGGGCGCTGGCAAGCGCAGAGGCCACGCCGTGCTGGCCCGCACCGGTTTCGGCGATGATTTCGGTTTTGCCCATACGTTTCGCGAGCAGCGCCTGGCCCAGCACCTGGTTAGTTTTATGCGCGCCGCCGTGCAGCAGGTCTTCACGCTTCAGATAAAGCGTGGTTTTGGTGCCTTCCGTCAGGTTGCGGCATTTGGTCAGCGCGGTTGGACGACCGGCGTAATTTTTCAGCAGGTCGGTAAATTCCGCCTGAAACGCCGGATCCTTCTGCGCGCTGACAAACGCTTCTTCCAGCTGGCGCAGTGCGGGCATCAGGATTTGCGGGACGTACATCCCGCCGAACTCACCAAAATACGGGTTAAGTAATGTCGTCATCTTCTCTTCCTTAATATGCACGCAGAGTTTTAAAAACCGAGGCCAGCTTGCTGGCATCTTTGATACCCGGTTGGGACTCTACGCCTGAATTGAAATCGAGGCCTGCGCAGCCGGTTTTGGCGGCTTCTACGCAGTTGTCCGGGCTTAATCCGCCCGCCAGCAGAACGTTGTCCAGCTTTTCGCCGTTCAGCAGAGACCAGTCAAAACGCTGGCCGGTTCCGCCCTGGCCGTTATCGAGGACGTATTTATCCACGTGATTCAGGTTACGCGGGGGCAACGTATCGTCAACGCGTTGCGCTTTCCAGATCTGTACCTGCGGTGCCAGCGCGGCGCGCAGGGCATCGATATAGCTCTGGTCTTCATCGCCGTGGAGCTGCACCGCGCTCAGGGATAACGCGTCGGCTTTGGCCGCAACGTCTGCAATATCTGCATTGCGGAAAACACCCACGTAGCTGAGCGGAGCCGCGGCGATGACCTTACGCGCCTGCTCTTCGCTGACCGCGCGAGGAGAGGAGTCCACAAAGATCAGCCCGCCGTAAATCGCCCCGGCTTCATACGCGGCCTGAGCATCCTGTTCGCGGGTTAAGCCGCAGACTTTGTTTTCACCCAGCAGCACGCGACGTACTGCCGCATTGAGATCGTCATGTTCCATCATGGCGGAGCCAATCAGGAACCCGTTGGCGAAGTGGCTCAGCTCGCGCACCTGGGCGTAGCTGTTAATGCCGGATTCGCTGATCACCGTAACGCCAGACCCCAGACGCGGCGCCAGCTGACGCGTACGGTTAAGGTCAATGGACAGGTCGCGCAGATCGCGGTTGTTAATGCCGACCACTTTGGCTTCCAGCGCAATCGCGCGCTCCAGCTCCTCTTCGTTGCTCACTTCGGTCAGCACGCCCATGTTCAGGCTGTGCGCCACGGCGGAAAGCTGGCGATACTGCTCGTCGTCGAGCACCGAGAGCATAAGCAGGCAGGCGTCGGCCTGGTAAAAGCGCGCCAGCCAAATCTGATACGGGTCGATAATAAAGTCTTTGCACAGGATCGGCTGCGGCGCGATGCCGCTGACGATCGGCAGAAAATCGAAGCTGCCCTGAAAATATTTCTCATCCGTCAGCACGGAGATGGCTGACGCGTGATGCTTATAAATGCCGGCAATACGCGCCGGGTCGAAATCGTCACGAATAACGCCTTTGGACGGGGACGCTTTTTTGCACTCAAGAATAAACGCGGTGCGTGTACCCCGCAGGGCGTCATAGAAACGACGGCTGCTCGGGACGACGTCATTCTGGAAACTGGCAAGCGGCTGCTGTTGCTTGCGGGCTTCCACCCAGATGGCCTTATCGGCAACGATTTTCGCTAAAACGGTCTGCATTCTTTACCCTCTTGCCGCAAGTGCGGTAACGCGATCGTAAGCTGCACCGGAGCGCAGTACATCCAGAACTTTTTGAACGTTGGCCTTCAGGTCTTCCTCACCGTGCAAACGCATCAGCATGGCGACGTTGGCAGCAACGGCGGCCTCATGGGCGACCTCACCTTTACCTTGTAATAAGCGCGTGAGAATGTCACGGTTTTCTTCCGGCGTACCGCCAGCCAGCGCTTCCTGGTGATACGGGGTTAAACCAAAGTCAGCGGCTTCAAGCTGGTAACTGAGGATTTCACCGTCGCGCAGTTCGGCAACCAGCGTCGGCGCATGCAGTGACACTTCATCCATACCGCCGCTGTGCACCACGGCGGCACGTTGGTAACCCAGCACGCGCAGCGTCTCGGCAATCGGCAGCACCAGCTCAGGGCTGTAAACGCCAATCAGCGCCAGCGGCGGGTGCGCCGGGTTAATCAGCGGGCCAAGCACGTTAAACAGCGTGCGGGTTTTAAGCTGCTGACGAACCGGCATCGCATGGCGGAAACCGGTGTGATACTTCGGCGCAAACAGGAAGCAGACGCCCAGGTCATCCAGCGCTTCACGGGAACGCTCGGCGTTCATATCGAGATTAATGCCGAATGCCGCGAGCAAATCGGACGAGCCTGAACGGCTGGACACGCTGCGGTTGCCGTGCTTCGCGACCTTCAACCCACACGCCGCCGCCACGAAGGCGCTGGCGGTGGAGATATTGATGCTGTTACTGCCGTCACCGCCGGTACCGACGATATCCGCAAACTGATAGTCCGGGCGCGGGAACGGGGCGGCATTTTCCAGCAGTGCCGTGGCGGCACCGGCAATCTCCTGCGGGCTTTCGCCGCGCACCTTCATGCTCACCAGCGCGGCTGCAAGCTGCTCAGGCTTCAGCTCACCGCGAACCACAGCGGAGAAGAGCTGGTGGCTCTCCTGCTGGCTCAGGGTCTGCGCCTGGTAGAGCTTTTCCAGAATCGGCTGCAGGGTGTTGGTCTGCTCCAGCTTCTGCAACGCCCAGTCCAGCGTCTGCTCGAGCAGACGGGCGCCATGGGAGGTCAGGATCGATTCCGGATGGAACTGCATCCCGCAAACGCGATCCGCGTCGTGACGTACCGCCATTACCATCCCTTCAAACGAGGCGTTGATCGTCAGCCCGGCGGGAATGTTGCTGCCGACCAGCGAGTGGTAGCGCGCGACCGGGAGCGGGTTCGGCAGCCCGGCAAACATCGCCTGGCCGTCATGTTCAATGCTGGACGCTTTACCGTGCAGGATCTCACCCGCCTGGCCAACGTAGCCGCCGTAGGCTTCAACAATCGCCTGATGGCCGAGGCAGATGCCGATTATCGGCAGCTTGCCGCGCATACGGGTCAGCAGCTCCGGCATACAGCCCGCTTCGCTCGGTGCGCCTGGCCCCGGGGAGAGCATCAGCACCGGGTTTTGCATGGTGGCCAGGCGGTCAATCAGGGTCTGGGCCGGAACGTGGTTGCGGTAGATAACGACGTTATGGCCATTCGCACGCAGCTGATCTGCCAGGTTGTAGGTAAAGGAGTCGATATTATCGAGCAGCAGAATGTCAGCCATCAGAAAATCTCCTGTGCATGGTGTGCGGTAGCAATGGCGCGAAGGACCGCTCGGGCTTTACTGCGCGTTTCGTCAGCTTCAGACTGCGGAACGGAATCAAGAACAATCCCGGCACCCGCCTGGACGGTGGCAATCCCGTCTTCGACATAGGCGGAGCGGATCACTATGCAGGTATCAAGGTCGCCGTGGGCGGTGAAGTAACCTACCGCGCCGCCGTAGCTGCCGCGACGGCGTCCTTCGGCGGCGGCAATCAGCTGCATGGCGCGTACTTTCGGCGCGCCGCTGAGGGTGCCCATGTTCATACAGGCGCGGTAGGCGTGCAGCACGTCGAGATCGTGACGCAGCTCGCCGACCACGCGTGAGACCAGGTGCATCACGAATGAATAGCGGTCGACTTTGGTCAGGTCCGCCACGTAGCGGCTGCCTGGGGTGCAAATGCGTGCCAGATCGTTACGCGCCAGGTCAACCAGCATCAGGTGCTCGGAGAGTTCTTTGTGGTCGGTACGCATCTCCAGCTCGATGCGGCTGTCCAGATCCCGGTCCAGCGAGCCATCGGCGCGACGTCCGCGAGGACGGGTACCGGCGATCGGGTAGATCTCAATCTGACGGGTGGTGGCGTCGTATTTCAGCGAGCTTTCCGGCGAGGCGCCGAACAGCGTGAATTCGTTGTCCTGCATGAAGAACATGTACGGGCTTGGATTGCTTTTCTTCAGCACGTCGTAGGCCGCCAGCGGAGACGGGCAGGGCAGTGAGAAGCGACGGGACGGCACGACCTGGAAAATTTCCCCGGCGCGAATCGCTTTTTGCATCTGGCGAACCACGGCGCCATACTGATCGTCAGTCTGGTTAACGTCGCAGGTCATTTTCTCTACACGCTGCACCGGCAGCGCAGGCGGCGCTTCCGTCATCTGCTGCTGCAGTTGAGCGATGCGATGCTCAAGACGGTTTTTCTCAGCGGTCGAAGGCGTAAACAGGCTGGCCTGAATGCGGGTGTATTGTTTCTGATGGTCGATCACCAGCAGGGTTTCGGCCAGATAAAAGCAATAGTCTGGGCAGCGATTACCCTGCTCGGTTTCCGGCAAATCTTCAAATCCGGCGACCAGGTCATAAGCAAACAGCCCCCCAAAGAACATCGCCTCTCGCTCGTCTTCCGGTACGGTGACAAGGTTCTGCAGCAGGCGGAAGGCATCGAAAACGGACAGGGAGCAGAGGCGCGCGTCTTCGTCCAGCAGCTGGCTCACCGGCGGGAAATGCAGAATGCGCATTTCTGGATGACGTTCATTTTCAATGCCCGACGGCAGGGCGGCATCCAGCAGCGGCAGCAGCGATGCGCCATTGTCTGACAATGCCTTGATGGTGACAGTGTCACCTAAAGCGGTAATGCGCAGCGCGCTGTCGACCAGCAGCAGGCTTTTGAGATCGTCCTTGCTGTCGATATCCGCAGACTCAAGCAGCAGCGTTGCCGGACGAGCCCCGCACACCTGATGAAACAGCGCGGTCGGGTTGTGGCGATAGGCCGCCTCGCAGGTCAACAGTTCGAGATGAGGTTTGGCTGTTTGCATATTGTTGTTCTCATATTTTGTTCAAAAAAAAGCCCGCTGGGTAGCGGGCGGGTATCTGTTTGCATTTTGCAGACGCGTGACACTGCCCGAAGATCAGGAAGTGCGCCACCAGCCGTGCAGAGTGAAATGTGCTGTCATTTTCAGATACCTTTCTCGTGTGAACTTGCGTACTAGTTAACTAGTTCGATGGCCAGTTGTCAACCCTTGATTTCAGAATTTCGCGTTAAGTCGGTATCATGGTGTTTTCGGATGTCTCCAACCTGTTACGGGAAGTGCTTTGAGCGATACCACCTACGCCATTATTTATGATTTACATAGCCATACTCAGGCCTCTGATGGCCTGCTGACACCCGAAGCCCTGGTTCATCGCGCCGTTGAAATGCGCGTCGGCACGCTGGCGATAACCGATCACGATACCACTGATGCCATTCCGGCGGCGCGCGCCGAGATTGCCCGCAGCGGGCTGGCGCTGAATCTGGTGTCCGGCGTCGAGATCTCGACCGTCTGGGAAAATCATGAGATTCATATTGTTGGCCTGAATATCGATATAGACCATCCGGCACTTACGGCTTTTTTGCAAGAACAAAAAACGCGCCGCAATCAGCGCGCAGAGATGATCGGCGAGCGTCTGGAAAAGGCGCATATTCCGGGCGCGCTGGAAGGCGCGCAAAAGATGGCGAACGGCGGGGCGGTCACCCGCGGTCATTTCGCCCGTTTTCTGGTTGAAGCCGGCAAAGCGACGAACATGGCGGATGTCTTTAAAAAGTATCTGGCGCGCGGGAAAACCGGATACGTTCCACCACAGTGGTGTACAATAAAACAAGCTATTGATGTGATTCATCATTCTGGCGGTAAGGCCGTGCTGGCCCATCCGGGGCGGTATAATCTTTCTGCTAAATGGCTGAAAAGGCTGCTGGCACACTTTGCCGAATGCGGTGGCGAGGCGATGGAAGTCGCCCAGTGTCAGCAGGCGCCCAACGAGCGCGCGCAGCTCGCGACCTATGCACGCCAGTTCGGCCTGGTTGGGTCTCAGGGCTCTGATTTCCATCAGCCCTGTGCGTGGATCGAACTGGGGCGCAAGCTCTGGCTGCCCGCTGGCGTTGAGCCGGTCTGGCAGCTCTGGGAACAGCCGCAGCAAATTGAAGAGAGGGAAGTATGAGTCAGTTTTTCTATATCCATCCGGATAACCCGCAGCCACGCCTGATTAACCAGGCCGTGGAGATCGTCCGCAAAGGCGGCGTGATTGTCTACCCGACCGATTCAGGCTACGCGCTGGGCTGCAAAATAGAAGATAAAGGGGCAATGGAGCGCATTTGCCGTATTCGCCAGCTGCCGGACGGCCATAACTTTACCCTGATGTGCCGCGATCTCTCTGAGCTGTCGACCTATGCTTATGTCGATAACGTGGCGTTTCGTCTGATTAAGAACAACACGCCGGGCAACTACACCTTCATCCTGAAGGGCACGAAGGAAGTACCGCGTCGACTGCTGCAGGAAAAACGTAAAACCATCGGCATGCGCGTGCCGTCTAACCCGATTGCGCAGGCGCTGCTGGAAACCCTCGGCGAACCGATGCTTTCTACCTCACTGATGCTGCCTGGCAGCGAGTTTACCGAGTCCGACCCGGAAGAGATCAAAGATCGTCTGGAGAAGGTGGTCGAGCTGATTATTCACGGCGGCTATCTCGGCCAGCAGCCGACCACCGTGGTCGACTTAACCGAAGATGCACCGGAAGTCATTCGTGAAGGCGTGGGTGACGTAAAGCCTTTCTTGTAAGGGTATAAGCAGATATACTACGCGGCCATCAAAGCAGGGCTCAGCCCTCTTTTGACCTGATTCGACGCCTGTGAAGGCGACACCTGAGGAAGCTCAATGAGCGAGAAGTTACAGAAAGTGCTGGCGCGTGCCGGCCACGGTTCACGCCGTGAAATCGAAGCCATTATTGAAGCGGGCCGCGTGAGTGTGGACGGTAAAATCGCCACGCTGGGTGACCGCGTAGAAATCGTACCGGGGCTGAAGATCCGCATCGACGGTCATCTTATCTCCGTGAAAGAGTCCGCTGAACAGATCTGCCGCGTGCTGGCTTACTACAAGCCAGAAGGCGAGCTGTGCACCCGCAACGACCCGGAAGGTCGCCCGACGGTGTTTGACCGTCTGCCTAAACTGCGTGGCGCTCGCTGGATTGCCGTTGGTCGTCTGGACGTGAACACCTGCGGTCTGCTGCTGTTTACCACCGATGGTGAACTGGCAAACCGTCTGATGCACCCAAGCCGTGAAGTGGAACGTGAATACGCGGTGCGCGTATTTGGCCAGGTTGACGAAAATAAACTGCGCGATCTGTCGCGTGGCGTTCAGCTGGAAGACGGTCCTGCGGCGTTCAAAACCATCAAGTTTACCGGTGGGGAAGGCATTAACCAGTGGTACAACGTGACCCTGACCGAAGGCCGTAACCGCGAGGTGCGTCGTCTCTGGGAAGCGGTAGGCGTGCAGGTGAGCCGCCTGATCCGCGTCCGTTACGGCGACATTCTGCTGCCAAAAGGTCTGCCGCGCGGGGGTTATACCGAACTGGATCTGACCCAAACCAACTACCTGCGCGAGCTGGTCGGCCTGACGCCGGAAACCACCTCAAAAGTGGCGGTGGAAAAAGATCGTCGTCGCATGAAGGCGAATCAGATCCGTCGCGCGGTGAAGCGACACAGCCAGGTGAGCAGCAGCCGCCGCTCCGGCAGCCGTAACAACAACGGTTAATATAAAAGCCCGGTCAACGCGCCGGGCTTTTTTCTTTAGTAATCAATTCCAATTTGCGCTTTGATGCCTGCATCAAACGCGTGTTTGACCGGACGCAGCTCGCTGACGGTATCGGCCATCTCCAGAATATCCCGATGACACCCGCGCCCCGTGACGATAACCGTCTGGTGTACAGGACGATTCTTCAGAGCATCCAGCACTGCTTCCAGCGGCAGGTAGTCGTAGGCGACCATATAGGTGATCTCATCCAGCAGAACTATATTCAGCGAGGGATCGGCCAGCATTCTCTTTGCATGCTCCCAGACGGCGAGACAGGCGGCGGTGTCCGTTTCCCGGTTCTGGGTATCCCACGTAAACCCGGTCGCCATCACCTGAAACTCAACGCCGTGAGGCTCAAGCAAATTTCGCTCACCGTTGGGCCATTCGCCTTTGATAAACTGGATCACGCCCACTTTTTGCCCGTGACCGACGGCGCGTGTCGCCGTGCCGAATGCGGCGGTGGTTTTCCCTTTTCCATTGCCGGTAAAAACGATGACGATCCCACGTTCGTCCTGTGCCGCCGCGACCCGCGCATCGACCTGTTCTTTCAGACGCTGCTGGCGCTGCTGATGACGTTCTTCACTCATTGCGAAATTCCCGGTTTACGGCCCGGCTGGGCATCAAAGGTCATCCCGGTCTTGCGGCGGCTGTCGTCGCCCATCAGCCAGAGATAGAGCGGCATAATGTCTGCCGGGGTTTTCAGCTTCTGCGGATCTTCGCTCGGGAACGCGCTGGCGCGCATTTTGGTGCGCGTACCGCCCGGGTTGATGCAGTTCACGCGAAGATGACGGCTCTGATACTCCTCCGCCAGCACCTGCATCATGCCTTCGGTGGCGAATTTTGATACGGCATAAGCACCCCAGTTTGCGCGCCCCTCGCGACCTACGCTGGAGGAGGTAAAGACCAGTGAGCCAGACTCGGATTTGAGTAATAAAGGAAGCAATGCCTGCGTGAGGAAAAACGTGCCGTTGACGTTAACCTGCATCACCTGCTGCCAGATATCCGGATCCTGTTCATCCATCGGACGCACTTCACCTAACAAACCGGCGTTATGCAGCACGCCGTCGAGTCTCGGATAGTGAGCGCTGATGCGCTGGGCTAATTCCTGGCACACCGCAGGGGTGCAGGTCAGTAAATCGAGCGTATACCACGGGGCCGGCGTGCCGCATACGGCCTCAATCTCCTGAGCGACGTTTTTCAGTTTTTCTTCGTTGCGCCCGATCAGAATGACGTTGGCGCCATATTCGGCGTATGTCAGGGCCGCCTCGCGGCCAATCCCGTCGCTGGCACCGGTGACAAGAATAATCCGGTTTTGCAGCAGATTTTTTTGCGGTTGATAATGCACGGTGACTCCTCAGGCGACCGGTGACGCAATGGCGCCTTTAAAATGACTTTTCGGCTTTATGCCCGAATTCGCCTGATAATTCAATCAGTCTACAGGACGCATTACTGTAAAATTAACAATTTGCAAATATTTAAACTCCAGCCCGGGGATTCCTGAAGGCGGCTCGCAGAGGTAATGTCACGAGCGAGACGCATGGGCAGGGCTGTTGTACACTGCCGTGAAAGATTCGTGGTTAAATCAAGGTGGAACGCGTGGAATTACTTTCTCAATATGGGTTATTTTTGGCCAAAATCGCGACGGTGGTGGTTGCCATTGCGGTGGTAGCCGTTCTGATTGTCAACCTGACGCAGCGCAAGCGTCAGCGTGGGGAGTTACGCATCACCCGCCTGAGCGAGCAGTATAAAGAGATGCAGGAAGAGATGTCTCTGGCGCTGCTTGATAGTCATCAACAGAAACTCTGGCAGAAAGCGCAGAAGAAAAAGCATAAACAGGAAGGCAAAGCGGCAAAGGCAAAAGCAAAGCTCAATGCGCCGCAGGATAAGGCCACGCCACGCGTCTATGTGCTCGATTTTAAAGGCAGTATGGATGCGCATGAAGTGTCTTCTCTGCGGGAAGAAGTGACCGCCGTTCTGGCCGTGGCGACACCGCAGGATCAGGTTGTCGTGCGCCTTGAAAGCCCGGGCGGGGTGGTTCACGGTTACGGACTGGCCGCCTCACAGCTGCAGCGCCTGCGTGAAAAAGAGATCCCGCTGACCGTGGCCGTGGATAAAGTGGCGGCGAGCGGTGGCTACATGATGGCCTGCGTGGCGGACAAAATTGTTGCCGCGCCGTTCTCCATTATTGGCTCGATCGGCGTGGTCGCGCAAATTCCGAACTTTAACCGCTTCCTGAAAAATAAAGAGATTGATATCGAACTTCACACGGCGGGTCAGTACAAACGTACCCTGACGCTGCTGGGGGAAAACACGGAAGAAGGGCGTCAAAAATTCCGCGAAGATCTCAACGAAACGCATCATCTCTTTAAAGATTTTGTACACCGTATGCGCCCAACGCTCGACATTGAACAGGTCGCGACGGGCGAGCACTGGTACGGCGTCCAGGCGCAGGAGAAAGGGCTGGTGGATGAAGTCGGAACCAGCGACGATCTGCTGCTCAATCTGATGGAAGGCCGGGAACTGGTGGGCGTGCGTTTTACCCAGCGTAAGCGACTCCTTGATCGCTTTACCAACAGTGCCGCAGAAAGCGCGGATCGTCTGCTGCTGCGCTGGCTACAGCGCGGGCAAAAACCGCTGCTGTAAACAAAAACGCGAGGCATATGCCTCGCGTTTTGCGTTAATCGACCAGGTGATATTTCTCTGAAAGCGTATGCGCCAGGTATTTGAACATGTTAAACACGGCGGTGCTTTTCGGGGTCGGTAAACCCTGTTCGTCAAGGAAGTATTCGCCGCTGAAAATCAGCACGCCATTACGCTGCTCTACGCCGGTGGCTTCAATGCCTGCCAGCGTATCTTCATGGTCACGGATAAGCTTATTTGCTTCGATAAGCAGAGAGGCTCGGTCAATAGGTTGGGTCGTATTCTGCATAATCCACTCCTTAAACAGTGACAATAGTCTACGCCGAGGGCGCTTTGGGGGCAAATTTTCCCTGTAATGTGAGGGGATAAGGTGCAGGGCCCTGGCTGGCAGGATCTGCTTTTGCATGCTAATAAAGTTGCGTAACGAATTTTATCAGGTAGAGTGTGCGCTTTCGTCATTCTGGCAACAGAATTGCTTGACATTCAACCGGGAATTCGTCACGAATTACACGAAATGTGAGAAAAATACCCGAAAACTCAATCACCTGGGCGTCTTCTCATTAACGTCCGGTAAGACAAAGGGGTTGATATCTCCTGACGCAGTCGCAATATCATTGGCTCGTCGTCAGCGGAAGGGAAATCAACGTGCGGCGTATTCCTGGAAGAATTAAATTAGGTAAAGGTGAATATGGGTAAAGCTCTCGTCATCGTTGAGTCCCCGGCAAAAGCCAAAACGATCAATAAGTATCTGGGTAATGACTACGTGGTTAAGTCCAGCGTGGGTCATATCCGCGATTTGCCGACCAGTGGCTCAGCCAGCAAAAAGAGCGCAGACTCTACCTCCACCAAAGGGGCTAAAAAGCCTAAAAAGGATGAACGTAGCGCGCTTGTCAACCGCATGGGTGTAAACCCATGGCATAACTGGGATGCACAATATGAAGTGCTGCCCGGGAAAGAAAAAGTCGTTAACGAGCTGAAGCAGCTTGCTGAAAAAGCAGACCACATCTATCTCGCAACCGACCTTGACCGCGAAGGGGAAGCCATTGCGTGGCACCTGCGGGAAGTGATCGGTGGTGATGACAAACGCTACAGCCGTGTAGTGTTTAACGAAATTACGAAGAATGCGATTCGTCAGGCGTTTGAGAAGCCGGGCGAACTGAATATTGACCGCGTAAACGCACAGCAGGCACGTCGCTTTATGGACCGAGTTGTGGGCTACATGGTCTCTCCACTGCTGTGGAAGAAGATTGCCCGTGGCCTGTCCGCAGGGCGTGTGCAATCCGTCGCCGTACGTCTGGTCGTTGAGCGTGAGCGCGAAATTAAAGCCTTCGTGCCGGAAGAGTTCTGGGAAGTCGATGCCAATGTGACCACGCCGGGCGGTGACGCTCTGCCGCTGCAGGTGAGCCATCACAACGACAAGCCTTTCCGTCCAGAAAACCGCGACCAGACCATGGCCGCCGTAGCGCTGCTGGAAAAAGCACGCTATCAGGTGCTGGAACGTGAAGACAAACCGACCAGCAGCAAGCCGGGTGCGCCGTTTATTACCTCCACGCTGCAACAGGCTGCAAGCACGCGTCTGGGTTATGGCGTGAAGAAAACGATGATGATGGCTCAGCGCCTGTATGAAGCGGGCTACATCACCTACATGCGTACCGACTCAACCAACCTGAGCCAGGACGCGGTCAACATGGTCCGCGGCTACATCAGCGACAACTTCGGTAAGAAATACCTGCCGGAAAGCGCTAACCAGTTCGCCAGCAAAGAGAACTCTCAGGAAGCGCACGAAGCGATTCGTCCTTCTGACGTCTCGGTGTTAGCGGAATCGCTGAAAGACATGGAAGCCGACGCGCAGAAACTGTATCAGCTGATCTGGCGCCAGTTCGTGGCGTGCCAGATGACGCCAGCGCAGTACGACTCCACCACGCTGACCGTTGGCGCGGGCGAGTTCCGTCTCAAAGCGCGCGGTCGTATCCTGCGTTTCGACGGCTGGACGAAGGTGATGCCTGCGCTGCGTAAAGGTGATGAAGACCGGACGCTGCCGGCGGTGAACAAAGGTGACGAGTTGTCGCTTGTCGATCTGGTTCCGGCACAGCACTTCACCAAGCCGCCTGCGCGCTTTAGCGAAGCGTCCCTGGTGAAAGAGCTGGAAAAACGCGGTATTGGTCGTCCATCGACCTACGCGTCCATCATCTCGACCATTCAGGACCGTGGCTACGTGCGCGTTGAAAACCGCCGTTTCTATGCGGAAAAAATGGGTGAGATCGTCACTGACCGTCTGGAAGCAAACTTCCGCGAGTTGATGAACTACGATTTCACCGCGCAAATGGAAGACAGCCTCGACCAGGTTGCCAGCCATCAGGCGGAATGGAAAAAGGTCCTCGACAGCTTCTTCAGTGACTTTACCGACCAGCTTGAAAAAGCGGAAAAAGACCCTGAAGAGGGCGGTATGCTGCCTAACCAGATGGTTCTGACCAGCATCGACTGTCCAACCTGCGGCCGCAAGATGGGGATCCGCACCGCAACCACGGGCGTGTTCCTTGGCTGCTCCGGCTATGCGCTGTCACCAAAAGAGCGCTGCAAAACCACTATCAACCTGGTGCCTGAGAACGAAGTGCTCAACGTGCTGGAAGGTGATGATGCGGAAACAAACGCTCTGCGTGCCAAACGCCGCTGCAAAAAATGCGGCACGGCAATGGACAGCTATCTGATCGATCCAAAACGTAAGCTGCACGTCTGTGGTAATAATCCAACGTGTGACGGGTATGAGATCGAAGAGGGTGAGTTCCGCATTAAAGGCTATGACGGCCCGATTGTGGAGTGCGAGAAGTGTGGCTCTGAAATGCACCTGAAAATGGGGCGTTTCGGTAAGTACATGGCCTGTACCAACGACGAGTGTAAAAACACGCGCAAAATTCTGCGTAACGGCGAAGTGGCTCCTCCTAAGGAAGATCCGGTTCCGCTGCCAGAACTGCCGTGCGAGAAATCCGACGCGTACTTCGTGCTGCGTGATGGTGCCGCAGGTGTCTTCCTGGCCGCCAACACCTTCCCGAAATCGCGTGAAACGCGCGCGCCGCTGGTGGAAGAGCTGCATCGCTTCCGCGATCGTCTGCCTGAGAAATTGCGTTATCTGGCCGATGCGCCACAGCAGGATCCGGAAGGCAACAAAACCGTGGTACGGTTTAGCCGTAAAACTAAGCAGCAGTATGTTGCGGCCGAGAAAGAGGGTAAAGCGACCGGATGGTCAGCCTTCTTTGTCGATGGCAAATGGGTTGAAGGCAAGAAATAATCTTCCCTTACCGTAACTTACCTGTAAAAGGGCCGGATTTCCGGCCCTTTTTTATTACCTTGTTATTATTTTTTGTTCCGTACTATACAGTCAGGCTATAAATGATATAGTGGTTATAGTTAACCTGTTTCTTATTATTAAATCGTCTTAAGCGATTGACCGCATGCGCTAAATCGGATGGTCTGGCATGAAATTACAGCAGCTTCGTTATATCGTTGAGGTGGTGAATCATAACCTTAACGTCTCTTCTACCGCCGAGGGGTTATATACCTCGCAACCGGGCATCAGCAAACAAGTTCGTATGCTGGAGGACGAGTTAGGTATCCAGATATTTGCCCGCAGCGGTAAGCATCTCACTCAGGTGACGCCCGCAGGGCAGGAAATCATCCGCATTGCGCGGGAAGTCCTCTCTAAAGTCGATGCGATTAAGTCGGTGGCAGGGGAACACACCTGGCCGGATAAAGGTTCGCTGTATATTGCCACGACGCATACCCAGGCGCGCTATGCGCTACCCGGTGTGATCAAAGGCTTTATCGAGCGTTATCCTCGCGTCTCTTTGCATATGCACCAGGGCTCGCCAACGCAAATTGCTGAAGCCGTTTCCAAGGGGAATGCAGATTTTGCCATCGCCACCGAAGCGCTTCATCTGTATGACGATCTGGTGATGCTTCCATGCTATCACTGGAACCGCTCTATTGTGGTGACCCCCGATCACCCCCTGGCGGGTAAAGGGTCGGTCACTATCGAAGAGCTGGCGCAATATCCGCTGGTAACGTATACGTTTGGCTTTACCGGACGGTCAGAGCTTGATACGGCCTTTAACCGGGCAGGGTTAACGCCGCGCATTGTCTTTACCGCGACGGATGCCGACGTGATTAAGACCTATGTGCGGCTTGGTCTGGGAGTGGGCGTTATTGCCAGCATGGCGGTGGATCCGGTGTCAGACCCTGACCTGGTGCGTCTTGATGCGCATGATGTTTTCAGTCATAGCACCACAAAGATTGGCTTCCGTCGTAGCACCTTCCTGCGCAGCTATATGTATGATTTTATTCAGCGCTTTGCCCCACATTTAACGCGTGACGTGGTGGATACCGCCGTGGCATTACGCTCAAATGAAGATATTGAAGAGATGTTTAAAGACATCAAACTCCCCGAAAAATAATCACACCCGGTATCTTTCCCTTACGGAAAGATACCGAAATAACGCCTCAAAGCTAAATTAGAATTATCATCATCTACGCGTTCCCTGTCATATAATGTCATTATCCATTTAACCTGTAAGGTTATAATGTCGTGAATTGGCGACAAAAGTAGAAACTAATTTACGCCTTCGCAAATTTTTCTTTTCAATTATTTATTTCTGGTCAAAAGATTGAATATTTCATACCTTCCGGTGCGTAAATTCACTGGCTTTTCGACTAAAGTTTCTTTAGGATTTATCTCAACAGATGATTAATTGTACCAATTGTTTGGTCCTAAATGATAAGCGATGTCGATTGTATGAGGTTAGCAATGCCTTCAGGAAGTGAAGAACCGCAAAGGGATCCTGCGCTCAAGCGTAAAGCCTGGCTGGCGGTCTTTCTCGTCTCTACCCTGTTTTGGGTGGTGGTTGCTCTCCTGGCCTGGAAATATTGGGGTTAAATATGGCAGTGACGGTACGTACAGCTTCGGTAAAACAGATGTGTCAGCATCGTGACAATGGCCACAGAGGGCGTAAAGCACCTGCGACCGTTGTACCCGCGTCCTGGAAACTGACGCCGCAGCAGCAAGCGTTTATTGATGTGTTCGCAGAAGACGAACCCAAAAAACAATAATTTAGTTAATTGCGTAATGATGCAAATAGTCTGAATATCGACTCTGCACTTTTGTACTCTTTAATAAATACACATCAGCAATATAGCACTGAGGACTTACCTCGGAACTTTTAATAAATAATGCCTGGTGTCCCTATGATGAATAACATGACGTCTCAAAAATACTGGTCATGGATCGGCGTTTTTACCGTGTCGATTCTGTTCTGGAGTCAGCTCATCTGGTTGGCCCTCCACTAAATTGTAAAACCTCGCTACGGCGGGGTTTTTTGTTTCTCCTTTCTGGACCAATCCTAAATTTATCAATTTGGGTTGTTATCAAAACGTTACGACATCTTTGTGTTATCTTTAATTACGGCCCTGATGATTGTCGGGGCATCTCTGTGATTAAGGAGGAGCTTATGTCGTTAACCCTACGCGAAGCCAGTAAGGACACATTACAGGCAGAAAACAAAACCTGGCATTACTACAGTCTGCCGCTGGCTGCCAGAACGCTTGGGGACATTTCGCGTTTACCCAAGTCATTGAAAGTATTACTGGAAAACCTATTGCGCTGGCAGGACGGTGACTCTGTCACCCTCGATGATATCCAGGCGCTGGCAGGGTGGCTCGAAAATGCCCATGCCGACAGAGAAATCGCCTACCGCCCGGCCAGGGTGCTGATGCAGGACTTTACCGGTGTTCCTGCCGTCGTTGATTTAGCCGCGATGCGCGAGGCCGTTAAGCGTCTCGGCGGAGATACGGCAAAAGTGAATCCGCTTTCCCCCGTTGACCTCGTCATTGACCACTCCGTAACCGTTGACCGCTTTGGTGATGACGACGCCTTTGGCGAGAACGTGCGTCTGGAGATGGAACGCAACCACGAGCGCTACGTGTTCCTGAAGTGGGGGCAGCAGGCGTTCAGCCGGTTTAGCGTGGTCCCGCCGGGTACCGGTATTTGTCACCAGGTCAACCTTGAATATCTGGGTAAAGCCGTCTGGAGTGAATTGCAGGATAAAGAGTGGGTCGCCTATCCGGACACGCTGGTGGGCACGGACTCCCATACCACCATGATCAACGGTCTGGGCGTGCTGGGCTGGGGCGTCGGGGGTATCGAAGCGGAAGCGGCCATGCTCGGCCAGCCGGTGTCGATGCTTATCCCTGACGTGGTGGGCTTCAAGCTCACCGGCAAGCTGTCTGAAGGCATTACCGCCACCGATCTGGTGCTCACCGTCACCCAGATGCTGCGTAAGCATGGTGTGGTGGGCAAGTTTGTAGAATTCTACGGTGACGGACTGGATTCGCTGCCGCTGGCCGACCGTGCCACCATTGCCAATATGGCGCCGGAATACGGTGCAACCTGCGGCTTTTTCCCCATCGATGACGTCACGCTGGAATACATGCGCCTTAGCGGGCGCAGCGAAGAGCAGGTCGCGCTGGTGGAGGCCTATACCAAAGCGCAGGGCATGTGGCGAAACCCGGGCGATGAACCGGTCTTCACCAGCACCCTTGAACTCGATATGGGAAGCGTCGAGGCGAGCCTCGCCGGACCGAAACGTCCGCAAGATCGGGTTGCGCTGAGTGATGTGCCAAAAGCCTTTGCCGCCAGCAATGCCCTTGAAGTGAACGTGGCGCAGAAAGACCATCGTCCAGTTGACTATGTTCTGAACGGACATCAGTATCAGCTCCCGGATGGCGCGGTTGTTATTGCGGCCATTACCTCCTGCACCAACACCTCGAACCCCAGCGTATTAATGGCGGCCGGTCTGCTGGCTAAAAAGGCGGTAGAGCTTGGGCTAAAACCTCAGCCATGGGTCAAGGCCTCGCTGGCACCGGGTTCCAAAGTGGTATCGGATTACCTGGCGCAGGCCAAACTGACGCCGTACCTTGACGAACTGGGCTTTAACCTCGTGGGCTACGGCTGTACAACCTGTATTGGTAACTCCGGCCCGCTGCCTGAACCGATTGAAACGGCGATTAAGCAGGGTGACCTGACGGTAGGCGCGGTCCTGTCCGGCAACCGTAACTTTGAAGGGCGTATTCACCCGCTGGTGAAAACCAACTGGCTTGCCTCGCCGCCGCTGGTTGTGGCGTATGCCCTTGCAGGGAACATGAATATCAATCTGGCGACCGATCCGATTGGTCACGATCGCAAGAACGATCCTGTCTACCTGAAAGATATCTGGCCATCTTCACGTGAAATCGCGCTGGCCGTTGAAAAGGTCTCAACCGAGATGTTCCGCAAAGAGTATGCGGAGGTCTTTGAAGGCACGCCGGAGTGGAAAACCATCAACGTCGTGGGCTCAGATACCTACGACTGGCAGGATGACTCGACCTATATTCGTCTGTCGCCGTTCTTTGATGAGATGCTGGCCGAGCCGGCACCGCTTAAGGATATCCACGGCGCGCGCATACTGGCGATGCTGGGCGACTCCGTCACGACCGACCATATCTCTCCGGCGGGGAGTATCAAAGCCGATAGCCCGGCAGGCCGTTATCTGCAGAGCCGGGGCGTCGAACGCCGCGATTTTAACTCCTACGGCTCGCGTCGCGGTAATCATGAAGTCATGATGCGCGGGACCTTTGCCAACATACGCATTCGTAACGAAATGGTACCGGGCGTGGAAGGGGGCATGACGCGCCATCTGCCGGGGACGGAAGTGGTTTCGATTTATGATGCGGCGGTCAAATATCAACAGGAAGGTACGCCGCTGGCGGTGATCGCCGGGAAAGAGTACGGTTCCGGCTCCAGCCGCGACTGGGCGGCGAAAGGTCCGCGTCTGCTTGGCGTTCGCGTGGTCATCGCCGAATCGTTCGAACGTATTCACCGCTCGAACCTGATCGGCATGGGGATCCTGCCGCTTGAGTTCCCGCAGGGCGTGACCCGTAAAACGCTGGGACTGACCGGGGAAGAGCAGATTGAGATTAGCGGTCTGCAAAACCTGCAGCCGGGGAAAACGGTGCCGGTGAAGTTAACGCGGGCAGACGGGAAAACCGAGGTGCTGGATTGCCGGTGCCGTATTGATACGGCAACCGAGCTGACCTATTACGAGAACGACGGCATTTTACATTATGTGATTCGTAAGATGCTGGACTGATGAAACGAGCCCGGCACGCGTGCCGGGCTTTTTAGCATCACTCTTTCAGCAGATGGCCCATTTTGGCGGCTTTGGTATCAAGGTAGTGGGCGTTTTTCGGGTTACGGCCGACAATCAGCGGTACGCGCTCGACGATGTTGATCCCCGCTTCGGTCAGGATCTCCACTTTTTTCGGGTTATTGGTCAGCAGTCGAACTTCGTCCACGCCCAGCAGCTTGAACATATCGGCGCACAAGGTGAAGTCGCGTTCGTCAGCGGCAAAGCCAAGCTGATGGTTTGCTTCAACCGTATCGTAGCCCTGGTCCTGAAGCGCGTAGGCGCGGATTTTATTCAGCAGACCAATATTACGACCTTCCTGACGGTGATAAAGCAGCACACCGCGGCCTTCTTCTGCAATATGAGACAGGGCGGCTTCCAGCTGGAAACCACAATCACAGCGCAGGCTGAACAGCGCATCGCCGGTAAGACACTCTGAATGGACGCGGGACAGAACCGGCGTCTGCCCTGAAATGTCACCATAAACCAGCGCGACATGATCCTGTCCGGTTGCCAGTTCTTCAAAACCCACCATCAGGAAATCGCCCCATGGGGTTGGCAGTTTGGCTTCTGCCACACGTTTAAGCTGCATGTGATTCTCCAGAGTAGGCTGACACGTTTCGTGCCTTTGCCCTGTTTTGCTTTCTGTATCAGTTCATTTTGCCACAAGCTCAGCAGGTTCGCCTAATGGGCACCATGCTATATGAACGTTAAACGCACGATCCGACATATCCACCAGGATGATTAATTTCAGTTATGATTGTGACGCTTAGCGTAAAAGGAGAAGACATGCTTTCAATCGCCAGACGTACGGCAGCAGGTGCGGCCATTTTACTGATTATGCCTCTGGCCGTATGGCTTTCAGGCTGGATGTGGCAGCCCGGGCATAATGCCACGTGGCTGAAAACGTTATACTGGATAACGGAAACGGTCACCCAGCCGTGGGGGATTATTACCCACGTACTCCTCTGCGCCTGGTTTCTGTGGTGCCTGCGCTTTCGTTTGCGCGCGGCGCTGATGCTCTTTGCGATCCTTGGGGGCGCTATCCTTGTCGGCCAGGGCGTGAAGTCCTGGGTTAAAGATCGCGTTCAGGAACCGCGTCCTTTTGTCGTCTGGCTGGAAAAAACGCATCATATTCCGGTGGATGAGTTCTACAATTTAAAGCGTAAAGATCGTGGCGCGCTGGTGAAAGAACAGCTTGCGGAACAGCAGGATATCCCGAAATTCTTGCGTAAACACTGGCAGAAAGAGACCGGGTTCGCGTTTCCTTCCGGTCACACCATGTTTGCGGCCAGCTGGGCGTTGCTGGGGGTTGGGCTGCTTTGGCCAAGGCGCCGAACGATCACTATCGTGATTTTACTGGTCTGGGCGACGGGAGTCATGGGCAGCCGCCTGCTGCTGGGGATGCACTGGCCGCGCGACCTGGTCGTCGCCACGCTCATCTCATGGCTGCTGATCGTGCTGGCGACCTGGCTCACTGAACGATTCTGTGGCCCGCTAACGCCACCGCCAGAAGAGAAAGAAGAAATTGCCGAAAGGGACCAGACAGACGCCTGACGGTTGATATTCCGCATTTTGCCCATAGATCCATGACCTGCGCGTCACTTTTTCCGTTTCGCGCTCGTCGCTAAAATGGTAGTTTATAAGGCTGATTGCGGTGAATTGAACACACTTTATTCGCTTGAACCACATAACGGGAAGTAATGTGAAATATTTACTCATTTTCTTACTGGTATTGGCGATTTTTGTCATTTCAGTCACGTTGGGTGCACAAAACGATCAGCAGGTGACGTTTAACTATCTGCTGGCTCAGGGTGAGTATCGCGTCTCGAGCCTGCTGGCGGTCTTATTTGCTGCCGGATTTGCCATTGGCTGGCTGGTTTGCGGTCTGTTCTGGCTGAAAGTCCGTGTTTCTCTTGCGCGCGCTGAACGTAAAATTAAGCGACTCGAAAATAACATTGCCCCTGCGTCTGACATCCCGGAAAGCTCTGGTGTGCCGGTCGTGAAGGAATAATCGACTATGCTGGAGTTGTTGTTTCTGCTTTTGCCTGTAGCCGCAGCCTATGGCTGGTATATGGGCCGCAGAAGTGCGCAACAAACAAAACAGGATGAGGCCAACCGGCTCTCCCGCGACTACGTTGCGGGGGTGAACTTCCTTCTGAGCAATCAGCAGGACAAAGCGGTAGACCTGTTCCTCGATATGCTTAAAGAGGATACGGGGACGGTTGAAGCGCATCTCACCCTGGGCAACCTGTTCCGCTCGCGCGGTGAGGTCGATCGCGCCATTCGTATTCACCAGACCCTGATGGAAAGCGCCTCGCTGACCTACGATCAACGTCTCCTTGCGGTGCAACAGCTGGGGCGGGATTACATGGCCGCAGGGTTGTACGATCGCGCAGAAGATATGTTCGCGCAGCTGGTGGACGAAACAGATTTCCGCATCGGCGCGCTGCAGCAGCTCCTGCAGATTTATCAGGCCACCAGCGACTGGCAGAAAGCCATTGATACCGCGGAACGTCTGGTGAAGATGGGTAAAGATAAGCAGCGCGTTGAGATCGCCCATTTCTACTGTGAGCTTGCTCTTCAGCAGATGGGCAACGACGACATGGATAAAGCCATGGCGCTGCTGAAGAAAGGCGCCGCCGCGGACCGCAACAGCGCGCGAATCTCCATCATGATGGGGCGCGTCTTTATGGCGAGTGGCGACTACGCCAAAGCCGTTGAAAGCCTGCTGCGGGTTATCGACCAGGACAAAGAGCTGGTCAGTGAAACGCTGGAAATGCTGCAAACCTGCTATCAACAGCTGGACAAGCAGGAAGAGTGGGTAGCTTTCCTGCGTCGCTGCGTGGAAGAAAATACCGGTGCCACCGCTGAACTGATGCTCTCAGACGTCGTTGAGCAGTATGAGGGAAGCGACACCGCGCAGGTTTATATTACGCGTCAGCTGCAGCGCCATCCGACCATGCGGGTGTTCCATAAGCTGATGGATTACCACCTGAACGACGCTGAAGAAGGGCGCGCCAAAGAGAGCCTGATGGTGCTGCGCGACATGGTTGGCGAACAGGTGCGCAGCAAGCCGCGCTATCGTTGCCAGAAGTGTGGTTTTACCGCGTATACGCTCTACTGGCACTGTCCTTCCTGCCGCGCCTGGTCCACCATCAAGCCAATCCGTGGTCTGGACGGGCAGTAATTTTTTTAAAACACTCCACTTTAGTTACAACATACTGATCTTTTTTCCCATATCCTGAACTCCGTGCGGTTTGTCGGCCTGGCAGGCGCGTAAATGGATCCTGTCAATTTGCGACGTCGGCAGGTAGAATGCTGGCCGTTTATCTGTTCCGCGCCGCTGCGCGCCCATAGACGAAAAGGGCTGGTCATGACGTCTGTTACATCCTCCACTTCCCGCGTAATTACGGATTCTCCTGTTGTTGTTGCGCTTGATTACAATAAGCGTGACGCTGCACTGGCGTTTGTCGACGGCATCGACCCTCGCAACTGCCGTCTGAAAGTTGGCAAAGAGATGTTCACGCTGTTTGGACCGCAAATCGTTCGCGATCTGCAGCAGCGCGGCTTTGACGTTTTCCTCGACCTGAAATTCCACGATATCCCGAATACCACGGCGCACGCGGTTGCCGCAGCCGCAGAGCTGGGCGTATGGATGGTCAACGTCCACGCATCGGGTGGGGCAAGAATGATGACGGCCGCCCGTGAGGCGCTTCTGCCGTTCGGTCAAGATGCACCGTTGCTGATTGCGGTCACCGTTCTGACCAGTATGGACGAAAACGATCTTCGAGACCTGGGCGTGACGTTGTCACCCGCCGAGCATGCCGAACGTCTCGCGCGTCTGACGCAGCATTGCGGCCTGGATGGCGTCGTCTGCTCCGCGCAGGAAGCGGTACGTTTCAAATCAGCGCTGGGCCAGGATTTTAAACTGGTCACTCCGGGGATTCGCCCTGCAGGTAGCGACGTGGGCGATCAGCGCCGCATTATGACGCCTGAGCAGGCGCTGGCTGCTGGCGTTGACTACATGGTCATCGGGCGTCCGGTAACGCAGTCTGCCAACCCGGCTGAGACGCTTAAGGCTATCAACGCATCGCTGAAAAAGGGGGCGTAATGACCGATTCCAACAGCCGTCTGGTCTATTCAACTGATAGCGGGCGTATAGACGAGCCGAAAGCGAAAGTTGAACGTCCAAAGGGGGACGGCATCGTTCGGATCCAGCGCCAGACCAGTGGACGAAAAGGGAAAGGGGTTTGCCTTATCTCCGGCATTGACCTGGATGATGCTGAACTGGCAAAGCTGGCGGCCGAGTTGAAAAAGAAATGTGGCTGCGGCGGCGCCGTGAAAGACGGTATTATTGAAATCCAGGGAGATAAGCGCGATTTAATAAAATCTCTGCTGGAAGCCAAAGGTATGAAAGTCAAACTGGCGGGCGGTTAAAATAAATGAGCCACGGCAAATGCCGTGGCTCGTGTTATATACGTGCGTATGTCAGACCTGAAATGCGTTCAAATATCGCAATATCGGGGAAGGCTTAGATAATAATTATTTGCCAACCTGGTGACCGATAATACCACCGACAGCAGCGCCACCTAATGTACCCAGCGTACTACCATCCGTTAATACTGCACCACCGAGAGCACCGGCACCGGCACCAATAGCGGTGTTACGGTCACGTTTAGACCAGTTAGAGCACGCGCTCAGGGACATTGCTACAGTGATTGCCAGAACAGCGGCGGCTAAATTTTTGCTGGTTAAGGTCATAATACTTTCTCCTGAATTATCGATTCACGGAAAGATGTACACGTTAAGTATAGACGAATCGAATACTTAATTCTGTTCTCCGTGAAAGCTGGTCGCGCAGGCGTTACGTAATCACGCAGGTGATAGTCACTTCCTGTTATATCGCTAACATTAATTTTACGACTTTAATGCAGGTTAAACAGGTAAAAACTCTTAAAGAAGTACCAGGAATCATCTCAGAGAAAGAAGGGCGTATGCGCCCGAAATTCGGGCGCGGAGGGGGACTCAGGCGGTCGTTTTAATAATATTGACGATCAGCCCGTCATCTTCCAGCTTATTACGGTGCGCATCGCTCAACCGTTCATCGGTAATCACGCGGCTAAAGCGTGAAAGCGGGCCCATCGTGTATGGGTGAACGGCGCCAAATTTAGAGCTGTCGGTGAGCACAATAGCTTCACACTCTTTTTCCAGCACGGCATTCACCACGTCAGAGCGCATCATATCCCGGCCGGTAAAACCTGTTTCCGGCTGCCAGCCGTCAATCCCGATAAAGGCCTTGCTGAAATGAACCTGCTGAACATACTGACGGGTCAGCGGGCCTACCATGCTTTCACTTTTTTTCTGGTAAATACCGCCGAGCAGAATCACCTCACAGCGCGTCTCCTTGAGCAAATGCGCGATATAGCTGCTGACGGTGATGATGGTAACGTCTTTTTGATCGGCAAGCGTGCGCGCCAGAAGGGCATTACTGCTGCCGTTTTCAATAAAGACGGTCTCGCCGTTGTTCACCAGGGACGCGGCAAATTCCGCCAGTTCACGTTTGAGCGCGTAGTTATTCATCATGCGCGTCTCAACGTCGTCACTGTCCAGCGGGACCGCATATCCGTGCGCGCGACGCAGATAGCTCTGCTTTTCCAGCAGATTAAGATCCTGACGGATGGTGACTTCAGACACACCGGTGGTTTTAGCGAGATCGACTACGCTTACGCGTCCCTGATCGATGACCATCTGCAAAATGAGTTGTTGTCGGGAATTCATAGCATCCATTTAATAAAGCGAAACGAGGTCGGAGACGGTGGGGTTAAACTTCCCACGGCGCTTTTGGCTGTCTGTTTTCTGGCGTATTGTCAGCACCATTCTGAGCAAGAAGTTCAGACTTCAGGATCTCGAGATTACGGATAGCAGAGTGATAATCGCCCGCCACCAGGATATCCAGCACGGTATCAATTCGTTGTGCTACAGCTTGTGCGTCAATAGTCGACATAATCTCACCCCAGGCGCGAAAAGTTAATATTTTCAATGATGCAGAAATTAGGATCAAAAGAGAAGGGAAAAAATACAATAACTAAATTACATAAACGTAAGTGACAAATTTAATCCCCTTCATGCAGATGTCAGGTTATTGCGAGGCGGAGCGTCACACGGTCTGGATGATGCTGCGGCCTCACGGGGGGGCAGCGACTGGTGACCCTGCAAAATCGCTATCACGCGGCGGGCCTTTAACGTTGATTTCGCGCCTGATATCGTTTTAGCCATCGCTCGAATGCGGCAGCAGGCATCGGCTTGGCAAACAGAAAACCCTGCCGTTCGTTGACGCCGTTCTTGGTCAGAAAGGCGTCTTCTTTTGCATTTTCCACACCTTCAGCAATCACCTGCAGATTTAACGCCTGTGCCACCGCGACGATGGCGCGCACCAGCGACTGTGAAATGGATTGCTTATGAATATCCCTGACAAAAGCCTGATCGAGTTTAATGGCATCGATAGGGAAGCGGGCCAGCTGAGAAAGGGAAGAGTAGCCGGTGCCAAAATCATCCAGATGAATTTGCGCCCCCAGCTTGCTGAACTGCTGGATCACGGACAGCGCCAGCTCTTCATTCTCGATAAGACAGCTTTCGGTCAACTCGACGTCGACAGGGCAGTATTCAAAATTCAGATCCTTCAGCGCCTGCTTTAAGTCGCTGAAGATGGTCTGGTCGGCCAGCTGGCGTGCAGAGACGTTCACCGCCACGCGCAGGTTTATTCCCTTATCGCGCCATTTTGCCACCTGGCGAACCACATCGAGCATCACCCAGCGGCCCAGCGGCACAATCAACCCCGACTCCTCGGCATAAGAGATAAACTCCAGCGGCGCGATCAGGCCGCGTTCTGGTGATTGCCAGCGGACCAGCGCTTCAAGGCTTCTGACTTCCCCGCGCCAGGTTATTTTCGGCTGATAGTGGATCAGCAGCTGATCGTTATCCAGCGCCTTACGCAGGTTGGTATCCAGCCAGAGATACTCAAACACGCGCTGGTTCATCTCGGGTGAGAAGACGCAGAACTTGCCCCGGCCGTTCTCTTTGGCGGTGTACATGGCGGTATCGGCGTTTCGAATGACGCTTTCCCGGTCGTTCCCATGCTGCGGGGCGAGGGCGATACCCAAAGAGCAGCCGGTATAAATCTCAATCAAACCGATTCGGAACGGCTGGCGCAGACGGGTTAAAATACGCGACGCCATCGCCTCCAGAGAGCCCTGAGAGGTATTGGTGGCCATGACGATAAACTCATCGCCGCCAAGACGCGCCAGAACCTGTTCCTCATCCAGACAGCTCAAAATCGCGAGAGCGACAGCCTGCAAAAGCTGATCGCCAAACATATGCCCGTAAGCGTCGTTGATCTTTTTAAAGTTATCCAGATCGAGATACACGACGCCAACCTGCGTATCGCCGCGGCTGGCGATGGCGTCAGAAATCAGGTCGTGGATCGCATTGCGGTTTGGCAAGCCGGTGATGGTATCGGTATTGGCCAGCACGCGCAGCCGCTCCTGAGCGCGGCGCTCCTCGGTAATATCGGTCCCGGAACAGATAAGGAAAATTTCATTTTTACCGCTGCCGCTGTGGACGAATTTGTTTCTGAACAGAAACAGCCGCTGACCCTTACGCGTTTTGATCCAGCGTTCGACTTCGTAGGAGCTGCCGTTGCGAAAAAAACCGGTAATATTGCGCTTTGAGGCTGCCGCTTCGCTGCGGCTCATAAACAGCTTAAACACGTTCTGACCAATCACTTCCTGCTCTTTCAGGCCGGTGTACTCTTCGCTAAGCCGGTTAAAACGCTGAATATTGCCGTGCTTATCGAGAATAACAATGACGGAGTTGGCCTCTGAGACAACCTGCTCCGCGAAAGAGAGCCCCTGAGCCAAGTCGCGCGCCACGGAGGGCGTATCGTTCCAGGCGGAAGCGGTGCCTGCCCACTCGTTGCGGGTAATCTTACGGCCCACAAGATGAACCGGGAGGTCTTCCCCGAATAACGAGAGCGTCATGGAAATGCTGGATGTAATAACGGTTAAATGACGGATGAGATCGGCCTGTTCATCGTCCAGCGCCACGACCTGAGTGACATCAGCATTTTCGCTGGTGGAAAGGTGCAGAGCATTGCTGTCAGCTGACAGGCGCCACCACGGGCTGTGAGTGCCCATGTAGCGAAACAGCAAATTCTGCTCCAGATCGTCCATCATGTATTCTCCCGCAGCTGTTCATCAGCGCACAAATTATTCATTTGCTGTCGACTTTTCCGTTGAGAAACAGCGGCAAAACCGAAGTGAACCTGTTGTTTTTCCCTGCTTTCTTATAATAAAACGAGTCAGGTTAAAAAGGGTACGGAGCGTATAGAAATTCACATAACCGAATATAACAACACTCTTTTACTGTAGATAATTATGGCGGGTTTGGGCGAAGGGATACTGAAAATAGTCAGGAAAAATAATGATTTTGTGGCGGGGATAAAAAGAAAAATTGTCGGCCTTTCCGGAGAGGAAATGACCGACAATTGAACCGGTTATCAGGCGACAGGACGCGCGATAATACTGCGGGTTTCCATGCGAACTTCGGCGATAGTGACGTCAATCACGTCGGTGACTTTGTAAACTGTTTCACCTTTAATTTGCACGGTACCGTTTTCCTGACTACAGACCATTTCGTCACGAACCGCATGCATGAACGGCGCAGGAATAAACGCGACAGCACCGTTATCGACCAGACGGACGCGCATACCCCCGCGGCTAATATCGATGATCTCTGCGGCGAAACGGGTATCCGTACCGGCTTTATCCTGCAGGAAGCGTGCGTACAGCCAGTCTCCAACGTCACGCTCGGCCATACGGTTCAGACGGCGACGATCGGCCATCTGCAGCGTGGTGTCCTCCTGAGGACGGGCAATGGTTTCACCTTTGATAATCGCTTTCAGCAGACGGTGGTTAACCATATCGCCATACTTACGGATCGGCGATGTCCAGGTGGCGTAAGCTTCGAGGCCAAGACCAAAGTGCGGGCCAGGCTCGGTGCTGATTTCAGCGAAGGACTGGAAGCGACGAATGCGGCTGTCCAGGAAACCCGACGGCTGCGCGTCCAGTTCGCGGCGAAGCTTGCAGAAGCCCGGCAGCGTCAGCACTTCTTCCGGATCAACGTGCACATCGTGATTCTTCAGCAGGGCCGCCAGCGCTTCGGTATTCGCCGGATCAAACCCGGTGTGGACGTTGTAAATGCCAAAGCCCAGCTTGTCGCGCAGCACGCGTGCGGCGCAGATGTTGGCGGAAATCATCGCCTCTTCAACGATGCGGTTCGCAATGCGTCGCGGTTCGGCCACGATGTCCAGCACTTCGCCTTTCTCGCCCAGAACAAAGCGATAATCCGGACGATCTTTAAACACCAGCGCATGGGTTTTACGCCACTCGCCGCGGTTCAGGCAGATGCGATGCAGCAGACGGATTTGCGCGGCAATGGCGTCGGAATCAGGTTTCCAGCTACCGGTATTTTCAAGCCAGTCGGAGACGTTATCGTAGGCCAGCTTGGCTTTCGATTCGATGGTGGCGGCAAAGAACTCGATATCGTCTTCAATCGCGCCATCTGCGGCGATAGTCATGCGGCAGGCAAGGACCGGGCGCACTTCATTTGGACGCAGCGAGCAGAGATCGTCTGACAATTCGCGCGGCAGCATCGGAATGTTGAAGCCCGGCAGGTAGTTGGTGAACGCACGGATTTTCGCCGCGTCATCCAGCTTGCTGCCTTCGGCAATCCAGGCGGTTGGATCGGCAATTGCAACGGTCAGATGCAGTTTGCCATCCGCGCTCTCTTCAGCATACAGCGCGTCATCCATATCTTCCGTGCTGGCGCTGTCGATGGTGACAAACTCCAGTGCGGTGAGATCGCGGCGCGTCAGACCTTCGTCCTGCATCTCGGTCGCTACGCCGTTCGGCGCTTCTTTTTCAAGATTGTGGCGTGCCAGCGTGACCCACCATGGCACGAAGTGGTCGGCACCAAAGGTGATGAACTGGGTCAGCTCAGCATAAAAACCGCGATCGCCTTTCAGAGGATGACGGCGCATTTCTGCTACGGCCCAGTCACCTTCTTTAAAATCATGCTCAACGCCACGGGCGGCGCGGCAGGGAATGGCATCTTTCAGCAGGGGATGATCCGGCACGATAGAAAGACGATCGTCTTTTCTTTGCACCTTACCCACAAAACGGGTCAGGAACGGTTCGATCAGTTCTTCCGGCTCGGCAGACTCGCGGTCCTTCTCGGTATGAATGACGGCCATGACGCGATCGCCATGCATCACTTTCTTCATCTGCGGAGGCGGAATGAAGTAGCTTTTCTGCGCGTCAACCTCAAGGAAGCCAAAGCCCTTTTCCGTGGCTTTTACGACCCCTTCTGCACGCGGCGTCTGGGAATGCAGTTGCTGTTTAAGCTGCGCTAGCAGCGGGTTGTCCTGAAACATAATGTTCTATTTTCGTAGCCATTGAGCGGCTGACAGTTTTACGCGATTCTCACTGTCTCAGCAAGCGGTCTTTGGGTAATGAGTATGGTTATTCCTCTTTACCAAACGCGACTTTCAAACGATTGAGCCAGCCGTCAAACGCGCTCCGGGTAAGCAGCATGATGGCATGTTCGCCGGGGAGCCCCTGATCCGTGAGCGGGGTAAACTGCGCGGCGCTGAAGCGGTCCGGAGAGCGCGTTAGCAGTTCGACCGCCGCCGAAAGTGCGGGGGACGTCAGCGGGATCGCGTCGCGGGTGTTTAACAAGATCTCTCCGGTCAGGTCGAGCAGCGACGGCTCGTGGCAAAGGACCGGCGTCAGCGCCTCCAGCGCGGGTTCTGCCTGCCAGCGGGACAGCGACTCAAGCTGATGCGCGCTCGCATAGCGCAGCTCGACGACGGGCAACAGCGGCACCCAGGCGGCGTGGCGCGCAGGCAGCGTGTGCGGCTGAATATGATGGCCCGGCAACCAGCGAACGGGGTGTCCTAACAGCGCCTGTAAAACCGCGACCACGCGCGCCTGAAAGCCGATAAACCCGATAATCTGGTTAATCACCACAATGTCATAGATTGACAGGCCAACCTCATCAAGCTGGTTCTGCGCTTTATCATCAATGATATCAGGAGAGCTGGCGAGCTGGCGGGCATACTGCGTAATTTGCGCCAGACGTCGGTTGCTTTCGCGCGAGGAGTCCGGGCCGGGAAGCGGGGCGAGGAGGGCGGCGTAATGGTTACAGAGCCGCTGAACGCCACAGGCCTGGGCGACCGTTAGCGCGGTGCTGAGCCGATCGTAGGCGCTGAGCGTATGCAGACGGTTCACGGGAATTGAGAGCGGAAACAGCTTGTGGCATAAGGCTCTGGCAGGGGTAAGCCAGCCAGAACAGGCGGCGACAATCTCATCAGGCAGGGCTAAATCGAGCAAAAAACGATCGTCGACGTTAGCGGCTTCGGGCACCAGAGGCAGAACATCTGTCTGCGCGTGGTTCGACTGGGTCTCGTGATACCAGTGGCCTTTGCCGGAAAAACGGCGTTGTTCCATGTGCGTTCCTTGATCTCAAAATGGCGATCAATATCCTGGCGTAAGGCAGATAAAGGGAAAAATATTGTTAGGTGATAACAAATAGCAGAACGGAATAACGAAGGGGTGGTGCATGGGGAAAACTCTCTTCCCGTACGGGAAGAGAGTTACAGCTTATTTAATTTCCAGCTCGTTCATTGCAGCGATGTTGAAGCCGCCGTCAACGTGAACCACTTCGCCGGAGATACCAGCGGAAAGGTCAGAGCACAGGAATGCTGCAGAGTTACCCACATCTTCAATGGTAACGGTACGACGAATCGGGGTAACCGCTTCGCAGTGTGCCAGCATTTTACGGAAATCTTTAATACCGGAAGCTGCCAGGGTGCGGATAGGACCTGCAGAGATGGCGTTAACGCGCACGCCTTCAGGGCCCATTGCGTTCGCCATGTAGCGTACGTTGGCTTCCAGAGAGGCTTTTGCCAGACCCATAACGTTGTAGTTAGGGATAGCACGCTCAGCGCCCAGGTAGGACAGGGTCAGCAGGGCTGCGCCCGGGTTCAGCATCGCGCGGCAGGATTTCGCCATCGCAACGAAGCTGTAGGAGCTGATGTCGTGAGCGATTTTGAAGCCATCACGGGTAACCGCGTTCACGTAGTCGCCGTCCAGCTGGTCGCCAGGAGCGAAGCCAATGGAGTGAACGAAACCGTCGAATTTCGGCCATGCTTTTGCCAGTTCAGCAAACATGCCGTCGATGCTTTCGTCTTGTGCAACGTCACATTCCAGAACAATGCTGGAACCCAGCTGCGCGGCAAACTCTTCAACACGGCCTTTCAGCTTGTCGTTCTGGTAGGTGAACGCCAGCTCAGCGCCTTCGCGATGCATTGCCTGTGCGATGCCGTATGCGATGGACAGTTTGCTGGCAACGCCAGTCACCAGAATGCGCTTACCGGAAAGAAAACCCATAGCTTTAATCCTTATATTCATTGCTAATTTTGCCTTGTAATTCATGGCGTTACAGGCAGTATTTCAAAATCATTCGAAATTAGCTCGAAATTATAGCCCACTCACAGCCCCTTGTGTCACGATATTTCTCGCTCTTCTCCGAAGACGCCTGCCCCGAAGAAAGCGCCGCGGACTCGCGGGGGCTCAAAATTTCAGCATTCGTCCAGTATATCACCCGGCAACAGGTTCACCTCATCCAACCAGCGAGGAAGCGCGATCCCGCACGGGGATTCATGCTTTCCTGAGGTTGTCGATGAAGCGCGCGATGACGATAAAGAAAACCGGCACGAAGAAAATGGCGAGAAGCGTACCGCTAATCATGCCGCCAAATACGCCGGTACCGATGGCATGCTGCGTACTGTCGCTAGCCCCACGGGCCAGCATCAACGGAACAACCCCTAAGCTGAAGGCTAACGAGGTCATCAGAATGGGGCGCAGGCGCTGGCTGGCGGCATGAACGGTTGCCGCCAGCAGAGGTTGCCCTTCGCGATGGAGCTGCCTGGCAAACTCCACAATCAGAATGGCGTTCTTGGCCGACAGGCCGATAAGCGTAATCAGGCCAACCTTGAAGAAAACGTCATTCGTCATGCCGGCGACGGACACCGCGATCACCGCGCCAATAAGACCCAGCGGAACGACCAGCATGACCGCAAATGGAATAGACCAGCTCTCATACAGGGCGGCGAGCACCATAAACACGACCAGTATCGACAGGACGATAAGGCCCGGAAGCTGGGATTCCGATTTTCTCTCCTGCAATGAACTCCCGGCCCACTCGCCAGCCATGCCCTGAGGTAAATCTCTGGACAAACTCTCCATAACCTTCATTGCGGTGCCGCTGGATGCTCCCGGCGCCGCATTTCCGGTAATGCGAATAGCCGAATATCCCTGATAACGCGTCAGCTGCTGCGGCGCAACGTTCCAGGAAAGCGTGGCAAACGTTGATACCGGCACCATCTGACCCATCCGGTTTTTCACTGATAATGCCAGTATCTGCTCAGGCTGCATTCGGTAGGGCGCATCGGCCTGAATAATGACCTGTTGAACGCGGCCGTTATTCGTATAGTCATTGACGTAATTTGAGCCCAGGGTGACGGAGAGCGTCTGGTTGATTTCATCAAATGAGACGCCCATCGCTTCAGCCTTTTCTCTGTCCACCTGGAGCGCAAGGCTTGTTCCTTCCGGCAGACCGTCTATATACACGTCACTCAGTTCAGGGCGCTGGTTGGCCTGCAGAACCAGCGCGTCGGCCGCGCGCTTTAACGCCTCGTAGCCCTGTCCCGCTCTGTCCTGCACGTACCAGGTGAAGCCCGACGAGGTGCCCATATCCGAAATGGCTGGCGGGAGCAGGCTCATCGTGACGGCATCAGAGACGTTCGCCATGCTGGCCTGTATATGGTCGGCTTCACCCTGGGCCGTCGACCCCTGCCGATCTTTCCAGTCTTTCAGCGTGGTGAAGGCCATAGCCGAATTTGGTCCTGAACCTGAAAATCCAAACCCCAGGATCATAATGTTGCTTTCAATATCCGGCCGGGCCGCAATTTCCTCTTCAAATTTTTTAACCACGTTGAGGGTACGCTGCATCGTGGCATCAGAAGGCAGCTGGATTGAGGACATAAAATAGCCCTGATCTTCATCCGGCAGAAAAGACGACGGTAACGAAGACAATCCCAGAAACAGCGCAGCACAAAGCGCAGCGTACAGGAGCAGCATACGCCCGGTTCGCTTCAGAACGGCACCCAGCCCGGCTTCGTAACAGGCGGTGAGCGAACGGAAGCGCGCGTTAAACCCGACTGCGAACCTTCCGCCTCCGCTTTTTTCTGCCTTATGCGGCTTGAGTAACGTTGCGCACAGGGCCGGCGTCAGCGTCAGGGCAAGAAACGCGGACAGCAGTATGGAGACCGCCATGGAAATACAAAATTGTCGGTAGATAATCCCGACGGATCCTTCCGCAAACCCCATGGGGATAAAGACGGCGGTAAGCACCAGCGTGATGCCTATAATCGCCGGGGTGATTTCCTGCATGGCTTGCCGCGTGGCGTCACGCGGGGAGAGGCTTTTTTCCTCCATCAGTCGTTCAACGTTCTCCACGACCACAATGGCATCATCAACGATAATCCCTATCGCCAGCACCATGCCGAACATCGTCAGAATATTGATGGAGTAGCCGCTCAGTAACATCACCGTGAAGGTGCCAAGCAGTGCGACGGGAGCAACAATCGCCGGGATAAGCGTGCAGCGTATCTTGTGCAGAAACAGCAGCATAACCAGGAAGACCAGAACCATCGCTTCCACAAATGTCTGAACAACCTTCATGATAGAAAGTTTCACAAACGGCGCGGTATCGAAGGGAACCGTAAACGCCATTCCTTCAGGTAACACCCGGGAAAGCTCGTCGATGCGCGCCCGTACGCCGGAAGCCGTACTCATCGCATTGGCGCCAGGCGAGAGCTGGATTGCCGCCGCCGTTGCGGGTACGCCATTTTCACGGATACCAAAGGCGTAGCTTTGCAGGCCAGATTCAACCCGCGCAACGTCGGACAATTTCAGGCGGGCGCCGGATGCGTCAGATTTCAGGGTGACATTGCTGAACGCCTCTACCGAGGAGAGCTGTCCCTTTACGGTGATGGGATACGTTACCCCTTGTCCTGCTGACGCTGGCTCATCTCCCGTTTTACCGGGCGAAACAAGGGCATTTTGCTGGCCAACGGCGGTAAGAACATCGCTCACCGAAAGCCCGTAGCCGTGGAGCTTCATGGGATCCAACCAGATGCGCAGCGCTTTTTCGCCGCCAAACAGCTGAACCTTCCCTACGCCGGGCACGCGACGAAGCTCGTCACTGACGTTTCTGGCAAAATAGTCGCTTAAATCGGCTTCCTCAAATTGACCCGTCGCGGACTTCAGCCCCACCATCATTAAAAATCCAGAATTAGCGGCCTCGACGTTAATGCCGTTTTGCCTTACCGCCTGAGGTAGACGAGGCTCGACGATCTTAATCTGATTCTGTAGATCCATCTGCGCCAGCTTGATGTCCGTACCCGGTTTAAACGTGACGGTAATCGATGCCGAACCGGTTGTGTCACTGGAAGATTCGAAATAGAGCAAGTTATCGACTCCAGAGATTTCGCGCTCTATTAACGACACCACCGACGTATTCATGATATCGGGGCTGGCCCCCGGGTAACTGACGGAAATAATGATTCCCGGCGGTGCAACCGCCGGATACTGCGCAACCGGTAAACGGGGAATAGACAGGAGACCCGTCAGGACGATAAACAGCGCTACTACCCAGGCAAAAACGGGGCGTTCAATAAAAAAATGAGGCATTGGGTTATTTTTATGCAAAAGAGTGAGGTAGAAAGTCTACCGCGCACCTGTTTAGCGGAAGTGGGCGGTTTATGGAGGCTGTGTGGAGCAACGGCTCAAATCATTCTCATAATCAGGTACAGCGGCGCTCCGCCAAAAAAAATGATCAAATAACACTCGTAGTAAAAGAGCAGATCCTCAATATCGGGCATTGTGTTTAACAGCACGGTGAACGTAATAATGAGATAAACAAAAATAACTATTAGCCAAAAGGCGATGACAAGCAGCTCAGTCAACGCGCCAGCTTTATTTTGGATGATCAGAGAGACCACCGACAATGCGATGCAGCCATAAATAATGGGTGAAGAGAGCAGCGTTGAGGCAACTTTTTCATCCATTTTGTGTACCAGTACCAGCCAGGTATAAAGTAATCCCCACGACAGCAGCAGGAACAAGGAATATATGCCCAGCTTTTTAGGAGAGAAATATTTAGAAAGTTCCATGTTCATTATTTCAGCCAACTTCATAAAATCTTTAAGAAACAGTGGTAATTTGCAGCGCGCAATGCACAACGGGTTATGCCCCAATAGCGATTTTGAACGTGCATTGTCGAGTCTTTATTGACGGAATGTGTAGGCTGTGTGGAGAAATAACCGGGAATTTAAATCAGCCGGGAAATTTTCGTGATTACGGCACTTTTTCCCGGAGGCTGTGTCTTATTGTGCTAAAGATATCTGATAGCGTGCTTAAAGGGATTTCACCCGCGGAGATAATATGAACAAAAATACGCTGATCCTTGTTGTTGAAGATGAAGACGAAATCGCCGATATACTGATGAGCTACTTAGAGCGTTCGGGAATGAAAACGCTCCGAGCCAGACAGGGCGAACAGGCCATAGCGCTCAATCGTCTCCATAAACCGGATCTCATATTGCTGGACATTCACCTGCCCGTATGTGACGGCTGGAGCGTACTTACGACGCTTCGTCAGGAAAGCGTTGTCCCCGTCATCATGGTTTCCGCTCTCGATCAGGATGTCGATAAGCTCATGGGGCTGAGGCTGGGCGCGGATGATTACGTGATCAAACCTTTCAACCCTTCTGAAGTTGTCGCCCGGGTTGAGGCGGTGCTGCGCAGGACAAAACCCGCGCTTCAGCAGGCAGGTTCCCAGCCGCTCAGAACGCCCTTTATTACGGTCTATCCGGATGACTTCTACGTGGAAGTTACCGTGGGAGCAGAGGTTGTCTCTCCGGTATTAACGACGACCGAATTTAAATTGCTCACATACCTGGTGAGATACCCGCGAAAGGTCTGCTCCCGCGAAGAGCTACTCAACGCGTGTCTGCCGGAAGGGGATACGCTCGACAGAACTGTCGACAGCCATATGAGCAAGTTGCGTAAAAAACTGGAGCTTGCAGGCCTTTACGGTGTTCCCGAGAGCATCAGAGGCATGGGTTACCGGCTTGGGGAAAAGAAATGAACAAAGAGTCTGTCCTGAGTCGTCAAATCTTAACGTATATGCTGTTGCTGACGTTTACGATCATTGCCATCGCCATACTCGGCTCCTGGTTTTTTTACTCCTTTATTCTGGATCATCTCCCGGGCGGCGCTGCTGCGGGCGATGACGAGCAGATGACGATGTGGGACTGGGTATGGATTGGGACCGCGACAACGATCAGTCTGATTATCGCTCTCTTTTTCACGGTCAAACTTTCATCGCGAATACTCACCCCGCTAAACGCGGTAGCGTCCAGCCTGAAAAAGATTTCTCAGGGCGATCTGGACGCCCGGGCATTCTGCACCAGTTCCCGGCTGGGTGAAATCAATCACCTGGTGACGGATTTCAATGAAATGGCGGAAAAATTACAGACGCTGGATATTCAGAGGAAATCCTGGAATGCCGCTATTGCGCATGAGCTGAGAACCCCGGTCACGATTCTACGCGGACGGCTTCAGGGGTTGGTTGACGGCGTTTTCATCCCGGACCCGGTGCTGTTTAATAATCTTCTCAAACAGACGGAAGGGTTAACCCGTCTAATTGAAGATCTGCGGGTTATCAGCTCGGACGGTGGGGCGGGATATACGTTATATCCGTCCCAAACGGATCTCAAAGGGACAATACAGAACGCACTCGATACGTTCATGCCCGAGTTCAGCCGTAAGGCGTTTACCGTCAATACAGAACTGAGGGAGCAGCAGTGCGTATTCGATCCATTACGCATCAACCAGTGTCTGACCGTTTTATTTGATAATGCCTTACACTATTCAACCTCGCGGACGCTCATCGTGAAAAATGGCGTTTCTGATAAAGGCAATTATATCCTTATTCAGGACGGGGGACCGGGCATCCCCAGAGAGTTTCATGATTTCCTGTTTCAGCCCTTTCAGCGCGATAATGGCGCCAGACATGTTAACCCGGAAGGCTGTGGTTTGGGCTTGTCAGTGGTAAAAGCCATCATGCTGGCTCATGGTGGCGATGTTACCTATACCTTATCGACGCAAAACCACTCGATATTTAAGCTCACCTGGCCCGACTCGTGAGCTTCAGCGGCAGGTCAAATGCGCCTGCCGGCGATAAATGCCATATTTTTCCTAACTTAGCATCCCATTCCTGCGGGGTAATCGTCAGTTTACCGCGTCTCGGGCTTAGGGTTATTTCACTGAAATAGATTTCATCTTTCTTTAGCATCAGGTCAACACGGCAGTAGTCAATTCCATCCGCCAGCTCCTGGGACGCCAGCAATGCCTGTCGGAACAAGACCGGTTCGCCTGGAACTGCTGAAGTATTGGGATATTCCATCTGGAAGGGTTGTAAGTTCCAGTGCCTGTCATAAACGTTGATAAAACCGTTGCCGTTATCATCCGTAAAATCCGCTTCTACATAGTGGGCAACGCCGTGAAAGCAATGGATCCTCAGCATTTCGGGCGTTGTATTTCTGTCAACATCATCGAAGAGATCGACGAACGGCTCGCAAAGTATACTCGGCGTAATGTTTTTGTACTGCCATTCGCGCGTGGTGTAGTAAAGATTTTTCTTTAACGCGAGGCTCAGCTTTTTACACGCTTCTTTTTCGTTAAATTGCGCTTTGTTTGTACATATTATTGTGCTGCCGCTGTCATGGTTGCACTTAAGGACGAATTTATCAGGGAGTACTGAAAAATCAATCTGCGACGGCCGGGAATAAACACCAATTAATGGCACCGTTTTCACGCGCGTTGTTCTGGAGGAAACGTATGCTCGAACGGCGAGTTTATCGGCAAGCATCGTGTAGAAGTTATTATGGTCATAGATCAGGCGATGACATATTTTTTCACTCAACGTCGTGGGCAAGTTAATGTCAGGGGTTTTACCGGATGTTCTCTTAAGCCTCACGGTATGAAAGTGAAGGTCCGTCATTAAAAATGAACGGCATTTTCTGATGAGATACTCTGTGTATTTTAGAACGTAAGTGGCGGTGTTCATTTCTTCTCCTCCGTAATGTCCGGATATTCTGAAGAAGAACTGTTGATTGATATTGCTTAAAATATGGAGCTGGGATGGAGATGAAAAAATTAAAGGACTAAATAGCGCACGCAGGCTATTTAGTCCTTATTTTAGTGGGGTGATTTGTGTTGAGCGTCGCGCTTAGCGGTCCTTTCTCCACGCATCGGCGGTCAATGCTTCACCGAAATGACCGGCAATCAGCCGTTTTGTCAGCTCATGCAGCGGGGAGGCCATCACATCCGCCGTACTGCCGCGCTCGACCACTTCACCCTGGTGCATGACCATCACCTGATCGCTGATGTGCTTCATCATTCCCAGATGTTGGGTGACGTAGATATACGAGATCCCCTGTTTTTCCTGCAATTCCAGCATCAGGTTAATCAGCTGCGAGCGCATCGACATATCCAGCGAGGCAAGCGCTTCATCCGCAATGATCACTTTTGGCCGCAAAATCAACGCGCGCGCCAGTCCCAGGCGTTGTTTCTGGCCGGGGGCCAGCATATGCGGGTAGTAGCTTTCGTGATCCGGTAACAGCCCAACCATACGCAGGGTTTCAAATACGCGCTTACGGCGCGCCTCCGGCTCCAGGTCTGTGTTCAGACGCAGCGGAAAATCGAGGATCTGAGAAATGCGCTGGCGCGGGTTAAGCGAGGTAGACGGATCCTGGAAGATCATGCGGATGCGCTGGCTGCGGAAAGAGTAGTCGCCAAACGTCAGAGGATGATCGTCAATCAGCACTTCGCCTGCAGTCGGTTCAACCATGCCAGCGAGCATTTTCGCCAGGGTGGATTTCCCGGAACCGTTCTCGCCGATGATCGCCAGGGTCTGTTTTTCACGCAGCGTAAAGCTCAGCGGCTTCACCGCGTCGACAGTTTGACGATGAAACAGCCCCGTGCGGTAGCGAAAGGTCTTACTCAGGTTGCGGACTTCCAGTAAGGTTTCGACCATTTCACTCTCTCTCCATGTTCAGCGGGAAATGACAGGCGTATAGATGATTTTTGGCCCCGGTCAGGCGTGGCGTCTCGATACATTTACGCTGAGCATAGGGGCACCGTGGCCCCAGACGACAGCCTATCGGCAGGGATTCCAGCAGCGGAATCGCCCCCGGCAGGGTATTCAGGCGACTCTTATGCGGCATCGCGCTGCCAAAATCTGGAATGGCGCGAATAAGCGCCTGCGTATACGGGTGGTGCGGCGCGGTGATCAGATCTTCACTCGGCGCGGTTTCGACCGTTTGTCCGCAGTACATCACGTCAATTTTATCCGCCCATTTGCTGAGCATATGCAGGTCATGGCTGATCAGCAAAATGGTGGTGTTGTTATTCTGGTTGAGACGCGACAGCAGGCGGAAAATTTGCGCCTGCGTGGTGGGTTCCATCGCGTTGGTGGGCTCATCCGCAATCAGCAAGCGCGGCTGATTTGCCAGCGCGATAGCAATCATCACTTTCTGACATTCGCCGTCGGTCAGCTCATAAGGGAAGCTGCGCATCGCATCTTTGTGATCTTTGATCCCGACGCGGTGTAAAAGCTCGATGGCGCGGCGCTTGCGCCAGCCAACGCGTTGCCACCAGCGGCCTTTATAGGTCCAGCCGGGAATGTTCTGCATGAGCTGTTTACCCACGCGTTCGGACGGATCGAGACAGGACTGCGGCTCCTGGAAAATCATCGAGACGTTATGCCCGACCAGCTTACGCCGCTCGCGGGGGGAGAGGCGCAGCAGATCGATATCGTCAAAACGCATACGGTCTGCCGTCACGCGCCAGTTGTCTTTCGCCACGCCGCATATAGCTTTGGCAATCAGGCTTTTTCCCGAGCCGGATTCCCCCACCAGCCCGCGAATTTCACCCTCCGCGAGGGTGATACTGATGCGATCGACGGCTTTAACCCAGCCTTCACCGGTTTTGAATTCGATGGTGAGGTTGCGAATATCAAGAAGCGGCATTATTGCACCCCCGCGTTAATTGCACGGCGAATACCGTCGCCCAGCAGGTTGATAAGCAGCACGCTCACCATAATGGCCGCCCCCGGCAGCATGACCGTCCACGGCGCCACGTAAATTAACTCCAGCGCGTCGCCGAGCATCGCACCCCATTCGGGCGACGGCAGCTGTGCACCGAGATCGAGGAAGCCGAGCGCCGCGATGTCCAGGATCGCCATTGACAGGGCGCGGGTGATCTCTGTGACCAGCCCGGCGGCGATGTTGGGCAGCACGGCAAACCACAGAATGTTGAAGGTCGTCGCGCCGTCCAGACGCGCGGCAACGACGTACTCTTTTTCGAGTTCATCATGCACCATGCTGTAAACCGAGCGCACGATGCGGGGCAGGATAGCCAGCCAGACGGCGAACATGGCATGCGACAGGTGCGGACCGGCAAAGGCAACAACGATGATCGCCAGCAGCAGGGATGGAATCGACAGCAGCGTATCCAGAATGTGGTTAAGGACCGCCGAACGCAGGCCATGGGTGGATCCCGCAAAAATACCGAGCGCCAGCCCGCAGATCGTAGCCGCGAGCGTCACCACAAATGCGCCGCCCACCGTCGGGGCTGCACCGCTCAGCAGGCGGCTCAACACGTCACGTCCGAGGTCGTCCGTTCCCAGGAAGAAAGAGACTTCGCCGTATCGCGACCAGGAAGGAGGCAGCAGCTGATAGCCAAGGAACTGCTGGTCGATGCCGTACGGCGCAAACCACGAGCCAAAGACGCAAAGCAACACCAGGCCGGCGCAGCCGTAAAGGCCGATCATCGCCGTGGTGTCACCATAGAATTTACGCCACACGGTACGCAGCACGCCGGGCGTGCGCTTTTCACTGTATACGCTATCGTAAGGCATACCATTCCTTATGCTTCAATGGGTTAGCCATGGCACCCAGAATATCGGACAACACGTTAACAATAATCACCAGCGAGCCAATTACCATCACGCCCGCAGAAATCGCGGCGTAGTCCTGCTGGCGGATGGCGTTAATCAGCCATCGCCCCAGGCCAGGCCAGCTGAAGACCATCTCGGTGATCATGGCCAGCGTCAGCATGGTGGAAAACTGTAACCCCAGACGCGGGATAACCGGCGGCAGCGCGTTGTGCAGGACGTTGCGGCGCAGTATGGTCAGGCGTGACAACCCGCGCGTGGCGGCGGCTTTGACGTAGTTCTGGTCAAATACCTCAATGGTGCTCAGGCGCATCAGGCGGATCACTTCGGTTGTTGGCGCAACCGCAAGCGTCAGTACCGGCAATACCATATGGCGCACGGCGCTGACGATCATCTCATGGCGCCACACCGAATCGGACAGCCACGCGTCAATGATGGCAAAACCCGTCACCGTTTTAACCGTATAGAGCAGGTCAAAGCGACCCGAAACCGGCAGCCAGCCCATCGTCAGCGAGAAGAACAGCGTCAACAGCAGCGCCAGCCAGAATACCGGGATGGAGAAGCCGAACAGGGCAAGGGCGCTGATAAACTTATCCTGCCATTTGTTGCGATAGATCCCGGCCAGCATACCCACCGGGATGCCGACCATCAGGGCAAAGCCGAAGGCCAGAATGCACAGCTCCATCGTGGCCGGGAAAACCTCTTTCAGCTGCTCGGAAATCAGCTGTCCGTTAATGCTGGACACGCCGAAATCCCAGTGCAGCAGCCCGTTAAACCAGAACAGCCAGGCATCCCACAGCGACGACCCCTGGAGCGGGGCGTGGGGCGTGAAATAGCTCAGGCTGAAGCCGACAAAGTTCAGGAAAAAGAGCGTCACCAGCAGCAAAAGGAGCCGACGTAAGGTAAAAATAATCATGGTTTTTTCACCTCTTGTTCTTTTTCTCGCGACACGCCTGCGAACGAGGCGTTGCCGAACGGACTCAGCACCAGACCTTTAATATCATAACGATAGGCCTGAAGACGCAGGGAAGAGGCCAGCGGCAGCACCGGCAGTTCCTGGGCAAGGATCTTCTGCGCTTCATCATAGGCGTCGATGCGAGAGGCCAGCTGTTGGGAAGCCAGCGCTTTTTGCAGCACGGCGTCAAACTCCCGGTTACACCAGTGGGCGTAGTTGGTCTGCGAATTTATCGCCGCACAGCTTAGCAGCGGCCGGAAGAAACTATCCGGATCGTTACTGTCGGTCGCCCAGCCGGTCAGGGTTAAATCATGATTCATGTCCATCAGGCGCGCCTCCTGGAAACGGCCCTCAACCGGTACGATGATCACTTTGACGCCCACCTGCGCCATATCTGCCTGCAGCAGTTCGGCGGTTTTGAGCGGGCTCGGGTTCCACGCTTGGGAGCTGGTTGGGACCCAAAGCTGCAGCGTGAGGTTTTCCGCCCCCAGCGCCTTCAGCTGTTCACGTGCTTTTGCCGGATTGTATTCCGTAATTTTAGCTTCACCGTCATAGGCCCACGAGGCGCGCGGTAAAATTGAGGCGGCGGTTTCCGCCGTGCCGTAGTAGATCGACTGCATTAAACGCTGGTTGTTAATCGCCAGCGCCAGAGCGTGACGTACGGCAGGGTTATTCAACGGCGGCTTATCCGTGTTAAAGGCGAGATAAGCGATATTCATTCCGGGGCGTAACGTCAGGCGCAGGCGCGGATCGTCGCGCAAAATGGTGAGCTGGCTGGCCGCGGGCCAGGCGAGCACGTCGCATTCACCCGTGAGCAGTTTTGACAGCCGTCCTGTCCCGCCAGAGCCGAGATCCACTACCACCTGCGGCATCAGCGGGGTACCGCGCCAGAAATGCTCATGGCGCTGCAGGCGAATATACTGCCCGGCGCGGTATTCGGCCAGCTGGAACGGACCGGTGCCGACCGGCTGACGATCGAGTAACTCCTGACGATCTTTTTTCGTCAGGTTCGCCGCGTATTCAGCGGACATGACCGACGCATAGTGGGTTGCCAGGTGCCAGAGGAAGGAGGCATCCGGGCGCGTCAGCGTAAATTCAACCGTCCGGTTATCCAGCTTGCGCACGCTCTTGACGGTGTCGGCAAACTGCAGGCTGTCGAAATAGGGGAAGTTGCTGCCGTTAACGTTATGCCACGGGTGGTTGCGGTTAAAGATGCGCTGGAAGGTAAAGACCACGTCATCCGCATTCAGCTTGCGCGTGGGGGTAAACCACGGCGTGCGCTGAAACGCGACGTCATCACGCAGATGAAAACGGTAGGTTGCGCCGTTATCCAGCACTTCCCAGCTTTCCGCAAGCTCAGGCACCAGACGGTAGGTGTATGGGTCAACATCAAGCAGACGGTCGTAAAGCTGTGCGGCCAGGGTATCCACGATCAGGCCGCTGCCCGCTTTTTGCGGGTTGAAGGTGTCCACCTGGCCGCTTACGCAATAGACAAAGCCGCTGTCACGAATGTCAGGCTGGAGAGTTTGCCCGGGCGCGGCAAAGGCCTGGCTGCTAAACAGACCGAGTGCAAAAAAGGACGATAAAACCAGACGCATAATTTTTAAGGTTTTTAGGTTCGATCTGCAAAGTGTATCGCACTTACGCCTGCTTCGTAAAAATGTCTGCAGGTAAGTGCTGATATTGTCAGCGCATTTGATGCTTTTTGAGCAATGCCCTCAATTGATGGTAGGTCAGACCAAGCAGTTCAGCCGCCCGTTTCTGATTATATTTCGCCGTCTTCAGGCTTTGCTCCAGCAGCTGTTTCTCCTGATCGTTTTGAAACTGGCGTAAATCAAGGGGGAGAGTAGGAACATCGCCTGAAGACGCTGGTGCGGACAGTGGAGCTGCGCTGCGCTGAAATGGATCGATAATGATATTGTCCAGCTCCGTCTCGCTGCTGCCGTGGCGATAGACGGAACGCTCCACGACGTTTTTCAGTTCGCGGATATTTCCCGGCCAGTGGTAAGCCAGCAGCGTCTCCTGCGCATAATCGCTGAAGCCGGGGAACAGCGGCAGGCCGAGCTCGCGGCACATCTGAATCGCAAACTGGTCTGCCAGCAGCATGATGTCGCTTCTGCGCTCGCGCAGGGGAGGAAGCTGAACGACGTCAAAGGCCAGGCGGTCAAGCAGGTCGGCACGGAATTTCTCCTCCGCCACCATCTCCGGCAGGTTGGCGTTAGTGGCGCACACCAGGCGCACGTTAACCTGCAGCGGCTGGCTACCGCCGACGCGCTCCAGCTCGCCGTACTCAATCACGCGCAGCAGTTTTTCCTGCACCAGCATGGGCGCGGTGGCCAGTTCATCCAGAAAAAGCGTACCGCCGTCGGCGCGCTCAAAGCGTCCGGGATGGCGTTTCTGGGCACCGGTAAACGCGCCCGCTTCATGGCCGAAGAGCTCGGTGTCGAGCAGGTTTTCATTCAGCGCCGCGCAGTTAAGGGAAATGAAGGGGCCGTCCCAGCGCCCGGAGAGGTAATGCAGACGGTTGGCTATCAGCTCTTTCCCCGTTCCGCGTTCACCGATGATCAGCACCGGTTTATTGAGCGGCGCCAGTCGAGAGACCTGTTCCAGCACTTCGAGAAAGCTGTTTGCTTCGCCGAGTAAATTGTCTTTGTATCCGGGCATGATGAAATTAACCACTCCTTAGCGATATTCACCAGGGAAGAATAGTTCTTCACTGCGTAAAAATCAATCAGACTCAGTGAAATCAATAAGATAAAAACCTGGCATGATGTTTGTATTATCTGTACAGCAGGGCATAGCCCGATAACAGAACTATGAGGATTTGATTATGGGTATTTTTTCTCGTTTTGCCGACATCGTGAACGCCAACATCAACTCACTGCTTGAGAAAGCGGAAGATCCGCAGAAGCTGGTACGTCTGATGATTCAGGAGATGGAAGACACGCTGGTTGAAGTGCGTTCAACCTCCGCCCGCGCGCTGGCGGAGAAAAAACAGCTTACGCGTCGTATTGAACAGGCAACCGCACAGCTGAACGAATGGCAGGAAAAAGCGGAACTGGCGCTGCGTAAAGACAAAGAGGATCTGGCCCGTGCGGCGCTGATCGAAAAACAGAAGCTGGCCGATATGGTCGCGACGCTCGAGCATGAAGTGACGCTGGTGGACGACACGCTCACCCGTATGAAGAAAGAGATTGGTGAGCTTGAAAACAAACTGAGCGAAACCCGCGCGCGTCAGCAGGCGCTGACCCTGCGTCACCAGGCGGCAAGCTCCTCCCGCGACGTGCGTCGTCAGCTGGACAGCGGTAAGCTTGATGAAGCGATGGCGCGTTTTGAATCGTTTGAACGTCGTATCGACCACATGGAAGCGGAAGCTGAAAGCCACGGCATCGGCAAGCAGAAGTCGCTGGATCAACAGTTTGCCGATCTGAAGGCTGATGATGAAATCAGCGAACAGCTGGCGGCACTGAAAGCCAAAATGAAGCAAGACAACCAATAATAATTCCTGCGGCACCTGAGCGTGCCGCCTCATAAGACAAGGAGTACACATGAGCGCGCTTTTTCTGGCCATTCCCCTGACAATTTTCGTGCTGTTCGTTTTGCCGATTTGGCTATGGCTGCACTACAGCAACCGTTCTTCTCGGGGCGAACTCTCCCAGAGTGAACAACAGCGTCTGGTGCAGCTCTCCGACGAGGCGAACAAAATGCGCGAACGCATTCAGGCGCTGGAAGCCATCCTGGATGCTGAGCATCCAAACTGGAGGGACCGTTAATGTCTGGACTAAATCTGAACAAAAAGTTGTGGCGAATTCCACAGCAGGGCATGGTACGCGGCGTTTGCGCCGGGCTGGCTCACTATCTTGATGTCCCGGTCAAACTGGTCCGCGTGGTCGCGGTGCTATCGATCTTCTTTGGCCTGGCGTTTATTACCCTGGTGGCATACATCGTCCTGTCGTTTGTTCTTGACCCGATGCCGGAAGGAGAACTGGCTGCGGAGGGAGCCCCGACCAGCAGCGATCTTCTCAATGCCGTTGATGAGCAACTCGCCGCCGGTGAGAAGCGGCTACGGGAAATGGAACGCTATGTCACGTCGGATACCTTTACGCTGAGAAGTCGCTTTCGTCAGCTTTAAGAGAGAGATGAGATGAAACAACACTGGCAACAGGCCGGTCAGAAGGTAAAACCCGGCCTGAAAATCGCAGGTAAACTGGTCCTGCTGACCGCGTTACGGTTCGGCCCGGCAGGTGTGGCGGGTTGGGCAATTAAATCCGTTGCCCGCAAGCCGGTCAGAATGGTGCTGGCCGTGGCGCTCGAACCGCTGTTGCAAAAGGTGGCAAAACGGCTTTCTCGCCGCTACTTATCCCAATAATTCCTGCTGGCGTTAGCCCTTTCCCTGACGGGGGAGGGACTGGCGACGGTTAACCGCATTTCCTCTTTTCCCCGTTCTTTCTTTGCGGCAGCTCACAATATTGCGCTGAGCTGCTTTGCAATCACCTTTTTCTCCTTTCTGGTCCGTTGACAGATATTTTTCATGGGAGTAGATTGCAACTTCGTGGGACCGCTACCATGGAAAATGAAATGAATCCAAAAATTAAAGAACTCATTAATCTTGTTTACGGGGAAACGTTTTCTGACGCCCATCTTAATGTGCTGCTGGAAAATATTGGAAATGCCGCTTCTGTTATTACGGAAAAACGTAAAACGGGTTGGGATGAAAAAGACGTTGTCCTGATTACCTATGCCGATCAGTTTTCAGTGAAAGGGGGGAAGGCGCTACCGGTTTTTACACGTTTTTATAACAGGTGGCTTTCTCATTCTTTTTCTCATGTCCATCTCTTGCCTTTTTATCCATGGTCTTCGGACGACGGATTTTCTGTTATCGATTATCACGAGGTTGCACCGGAAACCGGAACGTGGCGAGACGTTGCCGAATTAAAACAGTCAGCCAGTTTAATGTTTGATTTCGTATGTAACCATATGTCGGCCAAAAGCAAATGGTTCGCTAATTACCTGAAGCAAATGCCAGGATATGAAGATTTCTTTATTTCTGTCGATCCTGAAACAGACTTATCCGCGGTGACGCGTCCGCGTGCCTTACCGCTTCTTACGCCTTTCACGCTGCATGATGGCAGCGTGCGACACCTGTGGACCACCTTCAGCGAGGACCAGGTCGATCTCAATTTCGCCTCTCCGCAGGTGCTGATCGCGATGGTCGACGTGCTGCTGCATTACCTGATTGAAGGGGCGCGATACATTCGTCTGGATGCGGTGGGATTCATGTGGAAACTACCCGGAACAAGCTGCATCCACCTTGAGAAAACCCATCAGCTCATCCAGCTTTTCCGCGCCATTACCGAGGCTGTCGCCCCGGGAACGGTGATTATTACCGAGACGAACGTTCCGCATAAAGATAACGTTGCTTACTTTGGTGACGGCGAAAATGAAGCGCAGATGGTGTATCAGTTCTCATTGCCTCCGCTGGTGCTGCATGCGGTACATTCTCAGGACGTCCGGACGCTGAGTCAGTGGGCAGCGTCGCTGACGTTGCCTTCCACGAAAACCACCTGGTTTAACTTCCTGGCCTCGCATGACGGGATTGGTCTGAATCCGTTACGCGGAATTTTACCCGAGTCGGAAATCCTCTCGCTTGTGGAAAAACTTCAGGCTGAAGGCGCGTTGGTTAACTGGAAAAATAACCCGGATGGCACACGCAGCCCTTATGAAATTAATGTGACCTATCTGGATGCTTTAAGTCCGCGTGACAGTCTTGATAGCCAACGGATTGCCCGGTTTATTCTGGCGCATGCCGTCCTTTTAAGCTTCCCCGGCGTGCCCGCGGTTTATATCCAGAGCATTCTCGGCTCGCGTAATGATTATGCAGGTGTTGAACGTCAGGGATACAACCGTGCGATTAATCGTGAGAAATATACGGCAGGGAAAATTGATAGCCTGCTTGAAGATAAAAATAGCCTGCGCTCTCAGGTCTATCGCTCGTTAAGCCAGTTAATTGCGCTGCGTCGGGCGGAAAAGGCTTTCCATCCTGACAGCGAGGCTTATTTCAGTGCGTCAGGTGAACATGTTTTAAAAATCGTTCGCGTGGCGGATTGTGGTGAGAAAGTAACGGCGCTGTTTAATTTCAGTGGCGGCATTCAAACGGTGGAATCCGATATTCATTCCGGAACGGAGTTGATTTCCGGGAAAGATATTACGGATAAAACGCTGATCCTATATCCATGGCAGGTGTTGTGGATTAAAGAAAACTAAAAAGGACCTTAAAAATGAAAATGCCCAGAATTGTGCTGATATCAGCACTGGTTTCGTGCGCCTTGTTATCAGGGTGCAAGGACGACAAAAAGACTGCTGTCACTATTGAGTTTATGCACTCGTCAGTCGAGCAGGAGCGCCAGGCGGTTATAACGAAGCTTATCGAAAAGTTCGAGAAAGAGAACCCCGGCATCACGGTGAAACAGGTGCCGGTCGAAGAGGATGCCTACAACACCAAGGTCATTACGCTCGCCAGAACGGGCGCGCTGCCAGAGGTGATTGAGGTCAGCCATGACTACGCGAAAGTTATGGACAAGGAACAACTGCTGGATCGCAAAGCTATCGGCGAAGCCATTAAAGCGGTAGGCGAGGACACCTTCTATGACGGCATTTTGCGTGTTGTTCGTACGGAAGATGGTTCTGCCTGGACGGGAGTGCCAGTCAGCGCCTGGCTATCCGGCGTCTGGTATCACAAAGATGCGCTGGCTGCGGCGGGTATCCAGGAGCCGCATAACTGGGAACAGCTGCTGAAAGCCAGCCAGAGGCTCAACGACCCGGCTAAAAAACATTACGGCATTGCGCTGCCCACCGCCGAAAGCGTGATGACGGAGCAGGCATTCTCCCAGTTTGCGCTTTCCGGCGGCGCGAACGTTTTTGATGCCAAAGGGAACGTCGACATCGATACCCCTGAAATGGCAAAAGCCCTGGCGTTTTATAAAGATCTGGCCGCGACCACCATGCCGGGTTCAAACGACGTCATGGAGATCAAAGATGCCTTCATGAACGGTTCTGCGCCGATGGCGGTTTACTCCACCTACATCCTGCCGGCGGTATTCCAGGACGGAAACCCTGCCAACCTGGGCTTCGTCGTCCCAACAGAAACCTCATCTGCTGTTTACGGCATGGTCACGTCGCTGACGATTACCACCGGTCAAACCGAAGATGAGACGCAGGCGGCTGAAAAGTTTGTGACCTGGATGGAGCAGGCTCAAAACGCAACCGACTGGGTCATGATGTCGCCCGGCGCGGCACTGCCGGTGAACAAGCTGGTGGTGGGTACCGATACCTGGAAAAACAACGATGTGATTAAAGCGTTTGGACAACTGCCTTACGAACTGATTGCGCAGTTCCCGAATGTGCAGGTGTTTGGTGCGGTGGGGGACAAAAACTTCACGCGCATGGGCGATGTTACCGGGTCCGGCATCATCAGTTCCATGGTGCATAACGTCACGGTGGGGAAAAAAGATCTCAGCAACACGCTTAGTAACAGCCAGAAGCGTCTGACCGATCTGATTTCACAACGATAGGAGCGCTCTGCGGAAGGAAATTATGAAGACGTTGTTTTCTGGTCGTTCAGATATGCCTTTCGCCATGCTGCTGTTGGCCCCCAGCCTGATCTTGCTGGGGGGCCTGGTGGCCTGGCCAATGATTTCCAATATTGAAATCAGTTTCTTACGTCTGCCGCTCAACCCGCGTATTGATGCGGTGTTCGTCGGGCTGGATAACTACATCCGCATCCTGGGGGATGCTGCGTTCTGGCACTCGCTGTGGATGACGTTCTGGTACACCGCGCTGGTGGTGATCGGCAGCACGGGGTTGGGGCTGGCGGTTGCGATCTTCTTTAACCGTGAATTCCGTCTGCGGAAAACGGCACGTTCACTGGTGATTTTGTCCTACGTCACCCCGTCCATTTCGCTGGTGTTTGCATGGAAATACATGTTCAACAACGGCTACGGCATTGTGAACTATCTGGGCGTTGACCTGCTGCATCTGTATGACCAGGCACCCCTGTGGTTCGACAATCCTGGCAGCAGCTTTGTGCTGGTGGTGTTGTTCGCCATCTGGCGCTACTTCCCGTACGCGTTCATTTCGTTCCTCGCGATTTTGCAGACCATTGATAAGTCGCTGTATGAAGCGGCGGAAATGGACGGCGCGAATGCCTGGCAGCGTTTTCGAATCGTTACGCTGCCCGCGATTATGCCAGTGCTGGCAACGGTGGTGACGCTCCGCACTATCTGGATGTTCTACATGTTTGCGGATGTCTACCTGTTGACGACCAAGGTCGATATTTTGGGCGTCTACCTCTACAAAACGGCATTCGCTTTCAACGATTTGGGTAAGGCTGCGGCGATATCCGTTGTGCTGTTCGTGATCATCTTCGCGGTGATTCTGCTGACCAGAAAAAGGGTAAACCTCAATGGCAACAAATAAACGCGTACTGAGCCGTATTGGTTTTTATCTCGGTCTGGCGGTATTCCTGGTCATCACGCTGTTCCCGTTCTTCGTGATGCTAATGACGTCGTTTAAGAGCGCGAAAGAGGCCATATCGCTGAATCCGACCATTTTGCCGCAGGCGTGGACGCTGCAGCATTACGTCGACATCTTTAACCCGCTGATTTTCCCGTTCGTGGACTATTTCAAAAACAGCATGGTGGTGTCGCTGACCTCCTCGGTGATTGCCGTATTTCTCGGCACGCTGGGGGCTTACGCCCTGTCCAAACTGCGTTTTAAGGGCCGCACGACGATCAATGCGAGTTTTTACACCGTCTACATGTTCTCCGGAATATTGCTGGTGGTGCCGCTGTTCAAAATCATCACTGCCCTTGGGATCTACGACACCGAGCTGGCGCTAATTATCACCATGGTGACGCAGACGTTACCGACTGCGGTGTTCATGCTGCGCAGCTATTTCGACACCATCCCGGACGAAATCGAAGAAGCCGCGATGATGGACGGCCTTAACTGCCTGCAAATCATCTTCCGCATCACCGTGCCGCTGGCGATTTCCGGGCTCGTATCGGTGTTTGTCTACTGCTTCATGGTGGCGTGGAACGACTACCTGTTTGCGTCCATTTTCCTGTCCAGCGCCAGCCATTTCACCTTGCCGGTCGGGCTGAACACGCTCTTTAGCACGCCAGATTATATCTGGGGTCGCATGATGGCGGCATCGCTGGTGACGGCGCTTCCGGTGGTCATCATGTACGCCCTGTCTGAACGTTTTATTAAAAGTGGTTTGACCGCCGGCGGCGTGAAGGGCTGAGGCGGCCAATTTTAACAAGGAGTCAGTCATGAAAAAATTAGTTGCGACAGCGCCTCGTGTAGCGGCGCTTGTGGAATATGAAGATCGTCCGGTTGCCGTCCATGAAGTGAAAATTCGCGCCCGCTTTGGCGCGCCGAAGCACGGCACCGAAGTGGTGGACTTCCGCGCCGCCAGTCCGTTTATCGATGAGGAGTTCAACGCGGAGTGGCAGATGTTTACCCCGCGTGAAGAGGGGACGGCCCGCGGGATCGAATTCGGTAAGTTCCAGCTGGGCAATATGGTGGTTGGCGACGTTATTGAATGTGGTGCAGACGTCACTGAATACCAGATCGGCGACAGCGTCTGCTGCTACGCACCGCTGCAGGAAACGGTGATCGTTAACGCGGTGAACAACTACAAGCTGCGCAAAATGCCGCAGGGTGCCTCCTGGAAAAACGCCGTTTGCTACGATCCGGCGCAGTTCGCCATGAGCGGCGTGCGTGATGCCAACGTGCGGGTCGGCGATTTTGTGGTTGTGGTGGGGCTGGGTGCGATTGGGCAGATTGCGATCCAGCTGGCCAAAAAAGCCGGTGCGTCAATTGTCATCGGCGTCGACCCTATCGAACACCGCTGTGACATCGCCCGTCGTCATGGGGCAGACCACTGTCTGAACCCAATCGGCACCGATGTCGGTCTGGAAATCAAAAAGCTGACCGGGAAGCAGGGCGCGGATGTGATCATCGAAACCAGCGGCTTTGCAGATGCGCTGCAGTCCGCGCTGCGCGGGCTGGCCTATGGCGGCACCATCTCCTACGTAGCCTTCGCGAAACCGTTCGCGGAAGGTTTTAACCTTGGCCGCGAGGCGCATTTCAATAACGCGAAGATTGTCTTCTCCCGTGCCTGCAGCGAACCCAACCCGGATTACCCGCGCTGGAACCGCAAACGTATTGAAGAGACATGCTGGGAACTGCTGATGAACGGCTATCTGAATTGTGAAGATCTCATCGACCCGGTCGTCACCTTTACCACCAGCCCGGAAAGCTACATGAAGTATGTCGATCAGCATCCGGAACTGAGCATCAAAATGGGCGTCACTTTTTAAGCTAAGGAAAGCAAAACATGAAAATCGCAACACAAAATCAGGCCTTTTTTCCGGTCAATATCATGGAGAAATTCCAGTACATCAAAGCGATGGGTTTTGATGGTTATGAAATTGACGGCAAGCTGCTGGTGGAAAACCTCGCCGAGGTAAAAGCGGCGATTAAGGCCACCGGTCTGCCGGTTACGACCGCTTGCGGCGGATACGATGGCTGGATCGGCGACTTCATCGAAGAACGTCGTCTGAACGGGTTAAAGCAGATTGAACGTATCCTGGAAGCGCTGGCTGAAGTGGACGGCAAGGGCATTATCGTGCCTGCTGCCTGGGGAATGTTTACCTTCCGTCTGCCGCCAATGACCTCCCCACGCAGCCTGGACGGTGACCGCAAAGCCGTAAGCGCCTCCCTGCGCTGGCTGGATGAGGTGGCGGCGCGCACCGGAACAACCGTCTACCTGGAGCCGCTGAACCGCTATCAGGATCACATGATCAACACCCTGGCTGACGCGCGTCGCTATATCGAAGAGAACGGCCTGAAGCACGTGCAGATCATCGGCGATTTCTATCATATGAACATTGAAGAAGATTCGCTGACGGATGCGCTGCATCAGCACCGCGATCTGCTTGGCCATGTGCACATCGCAGATAACCACCGCTACCAGCCGGGCAGCGGCAGCCTCGATTTTGCCAGCCTTTTCGATCGGCTGCGTGCGGATAACTACCGGGGTTACGTGGTGTATGAGTGCCGTGTTCGCGCCGAGGATCCGGCTAAGGCATACCGGGACTCGCTCACTTACTTGCGTAAATGCTAAGGATGACGAGCGTGATGAGTGCTTCTACACCTTCGCCTCTGCGCGTCGCCATCATTGGCGCCGGGCAGGTCGCGGATAAAGTGCATGCCTCGTATTACGCCACGCGCAGTGATGTTCAGATGGTGGCTGTCATGGACAGCCATCCTGAACAGGCTCGGGCGTTTGCGGAACTTCATGGTATTTCCTCGGCATGGCAGGATGCGCGAGAGATGCTCGAGGCGGTTAAGCCGGATGTGGTGAGCGTCTGTTCGCCTAACCGGTTCCATTTCGGGCACGTCACGGCAGCGCTGGAAGCAGGCTGCCACGTGATGTGTGAAAAACCGCCTGCCATGACGCCGCAGGAGGCCGACCGGATGCGCATGGCCGCGCGCAAGGCAGGAAAAGTGTTGGCGTATGATTTTCATCATCGTTTTGCTCTTGATACGCAACTGCTGCGTGAAGCTGTGATAAAGGGGGAACTGGGCGAAATTTATTACACCACGGCGCAGGCGCTACGCCGCTGCGGGGTTCCCGGCTGGGGCGTCTTTACCAACAAAACGCTTCAGGGCGGTGGGCCGCTGATTGATATCGGCATCCATATGCTCGATGCCGCGATGTACGTGCTGGGGTTCCCGGCGGTAAAACGGGTGACGGCACACAGCTTCCAGAGGCTGGGGAACCGTAAATGCAGCGGCCAGTTTGGCGAGTGGGATCCTACGCAGTTTACCGTTGAAGATGCCCTGTTTGGCACCATTGAATTTTGCAACGGCGGCATTCTGCGTCTGGACACGTCGTTTGCGCTCAATATCCGCGAACAATCCATCATGAACGTCGCATTTTGCGGTGAAAAGGCAGGCGCCATGCTGTTCCCGGCGCACATCTACAACGACGAAGCCGGTACTTTAGTTACCCTCACGCAGCGTGAGGAAGCTGACGATCGGCGTCATATGCGCAGTATGGATGCCTTTGTGCGGCACGTGCGGGGAGAGCCCGTCATGATCGCTGATGCGGAGCAGGGGCTGGTTATCCAGCAGCTTGTCGCCGCGCTGTATGAATCAGCAGAAACCGGGGAAAGCGTGACGTTATGCTAAACGTGTCTGTATTAACCGACCCGGGCTTTAGTCCACACAGCCTGAATAAATACGCCTCCATCATGGCCTGCGGTAATGGCTACATGGGGATCCGCGCTGCGCACGAAGAAGATTACACCCAGCAAATCAGAGGCATGTATCTTGCGGGTCTCTATCATCGTGCCGGTCGCAACGAGACCACTGAGCTGATCAATCTGCCGGATATCATCGGTATTGATGTTGAGCTGGATGGCGTCAATTTCACGCTCCTGTCAGGTAAAATCCTCGAGTGGCAGCGCGAGCTGGCGTTTGCTAATGGAGAGCTTCGTCGCAGCGTCGTCTGGCGCTCGCCTGACGGGAAACGCTATCGTCTGGAGAGCCGTCGTTTTGTGTCGCTGGATCAGTTGTCCTTAGTGGCCATGCAGCTTTCGATTACACCGCTCGATGCCGCCACGCAGGCCGTGCTGAAAACCGGCATAGATGCAACGCAAACGAACAGCGGCAGACAGCATCTGGATGAAATGTCGGTCAGAGTGTTCGACCAGCAATATATGCAGGGCGTGTATGAAACGCAGGACCGCGCGTCTGAGATTATTGTTTCAGCGTATTGTCAGCTCTCAGCGGAGAGCGACAGCTGTTTCACCGCCAAAAATCGTCGTCTCAGCGTACATCATTCGCTGAATGTTGCGAAGGGTGACACTGTCACGCTGGAGAAGATCGTCTGGGTGGCACATCGCAGTGATAAAGCACTGTCGCAGGCGTCTTTCGCCCGCAACGCGCTGTCCGATCTTAAGGTCTGTGCGGCAAGAGGCTACGACGCCTTGCTGGAGAGTTCGGCGTGTGCCTGGCAAGAGGTCTGGCGTAACGCTCGGGTGGAGGTGGACTCTACGGAACATCAGGATCAGATGGCGCTGGATTACGCCGTCTGGCATTTGACGACCATGACGCCAGCCCATGATGAGCGAAGCAGTATCGCCGCCAAAGGGCTGACGGGAGAGGGGTATAAAGGCCACGTCTTCTGGGATACCGAAATTTTCCTGCTGCCTTTCCATCTCTTCACGCGGCCCCAAATCGCCCGTTGCCTGCTGCGCTATCGTTGGCTCAACCTGGCCGGGGCGCGGGAAAAAGCCCGTCGCAACGGCTGGCCCGGCGCGTTGTTCCCATGGGAAAGCGCCGCCAGCGGCCTGGAAGAGACGCCGGAGTTCGCGGCTATCAACATCCGAACCGGCACGCGCCAGAAGGTGGCCTCCGCGCTGGCGGAACACCACATCGTGGCGGACATTGCCTGGGCAGTCGTCGCTTACTGGCAGGCGACGCACGATGAGACCTTTATGCGAAATGAAGGTCTGACGCTGCTGGTGGAAACCGCCGCGTTCTGGATGGGCCGCGCAACGGAAATCAATGGTCGCCTCGAAATCCATGACGTCATCGGACCGGACGAATATACCGAGCATGTGAACAACAACGCTTATACCAACTATCTGGCCTGGCACAACGTTGCCTGCGCTCGCCAGTTTATGACGATGTTTGGGCGCGAGGATAAAGGTTTTACGCAGAAAGCGACACGGTTCCTGACGCGCTTATGGCTGCCGGAGGCCAATTCAGACGGTGTGATCCCGCAGGATGATACCTTCATGGCCAAACCCGCCATTGATCTCAGCCGCTATAAAGCAAAAGCAGGGAAGCAGACCATTCTGCTCGATTATTCCCGCGCGGAAGTCAACGATATGCAGATCCTTAAGCAGGCTGATGTGGTGATGCTTACCTACCTGTTGCCGGAGCGGTTTACCCCGCAGCAGTGTGCCGCCAATCTGGCGTTCTACGAGCCCCGCACGATCCATGACTCTTCGCTGAGCAAGGCCATTCACGGCATTGTGACTGCCCGCTGTGGTGACACCGAAGGTGCCTACGCCTTCTGGCGTGATGGCGTTGCCATTGACCTTGGGGACGACCCGCACAGCTGTGATGACGGGATTCATGCCGCGGCCACGGGGGCCATCTGGTCCGGCGTTATTCAGGGCTTTGCCGGTATGCAGATAGTGGATGGGGAGTTGCATCTTTCGCCCACGTTGCCGGCCCACTGGCAAAAACTTGCCTTCCCGCTGCGCTGGCGGAACGCAACGCTGCACTTCAACTATGAAAACGAAGTGTTAACCATTGAAGCTTCGGCACCTGCCGCGCTGACGCTGTGGGGCAAGACGCTACACGTTTCGGGGCGGACAGTTTGCGCTTATAAGGATTTTGTTGCACCTGTTAATGGGACCGCTACCACGGAGGGGCGCCATGACGCTTAAGGCTGTTGTATTCGATCTGGACGGTGTGATCACCGATACCGCACACCTCCATTTTCTGGCCTGGCGTGCAGTGGCGGATGAAATCGGCATCACCTTCGACGAAGCGTTTAACGAACAGCTGAAGGGCATTAGCCGCATGGATTCCCTTCAGCGCATCCTGAAGCATGGCGGGAAAGAGGGGACGTTTAGCGATGAGCAGCGCCTCGCGCTGGCGACCAAGAAAAACGCGCTCTATGTCCAGTCTCTGGCGTCGCTGACGGAGGATTCACTGCTTCCCGGTATTCGCGACGTGCTGGCGGATATCCGTGCGGCGAAGGTCAAAATTGGGCTCGCCTCCGTTTCCCTGAATGCCCCGGGGATCCTGCACGCGCTGGGCATTCATCAGGCCTTCGATTTTTGCGCCGATGCTTCCCGTATTTGTCGCTCAAAGCCAGACCCGGAGATCTTCCTTGCCGCCTGTGCAGGCCTGAATGTGCGTCCTGACGCGGCTATAGGTATCGAAGATGCACCTGCGGGCGTTGAGGCGATCAACGCGGCGGGAATGCTATCGGTTGGGATTGGATGTGGCCTGAACCATGCGGGTTTACAACTTCATTCAACGCGGGAACTGACCTGGAAATGCCTGACCGAGTTTTGGGCATCCCGGACGTATTGCTAAGGAATTAACAATGGCTCAACTGTCTCTGAAACACATTCAGAAAATCTATGATAACCAGGTCCACGTGGTTAAGGATTTCAATCTCGAAATCGAAGACAAGGAGTTCATCGTCTTCGTCGGGCCTTCGGGCTGCGGTAAATCCACCACGCTGCGAATGATTGCCGGTCTGGAGGAGATCAGCGCCGGTGAACTGATTATTGACGGGGTATGCATGAATGACGTGCCCGCCAAGTCTCGCGATATTGCGATGGTCTTCCAGAACTATGCGCTTTATCCGCATATGACGGTCTACGACAACATGGCGTTTGGCCTGAAGATGCAAAAAATTGCGCCTGCTGTTATCGACGAACGCGTTAACTGGGCGGCACAGATCCTCGGATTACGCGAGTATCTCAAGCGCAAACCCGGCGCGCTGTCCGGCGGCCAGCGTCAGCGCGTGGCGTTGGGCAGGGCGATCGTGCGCGAGGCGGGCGTGTTCCTGATGGATGAACCGCTCTCTAACCTCGATGCCAAGCTTCGCGTGCAGATGCGGGCTGAAATCAGCAAGCTGCACCAGAAACTTAACACCACCATGATTTACGTGACCCACGATCAGACGGAAGCCATGACCATGGCGACCCGCATCGTGATCTTAAAAGACGGCATTATTCAGCAGGTCGGTGCACCGAAGCAGGTGTACAACGAACCGGCAAACATGTTTGTTGCAGGATTTATTGGATCGCCAGCTATGAACTTTATTCGCGGCGCTATCGACGATCGCTATTTTGTTACGGAAACGCTGCGTCTGGCGATCCCGGAGGACAAGCTCGCTTCACTGAATGCCGCAGAGTATCAGCGCAAAGCCGTGGTCTTTGGGATCCGCCCGGAAGATATTCTCACGCTGCAGAGTCGAGGTGAGAATATCGCGGCGAAAGTCAGTGTAGCCGAACTGACCGGCGCGGAGTTCATGCTTTACGCCACCGTTGGCGGCCATGAGCTGGTTGTGCGCGCTGGCGCGGCGAATGATTATGCCTCTGGGGATAATATCGACATCCAGTTCGATATGAACAAGTGCCATTTCTTCGACGCTGAAACCGAAGCGGCTATTAGATAAGAAAGGTGTTCGCCGGAAATGCAAATTTCCGGTTTTTTTGTTTGTTACTTATAAAGGGAAAATTAAATGAGTACTCTACTAAGAAGTGCTGCGCTCGTGCTGTGCGCAGGGGTTAGCTGTGCACAAGCATCAGAAACAGCGAAACAGTGGGAATTTAATATCGGCGCGATGTATGAAATCGAAAACGTTGAGGGGCAGGGCGACGATAAAGATGGATTATATGAACCTTCCGTGTGGTTTAATGCAACCTGGGATGCGTGGACTATTTCGCTGGCGATGTATCAGGAGGGGCCGGTTGATTACAGCAGTATGACCCGTGGAACCTATTTCGACCGTCCTGAATTTGAATTACGCTATCGCTTTATTGGAACCGATGATTTTACTTTCGGTCTGACCGGTGGTTTCCGTAATTATGGCTACCACTTTAAAGATGAACACGGCGCCAGAGACGGCAGCGCGAATATGCAGCGCTACAAAGTTCAACCTGACTGGGATATTAAATTAACCGATGACTGGCGCTTTGGCGGCTGGTTTGCCCTGTATCAGTTTGCCAACGATCTGGAGAAAACCGGTTATTCTGATAGCCGCGTTGAAACCGAAACGGGCTTTACCTGGACCATTAACGAAACCTTTGCGGCTAAAGTGAATTACTATTTAGAGCGCGGTTTCAATATGAACGGTTCGCGTAATAACGGCGAATTCTCCACCCAGGAAATTCGCGCCTACCTGCCTATTTCATTGGGCCAGACGACCTTAACGCCTTATACCCGGCTGGGGCTCGATCGCTGGTCGAACTGGGACTGGCAGGACGATCCTGAGCGTGAAGGACATGATTTCAACCGCCTGGGTATGCAGTATGCCTATGACTTCAACAACGGTTTATCCATGACGCTTGAATACGCCTATGAATGGGAAAACCATGACGAGGGTAAAAACGACCGCTTCCACTATGCGGGCGTTGGGGTAAATTACGCGTTCTAACCGAGGGCACGCCAGGGGCGCTAAGCCCCTGGTTTTAGCGCAGCGAGGCCGCCAGTAAAAAGTGGGTATCAACGAGAACTTTTTGCGGTGCGGGCTGACCCGCAATACGCCTGAAAAGAAGATCGCAGCTCTCTTCGCCCAGTTTTCGGGTCGGGATATCGAAGCCGCCAGGTGCGGGCGTTAAAATGAGAGACAGCATCGGGTCACTGTATCCGGCGATGACCACCTGCTCCGGGATCATCAGATTCAACTCATCCGCCGCGCGATAGAGGCTAAGTAACTTCATGCTGTCGGTAGCGAATACTGCGTCAGGCGGCGTGGGTGAAGACAACAATTCCAGCGCCGCCGTAAGCGCACTCTCATGGGTATAACCGCCATCCCTGATCCAGTCCGGGTTGAGGGCAACATGGTGCTTTTCCAGACTGGCTTTATAGCCCGCAAGACGATCGATCGAAACATGATAATCAAGCGGGGCATGCAGACAGGCAATTTTACGGCGTCCGTTTTGAATAAAGGTTTCGGTCAGCGTGGCGCTGTCATGGAAATTATCCGTGTCGACGGAATAAATATTCTGAAACTCACCTTCGACTTTGCCGATAACTACTACCGGTACGCCATACGCATCCAGCGTGGTGAAAAAGGATTCATTTGCCGGTGAACTCAGCATAATGATCCCTTTGATCATCTTCTGTTTTATTTTATTCACGCATTTCAGCAGATCGTCTTCGCTGCTTTTTGACGTTTGTAAAATAACGTCAAATCCTTCTTCTTCCGCTTTTGCCGTAATGGCATGCAGGACATCGGAGAAAAAAGGATTTCCGGCAGTGGTTTTGGTTGAACGGGTCGAAATAACCATAATGGCATCGAAGCCTGAAGAGGTCAGGGCGCGGGCCAGTTTGTTGGGCTGATAATTTAATTCGTCAATCGCCTTCAGCACTTTTTCACGCGCTTCGGGAGAAATATTCGTTTGTTTATTCAGAACGCGGGAAACGGTTGATTTCGATACGCCCGCAACCCGTGCGATATCATAGATGGTGGGTGACATACACCTTACTCACTCCGGACTGACAGCAATGCCGTTCATCTTACTGGAGAGAAAACGGCAATAGCAATAAATAAGAATTGATAATCAACGATCTGCCCCCATTTATTGTATTCTGAAGCCATGCATTCAAGGCTTCCAGGCAACGAAGGACGGCGATGAAGCGACTTAAAAACGAAATCAATTCACTGGTGAACCGTGGCGTTGACCGCCATCTGCGTCTGGCCGTGACGGGGCTTAGCCGCAGCGGTAAGACGGCGTTTATCACCGCGATGGTAAACCAGCTCCTGAACCTGCACGCCGGCGCGCGTCTGCCGCTGCTCAGCGCGGTGCGGGAAGAACGCCTGCTGGGCGTGAAGCGCGTCCCTCAGCGTGATTTTGGTATTCCACGCTTTACCTATGACGAAGGGCTGGCGCAGCTCTACGGCGATCCGCCCACGTGGCCGACGCCGACGCGAGGGGTGAGTGAGATTCGCCTCGCGCTGCGCTTTCGCTCGAATGAATCCCTGATGCGCCACTTCAAGGATACTTCTACGCTGTACCTTGAAATCGTCGATTACCCCGGTGAATGGCTGCTCGACCTGCCGATGCTGGCGCAGGACTACCTCAGCTGGTCCCGCCAGATGACGGGGTTGTTGCAGGGGCAGCGCGCCGGGTGGTCGGCCAAATGGCGGCAGCTGTGCGAAGGCCTGGACCCGCTTGCGCCTGCCGATGAAAACCGTCTGGCGGCCATTGCCGAAGCCTGGACGGCGTATCTGCACCAGTGCAAGCAGGAAGGGTTGCACTTCATTCAGCCGGGTCGCTTTGTCCTGCCGGGTGATTTAGCGGGCGCGCCTGCGCTTCAGTTCTTCCCCTGGCCGGATGTGGATGGGGGGGGCGAGTCGAAGCTGGCGCAGGCTGACAGGCACACAAACGCCGGGATGCTGCGCGAGCGTTACAATTACTACTGTGAAAAAGTGGTCAAGGGATTCTATAAAAACCACTTCTTGCGATTTGACCGTCAGATTGTGCTGGTGGATTGTCTGCAGCCGCTCAACAGCGGGCCGCAGGCCTTCAACGATATGCGCCTGGCGCTGACGCAGCTGATGCAAAGTTTTCACTACGGCCAGCGGACGCTGTTTCGCCGTCTGTTCTCTCCGGTGATCGACAAACTGCTTTTTGCGGCCACAAAGGCCGATCACGTCACGGTCGACCAGCATGCCAATATGGTATCGCTGCTGCAGCAGCTGGTGCAGGACGCCTGGCAAAACGCCGCCTTCGAAGGGATCGGCATGGATTGCCTTGGGCTTGCGTCCGTGCAGGCAACGCAAAGCGGGCTGATCGATCTTAACGGCGAGAAAATACCGGCATTACGCGGGAACCGGCTCAGCGACGGTGAACCGCTTACCGTCTATCCGGGGGAAGTGCCTGCGCGGCTGCCGGGTCAGGCCTTCTGGCAGAACCAGGGCTTCCAGTTTGAAGCCTTCCGCCCGCAGGCAATGAGCGTCGATCGGCCATTACCACACATCCGTCTGGATGCGGCGCTGGAGTTTTTGATTGGAGATAAATTGCGATGACGGAACCGTTAAAACCGCGCATAGACTTTACCGGAACGCTTGAGCAGGATCCTCAGGAGGCGTTTAAAACCGCGCAGACCTTCAGCGGCACGCAGGCTGATAACTTTTCCCCGGCCCTGATCGAGGAGCCCGGCGTTGAGGAAGGTCCGGCAGAGGCGGTTGTGGAAGCCGCCCTGCGTCCAAAGCGCAGCCTGTGGCGCAGGATGGTCACCGCCGGGCTGGCGCTGTTTGGCGTAAGCGTGGTTGGTCAAGGCGTGCAGTGGACGATGAATGCCTGGCAAACTCAGGACTGGGTCGCGCTGGGCGGATGTGCCGCAGGCGCGCTGATTGTGGGGGCGGGTATCGGGTCGGTTGCCACCGAGTGGCGGCGGCTCTGGCGTTTGCGCCAGCGCGCGCACGAGCGTGATGAAGCGCGGGATCTGCTCCATAGTCACGGCACCGGCAAAGGCCGCGCGTTCTGTGAAAAGCTGGCCAGCCAGGCCGGAATCGATCAGTCGCATCCGGCGCTTCAGCGCTGGTATGCCGCCATCCATGAAACCCAGAATGACCGGGAAGTAGTGACGCTTTATTCCCATATGGTTCAGCCGGTGCTGGATGCCCAGGCGCGGCGCGAGATTAGCCGCTCTGCGGCGGAATCCACCCTGATGATTGCCGTCAGCCCGCTGGCGCTGGTCGATATGGCCTTTATCGCCTGGCGTAACCTGCGCCTGATCAACCGTATCGCGAACCTGTACGGCATAGAGCTGGGTTATTACAGTCGGCTCAGGCTGTTCAAGCTGGTCCTGCTCAATATCGCGTTTGCCGGGGCGAGTGAGCTGGTGCGCGAAGTGGGCATGGACTGGATGTCGCAGGATCTGGCGGCGCGTCTTTCTGCTCGAGCCGCCCAGGGTATCGGCGCGGGATTGTTGACGGCGCGTTTGGGGATTAAAGCGATGGAAGTTTGCCGTCCGCTGCCGTGGATTGACGGCGATAAGCCCCGGCTGGGGGATTTCAGGCGCGAGCTGATCGGCCAGCTCAAAGAGACGCTCAATAAAAAACCGGCTCCGTGAGGTTTTGTTCACTTATCGTGCTGGCTGTCAATATTTGTTGACAGCCATCTTCCCGATCACCGTGTTCTGACATATCATTTTACTGTTATTGGCTTAAAACGGTGAATTTCCCATGCGTCTTGAAGTCTTCTGTGAAGACCGTCTCGGTCTGACCCGCGAGTTACTCGATCTTCTTGTTTTACGTAGCATTGATTTACGTGGCATTGAGATCGATCCTGTCGGGCGAATTTACCTCAATTTTGCCGAAATTGAATTTAATACCTTCAGCAGCCTGATGGCGGAAATCCGCCGTATCGCTGGCGTTACGGATGTACGCACCATTCCCTGGATGCCCTCTGAGCGTGAGCACCTGGCGCTGAGCGCGCTGCTGGAAGCCATGCCTGAGCCGTTCCTCTCCCTGGATTTGAAAAGCAAAGTTGAGCGCGTTAACCACGCGAGCTGCCAGCTTTTCGCGCAGAGCCAGGAGAAGCTCAGCAATCATAATGCCGCGCAGCTGATCCCCGGTTTTAACTTCCAGCGCTGGCTGGACAGCAATCCGCAGAACACGCTTAGCGAGCACGTGGTGATTAACGGGCAGAACTTCCTGATGGAGATCACGCCGGTCTATCTGAAAGGGGAAGGGAATACCCGAGTATTGACCGGGGCGGTGATCATGCTGCGCTCGACGTTACGCATGGGTCGCCAGCTGCAAAACATTTCCAGCCAGGATGTTGGCGCGTTCAGCCAGATTATTGCCGTCAGCCCGAAAATGCGCCATGTGGTTGATCAGGCGCGCAAGCTCGCAAGCCTGACCGCGCCGCTGCTGATTACCGGGGACACCGGCACCGGGAAAGACCTGCTGGCTCACGCGGTGCACCTGGCGAGCCCGCGTGCGACTAAGCCTTATCTGGCACTTAACTGCGCCTCTATTCCGGAAGATGCCGTTGAAAGCGAGCTGTTTGGCCACGCGCCGGAAGGCAAGAAAGGGTTCTTCGAGCAGGCTAACGGCGGCTCGGTGCTGCTGGACGAAATCGGCGAAATGTCGCCACGTATGCAGGCTAAGCTGCTGCGTTTCCTGAACGACGGAACCTTCCGCCGCGTCGGTGAGGATCACGAAGTGCATGTGGACGTGCGCGTCATTTGCGCCACCCAGAAGAATCTGGTGGAGCTGGTGCAAAAGGGGATCTTCCGCGAGGATCTCTATTACCGCCTCAACGTCCTGACGCTGAATATTCCCCCGCTGCGCGATTGTCCGCAGGACATCATGCCGCTAACGGAACTGTTCGTCGCCCGCTTTGCCGACGAGCAGGGGGTGCCGCGTCCGAAGCTGTCTGCCGATCTCGGCACGGTGCTCATGCGCTACGGCTGGCCGGGCAACATTCGCCAGCTTAAAAACGCCGTTTATCGTGCGCTGACCCAGCTGGAAGGCTATGAACTGCGTCCGCAGGATATTTTGTTGCCTGATTACGACGCGGGGACGGTATCGGTCGGCGAAGAGGCGATGGAGGGTTCGCTGGATGATATCACCAGCCGTTTTGAGCGCTCCGTGCTGACGCAGCTGTACCGCAGCTATCCCAGCACCCGCAAGCTGGCAAAACGTCTTGGCGTCTCGCATACCGCGATCGCGAACAAGCTGCGTGAGTATGGATTGAATCATAAGAAAGGTGACGAATAACAAAAAGCCTCTGTAAAGAGGCTTTTTGCTTTATGGTTATTCCTTCGCCATCGGCGTGTTAACGATTTCTGTTTTTGTCTCTCCCTGAATCGACGCAATCCTGTTTTCGACCTCTTTCACCTGCTGCGGACTGTGCAGCAGGGTATAGGTCAAGTCAAACTGCGCGCTGGCACCGGGCTGCAGCTGCTTAACCCGCTTCTGCTCGCGCTCAATCGTAACGGGGTAGGCGTAGCTGGTGCCTGGCTCAATGCCCGTGACGTAGCCCTGCTTCAGCGTGTCGGTGTTCTTCCATAAGGTCAGCACGGGCAGCTGGCGGGTATCAAACTGGATTGACGCGCCTTTATCTCCGGCTTTATTGACCACCGCTGCAAGCGTTTCGTGGTTATTGTCCGCGAGCGGTTTAATGTTAAAGACCATCTCATCAAAGCCTTTTGTCGGCCCGGCATAGGTTTGCCAGTCGTTAACGCCCGCTTTGGCGTAGTCATTGAACGGGCTCACGCTCGCCGCCGGCGCAAGGAAACGCGCGCCTTCTTCGAGGATCGGCGTGCCGAAGTTGCTGTGATAAATGATTTGGTAATCATGAGGGTAATCCGCATGGTTGGTCAGAACATCATGCAGGCTGAACTGGTTGGTTCCGGGAACGTAACGCAGTTCGGTCATGGTTTGCAGATCCGATTTTTTAAACGTGCTCTCTTTGATCAAACCCCGAACGCGGATCTCATGCGGGGCGGCATCGGCGATTTCAACCTCGACCTGCGATACCGGCGTATTTCCGGCCCTGCCGTGCAGGGTGTAAATTTGCCCGTCCGCAGTGACCGGGTGCCCGGTCCACTCATAGCCACAGCGCACCATCATCTCGTTGAAACCATCCAGCCAGCCGAGACCGTTGCGGCTCTCAAGATTGATATATGCCGGATTAACGACCTCTTTAACGGGCGAATTCCACCCCAGTCGGGTGCCAAAGCCTTCTACGTGCAGAAGATTCATCCCGCGAGTCGGGCTCAGGGTAATCGTCAGGCCATCTTTGCTGCTAATTATGATGACTTTGCTGCCTTCCTGTTTACCACCGTGTAAGACTTTTTGCTCAATGCTGAACGTTTGATCTTTAACTTTCAGCTCATCACTGGAAATATTCCAGTTTCCCTTCTCTACGCTGCTTTCAGCGCTTGTCAGCACCCAGGTTTTAGCCGCTGCATGACCAGAAATCAGTACCGCAAGGAGCGTAAAAGCGAATTTAATTTTCATATATTATCCTTTTTGCTGAAACGATTATTTTCTTTCGTAAGCAAATCTAATGTTTAGACAAAAAGGGAAATGTGATGTGCTTCACTGGGGATGAAAATAGGGGAATTTAACGATTATTATGCGTTATTGATCACGCTCATGTCACATATTGTCTAAGTTATTGCATGATTAATGTGATTTGTGAGCACTTATGCTTTAACGATTCAGCTTAAATATAATAAAAAACCCCGCCGCGGCGAGGTTGAGATTAAGTTGTATAGAATGCTAAGTACTTATTATGCTTTCAGCACGTCCAGCGCGGCAGTGTAGTCCGGCTCGGTGGTGATTTCGTTAACCAGTTCGCTGAAGACAACGGTATCGTTTTCATCCAGAACCAGTACGGCACGTGCTGCCAGACCTTTCAGTGGGCCTTCCGCGATGCTGACGCCGTATTTCTCGAGGAAATCTGCGCTGCGCAGGGTGGAGAGGGTAATAACGTTGCTCAGGCCTTCGGCACCGCAGAAACGGGACTGGGCAAACGGCAGGTCAGCGGAAATGCACAGCACAACGGTGTTGTCCATTTCAGTCGCCAGCTGGTTGAATTTACGCACGGACGCGGCACAAACGCCGGTATCAATGCTTGGGAAAATGTTCAGTACTTTGCGTTTACCCGCAAACTGAGCCAGTGTGACGTCAGACAGATCTTTAGCCACCAGAGTAAAAGCCTGCGCTTTGCTGCCAGCCTGCGGAATGGAACCTGCAACAGCAACCGGGTTGCCCTGGAAATGAACGAGTTGTGACATAGATATCTTCCTGTTTACATATAGTTAACGTCGGGGCTAGTGTATGCCATCAGCGGATAACACGGCAAACCAAATTTTTCGCCTTTCCGGGCCGCAAGGAGTCAGTGATGAGAAGCGTTAAGGTCTATGAAGAAGCCTGGCCATTGCATACCCCGTTTGTGATCTCCCGCGGCAGTCGAAGTGAAGCCAGCGTGGTCGTGGTTGAAATCGAAGAGGAGGGGGTTAAAGGCGTCGGGGAATGTACGCCTTACCCGCGCTATGGAGAAAGTGTCGCGTCGGTGATGGCGCATATCATGACCCTGGTGCCTGACCTGCAAAAAGGGCTCACGCGCGAGGCGTTACAGCAGCGTTTACCCGCCGGGGCAGCGCGTAATGCCATCGACTGTGCGCTCTGGAGCCTTGAGGCCGCCAGGCACCAGCAATCGCTGACGTCCTTGCTGGGAGCGGCGCTGCCGGAGTCCGTCGTGACGGCGCAAACGGTCGTGATTGGTGAGCCGGAGCAGATGGCTGCCAGCGCAAAAGCGCTCTATGACGCCGGGGCCACGCTGTTAAAAGTGAAGCTCGACGATCGCCTGATCAGCGAGCGGATGGTCGCCATTCGCTCGGCGGTTCCCTCGGCCACGCTGATTGTTGACGCCAACGAGTCGTGGCATCCCGAGGGGCTTGCCGCCCGATGCCAGCTGTTGGCCGACCTGGGCGTGGCGATGCTGGAACAGCCTCTGCCAGCGAAGGATGATGCGGCGCTGAAGAATTTTATCCATCCGCTGCCCGTCTGTGCGGATGAAAGCTGTCATACCCGCGAGAATTTGAGCGCGCTTAAGGGCAGCTATGAGATGGTCAATATCAAGCTCGACAAGACCGGCGGGCTGACAGAAGCGCTGGCCCTGGCGGCGGAAGCGCAGGCGCAGGGCTTTTCCCTGATGCTGGGATGCATGCTCTGCACATCCCGGGCGATCGGCGCGGCGCTGCCGCTGGTCAATCAGGTCCGTTTCGCCGATCTGGATGGCCCGACGTGGCTGGCGGTTGACGTTTCACCGGCGCTTAATTTTACCAGCGGCGTGCTTCATCTTTGAGGCTGCCAGCGCAGTAGCTCCACCATCGCTTTTAAGTATTTTTCGCTGGCTTCGTCGGAGGAAATTGGCGGGAATTCAGCGGTGATGCAGGGCAGGCTCAAATCGGCGCACCAGCTACCGAACGATCCGGGTGTTTCATAGCCCACGCTGGTGACGAGCGGCAGGGCAAAAGCCTGCGCCAGCCACGCGCCCAGGTCGGAGTGACGCGGATCTTCAATACAGGCCAGCGGATCGTGGAAGGAGACAACCCAGGCGGGGTGGATCTTATGGATAAGCTGGCACAGCGCCTGCGTTTCCGGCTCCGAGCCGGGCTTGTCTCCCGTCAGCAGCACCACGTCCCGCTCCTCGGCGGAGCTGTTCCAGCGATAAACCGTTTCGCCTGCGCGCCAGTTTGCCGCCGGGAAATTACGGTTCAGGTCAACGCCCCTCGCATTCGCCCGTAATCCAAGCTGACAGCCGTCCGGATTGACGGCAAGAATGACGTGGTGACGTCGCAATGACGGCGTCAGCGTCCGCAGCGCGCAGGAAAGCGTGACGATGGACGAGTTTTCATCTCCGTGCGTGCCGGCAATGATCAAACCGCTGCTGCGATCGGCATCGGGCGCCGGGAACCAGATCAGCGATGCGCCTAAAAATGAGCGGCCATATTGTTCAGCGCCCGGCGGGAAGGCGCCGCGCTCCGCGCGTGGTCGGGTGGTTGCCATACGAAATCCTGATAAAGAAGTCTCTACTGGCAGTGTTGTGCAAAACTCGCTGTTAATCAAATAGTTTCCGTAACGCTTGAGAATTGCCTTAAATCACTATTCAGGCGTAAGGTATTTGCATTTCTCTTTTTCGAAACAAATAATTACGCATCTGCTTGTTACCTGAATTCATCAAAGGGGATCTTATGAAGCATCCTGTTTCGCGTCTTTGCGCTGCACTGTACCTGTGCGGACTCTCTACACTCTCGTACGCTGCTGATGTGCCCCAGGGCACGGTACTGGCGCAAAAACAGGAGCTGGTCAGGCATATTAAAGACGAGCCGGCTTCGCTCGATCCGGCAAAAGCGGTGGGATTACCCGAGATTCAGGTGATTCGCGATCTTTTCGAAGGGCTGGTGAATCAGAACGAGAAAGGGGAGCTGACCCCGGGCGTAGCGACGCGCTGGCAGAGCAACGATAACCGTATCTGGACGTTCACCCTGCGCGATAACGCGAAATGGTCTGACGGTACGCCCGTCACCGCGCAGGATTTTGTCTACAGCTGGCAGCGTCTGGTTGACCCGAAAACCACCTCTCCGTTTGCCTGGTTTGCGGCGCTGGCAGGCATCAACAACGCGCAGGCCATTATTGATGGCAAAGCGGCGCCAGATACCCTGGGCGTGACGGCGGTGGATGCCAGAACCTTACGCGTCCAGCTGGACAAACCGCTCCCGTGGTTTAGCAACCTGACGGCGAACTTTGCCTTCTATCCGGTGCAAAAAGCGAACGTTGAAAGCGGGAAAGAGTGGACGCGTCCGGGCGCTCTGGTGGGTAACGGCGCGTACGTTCTGAACGACCGCGTGGTGAATGAAAAACTGGTTGTCGTGCCGAATACGCACTACTGGGACAACGCGAAAACTGTCCTGCAAAAAGTGACTTTCATTCCGATTAATCAGGAATCGTCCGCCACTAAGCGCTATCTGGCGGGGGATATTGATATCACCGAATCGTTTCCGAAAAACATGTATCAGAAGCTCCTGAAGGACATTCCGGGACAGGTGTATACGCCGCCTCAGCTCGGAACCTATTACTATGCGTTTAACACGCAAAAGGGCCCGACGGCCGATGCCCGGGTGCGTCTTGCGCTGAGCATGACTATCGATCGCCGCATTATGGCAGAAAAGGTATTAGGTACAGGCGAGAAGCCGGCCTGGCATTTCACCCCTGACGTGACGGCGGGTTTCACCCCTGAACCTTCTCCGTTCGAGCAGATGTCCCAGCAGGAGCTGAACGCTCAGGCGAAAACGTTGCTCCAGGCCGCAGGTTACGGTCCTCAGCGTCCGCTGAAGTTGACCCTGCTGTACAACACCTCGGAAAACCACCAGAAAATCGCCATTGCGGTGGCGTCCATGTGGAAGAAAAATCTCGGTGTGGACGTCAAACTGCAAAACCAGGAGTGGAAAACCTATATCGACAGCCGTAATACCGGCAATTTTGATGTGATCCGCGCGTCATGGGTAGGCGATTACAACGAGCCGTCGACCTTCCTGTCTCTGCTGACCTCAACCCACAGCGGTAATATCTCGCGTTTCAACGACCCGGCCTACGATAAAATTATCCACCAGGCAACGCTGGAAACCACGGCGAAAGCGCGTAATACGGACTACAACATGGCGGAGAAAATCCTCATGGAGAAAGCGCCTATCGCGCCCATTTACCAGTACACCAATGGTCGTCTGATTAAGCCCTGGGTGAAAGGCTACCCTATTAATAACCCGGAAGACGTGGCGTATAGCCGGACGATGTATATCGAGAAGCACTGATGTTTTATGAGACCCGGCGCGGGAATGCGCCAGGTCTGCAATACGCGGTACGGTTTCATCCGCTATGCGTGGCCCAATGCCGGGTCTCTGTTATTCTAATAGCGCATTAAACTTCGCCAGCCACTGCGGATGCGCGGGCCAGGCGGGAGCCGTCACCAGGTTGCCGTCAACATGGGCCTGATCGATGCCGATAGCGGCGTAGTGTCCCCCGCTGAGACGTACTTCAGGCGCGCAGGCCGGGTAGGCGCTACAGGTTCGTCCTCTCAGGATGCCCGCGGCAGCAAGCAGCTGTGGTCCGTGGCACACCGCAGCAATCGGCTTACGCGCGGCGTCAAATGCCTGCACCAGCTTTAACACGTCCTCATTTAGCCGCAGATACTCGGGCGCTCTCCCACCGGGGATGAGCAGCGCGTCGTAGTCCTGCTCCTTAACGGCGGAAAAATCGGCGTTGAGGGTAAAGCGGTGACCGGGCTTTTCGCTATAGGTCTGGGCACCGTCAAAGTCATGGATTGCCGTCATGATGTAATCGCCCTTCGGTTTGTCGGGGCAGACCGCATCCACCTGATGGCCAATCATCTGCAAAGCCTGAAAAGGCACCATGGTTTCGTAATCTTCGGCGTAATCGCCAACCAGCATCAGGATCTTCTTGCTCATCTTTCCTCACCTCTATCAATAAAGATGATTAAGATATAGCCTGGCGTGGCTGAATTGCCGGAAATAAAAAAGCCCGTCAGAGCACGGGCAACATAAGCAAATGAATAAGTGATTCGTTATCAACGTTGTTGGAGGATAACGCCGCGTATTTTACGCGGCTGTAAGGGAAGCAGATACCTGACATATTCGGTAGGTGAAACAAGCGATTAAACGTGCGTTACGGTGCGTCGAAGGTCGGGTAAAGGCTATTTTCAAGAAACTCGACGAGATACCAGATCTCACCGCTAAAAATAAACCAGAAGCCAAATATAATAAGGAGTAAAATAATTAAGGTGAGTATTATTTCTGTTTTTCCCATTGCGGCTTTTACCCACCTGACGCTAATTCATTCGAGGTGGGCATTGTAGCGGGGCTTTTCCGGATACTCCAGTTTCATGCAGCAAGGACTTTATTGCGTCCGTCATTTTTAGCGCGATACAGCGCATCGTCCACACGCTTAAACAGCTCGTCAATACTTTCACCCTGATTGTGCCGCGCTACGCCGATGCTGACGGTGAACCGCGGCAAGCCTGTAATCGTAATGCGGGCAACGGCCGCGCGGACTGACTCGGCAATCTGCAACGCGGTGTCGAGAGAGGTGCGCGGCAGCAGGATAACGAACTCTTCGCCACCCCAGCGGAACACCATGTCGCCCTCCCGACTACAGGCTTCCAGCGTCCGGGAAAGGGCGATAAGCACCTCATCACCTTTCAGATGGCCGAACAGGTCATTAATGTTTTTGAAATGGTCGGTATCCACCAGCAGCAGGCTAAATTGCTGCTGCGCAGGAAGTTTATTCAGGTTGCTTTGATCGGTAATTGCGTAGAACTGGCGCCGGTTGAGTAGTCCCGTCATGGAGTCACGCAACGCCGCATGTTCCAGCTCCTGCTCCAGCCTTTTTTGCTCGGTGATATCGTGGATGATGCACAGCATCAGCTTGTCGCCGTAAATCTCAATGGGCCCGGCATACGTCTGAACGTGGCGGGTGGTTCCATCGGCAAGGCGGTGAACAAAATTGAGCGGCTTATGACCGCCGGGCAGCGCGGCAATTGCAGTCATAATGGGCATCACATCTCGCCCTAGCGTATTGATTTCCCAGGTATGCTTACTGCACATATCATCATGTGAATAACCATAAAAATTGAGCGCGGCCAGATTCGCATCGACGATTTGACCGTCGCGGGCCGGATCGATTAGCAGCATCGGGGCGCTGTTGGTCAGAAAAAAGCGCGCATAAAAACCCTGTTTTTTCCGCCGGTAGGTGGCGGAACGGCTGGCCTTCAATCCTGAGAGTATTGGTTGGGAGATGCCCTCGAAAACAATCACATCTCCCCAGGGCGCGTAGTGGGCAAGCGAGAGGCGACAGCTTAACGGCGTATCCTGTCCATCCCGGTTCGTTGTCCAGATTTCGACGATCTCCTGCTCTGTTTTCAGTTCAGATACATACATCGACAGGACGGTTTGCGCACTGGCTGAATAAATCCCTTTTCGCAGGTCATTGAGCGTTTTATCACCCATGATCTGCTTTGCTGCCACATTCGCAAAAACGATCTTTTCCGACACGGGTGAAACGAGCCACACGGGTGTTTTAATTACATTCAACGCATCAAAACAAGGTTGCGACATAGGCGTTTCCTGTTCATCGACAACATGTGCCTGACAATCATGACAGAATTGACTCGCGTGCACTCCTTTGAAACATACTCCACTTAACCCCGTCAGGCATGATTTTTTTGAGAAATAAATGCGGGATCCGTTTGAATTTTATTAATGGGTATAATCTGTTTGTCTGAGTTTATCTGCAGCAGTAGCCACGGTACCTGTTCGGCAGGTAAGGGCCGGGAGAAAAGATATCCCTGCAGGTAATCGCAGCCGAGACGGGTGAGAACCACCTGCTGTTCTTCCGTTTCTATCCCTTCTGCCACCACATTCATCTCCATGGTCCGGGCGATACTGATAATAGTTTCAACCAGCTTGTAGCTTTTTTCATTTTCCAGCATCGACGTGACAAAGCTTCTGTCGATCTTGAGTTCTTTTGCCGGAAGCACGCTCAGCATCAGAAGGTTGGAATAGCCCGTTCCAAAATCATCAATCGAGACAACGATCCCCGCGTGATTAAACGCGTTGAGCAACTCAATGCTGCGGTCGAGATTTTTAAGCGCGGTGCTTTCCGTTACCTCCAGGATCAGCCGGGACGGAGACAGGCTATATTTTTCCAGCATCGACGAGATGATCTGGAAAATGTCCGGCTGTTCAAACTGGATGGGGGATAGGTTGAGCGACAGCGTCCACTGGCTGAAACCTTGTTCAGTCCAGAAATGAAGCTGTCGGCATGCCGCTTCAATGGCCCAGTTACCTACCGGAATAATTAAGCCCGTCTGTTCCAGCGTGGGGATAAACAGATTAGGTAGCACAACGCCTTGCTCAGGATGCCGCCAGCGCAGAAGGGCTTCAAAACCGTGAATGGTTTTTTCTCCCGCATGCCAGGTTGGCTGGTACCACAGTTCAAACTGATCGCGTTCAAGCGCCTGAGAGAGCTCCTGCAGGAAACCGGGTTTCGCCGGGATCGCCGTTGACATCTCGGCACGGTAAATCGCCCAGCCGTTGCGGCCATCTTCCTTGACGCGATGTAAGGCTGCATCCGCCTTGAGCTTCAGCTCATGCAGCGTTTCGCCATCCTGCGGATAGAGGCTGACGCCTGCGCTGATCGTCGTGCTTAACGTATGCCCGCAGACAGACAGAGGGCGTCGCACATCCTCGAGCAACGCGGTGAGCAGGGCGTTGAGCCTGTCGTCGTCACATTCCGGCACCAGCAGGATAAAGGCGTCGCCACCCAGCCTTGCCAGGGTCATCTCACGCGTGAGCCGGGCCGTGATGCGCTGCGCGACCGTGATCAATAGCTCATCACCGACGCTGTGACCCCACGTATCGTTAACGCGTTTGAAGAGATCGACGTTCAGGAAAATCACCGCAAATGGTTTCTTGCTCAGCAGCGCGCTGCGCAGACAATCCTGCATGCGGAGATCCATCTGGTGGCGATTTGCGAGCCCGGTGAGCGCGTCAAACCGCGCCTGTAGCTCAAGCTGGCGGTTGAGCTGATGCAGATTATCCGTCAGCCGGCTGGTGCGCCGGTGGGAATCGATAAGTGAGATGATTAACATCACCCCGAGCAGGCAGAGCGTGGTGACCGAAACCCAGATGGATAACCCCAGCTCGCCGATCCCGCCCGGGAGGGTATGCGCCATTTCCTGAAACTGCGCGGCACTCATGCCGGTATAGTGCATCGCACAAATCGCGGCAGCCATGACGAAAGCCGCGATAATGCGATCGATAAAAACGCCTTTGCGTTTATCCCGCAGACGAAAAGCCAGCCACAGCGCCGTGCCGGAGGCAACAACGGCAATAACCACGGACAACCCCAAGAGGCGGCTATCCCAGATGATGCTGCCATCCAGCATCAGGGCCGCCATACCGATGTAGTGCATCGACACCACGCCAGCGCTCAGGATCGCCGTGGCAAAGATCAGTCGAAAGGGAGAAAGTTTTTTGCCCGCGACGGCAATATTAAGTGCCGTGGCCGATGCAACCACCGCGACGCCCAGTGACGCAAGGGTTAACCAGAGGTCGTAGCTCATCATCATGGGCATTTGCATCGACAGCATGCCGATAAAGTGCATCGACCAAATGCCAATGCCCAGCGTGACCCCACCGGCAATGCGCCAGAACAGGGCAGCCTTTCGGCTGGAGAGGGGGATCTTGCCGGCGCTATCCAGCGCCACAAAGGAGGCGATAAACGCCACCAGATAAGAGATAGCGATTAACACAGGGTCCCACGATATATTGAGCATTATGCAATCCCACGCCTGAGAGGGTTACCGATTTCGCCTGCCGGGTACATCTTTATCGGGCAACGAACATGCACATTCAAACCATATTAGTTATTTATCGTGAAAAATGACCAGTCATATTAATACTCTAAAACTTATTAAGAATATAAAATATATTCTCTTGTTAATATATTAAGCATTGCTAAACAAGAACGAATAACAGTAGCAAAGCTCCTTAAATATGAAGGCGATCGTGTCGCCTCACCGCGGTCGATACTATCGCTTAAGATGGCGGGAGACCAGTATCACAGCATGCTGAGCAGAACATTTTCACTAATACGCTCTTTTTATCTGACTTAAGACAAATCTCAGGATGCTAACGGCGAAACAAAAAACAAGCGTTGTTTGCGATGAAAAACTTCCGGGCCAATGCTATAAGTCTAAGTGCCGACCAAAATATAAAACGTGGGTATTATCATGCTAAAAAATATTAGTGTAAGGACCTTTATTATCGGGTTCCTTTTCTCTCTTTTTTTGGTAAGTGCAGGTGTCGTTGTTCTATTTTCCAGCAATACGTCTCTCTTTATTTCGCTTAATGTCATCAATTTCGTTGCGCTATTTTTGCTCTGGGTCTATATGACGAAGTATCTTGTGACGCCGATCAATACGGTGAAGAAAAGTATTGAAGAGGTAACCGCAGGCAACCTTGGCGTCTCTATCCCTGAATTTGGCAATAACTGCGCGGGCAGACTCATTCCCGGAATAAACAGCCTTTCCGGCAATATTGCGACGCTGGTGCGTGAGATCAGGGCATCATCACAAACCGCCATGACCTTATCGGATCAACTCTCGGCACGTAGCGCTCAGCTATCGGTGAAAACCGAGCAGCAGTCAGCGTCTTTGGTGCAAACCGCAGCCAGCATGGAGCAAATGGCCGCGAGCACCAAAAACAATGCCGATAACACCCGCCTGGCGAGCGAGCAGGCAAATGTGGCGACGTTACAGGCGCGCAAGGGTGGCGAGCTGATGGGGCAGGTCGCCAGCAATATGCAGTCCATTACCGAATGCGCGCAGCAGATGACGGAGATTATTTCGCTCATTGACGGCATTGCGTTCCAGACGAATATTCTGGCGCTCAACGCGGCCGTTGAGGCGGCAAGGGCGGGCGATCATGGCAAGGGGTTTTCTGTCGTCGCGGAAGAGGTAAGAAACCTGGCGCACCGCAGCGCGGAGGCCGCGAAGAATATCAAAACGCTGATTGAAGTTACCAGCAGTAACGTCACGCAGGGAGCCAGCGTTGTGTCGCAGGCAGAGAAAAACATGCATGAAATCGTGACGGGGTCGGGGAATGTCAGCCGCTTAATGGACGAAATTTCCGCATCTACGTCAGAGCAGGAGAAAGGCATTTCTCAGATTACCCTGGCGCTATCGGAGCTGGAGCGGGTCACGCAAAGTAACGTGGCAATGGCAGAGGAACTCAACGGTTCGTCTGATGTACTGCGTAATCAGGTGATTGAGCTGCAGACCCGAACGCGTAATTTCAGGCTCGATCGGTCATCCTTGTCCTCATCACCTGGCGGCTCGCCATCCTTCCTCCAGCGGCCAGAGCACTCGCTCTGACAGCACCTCAAAGCCTGGCATGCCAGGCTTTTTTTACGCCTCCGCCTGGTATGTACAATTCCTGAGCGATTTCAGCGCGATGGGATACATAGTTGTTGCTTAACCCCTGATGAAAGCTAGACTGACACCGAAAGAGCTAAAAAGGTGGAGGCGCTGTGGAAAGCATTAAAGGATCTGAACTTAACGTTCCAGACGCAGTTTTTGCGTGGGTGCTGGATGGTCGCGGCGGTGCGCGACCGCTGGAAGATAATGATGTGATCGATAGTGCGCATCCCTGCTGGCTACATCTGAACTACACCCACCCGGACAGCGCTGACTGGCTTGCTTCGACTCCGCTCTTGCCCAATAACGTGCGCGATGCGCTGGCGGGTGAAAGCCTGCGGCCCCGCGTGAGTCGAATGGGTGACGGGACGCTGATCACCCTGCGCTGCATTAACGGCAGCACGGATGAACGCCCGGATCAGCTGGTTGCGATGCGGGTATACATGGACGACGGGCTCATTGTGTCGACCCGCCAGCGAAAGGTTCTGGCGCTGGATGACATCGTCAACGATCTGAAAGAGGGCACCGGGCCTGTCGACTGCGGCAGCTGGCTGGTGGACGTCTGTGACGCGCTGACCGATCATGCGAGTGAATTTATTGAAGAACTGCACGACAAAATCATCGACCTGGAAGATAACCTGCTCGATCAGCAGATCCCGCCCCGCGGTTTTCTGGCCTTATTGCGTAAGCAGTTGATTGTGATGCGCCGCTACATGACGCCGCAGCGCGACGTTTACGCGCGTCTTGCCAGCGAAAGGCTCACGTGGATGAATGACGATCAGCGACGCAGAATGCAGGATATTGCCGACAGGTTGGGGCGCGGGCTGGACGAGATTGATTCCTGTATTGCCAGAACGGCGGTGATGGCGGACGAAATCGCGCAGGTGATGCAGGAGTCGCTGGCGAGAAGAACCTATACGATGTCCCTGATGGCGATGGTGTTTTTACCCAGCACGTTTCTTACCGGGCTGTTTGGCGTGAACCTGGGGGGAATTCCGGGTGGTGCTTATCGCTACGGCTTTACCGCCTTTTGCGTGATGTTAGTTGTTTTGATTGGTGGTGTTGCATGGTGGTTGCATCGTAGTAAATGGCTGTAAATTTACGCTTTTTTCAGCTTTCAACGGGATCAAAACGCTCTTTTAATTGAGCGAAGTCAATAAACATCTACCCCGTAAGGTGCAATATGACTCCCGCAGGTGAATGCAACGTCAAGCGATGGGCGTTGCGCTCCATATTGTCTTACTTCCTTTTTTGAATTACTGCATAGCACAATTGATTCGTACGACGCCGACTTCATAGTCGGCTTTTTTTTGCCTCCTGATTCTCAGCGTCTACCCTAAAAGGGACGACAGCAAATTCTGGAGGGAATGATGAGCATCCTGAACGCTCTGCTACTGCAACAATCGCGTCAATCCGATCCCGTCCCCACCGATCCGGTGCCAATGCCCGATCCCATCCCGCGTCCGCAGCCGATGCCCGACCCGCCGCCAGATCAAGAACCGATTAAATTGTCGCATCGAACCGCGAGATCTGCGAGGATACGCGCCATCTGACCGCAAAGATGACCACGAGAGACTACTGTGACCGCTTTTTCTACCCTGAATGTTCTGCCCGCCGCCCAACTCGATAACCTCAACGAGTTGGGTTACCTCACGATGACGCCTGTTCAGGCGGCCGCGTTGCCCGCCATCCTTGAGGGCCGTGACGTGCGCGTGCAGGCGAAAACGGGCAGCGGGAAAACGGCGGCATTTGGCCTTGGCCTGTTGCAGCATATCGATGTGGCGCTATTTCAGACCCAGTCTCTGGTACTGTGCCCGACCCGCGAACTGGCAGACCAGGTCGCGGGTGAACTGCGTCGCCTGGCGCGTTTCCTGCCCAACACCAAGATTTTAACCCTCTGCGGCGGACAGCCGTTCGGCGCGCAGCGTGATTCACTCCAGCATGCGCCGCACATCATTGTCGCAACGCCCGGCCGCCTGCTGGATCACCTGCAAAAAGGCACCGTCTCGCTGGATGCGTTACAAACGCTGGTGATGGATGAGGCAGACAGGATGCTGGATATGGGCTTCAGCGATGCGATTGACGAGGTGATCCGTTTCGCCCCGGCCGATCGTCAGACGCTGCTGTTTTCCGCAACCTGGCCGGAGGCCATCGCTGCCATCAGCGGGCGCGTGCAGAAAAATCCGCTCACTATTGAAATCGACAGCGTAGATGCGTTGCCCGCTATCGAACAGCAGTTCTTTGAAACCTCTCAGCAGGGGAAGATCCCTCTCCTGCAGAAACTGCTGAGCCAGCATCAGCCTGCGTCCTGCGTGGTGTTCTGTAATACCAAAAAAGACTGTCAGTCGGTCTGTGATGCCCTGAATGCCGCCGGCCAGAGCGCATTGTCGCTGCATGGCGATCTGGAACAGCGCGATCGCGATCAAACGCTGGTCCGTTTCGCTAACGGCAGCGCCCGCGTTCTTGTTGCAACCGACGTCGCTGCGCGCGGTCTGGACATTAAATCCCTTGAGCTGGTGGTGAACTATGAGCTGGCGTGGGACCCTGAAGTGCACGTGCACCGTATTGGTCGTACCGCGCGCGCGGGAAACAGCGGTCTGGCGATCAGCTTCTGCGCACCGGAAGAGGCGCAGCGCGCCAATATTCTCTCTGAGATGCTGCAGATTAAGCTGAACTGGATGAATGCACCGGCCAGCGTCAGCCTTGTGCCGCTGGAGGCTGAAATGGCGACGCTGTGCATTGATGGTGGTAAAAAAGCCAAGATGCGTCCAGGTGACGTATTAGGGGCGCTGACCGGGGACGTGGGTCTGGACGGGGCGGATATCGGCAAGATTGCGGTCCATCCGGCGCATGTCTACGTAGCGGTTCGCCAGGCGGTTGCCCATAAGGCATGGAAGCAGCTGCAAAACGGGAAAATTAAGGGTAAAACCTGTCGCGTACGTCTGCTGAAATAACGAATGGAGCGTCTCAGAAGGTCCTTCTGAGACGCTAATCGCTTACTTCACTTCAAGCACGTTCAGACGCAGCTCTTCAAACTGATTGTCATCTTCTTCCGGCTGCCAGCCCGCTGGCTGCATGGGAATATCTTCCCGATCAAACGCCAGGTCCCCGCCGTTCACAACTTCTGACTCGTGGTTGATGCCCTTAAAGTCGAACAGCTCTACATCCGCGAGATGGGAAGGGACAACGTTCTGCATCGCGCTGAACATGGTTTCGATACGACCCGGATAACGCTTATCCCAGTCGCGCAGCATGTCGCCAATCACCTGACGCTGCAGGTTCGGCTGAGAGCCGCACAGGTTACATGGAATGATCGGGAAACCTTTAGCCTGAGAAAAACGCTCAATGTCTTTTTCGCGGCAGTAGGCGAGAGGGCGGATCACAATGTGCTTGCCGTCATCGCTCATCAGTTTAGGCGGCATGCCTTTCATCTTGCCGCCGTAGAACATATTGAGGAACAGCGTTTGCAGGATATCGTCGCGGTGATGGCCCAGCGCAATTTTGGTCGCGCCCAGCTCCGTCGCGGTACGATACAGAATGCCGCGGCGCAGACGAGAACAGAGTGAGCAGGTGGTTTTCCCTTCCGGGATTTTCTCTTTCACAATGCCGTAGGTATTTTCTTCGACGATTTTATACTCAACGCCCAGCTTCTCGAGGTATTCCGGCAGAATGTGCTCCGGGAAGCCCGGCTGTTTCTGGTCAAGGTTGACCGCCACCAGGGAAAATTTCACCGGTGCGCTTTGCTGAAGATTACGCAGGATCTCCAGCATGGTATAGCTGTCTTTACCCCCTGACAGGCAGACCATGATGCGGTCGCCTTCTTCAATCATGTTGAAGTCTGCAATGGCTTCGCCCACGTTACGGCGCAGTCGCTTTTGCAGTTTATTCAGGTTGTATTGTTCTTTTTTGTTAATTTCTTGATTCTGTTGCATTAAGTACTACCTTCGGAGCCAGCAGGGGCAAACATTGTATGCCGCGTATGGTACGGATTCCGGCGACGAATACCAGCACGTTTTACAGCGGGGTTAAATATGGAACCCTATAACGATTCACATCATGCAGGCTTAAGGGTGAGGGCTAGTGATGCCGGGGTGATGCGTTATATCGACAAGGGAAGCTTTAAAAAGCCTGAAAAACCTGGGGGGGCATCAGAAGGGTGCAGGCTCGCTGGGATAAGTATCACTTTTATCTCAGCTTACAGCACCTCAACCAATTCAAACTCTTCCGCGATCAGTTCCATATCTTCAGAAAAATGGCCTTCGCGGAAGAAAAATCGCTGATGCTCTTTCTGCCAGTATTCAAGGCTTAAATCACCTTCACCCTCTTTGCGAGCGAACTCCTCATTAACATCGCAAAAACGCACCAGCCGCATTGAAACCAGCCGGATCACACAGACTGGGACATTCTGGCCATCAAGGATTATGTTGTAGCTCCCCATCCGCGGAGCAGACATATCCTGCGCGTACGAGGCAAAAGATCCGCAGGTGGCCGTTTTGATTCCTTTTTTAATCAGGTCCGCAAGCACGCTGGCCAGTTCCGGGCCATCACCTATTTGCCAGGCCACTGCGCCTGGGTATTTCATTTGTAATTCCTCAACCTTTACCATACCAATCCTTTCTTAACCCTTGATTAAAACAGTTTTAGTATAAACTCTGTCGTTACAGGAAGTGTAGTCGGCTTTTCCAACACCTTTGTTCACGGGTGGGCATGAAAACAAAGCGTTACGCATATTGGCTGAGTAAATATAACCTTATGGGGTTATTTGTGTGGTGAATCTGTTGTCTGCAGCCAGGCGCGTGACGTTGTATAACGAAGAAAAGTCAGCGGAACAGAACCGATACCACGCTTTTTCTGTAACTTTTATATTTCTGACGCCTGACATGGTATTTCTTTCTTTATCAACCATGCTTAAGACGATGACAATTCAATCACTTCAGCATCATCGAAGCGGCAACTTCACTCTGGTCGAGAATCCTCAATGCGCCGTATATCGATTTATTTAGCTGTAGCCACGACAATTTTTATGCTGGGCGTTTTTATTATCAATTTACAGGTCTGGTATTCTGCACGGGCAGACAGTCTGGCAGGGGCGCGCTACGTCGTCAGGAATATGAATGTTATTCTTAAGGAAGCCCGCGATGCAGCCCGGATAGCGATGCAACTTGCTGAAAATGAATGCGATGCTGAAGGACAATATCGGCTCGGCACCGAAGCTGCGTTACAGCCACACCTGAGAACGATCGTTATTCTGAAAAAAGATGCGGTCTGGTGCTCTTCGCTGCCGGGAAACCGCGTATTGTTGGTTAACGGCTCAGCGCTGCCTGAAACAACATTGCTGCTCGTTCCAGCGAAAAGTACGGTCAACGGCCTGCCGGTTCTTTTATACCAGACACAGCATGCCGGAAGCCGAATCATGGTGAGCATCAGTGACAGCCATATCCGGGATGCGCTGAATATGCCATTACGTGGCGTGGCGTATTCACTGCAGGTCGGCAATCGTAGCTTAGGCCAATCCGGCGATGTGATGACGCCAGCCCATGCAAACAAAGATGTACTCAGGGTAAAAGACGCTGATTATCCTTTCGCGATTCAATTTAACACTCCGCCTTTTTTTAGCCTGACGAGATTATTCGACCAGGCCGGTGGAGTGCTGTTATTTCTGCTGCTCATTTCCTCTCTTCCTGCTTATCTTCTGCAGCGATATTTCTCTAAGGATATTTCGCCTGAGGAATCGCTGCGTATTGCCATCTACAGAAATGAAATTATTCCCTACTACCAACCCGTAGTAAGCGGTAAAGAGGGAACGTTGCGTGGGGTAGAAGTGCTGGCCAGATGGAAACACCCGAAGTCAGGGTTTATCTCTCCCGCGTCATTTATTCCTCTCGCTGAGAAATCGGGTTTAATCATTCCCTTAACCCAGAGCTTAATGCGTCAGGTTGCATCGCATATGAATTCGATTTCTACCTTGTTACCCGAAGGGTTCCATGTCGGTATTAACTTCAGCGCGTCTCATATTGTTGCCTCCACTTTTGTTGAAGAGTGTCTCCACTACAAACGTAGCTTTATTCAACAGGATCTTAACCTTGTCATTGAAGTGACCGAGCGAGAACCCCTCCATGTCGATGAACATCTCGTTAAGACCCTGAATGCGCTCCACGAGATTGGTTTTGCTATTGCACTGGATGATTTTGGAACCGGCTATTCTGGTCTGTCTTACCTGCAGGATTTGCACATTGATTACATCAAAATCGACCAAAGCTTTGTTGCCAGGGTTAATGCCAGTGCGGACTCAACCGTTATACTGGATTCGGTACTGGAGCTGGCAAAAAAATTGTCAATCAGTATTGTGGCAGAAGGCGTTGAAACACCAGAGCAGCTGAATTATCTCACGCGTAACCACATCAATTTTTTACAAGGTTTTTACTTCTTCAAACCCACACCGTTTAAGGAACTGGTGAAAGTTCTTTTGTCGAAGCCAAAAGTTAAGGTGAAAGTAGAGTGAGGTTTATCACATCGTATAAAAGGGGGGCAACATCTTGTGTTTAAATAACAGAGACAATCTTTCATTTAAGAGACAGGCGTAAGAGAGGGTATACTGCGCCCTCGGCAACCGCTTCACAACCCAGTAACCCGTACTATGACCCTCAATCGCTTTTGTTATTCACTTCTGATTTTCGCTGCAATAGCTAGCCTTGTTACCTCGCATCCGCTGATCATCTGGTTTCTGCTGATTAACGCCCTGACGACAGGCATGTATGGCGCCGATAAAATGGCGGCGCGTAAAGGTTTGCGCAGGGTGCCGGAAGTCACGCTGCTGGTGTTTGGCGCGACAGGCGGCTGGCCTGGTGCCATTGTGGGCCAACAGCTCTTTCGTCATAAAACTCAAAAGCAGCCCTTCAAAACCTACTTTGTTATCAGCATTTTCGTCAGCATCGTCGTAATGGCGACGGCTTACCATTTCTCTTCTTTTGCTTCCTGACGAGCGCAGGGAGAAACAGATGAAGTGCTTGTTGACATCAAGTTAACTTGAGCTTTTAAGATGCCTCCACGCGCTGATAAAGGAGTAACATCTTAAAATGAAAGATATCGATGTTGGTTTTACCCACGTTGCGTTTATGGTCAGGGATCTGGAAAGGAGTATCGCTTTCTACCGTCGCTACGCCAATATGGACGTCATCCACCTGCGTGAACCCGGTATTCCCGATGCCCGAAAGGTGGCATGGTTAAGCGACCATACCCGTCCTTTCGCTCTTGTGCTGGTGCAGGCCGACCATGTGACTGATACGCCGCTGGGCAACTTTGGTCATCTGGGGATTGCCTGCGCCACGCGTGAAGAACTCGACAGGAAAACGGAGATGGCAATCGCTGAAGGGGTGTTAAGAAAAGCACCGGAGGAGTTGGGCGATCCCGTCGGTTACTATGTATTTTTTGCCGACCCTGACGGCAACACATTAGAACTGTCATTCGGGCAGCGGGTTGGGCTTGAGGCAATCCGGACGGCTCATACGGAAAAATGAAGATAACGGGTGATATGAGAAAAAAGATGGAAGACAGGTTGCCGTTTCAAACCCCCCGGTTACGACTACGTCCTCTGGCATCTGCCGATTTATCGCAGCTTGTAAGCTACCGTAACCAGCCTGAAGTTGCCCGTTTTCAGAGCTGGGAGCGGTTTACGACGCGGGATGCAGAGAAATTACATGCTCAGCAGATCCTTCTTGAGTTTAACAGCGATGATACGTGGTATCAGATTATTGTTGAACGGCAAACGGACGGGGCAGTGGCGGGTGATATTGGTGTTCATTTTTTTGATGAGGGCAGGCAGGCTGAACTGGGTATGACCTTTGATATGAAATATCAAAAGCAGGGTTATGCCCGGGAAGCACTCAATGCCGTTATCACGCTGCTATTTACGCATTACGCAAAGCATCGGCTCATCTCCGTTGTGGATATACGAAATACGCCTGCTGTAAATCTGCTGGAAAAACTCCACTTTCGACGAGAAGCTCATTATCGGCAGAATGTCTTTTTTAAGGGAGAGTGGGGGGATGAATATCTTTATGCATTGCTGAGAGAGGAGTATCTCCAGCCTTAACGCCTCGTCACCATCAGACGCCAGCACTGCTAATAGTAGTAGGTCTATTCTCAATGGCTTGCTGTTTTTTGCACAATCTGAATAATAAATGCACCAACAAGGAAGACAACATCCCATGAGAATTCAAACTATTACACTGGCGGCGCTGGCGTTTATTTCTGCGCCTTCCTGGTCCGCTTTTCAGGAGCGCGAATACAATACATGGTATATAAAAAATGCCGTTCTTTATGATATGACGCAGACCTCAGAAGGTTTCCCCGTCATGGTGAGTATTTCTCAACCGGCCCGGCGTTCGGCCAATCTGCTGGTGTCCTACATATCCCCTGGACAATGTGGTGCGAACCGGCAAGAGCTTAACGTCAATGGCAAGGTGCTTCCTGCACAATATCACTGTGTTCAGGTGGGAGGGTACAGAATTGAGCATTTTTCAGTACTGGACGCTGACAGCGTTAATAGTATGGTGACACATTTGAAATCCGATTTTACCGTGCTGCTTCAAAATGATATCAAGGTTTGGGCGGCAAACATTAAGAAACCCATATATGGGCTGACGCCGAGATTTTAAATGCTAAAATCCCGTCTTGCGACGGTTTTTTTAGGTGAAAAAATCATTGCCTTAATAATAATTCCCGTATTTTTTTATTCAAAAAAAATGACAAGTGGTTTTATTTATTTACGCATTAACATTTCTGTACGCTAAATGATACGGAATATCACCAAATAACTTTGCTGAATGTTATTTTTAATATGGCTAAAGCTTAACTCCAGACTTACGCTTGCTAACGGATTTTGGTTGTCCAACACATCTTTATTGGTAAGGAGCAGAAAATGTCACAACGTAATAATCTGGATTTGCTAAGCCGTAAAGAAGGAATGTGTTTGTTAGAGCAAAGCATGGGTTTTGTCTGGCAGGCAGCACTTCGGGCTGTCGCGGTATTAGGCGTTGCAGATCTACTGGCTGAAGAAAAGAAATCCGTTAAGCAGCTGGCGAAGGAGCTTAATGTCGATGGCGATTATCTTCATCGAATCATGCGTTTATTGTCTTCGCGTGGGGTGTTCAACGAAGTATCCGAAGCGGAATACGGTCTTAGCCATTCAGCACAATTCCTGCGTTCCGATCATGAATTTTCCTTGCGTGCGGCGGTGCTCATGCTGACAGACCAAACATTCTGGCAGCCAGCGGCCAGAATGGATGAAATATTGCAAGGTAAACCCGTTTTTAACGAATTGTTTGGCAAGCCTTTTTACGATTACTGGCAGCATGACGACACGGCGACGGGCAGCAATATTTTTCACGCCGGTATGGCCTCTATGTCATCCGTAGAGAATGAAGCGATTACTGATAGCTATTTGTTCCCTGAAAACGCTGTCGTTGCCGATATCGCCGGTGGGCTGGGTAATTTATTACTGGCCGTTTTACGTCGAAATCCGACCTTAACAGGGATCCTGTTTGATCAAAAAGACGTGCTTGCGCGCAATCGACTGTCACTATTGAATGATAATCGCCGATGGCAGACGGTAGAGGGTAGCTTTTTTGAAGCCTGTCCTGCAGCGGACATTTATCTGCTTAAGTATATCCTCATGGACTGGCCTGATGAGAAGGCGGTACAGATACTTCAGTGCTGCAGAAATGCAATGAAAGAGAACTCCCGCTTATTAATTTTTGAACCGCTTATTAAAAAAGAAAATAATGAGCAGGGACGATTTGAAATTGACCTTCTTCTGTTAACAAGCTTTGATGGCGGGCGGGCAAGAACAGAGCCTGAGTATCAGGTCTTGTTTGAACAGACCAATCTGAAGCTGAACAAAATAATAGATACCCGTTCCTATCTGTCGATTTTAGAGGTCATACCTGTCTGAACTTGTCCGTCATTCCGTTTTACCATATTCCTGCTAACCTTGTTTGTTGTACCAGGAGCATGAATATGAAAAACAAAGATGAACAAACCGGATTAGTGGGGCTGGCGATTGGGGCCGCCGTAATTGGGCTGGTTTCCGCCCAGAAACCGATCCATCGCAACAGTATTGTGGATGAACTGGTCAGGCTCGGCAGGCAAAAAGGCGACGGTGTAGAAGATGAGGTTTTCGTTAAGGCTGCCGAGCTGGTGAGAAAAGGGGTATAGCCCATGGCTGAAAGACGTAATGCGAAGTGCCATTGCGGGGCGGTGGCGTTCACCGTTGAGCTTACAGATGGCCTGAACACCGCGCGGCGCTGCAGCTGTTCCTTTTGTCGCATGCGGGGCGCGGTCGTCGTCTCTGCGCCGTTGTCAGGGATTAAGGTGACCAAAGGTGAGGATAAGCTCACCGAGTACCGCTTTAACACGGGAACGGCACGGCATTTCTTCTGTTCGGTGTGCGGGATCTACACGTTCCATCAGCGGCGTTCTAACCCAAACGAATATGGCGTGAATGTCGCCTGTTTTGAAAACGTTTCACCTTTTGATTTTTCAGAGGTGAAGGTGATGGACGGTGTTAACCATCCCATGGATGGGGAAAGTGGGGTATTTGGTTATCTCTCTTTTCGCGAGAAAGGGGAAGAGCAGGCATGATTGCCGCCTGGCCACTCTTTAATCAGCCTGGCTATAGTGGAAAATGGTTATCTGATACAGGAGAAACTATGCTCTGTGTTGAAAAAGACGATCCGCGTGAGGCCCCTGAGTCAGGGGATAAAAAGCCTCAACCTGTGAAAAAATAACGCGACATACGCGTTTACCCGCCACCGGCACTGCTGGTGGCTTTTTATTTTCTGGAACACGGTCAACTGCCATCCAGATGGTTTAACAGCGCGCCGAGATGCCCGACAATATCACCAAAATCAAAAATTAACGCCATCCACAACAATGCTAAAAGGGTAAGTACGACAAGGGATATACGACCAAACAACGCTGTTATCCTTAGTGACGAAAGGGCTATCACCGGAGTTTAACCCGCTTGTTTTCAACTTTCCCTCAACCAATCTCTTTCTTAAACTGTCTTTTGTGACAAATGTCATAAAAAAGCGAGCCCGCATAATTATGCGGGCTCTGACCATCAGAACTGGTAAACCAGGCCTAACGCTACAACGTCATCGGTGCTGATGCCGTTGTCTTTGTAGAAGCTGTCATCTTCATCCAGCAGGTTGATTTTGTAATCAACGTAGGTGGACATGTTTTTGTTGAAGTAATAGGTGACCCCTACGTCAGCATATTTAACCAGATCCTGGTCGCCCTGGCCGTTGCCCAGGCCCTTACCTTTCGACTGCAGGTAGGAAAGGGACGGGCGCAGGCCGAAGTCGAACTGGTACTGCGCGGTCACTTCGAAGTTCTGGGTTTTGTTCGCCACGGCGTCGGTATTATCACCATACGGCGTCATATTGCGGGTTTCAGAATACATGGCCGCCAGATAGATGTTATTGGCGTCATACTTCAGGCCCGCCGTCCATGCATCCGCTTTGTCACCACCCGCAGTGGTATTCATGACCTGCTCGTTGGTACGGTCAGAAGAGGTATACGCGGCCCCTGCAGTAATCCCCATGCCAAAGTCATAGGTTGTGGAGATACCAAAGCCATCACCGTTCTCGTGACGCGTGTCGCGACCGTTGTTGGTGCCTTCCTGGTTGTTGCTGGCGTCTTCATTTTTGCCCTGGTACTGCAGCGCAAAGTTCAGGCCCTGCACCAGACCGTAGAAGTCGGTGTTACGGTAGGTTGCCACACCGTTGGCGCGGCCGGTCATGAAGTTGTCGGCTTTGGTGTAGGAGTCGCCACCAAATTCAGGCAGCATATCGGTCCAGCCTTCCACGTCGTACAGCACGCCATAGTTACGGCCGTAATCGAAGGAGCCGTAGTCGCCCACCTTCACACCGGCGAAGGCCAGACGCGTCCAGGACTGATTATCAGACCCTTCCGTGTTATTCGCCTGGATGTTGTATTCCCACTGTGCGTAACCGGTCATCATGTCGTTGATCTGGGTTTCACCCTTGAAACCCAGACGCATATAGGTTTGATCGCCGTCAGCACCTTTGTTATCGGAAAAGTAATGCAGACCATCTACTTTTCCGTACAGATCTAATTTGTTGCCATCTTTATTATAAATCTCTGCTGCATGAGTTGCGCCAGCCATTAACAGAGCCGGAATCATCAGGGCCAGTACTTTTCTTTGCATTGTGATATTCCTTTGCAGTTGTTTTTATTTAATTACCTGTTGAACTTTCAGAATGAGAAAGTTGTCTCATGCTAAATCACTCCCGTGAAGGAGTAATAAAATATAATTGTTACGAACTAAGTAAAATCTAAACCGAATAAATCGGCGGTAATGGTCATTGATTTGATGAATGATTTAAAAGTTTATATATTAAATTAAAATTATTAAACAGGGTTTAATTAAGGTAATGTTGAAGGCGTTATATGCCTGTAAGATGATTAATCCATAATTAACGTGAATGCTATTAAGAGAACTAAATAGATATTCAATAATTAGCTGGATTCGCCCGGTGTGAATACGCCGGGCTTTTTTTATGGCAAAAAAATGCCCGGACAAGCCGGGCAGAGGAACTAGTCGCTGGTCGGTTTTTCGGCTTTACCCGCCATCTGCGCAAGGAAGTCATAGCGTTTTTGCAGGTCAGCAGCGGCATCTTTCCAGAGCTGCCCGGCCACTTCCGGCTGCTGGGCGTTAAGGCGACGGAAGCGCTGTTCCTGCATTAACGTCTCGGCCAGTGCGTCCGACGGCGGACGCGAATCCAGCGCCAGCGGTAATTTACCCTCGTCTGCACGACGCGGGTCGAACCGGTACAGCGGCCAGAAGCCGGTTGCGGTCAGCTGGCGCATCTGGTCGTGGCTGAGAGCCAGATCGTAGCCATGCTCTTCGCAAGGGCTGTAGGCGATGATCAGCGACGGGCCAGGATACGCTTCCGCTTCCTGAATCGCTTTCACCGTCTGGTTAAGCTGGGCACCCAGCGAGATTTGCGCGACGTAAACGTGACCGTACATCATCATGCTCACGCCGAGATCTTTGCGCGCCTTGCGTTTACCGTGTTCGCCGAATTTCGTTACTGCGCCTAACGGCGTCGCTTTCGACGCCTGGCCGCCGGTATTGGAATAACACTGCGTATCCAGAACCAGGATGTTGACGTTTTCGGTCAGGCTCAACACGTGATCCAGCCCGCCAAAGCCGATATCGTAAGCCCAGCCGTCACCGCCAATCAGCCAGATTGATTTTTCGACCAGGGCGTCAGCGTCGGTCAGCAGCTGTTCAGCCCCCGTCACGCCCTGCAGCGTGCGGCGCAGCTCAGCAACCTGCTCACGGCGTTCTTCTGGCGTCGCGTCCGCGTGAAGCGCGTCATTGAGCTCAGCGGGGATCTGCCCGGCAAACTGTTCCAGCAGGCGCATTACGCGCGTCCGGTGCTGATCGACGGTCAGGCGGAAGCCCAGGCCGAATTCGGCGTTGTCCTCGAATAGCGAGTTTGCCCACGCCGGACCGCGCCCATTCGCGTCGGTGGTGTACGGCGTAGAAGGCAAATTGCCCCCGTAGATGGATGAACAGCCGGTAGCGTTGGCAATCAGCATCCGGTCACCGTACAGCTGGGTAAGCAGCTTGATATACGGCGTTTCACCGCAGCCGGAGCAGGCGCCAGAGTACTCAAACAGCGGCGTAATCAGCTGTGACGTACGAATATCAATACGTTCCAGTTTGCTGCGATCGATTTCCGGCAGATTCAGGAAGAAGTCATAATTGACCTTCTCCTCTTCAACGTGCTCCAGACGCGACATCATATTGATGGCTTTGATCTCCGGATCCTGCCTGTCTTTCGCCGGACAGACCTCGACACACAGGTTACAGCCGGTGCAATCTTCCGGCGCGACCTGCAGAACGTATTTCTGTCCGCGCATATCGCGAGACTTCACATCCAGCGAATGCAGGCTGGCTGGTGCAGTTTCCATCTCTTCCGGTGAAACCACTTTGGCACGAATGGCAGAGTGCGGGCAGGCCGCAACGCAGTGGTTGCACTGGGTACACAGCTCTTCTTTCCAGATGGGGATCGCTTCGGCGATGTTGCGTTTTTCCCAGCGGGTCGTACCCATCGGCCAGGTGCCATCCGGCGGTAGCGCAGAGACGGGCAGGGCATCGCCCAGGCCGGCCAGCATCGCCGCCGTCACGGTCTTCACGAAATCGGGCGCCGCGTCGGACACCACCGGAGGGCGGTTCGGGCTTGCGGCATCCACCGGCTGCAGCGGTACCTCATACAGCGATTCGCGCGCCAGCGCCAGCGCCTGCCAGTTTCGCTCGACCAGCTCCTGGCCCTTGCTGCTGTAGCTCCTGGCAATCGCCCCCTGCAGCTCCACCAGCGCGCTGTCGCCCGGCAGGATATTGGTCAGATGGAAGAAGGCCATCTGCATTACGGTATTAATACGCGCAGCAAGGCCACATTCGCGGGCAATTTTTGCGGCGTTGACCACGTAGAAACGGGCTTTTTTCTGGTTCAGCACCGCCTGAACTTCCTGCGGCAGTCGACCCCAGACTTCGTCTGCGCTGTACGGCGTATTGAGGAGGAAAATGCCGCCGGGCTTCAGGCGCTCGGCCATCTGGTATTTATCGATGAACTGCAGCTGGTGGCAGCCAACAAAATCGGCCTGAGAAATAAGATACGCAGAGCGGATGGGCTGTTCGCTCACGCGCAGGTGGGAAACGGTCAGGCCGCCTGCTTTTTTGGAGTCATAGACGAAGTAACCCTGGGCGTACCACGGCGTTGAGTTGCCGATGATTTTGATGTTGTTTTTGGTCGCGGAGACGCTGCCGTCGCTGCCCAGACCATAGAACAGCGCCTCAAGTTTGGCGGTCGAGGGCAGGGTGTTTTCCGGCAGCGACAGGGACAGGTTTGTCACATCATCATAAATGCCGACGGTAAAGCGCGGCTTGGGTTTCGCTTCGCTTAACTCGTTGAATACCGCCAGCACGCAGTCCGGCCCAAACTCCTTGGAGGACAAACCATAGCGCCCCCCGATAACGCGCGGCAGCGTTTCACGCTCGCCCTGATTAAAGGCTTCTGCCAGGGCCGTCATCACATCCAGATAGAGGGGTTCCGCCTGCGCGCCAGGCTCTTTGGTACGATCGAGCACCGCCACAGCGCGCGCGCTTTCAGGCAGCGCCGAAAGCAGATGTTTAGCCGAGAACGGGCGATAGAGACGTACCTTAAGCACGCCAACTTTTTCGCCGCGCGTCAGCAGCTCGTCAACCACCTCTTCACAGGTCCCAATGGCTGACCCCATCAGCACGATCACCCGTTCCGCCTGCGGATGGCCGTAGTACTCAAACGGTTTGTACTCCCGGCCGGTTGCGGCGGCAAAATCATTCATTGCCTGTTCAACATGGTCGTAAACCACGTTGTACCAGGGGTTTGTGGCCTCGCGGGACTGGAAATAGGTATCCGGGTTCGCCGATGTCCCGCGAATAACCGGGTGTTCAGGATTAAGAGCACGGGCGCGATGCGCGTCGATTTCCGCCTGCGGCAGCAGACTCAGGATAGTATCGTCGGCCAGCGGGACGATTTTGTTGATTTCGTGAGAGGTGCGGAAACCATCAAAGAAGTGAATAAACGGCACGCGGCTTTTGAGCGTGGCGATATGCGAAATTAAGGCAAAGTCCTGCGCTTCCTGAACGCTGCTGGCGCATAGCATCGCGCAGCCGGTCTGGCGCACGGCCATCACGTCAGAGTGATCGCCAAAGATAGAGAGCGCGTGGGTGGCAACGGTACGCGCGGCAACGTGCAGTACGAAGGGCGTCAGCTGGCCGGCGAGTTTGTAAAGCGTAGGGATCATTAACAGTAATCCCTGTGAGGAGGTAAACGACGTGGAAAGCGCGCCGGTCTGAAGCGCACCGTGTACCGTGGCAATCGCGCCGGCTTCAGACTGCATCTCAACCACTCTCGGGACATCGCCCCAGACGTTTTTTAACCCGTTACCCGCCCAGGCATCCGCCTGCTCGGCCATGGTAGAACTTGGCGTAATCGGGTAGATGGCGATAACTTCACTGGTGCGAAACGCGACTGAGGCAACTGCACCATTACCGTCAATAGTTTGCATAGGACGACACCCTTACATTGCGCAAAAAATAGGGGTCTGTATTACGGCAACAAACCCTGAATATTATCTGTGTATTCTAGCAAACGGGGGATTTTACGATTTTCGCTTTTGTGTCCTTGGTATTCTTGCCATCAATGAGTAGATCAAACTTTTGGCGAAAAAATTGCGAGAATTTGTTTCTGTAGCGCATAAATACGCACTTCCGCTCTCGACGACACGGGATGTGATGCCTATTATGCATAGGTTTCGTATTATTCATGGGGGAGAGAGCATGCGCTCAGCATTTTGGGTAGGGTGTGCCGCGTTATTGTTGTCGGCATGTAGCAGTGAACCAGTCCAGCAGGCAACGGCAGCCCACGTGGCGCCGGGAATGAAAGCGGCAATGTCCAGTTCAGGTCAGGCCAACTGCGCGATGATTGGCGGTTCGCTGTCTGTCGCCCGCCAGCTTGATGGTTCTGCTATTGGGATGTGCGCCTTGCCAAACGGCAAACGCTGTAGCGAACAGTCGCTTGCCGTTGGAAGCTGCGGTAACTACTGATTATTCTACACGCTTAAACATCAGCGTTGTATCGGCTGTCGCCAGCGTTAACTGGTCCTCAGTCAGGTCGACCTGCGCCCCTTTGCGCAGCATGTCGCCGATGGTCTGATCCAGCTCATTCAGCTGCTGCTCGGTACAGAGCTTACGCGTCATGGCCAGCGTTTTAACCTTAAGCTCGCCTTCGGACAATTTCCCCTGCCCGTTGAAACGGTTACACATCTGGCCGGAAACGCTGATGTTATTCACCAGGCTGATATCTGGCAGCGCGCTAAAACCGATCTCAGGTTGCGTTGTCGCGGTCTTCACGGCCTTACCGTTTACGTTTTCCAGCACAAAGCGGTGGTTTTTAAGTTGCTCCGGCTGTACGGAGGCTTTACCCGGATTAACGCAGCCGGTAAGGACAAGACTAATAACGCTTAACGCAATGAGCTTTTTCATTTTTCTTCTCAAACTATAAGTACCGTGAATCTTTTTCCAGTGTAACGATACTCTGCCGTGCGTTAATGGGGTTTATCTGAAAGTGCGGGGAGAAGTACCGGGCAACGCAGCGGTTGCCCGGAATGACGTTAATGCGATTTAAATCCTGCCGCCGTCATCAGCATGCGGAAGAGCATACTGACAGCAGCCAGCGCCAGTACGCTGCCGCCCCAGATAATGGCCAGCCACAGTAATCTTTTCCAGACAGGTTGTTGCATCAGTGATAACCCTCCCCATGCTGAACTTTGCCGCGAAACACGTAGTAGCTCCAGAAGGTGTAGACCAGAATAACGGGAATGATCAACAGCGCGCCCACCAGCATAAAGCCCTGGCTTTGCGTCGGTGCGGCGGCCTGCCACAGGGTGATCGACGGTGGAATAATATGCGGCCAGATGCTGATCCCAAGCCCGCTAAAACCGAGGAATATCAGCCCCAGCGTCAGAATAAACGGACGGCTATGGCTGGCGGGATTATTCAGGCAGCGCCACTGGTAGAGGCTAAAAATCACCACCAGAGCAGGGACCGGCAGCAGATAAAACAGATTCGGCAGCGTAAACCAGCGCGCAGCGATGGCCGGTTGCGCCAGCGGCGTCCAAAGGCTGATCGCCGCAATAAACGCCAGCAGCACGATTAACAGCGTTTTCGACACCTCACGCATCCGCTGCTGCAGCGCGTTTTCGCTTTTCATCACCAGCCAGGTGGAGCCTAACAGCGCATAGGCCACCACCAGCCCCGCGCCGCAAAACAGATTAAACGCGGTAAACCAGTCAAAGGGGCCACCGGTATAGGCCCGGCCGGTGACGGTAAAGCCGTTAATGACGGCGCCTACCGTCACGCCCTGGGTGAACGTTGCCAGAATGGAACCGCCTATAAACGCCTTATCCCAGAAAGGGCGGTGGGCTGGCGTGGCTTTAAAGCGAAACTCAAAAGCCACCCCGCGGAAAATAAGTCCGATCAGCATTAATGTTAGCGGAATGGTCAGGGCATCAACGATTACTGCATACGCCAGCGGAAATGCGCCGAACAGAGCGGCACCGCCAAGCACCAGCCAGGTTTCATTTCCGTCCCAGACCGGCGCGACGCTGTTGACCATTACGTCGCGATCGTCGGCGTTCTGCGTGGCAGGGAACAGAATGCCAATCCCCAGATCAAAACCGTCCATCACGATATACATCAGCGTGGCGAAGACGATGATCACAAACCAGATAATGGAAAGATCGATACCCATTATGGCTGCTCCTTATGTTCAGTTGTGACGGCAGAAAGCGGGCGCGCCGGACGTCCGTCGGACTCGGTAGCGAAAGTTTCATGCGGCTGCGGGCCTTTTCGGATGAGGCGTACCATATAGCTGTAACCCACGCCGAATACCGAGGTATAGACGACGAAGAAGGCCAGCAGGCTCACGCTCATATGCAGGTCACCGTGGGCAGACACCGCATCCTTCGTTCGCTGGAGTCCGTAGACCACCCACGGCTGGCGGCCTACTTCGGTGGTGATCCACCCGGCCAGGATGGCAATCAGCCCGGATGGCCCCATCAGCAGCGCAAACCACAGGAAAGGGCGCGACGAATAAACGCGTTTTTTGTAGCGCAGCCAGAGTGCCGTCACCCCGAGCAGCAGCATCAGCATGCCCAGGCCCGCCATGATGCGGAACGACCAGAAGACGATGGTGGAATTCGGGCGATTTTCCTTCGGAAACTCTTTGAGTGCCGGAACCTGTTTATCCAGACTGTGCGTCAGGATAAGACTCCCCAGCGCCGGGATCTCCAGCCCAAATCGGGTGCGCTCCTGTTCCATATCCGGCCAGCCAAACAGCAGTAGCGGGGTAGGCTCACCCGGCGGGTTTTCCCAGTGGCCTTCAATGGCGGCAATCTTGGCGGGCTGATGCTTTAAGGTGTTTAACCCGTGCATATCGCCAACCATGGCCTGAATGGGGGCGACTATCAGCGTCATCCACAGCGCCATAGAAAACATCGCCCGGATGGCAGGAGTATTATTCCCGCGCAGCAGGTGCCATGCCGCGGATGCGCCCACAAACAGGGCGCTGCTCAGGAATGCGGCTATCGACATATGCAGCAGGCGGTAAGGGAAGGAGGGGTTAAACACCACGGCGAACCAGTCCACCGGTACCACCTGGCCGTTGACGATCTCATAGCCCTGCGGGGTCTGCATCCAGCTGTTCGACGAGAGGATCCAGAAGGTGGAGATAATGGTGCCCAACGCCACCATGCAGGTGGCGAAGAAGTGCAGACCCGGCCCAACTTTGTTCCAGCCGAACAGCATCACGCCGAGGAACCCGGCCTCGAGGAAGAAGGCGGTCAGCACTTCATAGGTCAGCAGCGGGCCGGTAATGCTGCCCGCAAACTGTGAAAAGCCGCTCCAGTTGGTGCCAAACTGGTAGGCCATCACCAGCCCGGAGACCACGCCCATGCCAAAGTTGACGGCAAAAATCTTCGACCAGAAATGGTACAGCGAGCGCCAGACCGGATTTTTTGTTTTCAGCCACAGCCCTTCGAGCACGGCAAGATAGCTTGCCAGGCCGATGGTGATCGCCGGGAAAATAATGTGAAAGGATACGGTAAAGGCAAACTGTATCCGTGCAAGGTGAAAAGCATCTAAACCAAACATGCACAGCCTCAATGTCAAACGGTGTGCTGTTATGGTATAGGGGCAAAGTTCGGACTATCAGACGCAGAAAAGTGATTTTTAACCATAACAGTTGGCTTAAAACTCATGCTTTAGCCATCTGATATACCTCGAGTGAGGAATAAAAACCGTATTTTTATGAATTTTACGCATAAAACTGCTTGCCTTGTCGTCTGCGCCGTGCGTTAATGGCTTTCTGGTTTTGAGTCCAAATAAATATCTGACGTAGTTTTATAAAGCAGTTCTCATCACGTTGTGCCTCTCCGCAGCCTCTCTTGGGTCTTTATCTACTTTCCGATTCGTTTTGTTTAAAACCATTATTGCCCAATCGGCCCATTAGTAATTTACGTTTTTACGTTCACAGGAGAATCCTATGACTTCTTATATTCATTTCCGCTGCCCATGCTGTCATGGCTCGCAGTACCGTACCTCAGTCTTTGATATGTCTGAGAAAAACCCACTCGGCGCGAAATGCATCTTTTGCAAATCGTCGATGATTACGCTCGATCACCTGGCCGCCGCGCGTCAGGCGCAAAGCCACGTTACCGAGTACCGTAAGTAATTCGTTTCCCGAACCATAACAGTTAGCTAAATCTTCTCTTTTTCTCCTGCTGATATACACTGTCGGTCACAAGGAGAATTTGATGAAAAAATACCAGCGTCTGGCGCAACAAATTATCTCGCAGATTGAGCTTGGCGTATGGCTGCCGGGCGATAAGCTGCCTTCGCTGCGAGAGCAGGTGGCGAGCAGCGGCATGAGTTTTATGACCGTTGGCCACGCGTATCAGATGCTGGAAAGTCAGGGGCGTATTGTCGCCAGACCGCAGTCGGGCTATTACGTTGCCTCGCGCCCGACCGCACATCAGCCTGCTCCACCTGCCCAGGTGATGCGTGACGAAGTGGTGGATATTAATACCTACATCTTCGACGTCTTACAGGCCAGCCGCGACCCGTCCGTTGTTCCTTTTGCCTCCGCGTTTCCCGATCCCCGACTTTTCCCGCTGCAGCAGCTCAACCGCTCGCTGGCGAACGTCAGCAAAACCGCGACGGCGATGAGCGTGATTGAAAACCTGCCGCCGGGTAACGTCGATCTCCGCCATGCCATTGCCCGTCGCTATGCGCAGCAGGGAATGAACATCTCCCCGGAAGAGATTATGATCACCGCTGGCGCGCTTGAAGCGCTCAATCTCAGCCTGCAGGCGGTGACCGAGCCGGGCGACTGGGTGATCGTCGAAAACCCGTGTTTCTACGGCGCGCTGCAGGCGCTGGAACGCCTGAAGCTCAAAGCGTTGTCGATTGCGACGGACGTCCGCGAGGGGATTGACCTGAATGCCCTTGAACAGGCGCTGAAGGAGTACCCGGTTAAAGCCTGCTGGATCATGACCAACAGTCAGAACCCGCTTGGCTTTACGCTGAGCGCGGCGAAAAAAGCGCAGCTTGTCGCGCTGTTAACGCAGCACAACGTCCCCCTGATTGAAGACGATGTCTACAGCGAGCTCTATTTTGGCCGCGAAAAGCCGCTCCCGGCGAAAGCCTGGGATCGTCAGGATATGACGCTGCACTGCTCGTCCTTTTCAAAATGCCTGGTGGCCGGTTTTCGCATCGGCTGGGTTGCGGCAGGAAAACACGCGCGACGCATTCAGCAGCTGCAGCTGATGAGCACGCTCTCCACCAGCTCGCCCGTGCAGCTGGCGCTGGTGGATTACCTGGCGACCAAACGCTACGACGCCCACCTGCGCCGCCTGCGGCGTACGCTCGCCGAGCGAAAGCAGCAGGCCTGGCAGTCTCTTCTGCGCCATATGCCTGCCGGCGTCAAAATCCACCATAACGACAGCGGCTACTTTTTATGGCTGGAGCTTCCGGCGCAGCTGGATGCGGGGCTGCTCAGCGAAAAAGCCTTAACGCACCACATCAGCATTGCCCCCGGAAAGATGTTTTCCACCTCCGACGCGTGGACACCGTTCTTCCGGTTTAATACCTCCTGGGCCTGGGGAGAGCGAGAAGAGCAGGCGGTCATTCAGTTAGGAAAATTAATTAGCACGATGCTGGAATAAACTTTTCTCCGTTAATTAAATAATCAATTCTTATCCTGATGACGGCGCTGCGAATATTTCGCGGTGCCCTGTCATAGGAAATCTGCATACCGTCTTTCGCGGCTAACTCCTTGTCTATAATCCAGTTAACGGGGAATGCGCCCTCTGTCACACCTTGATGAAATTTCCTGAAGCCGTACGGTGCGGCGCATTTGCGCGGTCTACGTTTAATAAGGGAGATATTTTTACGGCACGGCTGCCGCTAAATTTCATTGCGACAGGAGTAACTCTTATGAGCAAACATTTTGCACGCAGCAGCCTGTGCGCGCTCGGCATGACTATCATGACAGCGCAAGCCGCAGAACCACCAAAGGCCATCGGCGACGGGGAAGGTCGGCTGGATATTATCGCCTGGCCGGGATACATCGAACGCGGACAGACGGATAAAAATTATGACTGGGTCACCCAGTTTGAAAAAGAGACCGGGTGTGCGGTCAACGTCAAGACGGCGGCCACGTCGGATGAAATGGTCAGCCTGATGGCGAAAGGGGGCTATGACCTGGTCACCGCCTCGGGTGACGCCTCCCTGCGCCTGATCATGGGCAAACGCGTCCAGCCCATTAACCCCGATCTTATCCCCAACTGGAAAACCCTCGACGGACGGATTGTGAAAGGGGAATGGTTTAACGTCGGCGGGAAAGTCTACGGCACGCCGTATCAGTGGGGGCCAAACCTGCTGATGTACAACACCAAAACCTTCCCGACGCCGCCTGACAGCTGGAGCGTTGTCTTTACCAAACAGGATCTGCCGGACGGTAAAACCAACCAGGGACGCGTGCAGGCGTATGACGGCCCGATTTACATCGCCGATGCCGCGCTGTTCGTCAAAGCCACGCAGCCGCAGCTGGGTATCAAAGACCCGTATCAGCTCACCGAAAAACAGTATGCCGCCGTGCTCAAGGTGCTTCGCGACCAGCACGCGCTGATCCACCGCTACTGGCATGACACCACCGTTCAGATGAGCGACTTCAAAAATGAAGGCGTCGTGGCCTCCAGCGCCTGGCCGTATCAGGCGAATGCGCTGAAGGCTGAGAACCATCCCGTTGCCACCGTCTTCCCGAAAGAGGGGGTGACCGGCTGGGCGGACACCACCATGCTGCACGCGCAGGCAAAACACCCGATGTGCGCCTACAAATGGATGAACTGGTCGCTGACGCCGAAAGTGCAGGGCGATCTGGCGGCCTGGTTTGGCTCCCTGCCCGTGGTTGCAGAAGGGTGTAAGGCCAGCACGCTGCTGGGTGATAAAGGCTGCGAAACAAACGGTTATAACGAGTTCGACAAAATCATGTTCTGGAAAACCCCCATCGCCGAAGGCGGCAAATTTGTGCCTTACAGCCGCTGGACGCAGGATTACATCGCCATCATGGGCGGTCGTTAATTTCCCGGGAGCAGAACATGACGTACGCGGTAGAGTTTAACAACGTTTCCCGTCTGTACGGCGACGTACGGGCGGTGGATGGGGTCACCATTGCTATTCGTGACGGAGAATTTTTCTCCATGCTGGGGCCTTCGGGCTCCGGCAAAACTACCTGCCTGCGTCTGATAGCGGGTTTTGAACAGCTGTCAGGCGGCACGATTTCTATCTTCGGCAAAGAGGCGAGCGAACTGCCTCCCTGGGAGCGGGATGTGAACACCGTCTTTCAGGACTACGCGCTGTTCCCGCATATGTCGATCCTCGACAATGTTGCCTACGGGCTGATGGTCAAAGGCATCGACAAGAAAAAACGCCATGCGCAGGCTCGTGATGCCCTGGAAAAAGTGGGTCTGAGCTTTGCCGTTGCCCGCAAACCTTCACAACTTTCCGGCGGCCAGCGGCAGCGTGTCGCCATCGCCCGGGCGCTGGTCAATGAGCCGCGCGTCCTGCTGCTGGATGAACCCTTAGGTGCGCTCGATCTCAAACTGCGTGAACAGATGCAGTTCGAGCTGAAGAAGCTTCAGCAGGAACTCGGCATCACCTTTATTTTTGTCACCCACGATCAGGGCGAGGCCCTTTCCATGTCAGACCGGGTGGCGGTGTTCAATAACGGGCGCATCGAGCAGGTAGATACCCCGCGCGATCTCTACATGCGTCCGCGCACGCCGTTTGTCGCCGGTTTTGTCGGCACGTCCAACGTCTTTGATGCGGGCCTTGCGCAGAAAATATGCGGCATGGAAGGCAGCTATTCCCTGCGCCCGGAACATATTCGCCTAAATGAGGGCGGAGACGTTCAGGTTCAGGGCATCGTGCAGGCCGTTCAGTATCAGGGAGCGGCCACGCGGCTGGAGCTGAAGCTCGCAGATGGTGCCAAACTGCTGGTGAGCCAGGCCAATCTCAGTGAAACCTCGTCGCTGAGCGGCATTGCGCCGGGGCAGGCGGTGATGGCGTCGTGGTCACGCGAGGCGATGATTCGCCTGCACGAGGAGAGGTGAAATGTCTATGAGTGTCGCGCATCCTCCCGCCTCGCACGGGCGCTTAAGCCGCATGACGGCGCTGTTCTGGCGTAAACCGTCGCTCGGCCTGTTCCTGCTTCTGCTCGCGCCGCTCATGTGGTTTGGCATCGTCTATTTAGGGTCGCTTCTGACCCTGCTGTGGCAAGGTTTTTACACCTTTGACGATTTCACCATGGCCGTCACGCCGGATCTGACCCTGGCGAACATTCAGGCGCTTTTCAACCCGGCAAACTACGACATCATACTGCGCACGTTAACCATGGCGATTGCGGTGACAATTGCCAGCGCCATCCTGGCCTTCCCGATGGCCTGGTACATGGCGCGATACACCCGCGGCAAGTGGAAAGCGTTTTTCTATATCGCTGTGATGCTGCCAATGTGGGCGAGCTACATCGTCAAAGCCTACGCCTGGACGCTGCTGCTGGCGAAGGATGGGGTGGCGCAGTGGTTTCTCAACCATATGGGGCTGGAGCCGATCCTGACCTCACTCCTTACGCTCCCGGCGATTGGCGGCAACACCTTGTCCACCTCCGGGCTGGGGCGGTTTCTGGTCTTCGTCTATATCTGGCTGCCGTTTATGATCCTGCCGGTCCAGGCGGCGCTGGAACGCCTGCCTGCCTCGCTACTGCAGGCCTCAGCCGACCTCGGCGCGCGTCCGCGCCAGACCTTTCGCTACGTCGTTCTGCCGCTGGCGATCCCTGGTATTGCCGCGGGCTCAATATTCACCTTTTCCCTGACGCTGGGGGATTTCATCGTTCCGCAGCTGGTGGGGCCGCCGGGCTACTTCATCGGTAATATGGTCTACTCGCAGCAGGGTGCCATTGGCAATATGCCCATGGCCGCCGCGTTCACGCTGGTGCCTATCGTGCTGATTTCTCTTTATCTGGCGTTCGTGAAACGTCTGGGAGCATTCGATGCACTCTGAACGCGCACCGCTGTTCCTGAAAGTGGCAGCCTGGGGAGGCGTCATCTTCCTGCACTTCCCGCTGCTGATTATCGCGACCTATGCCTTTAACACCGAAGACGCGGCCTTCAGCTTTCCGCCGCAGGGGCTGACGCTTAAGTGGTTTAGCGTGGCGGCGGGGCGCGGCGATATTATTGAATCCGTGACGTTGTCACTTCAGATTGCCGCGCTCTCCACCGCGATTGCCCTCGTGCTTGGCACGCTTGCTGCAGCGGCGCTGTGGCGAAGCGAGTTTTTTGGCAAGAATGCGATCTCGCTGCTGCTGCTGTTGCCGATTGCATTGCCGGGGATCATCACCGGTCTGGCGCTGCTCACGGCCTTCAAAACGATCGATCTGGAGCCGGGGTTTTTCACCATCGTGGTTGGACACGCCACCTTTTGCGTGGTGGTGGTGTTTAACAACGTGATTGCCCGGTTCAGACGCACCTCCTGGAGCCTGGTGGAAGCGTCGATGGATCTCGGGGCCGACGGATGGCAAACCTTCCGCTATGTGATGCTGCCCAATTTGGGTTCCGCGCTGCTGGCCGGGGGAATGCTGGCGTTTGCCCTGTCGTTTGACGAGATAATCGTCACAACGTTTACGGCGGGACACGAGCGCACGTTACCGCTGTGGTTGCTCAATCAGCTCGGTCGTCCGCGCGACGTGCCGGTCACCAACGTCGTAGCACTGCTGGTGATGCTGGTGACAACTATCCCCATTCTGGGAGCCTGGTGGCTAACCCGCGACGGCGAGAACATCGCCGGCAGCGGGAAATAACAGTGAATTCAACAGGAAAATGCTATGCAAACACAACTGCTGATAGAGGGAAAACTGGTAACCGGAGAGGGAGAAAAACAGCCGGTCTATAACCCGGCCACTGGAGAACTCCTGCTGGAGATTGCCGAGGCGTCAGCGGCTCAGGTCGACGCGGCGGTTCAGGCGGCCGACCGTGCTTTTGCGGAGTGGGGACAAACCACGCCGAAGACGCGCGCCGAATGCCTGCTGAAGCTCGCGGATGCGATTGAAGCGCATGGGGAGGAGTTTGCCCGGCTCGAATCTCTCAACTGCGGGAAGCCGCTGCACTGTGCTCTGGGTGATGAAATTCCGGCGGTGGTCGACGTTTTCCGTTTCTTTGCCGGGGCCGCCCGCTGTCTGAACGGGCTGGCCGCCGGGGAGTACCTTGACGGCCACACGTCGATGATCCGCCGCGATCCGGTAGGCGTGGTTGCCTCTATTGCCCCTTGGAACTATCCGCTGATGATGGCGGCCTGGAAGCTGGCCCCCGCGCTGGCGGCAGGGAACTGCGTGGTGATTAAGCCCTCAGAGATCACGCCCCTGACCGCGCTGAAGCTGGGAGAGCTGGCAAAAGATATCTTACCGGCAGGCGTTCTGAACGTCCTGTTTGGCCGGGGGAAAACGGTCGGCGATCCGCTGACCGGGCATGAAAAAGTCCGTATGGTCTCGCTGACCGGTTCGATTGCTACCGGGGAACATATCATCGGCCACACCGCGTCCTCCATTAAACGCACCCACATGGAGCTGGGCGGTAAAGCGCCGGTTATCGTCTTTGATGATGCTGACCTGGATGCGGTTGTCGAAGGGGTGCGGACGTTTGGTTTCTACAACGCCGGGCAGGACTGTACGGCGGCCTGCCGGATTTATGCCCAGAAGGGCATTTATGCCGCGCTGGTGGAAAAGCTCGGCGCAGCGGTCGCCAGCCTCAAAATGGGTGCGCCGGAGGATGCCTCTACCGAACTGGGGCCGCTCAGCTCCGCCGCCCATCTTTCACGCGTTTGTCAGGCGGTCGATGAGGCGAAAACGCTCGGTCATATCCGCGTTGTCACCGGCGGGAGCAAAAAAGAGGGGGCAGGCTACTACTTCCAGCCAACCCTGCTGGCGGGGGCAAAACAGGACGATGCCATTGTGCAGCGCGAGGTGTTTGGCCCGGTGGTGAGCGTTACCGAGTTTGACGACGAAGCGCAGGTGCTGGCCTGGGCGAACGATTCGCAGTATGGTCTGGCGTCATCGGTCTGGACCAAAGACGTGGGCCGCGCCCATCGCCTGAGTGCGCGGCTGCAGTACGGCTGCACCTGGGTGAATACCCATTTTATGTTGGTGAGCGAAATGCCGCACGGCGGCATGAAATTATCCGGCTACGGCAAAGATATGTCGGTCTACGGGCTTGAGGATTATACGGTCGTGCGGCATGTCATGATCAAACACTAAGCCCGCCATGCCTGGTCGCATGCGCGGCCAGGCGTTTCCCGCGCCCGCCATGAGTGTTACGCAAGATACTCAATTGTTATTATCCATTATTTTTAAGTGGTTATTCTGTAACGAAAAAACTTGATCTGTATCAACATATGACGCATATTGCGTGCGGTTATTTTTTCGGCTCTGGTATACAGAATGACGTTGTATCAAAAGATGTTGGTTTTTTACGCAATCATGGCTTCCATTTGCGCATTAATTACCTGGTTCCTCTCTAAAGACCGCAAACGTATCCGCCTGCTCAGCGCTTTTCTGGTGGGGTCAACCTGGCCAATGAGCTTTCCCGTTGCGCTGCTGGTCTCGCTTTTCTGAAGCACGCTTCCATTTTTAAAAGATGAATATGGCATTCCAGATACGGTAACTGTATAAATACACAGTGCATCGTAAAAGGAGTGCTTATGAACAGTTTTTACTCGCAGCAGGCCGGCTGCACCGTGCGCTGGCACGATTTGCCCGGCACCGGCGATCCCGTGGTGTTTATTCACGGGCTGGGCTGTGCCTCTTCCTATGAATATCCCCGCGTCGTTCACGACCCGCTGTTTGGCGCGCGCAGAGCGATCCTCATCGATTTGCCCGGCAGCGGCTACAGCGAAAAGCCTGAACACTACAGCTATAAAACCACCGACCAGGCGCACGTTGTGGCGGAACTGATTGACCATCTTGAGCTGGATTCCTTCTGGTTATACGGCCACAGCATGGGCGGCAGCATTGCTATCGAAACGGCAGAGCTGCTGGCGTCGCGCGTGAAGGGCCTGATGGTGTCGGAGCCTAATTTTCACGCGGGCGGGGGCATGTTCAGCCGGTCTATTGCGGCGCAAACCGAGCAGCAGTTTCTGACGCAGGGCTATGACGCCATGCTCAGCGCGGAAAAAACGGCGTGGGCAGGGTGTCTGAAGAGCAATGCGCCGTATGCCGTCTGGCGGGGCGCATCGAGCCTGGTGGCGGGCGTTGAGCCGGACTGGGAAGCGCAGTTCTTGTCACTCCCTTGTCCGGTAACGTTGATTTTCGGGGAGCTGTCTCTGCCGGATGACGATGTGGACAATCTGAAGCAAAAGGGCGTTGTGGTAAAAATTATCCCAGCGGCGGGGCATTCGATGTCGTGGGAAAACCCGTCTGCGCTGGGAAAGACGTTAGCCGAAAGTATGGCGGAGTGAGGATGGCCCGCACTGCTGCAGGCCAAAGTATCAGCGTAATAAAGACTGCAGAGCCTTCCTGGCGCCCGGCTGAACATCATGCGGATGCTGGTAATCAATATTCTCTATCGCGCGGCTATAGAGTGCAACCAGCCAGTCGTAAACGTACGCGGTGGCCGCATGCACGGGCTGTTCCCCCAGGCGCGTCAGGCGGGGCTCCGCGCTGCTGACCACCGGCGTGACGAAGATGGCCTGCCCCTTGCGGATACGGCTTGCCGGACGTGTAGCCACGGGCGTCTGGTCGTAACCCAGCCAGCCAATGAAATTGCCCATCACGGCATGCAGCTGTGCAGCGCTGCTTTTATCCGCTTCGACAATGCGCTGAAGCTGTTGAGGCAGATTAAGCCGGTAGCTGGTGACCACCAGCACATCCGCGATTTGCTGTAATACCGCAGGCTCCAGCCCAAGACGCGCGGCCGTTGCCTCGTTGCGGCTCCACTGACGCAGGTGATTTATCCAGACTCTGTGCGCCAGACGCGCTTTGTCTTTTGTCTGGAACAGGCCGGTGCTTTCCTGCGTATTCTCGGCAAACAGGTCAATCGTGTCCGTAAACAGTCCGTTCACCTGCTCCTCGCGCGGCTGCTGAACGGCGAGCAGCGTTTCAAAGGCTTTCAGCGGCGGCAACAGGCCTTCAAGCAGTTCGCCGTGGCGGGCGGCGCTGCTTTGCAGCGTGCGCACCATGCTTTCGGCTTGAGCGCGTCTTGTCCCCGGCTCTTCTACCAGCGGCGCCAGATAGCTTTGCATCAGCGATGAGAGCTCCTGTCGCAGCAAGTCTTTCAGCGTGCCGAGACGCTTCTGTCGCTGCGCGGGCAGCGTGGCCTGAGACAGCCATTCGATGACGCGCTGCATGCTGTGGCTGTCCAGCGCCTGCAGCGTGCCCCAGCGTAAACCCGGCTTTCCGAGCAGATGCTGTACGGCTTCATCGAGATTCTGCCGGGTGGTAAAGCGGGCGTCGTGAGGGGTAATCGCCCATACCAGCCCCGGCAGGGCAGATTCTTCAGCAGGCTGCGTCTCCTTGACCCAGTTCATTAACACTTTTGCTTTTTTGGCCGTCTGCTCGTGCTGCGCCGTCGCATTGCAAATCACCAGCACATCCGGCTGAAGCTGTTGACGGTAATGCTCGAGCAGCCACTGGGACTTCGCCTGGCGTAGCGGGTCGGCACGGTTATCTTCAAAGACCGGAATATCAATAATATCGACGTTATCCAGCGCGCCGTTCTCAACCGGCAGCACCAGCTCGCGGGTCAGGAAGGCCAGCACGTCGACGGGGATGCTGATGGCGTTTAGCATTTCACCGCTATTTAACGGATGAAGCAGCGTCTCCTGCGCGTCCTGGAGATCTAACGTGCCGTCGTGCGTCAGGAAACCCTCACCCGGCAGGCCAAAGCTGTCCACCAGCAGGCTAAGCGGGGCAGCAAGCTCCCCGGCATGGCTGGTCTGGTGCAGCACATGGGCCAGTTTTAACCACTGCTGGGTCAACTCCTGCTGCTCGCCCCAGAGCAGCGACCAGACGCTGGCCCGCGTGCTGAGATCGAGTGAAGGCACCAGCCGGGCGAACTCATGCCACAGGGCATCATCAATTTGCTGTTTCGCGGCGGGTACGGTGCTTTGCCAGAAGCGGGCTATCGCCCCCACTTCCTGAGCCGTGATGCCGGGCACGCCCTGCGGCTGGCGCAGCCCGCGCCATTTGTCCAGACGTGTCTCAATGACCGCCTTATCCACCGCGCGCATCTGCGAATGCAGCGTTGTGCGGGCAATAAACAGCTGTACCAGCTCGGCCTCGGTGACCAGGCTAAGACGCAGCGGGAACGCCTCATCCGCCACCTCCGGGCTTTCCGGCGTGAAGCGGACGGCCATGTTGGTCAGGGCATGTCCCGGATTGATGTGCGAAAAATAGTCAAAGGTGCGCTGGCCCGGCGTTACGTTCAGGCGTCCATTACCGCTGCCGCACAGGGACAACAGCAGATGGGCTTTCGCGCTCTGGGAATGGCCGTAAAGCCCAATGCTGCTCGGGCGGGTCATGGCGCGTTCAATGGCCTGTTCCCGCGCCTGCGCCGCGTTGATGCGAGCGAGCAGGGCGTCAGCATCGTTATCCAGCACAGGGGCGTTCAGGCGCGTCTCATTAATCCACCCGATTAAGGCCTGAGTGGTGGTCGTCGTCGCTGTCATTTCAGGTATACGCTCCCGCTGTCGATCCAGTAGTGGCTGCCGCTGTGTCGGCGATCGGCCAGGGTATTCAGTTTGAAGGTTAATGAGTCAGGGGCAACCGGCGTGCCGTCCTGCAGCCAGGCATCGCTCAGCTCGAAGGCCTCAGGGCCTTCCTGCTTGCTGCCGCCGCAGAGCTTCAGCCGCACGTTCAGCACGCCGTCACCGGCAATGGCTTTCGCCAGTTCAGCCGAGTTGATGCTGAGCGTGTAGAGCGGCGTGGCGGGCCAGCGCGCGTTCGCCAGCTGGCGGAATCCGAGGGTAACGTTACCGCGCAGCGGGAAGTGCAGACGCGCGTCGAGCTTCGCGCCTGGCTTATCGAGGTCGATATCCTGATACCAGACGTTTTCCTCGCGCAGGGTATTAACGGTGTTATCCAGCACGCCGAGATACCGCACGGTGGAATACGCGCCAATGTCCGCGGCTTTAAAGTTGAAGCGCGGCAGACGCAGGTCGAGCGCCAGGCTGCAGAGCATTGCCCCCACGGCGGCTGTCGATTTCGGGTTGCCAATGCGCCCCTGCTGGCTGAACGGATACCACTCGTGCACCTGGTATTTATCCAGCCAGACGATGCGGTTGACCGGCACCGGCTGCAGATGACGAATCAGCGCCTGAACGCCAGGCAGGCAGCCGGGGCGTCCGGTGATCAGCAGAACATCGCAGCTGTAATGGGATATCGCCTCGCACACCGCGTGGAGCGGCGAGGCCAGCGTAAACTGCCCGGCCAGCATCGCATCCTGCATTTCGCGGAAATTCACGTGCAGCGGCACCGCGAACAGATCAAACGCGTCTGAACCCGCAGGCAGGGCATGGTCGATCGCCTGCTGCAGATAGTTCATGACGTTGCGCGTCGGTTTCTGCGGCAGGAGATCGCCAAAGGTGGCATGCAGACCGGCCAGCGGATCGTCAACGTCGCTTGATTCCCACGCGGCAAGAATGGCATGGCCAATCGGCATAAACAGCTGAAGCGCCGTTTGCTGACGGAGTACCGCCTGGGTATCAATACGCCCGGAATCGCCGAACAGCGACGCCATCAGCAGCGAGGCGTCCGCGATACCGGATTTCTGCAGCTGCGTTTGCAGCGCGGGCAACACGTAGCGCTGAATCACGTCCAGAAGCGTATCGTCGCCCGCGACTTTGAAGCCTTCACGGAACAGCAGCTGCGGGGTGATTTTGACGTTATTGCCAGAACCGTCATCCAGCTGATAATGGGTGATCGCCATATCCGTTGTGCCGCCGCCGATGTCGATGGACGCGACGCGCAGCGCGCGGCCCGGCTGGCTACCCGGCTCAGGCTCACGGTCCGGGCGGGCCAGGGAGGCGAAGAAGGCTTCGGTCTGACCGCCAAAGCGGGAGATCGCTTCGTTATACAGCCAGACCAGCTGACCGCAGCTGGCTTCATCCCACTCCATCTGGATTTCAGGAACCGGCACCACGCTTTTATCCTGCTGTTTGCGGGTGACAAAATCCTCATCCTGCGGGTGCCATCCCATCGCTTTCCACACGATGGCGATGGCTTCAAACATGCGGCGACGGAAAATTTCGCGCTCCTGCTTTGGCATGGCCGAGGGCAGGGTCAGGATCAGGGTGCGCAGCTGGCGCGGCGATGCCGGGAAGCCCAGACGCAGGCGCGTGGCGACGCTGTTGATCTGCCCCAGCGCCTGCGCCAGCAGCTCGCACAGCATGTGCGTCATCAGCGTACTGCGGCTGTACTGCGGCGAGAAGACCGGCAACCGCTCGTCCTGCGGCAGAGTGAAGAGCGGCTCGCCGTCATCGTTCATCAGGTTCATCAGCGGAAACGCGGTGGCAAGCGGCTCACGCTGGGTTTTGCTGTTCATCTGGCTAAAGCGCCAGTCCTGCACGACCGGCGTTTCATCCCACAGGTAGCGACGCGGGCTGGAGATGCCGCTGTTGCCTTCTGTTCCCAGACGCTGCATCGCCAGCTTGCGGGCTTCATCGCCCACGCGAACAATCGACGGCCAGACAAAGGCATCTTCGCGACCGCTTTCAACCGAGAAGTGCTGCTTGCCGAAGCGCGCTTCCGAAAACTCGAGACGGCTGGTGAACAGGGGCGCATTCAGGAACTGCGGCTCGCTGAGCGAGCGGACCTGCAGCTCGGCGGTCTGGCGCAGCCCATCGTTGGCGTCGCCGTGGTCTTCAATAATGACGCCGCAGGTGTGGGTATTGCCCACGTCGAGGATCAGGTCTACCGGAATGGCTGGCGTGCTGAGCGTATGGGTAACAAATTTCACTTCCGGCACGGTGAGCTGTTCACCGAGCATGGTCAGCAGGTTAAGCCAGTGGGCCTGATATTCAAACCCGCGCATCGCCTGCTGGAGATCGCGTTCTGAACGGTTTTCAACGCCGTCGGCATACTGGGTAAACGCCTCGCGCAGCCAGCCGTCAATCCAGGTCTGGTCGAGGAAACTTTCAACTTCGTTGTCTCGCCAGGCCAGCGCGAATCGGGTCCCGTTGAGAATATCGTTTTCAACCGGGGACAGGGCGGACGTGGCGTGTTCTGCAATCTGGCTGTCAAGGGCGAGCGTGACGCGGTGCGTATTGCCCGCCGTGTCGGGTGTATCCAGCCTGCGCACCTGAACGCGGGCCCAGTTATCCGGCCCCTCAACAAAGGTTCGCGGTGGGTTGAAGCGCAGAAACGGAACCGGGAGCCAGACGCCGTCCAGCACCGCCAGGGACTGATGCAGCGGGATGGTGGTTTCCGGTTTGACCACTTCAGGCTGCCCGCCGTTCGTGCCCGGCACGGTATAGCGCCCGTTAACCAGGTCGAAATCGAGCCGCAAAAGCGGACCGTTCGCGGTTTTACGTACGAAGCGCCCGTTGCTGGCGGTGTCCTGCGGTGTCAGACCGAAATCAAGGAACTGCACGCCGCTGTTGGCAATAAGCGTGACGCTTTGTTTATAGTCGCAAAGATTTACCAGCATAAGATCAGGCACCTGCTTTCTTGAACGTCAGGGGAACGACGGTATTGGCATCATAACGGGCGCGACATTCTGCGATATCGCTGGCGCCTGCTTTACAGGCAACCTCCGGCATCGGGTAGCGGGAGCCGTCGGTGCAGCGGGCAGTACCGCGACTTTTAATCATCAGCTCGCCGTTGCTGTGCAGGCCGGAGAAGACCTCCGCGCGGCAGACAACATTGTCGCCATGGACAACCCGGGCGAAGCCTTTATTGTTCTGGATCTGATAGCGCATTGACGGCGGCTTGCCGGTGACCGGATCTTTCACGTCGAGAACCGCACGCCAGGTACCGTTCAGGAATCGCGTCGATCCCGCTTTTACCTGATTCGCTTCCATCACCATGGCGTCTTTCGGGATGGCGACAATCACCACCGGGGCAGGCTGTGGCGCAGGCGCAGGCTCTTTTTCTTTGCTTGCCAGGACCTCTGCCTGATGCAGCGGTAATTTCATGGCCAGCGGCTCAACCGCTTTGATCGGCTTTGGTGCAATCTCTACGGGCTGAGGTGCGGGCGCCGGGGCGGGCTCAGCGGAAGGGGACTGTTTTGGCCACATCAGCGGCGCGGCAACGGCGGCAACGATCACCGCGGCAACCGGAAGCGTCCACAGGGGAACGCGGCGCTTTTTCGCGACGATCGGCACAGCCGGTTCCTGAACGGGTTGCGCAACGGCCTGTGCCGGCTCAGGCTCATACAAATCTTCCGGCGTGATGCGCACCACCGTGGAAGGGGCGATCAGCGGCTCGTCGGCGTGTTCAAAGGCCACCACCGGTTCTGGCTCAGGCTCGGGTTCAGGATCTTCAATCACAACGGGGGCGGGCTCAGGGACCAGCGATTCACGCAGGCAGCCGAGGACATCGTCGCGCGCATTTTCGTTCAGGTTTACAAACCCCCAGAAGCTGATGACCGGCTTTCCGTCCACCAGGAAGAGGAAGTTTTCACCCGGGAACTGAAACGCCTTTGACAGCAGAGAGCCAAAAAGCTGCTGCGCGGTTTTGGGCGACTGGAGGCATTTCTTGCTTAATGACTCGACGCTGGCGAGCGTATTTTCCAGGTAACGCAGGGCGCGATAACGGTCATCCTCATCGGCCGCTTTCCAGCTGGTTACGCTCCCTTCAACGGGGGAATACCAGTCCACGCGGTCACCGCTGTCGTTGACCTGAGGAATAGCCAGACAGTCGACGATGGCCTGTTGTTTGCGCAACCGGAGCGCTTCCCGGATTTGTAACGCTGATTCAAAAACGGCTTGTCCGCCGCCGCCAACGGCCTGAAAGTCATCCAGGTTACCGCTGCGTAAAAGAGTTTTTGCCACGATTTGATCCCATATACTTCTTCACACCATTACTTTAACGAAACGAGGAAGCAACCAAACGGGGGAAGAGACGCTAAAAGGGCCGATTTCTTGCGGCATAGAAACTGACGGTTGTGCTTGACGAATAACGGCCCTTAAGGCAAATCACCTTTTCGGGCGCTGGCTGTTTAAACAGCAAAAAACGCGGCTTTAGAATAACCTGATAGTGTTTCGTTATTTGCCAGGTCATATCGCCTGTGCTGTTATTACTGTCTTATATAATAAAACTGTCAGGGTTATAACCATGTCTACAGGGAAAACACTGCTCGCCCTCGCGCTGAGCACTCTTTTACCAGCCGGTGCCGCATGGGCGGCGAACAACGACACCCTTATTTACTGTTCTGAAGCGTCCCCCGAGTCCTTCAACCCGCAAATCGCCAGCTCTGGCCCGTCTTTTGTAGCCAGCTCTCAGGTACTGTACAACCGCCTGATCAATTTCGACCCGGTAAAAAACACCCCGGTCCCGTCGCTGGCGGAGTCCTGGACGATTTCGCCGGACGGTAAGACGTATACCTTTGCCCTGCGCAAAGGGGTGAAGTTCAACAGCAATAAATACTTCAAACCGACGCGCGACTTTAACGCCGATGACGTTATTTTCTCGGTTATGCGTCAGAAAGACCCTAAACACCCGTACCATAATGTGTCGCAGGGCAACTACGAATACTTTAACGATGTCGGGCTCGATAAGCTGATTCAGGACGTGAAAAAGGTCGATGATTATCACGTTCAGTTCACCCTCAGCGAGCCCAACGCCGCGTTTCTGGCCGACTGGGGGATGGATTTCGCCTCCATTCTCTCCGCCGAATACGCCGACGCGATGCTGAAAAAAGGCACGCCTGAAAACGTAGACACCTGGCCGATTGGTACCGGGCCTTATGTCCTGCAGCAGTACAAAGTTGATTCGTTGATTCGCTATGTTGCTAACCCGAACTACTGGGATGGCGCGGTGCCGACTAAACACCTGATCTTCTCCATTACCCCTAACGTGGAGACCCGTCTGGCGAAGCTGCAGACCAACGAGTGTCAAATCATTCCTGCACCGTCCCCGGTTCAGTTTGACGTGATTAAAAAGAACAAAGATTTGACGCTGCACTCTGTCGATGCGCTGAACGTCGGCTATCTGGCGTTTAACACCGAGAAAAAACCGTTTGATAACGTGCTGGTGCGCCAGGCGCTTAACTACGCGACCGACAAGAAGGCTATCGTCAATGCGGTCTTTATGGGTTCCGGTACGGTGGCAAAATCGCCGATCCCGCCAAATATGCTGGGCTTTAATAAAAACCTGAAAGACTACAGCTACGATCCAGAAAAAGCGAAAGCGCTGCTGAAGCAGGCGGGGCTGGAGAAGGGGGCGGAAGTCACGCTGTGGTCAATGCCGGTTCAGCGTCCGTATAACCCGAACTCGCGTCGTATCGCGGAGATGATCCAGAGCGACTGGGCGAAAGTCGGCGTGAAGGCCAAAATTGTCTCTTACGAGTGGGGCGAATATCTCTCCGGGATGCGTAAAGGCGAACATGACTCCGCGCTGTTTGGCTGGATGTCCGATAACGGCGACCCGGACAACTTTGCCGACGTGCTGCTGGGCTGCAACAGCATTAAAACCGGATCAAACGCCGCGCGCTGGTGCGATAAGGGTTATGATGCACTGGTTCAAAAAGCGAAGCTGACCAGCAGCCCGGCCGAGCGTGCGAAACTCTACGGCCAGGCGCAGGAGATTTTCTACCAGCAGGCGCCCTGGATCGCACTGGCAAACGGGAAAACGTTCTATGCGACCCGCAGCAACGTGACGGGATACAGCGTAAGCCTGATGGGCAGCGATTTCTCTAAGGCGAAGCTGAACTAAGCGTTTTATTGCCCGGTACGGCGTAGCGCCACCGGGCTCATAACAAGGAGTGACAATGTCACATTTAAACGATGTTATCGTCCGCGTCGATGCCGCCATCGAAGAGAGCGTCATTACCCACATGAATGAACTGCTGATTGAATTAAGCGATGATGCAGAGCTGAGCCGGGAAGAACGCTATACACAGCAGCAGCGCCTGCGTACCGCGATTTCGCATCACGGCAAGCAGCATAAAGAAGAGATAGACGCGCGTCAGGAACAGCTGACCAAAGGCGGCACGATACTGTAACGTTCAAAACTGGCGTCGCGCCACCAGCCAGGCTCCGACCACCAGCATCACCGCGCCGCATACCGGGCCAATCAGGGCGCGGAGCGGAATGCCGTTGCTCCTCAGCACGTCCATCACCAGCCCGCCGATGAGCTGGCTTGCCACCAGCACGGCGATGGTCGTCGCCGCGCCAACGTTCTGATATCCGCTGATGCTGGCAAACACGAAAAACGACCCCAGCAGCCCCGGGATGAGCGTCCACCAGCGTACCGTTGCGGCCAGCTCGCTAAACCCGGCGACGCCCTGTTTCAGCAGCAGAATGCTGACAAACAGCACAATGCCGACCAGCGAATTCAGCAGCATCGCGATAAGAATGGTGGAAGAGGACTGGGTGATACGCACCATTAAGGTATTTTGCACCACCAGACCAATTCCCGCCGCCACCAGAAACGCCAGGGTCAGGGATTGATTCATGGGATGGCGTCCGGATCGCTGCGCTCGTCCAGCTGCAGCTGCATAAAGGTTAAGTCCAGCCAGCGGCCAAACTTGGTTCCCACCTGCGGCATCTGCCCCGTGGTGACAAAACCAAGCGTTTCATGGAGATGAATCGAGGCATGGTTTTGCGCTTCAATACCGGCCACCATCACGTGTTTACCGATGGCGCGGGCCTCGTTTATCAGCGCGATCATCAGCGTGCGGCCAATGCCTTTGCCCTGATGGTCCGGGTGGACGTAGACAGAATGCTCAACCGTATGACGGAAACCGTCGAAGGCGCGCCAGTCGCCGAAAGAGGCGTAACCGGTGATAACGCCGTCTTCCTCACTCACCAGAACCGGGTAACCCGCGAGCGTGCGCGCCTCAAACCAGGCGATTCGGTTATCGGTATCGACGGTTTTATCGTTCCAGATCGCGGCAGTATGCAGCACCGCGTGGTTGTAGATTTCGCCTATCGCAGCGCAGTCTTCCTTGCAGGCATGACGAACGATCATGATTAACCCTCTGTGTGTTGTTCACTATAGTATTACGCGGTAGCTACGATATTACACAACCGTACTGCCCGATCGCTACGGCATAAGCCATATTTTTTTGTTATCAAAAGCCCATTGAAATGCCGTTCATACACTATAGTATGACGTCATGAACACCATAGCAGACACAATGAATCAACGGATTAGCGCAAGAATTCGCCTTGAACGCGAGTCTCGCGGATGGTCCCTGAGCGAGCTTGCTGACCGGGCAGGGGTCTCGCGCGCGATGATCCACAAGATTGAACGTGGAGACAGCAGCCCGACAGCCACCTTGCTCGCCCGCCTGTCCGGCGCGTTTGGCATCAGCATGTCCACGCTGATTGCCCGGGCCGAAATGCAGGAAGGCAAGCTGCTGCGCCTGGCAAACCAGCCCGTCTGGCGCGACCCTCAGACGCACTACCTCCGCCGCCATGTTTCTCCCCGCACCGATCTGCCCATCGACCTTGTTCAGGTTGAACTGCCTGCGGGCAGCGATGTTCCGATGCCTGCATCTTCTTACGCGCTGGCACGTCAGCTTATCTGGCTTCAGTCCGGCGAGCTGGTGTTTCAGGAGGGCGATACGCGCCACGAGATGCGCGCCGGAGACTGTCTCGAGCTGGGGCCGCCAAATGACTGCCGGTTCATCAACGAAACGAATGAAACTTGCATCTATCTGGTCGTACGGCTTAACCAGTCTGCCTCGTAATGCTAATGCGATAACGCCGATCGTGAGCCAGGCTGTAATGACATTTGTACCAGAAGGAGATCCCGATGAATCAACCTGTTTCACAAAATCGCCGCTGGGTACTGGCCTCCCGTCCTCAGGGTGCGCCGGTGGCGGAAAATTTTCGTCTGGAAACGCAGCCTGTTCCCGCCCCTGGTGAGGGTCAGCTTTTGCTGCGTACCGTCTGGCTGTCGCTGGACCCGTACATGCGGGGCCGCATGAGCGATGCGCCATCCTATTCTCCTCCGGTTGAGATTGGCGCGGTGATGGTGGGGGGAACGGTCAGCCGCGTTGAGCAGTCGAATCATCCCGATTTCAAACCGGGTGAGTGGGTGCTGGGCTACAGCGGCTGGCAGGAATATGAACTCTCGGACGGCAGCGGCCTGGTGACGCTGGGCGAAAATCCCTCTCATCCTTCCTGGGCGCTGGGTATTCTGGGTATGCCGGGCTTCACCGCCTATATGGGATTGCTGGATATCGGGCAACCCAAAGCGGGTGAAACGCTGGTGGTCGCCGCGGCAACAGGCCCGGTGGGCGCGACCGTCGGGCAGATCGGCAAAATTAAAGGTTGCCGGGTGGTTGGCGTCGCCGGTGGGGCTGAAAAATGCCGCCATGCCGTTGAGGTCCTCGGGTTTGACCTGTGTCTGGATCACCACGCGGAGGACTTTGCCGAACAGCTGAAACGCGCCTGCCCGAAAGGAATTGATATCTATTATGAAAACGTCGGCGGGAAGGTATTTGACGCCGTACTGCCGTTACTGAATACCTCCGCGCGCGTGCCGGTGTGCGGCCTGGTGAGCGGCTACAATGCGACGGGCCTGCCAGAAGGGCCGGATCGCCTGCCGCTCCTGATGGCAACCATCCTGAAGAAACGCATTCGTATGCAGGGCTTTATCATCGGCCAGGATTACGGTCAACGCATTAAGGAGTTCCAGGAGGCGATGGGACGCTGGGTGCAGGAGGGCAAAATTCACTATCGCGAACAGATAACGGACGGGCTGGAGAACGCGCCCGAGGCGCTGATTGGCCTGCTCGAAGGGCGTAACTTCGGCAAAGTCGTGATTCGCGTCGCGAGTGACAATAAATAAACGGCACTATGGCGGGGTTTCCCGCCATATTTATTTGTGAAGATACGATATATTGTCTTTAATTAATGGACATGGCATTTCGCGCCCGCTTCCCGGATGGGCCCGGAACCAATAAAAAAAACAAACTTTGCTTTTTTGATGTTTTTACGTACTTCCCACCACCAGGCATGACGATACAGGATATATCGGACCGGCGCCGTTTTATTAAAACTGGCGTTTAAAAATAGCATTAAGTTTTAGCTACAGGAATTCCACATGCTTGATTTGGATCACTTAGAAAAAGCCCAAAGGGTTAGCCTTACTATGCAGGTTGAACACAGTTTGAAAGGGGCGTTAATAACAGGCTCCCTCAAACCAGGAGCACGACTGATTACAAAAGAGATCGCCGATAAATTAGGCACCAGTATTACCCCTGTTCGCGAGGCGCTTTTGCGCCTGGTGTCATCAGGGGCGTTACACGCCACGCCGGCGCAGGCATTTCTGGTTCCGGAGGTCACGCTGGAGCGCTATAACGAGATTAACGCCATCCGCAAGCAGCTTGAGCCGATGGCGGTCGCCGCAGCCTGTCAGAATATGTCTGATAGCAAACTGGAGGCGTTGCGCAAGTTGTCGGATGCCTTTCATGAGGCCATGCGCAACGGGAACGTCCAACAGGCACTGCATGCGAATCGCGTCTTCCGGTTCACGCTTTATCAGTATGCGGAAATGCCTACGCTTAATGCATTAATAGAGCAGCTGTGGGTGCGCATCGGGCCCTGCATTAACTATCTGCACCAGGAGCTTAATGACATTAAAGAAGCGACGTATCACTATGACGAGCTGCTTTCAGCCCTGGAACGCCGGGATGTCGACGCCAGCCAGAAGGCAATAGAAAAGTTGATTGATGAAGCGAATTCGCTTTTACAGCGACAATATTTTAACTAAGCGATTATTTAGCAGAGCGACTATATTTCACCCCTAATTATTTATCTGGTGAATAACTCCTGATGGCTTATTGCCATCAGGAGCGTTATTTCATTAATAAGATAAACTTTTCTTTTCGCTTACTCGAAGCGATAAGAGACCGACAGCCCGACCCCGTAGTTACGGCCTGGTGCAGGCTCGTAATAACGACCGTTAGACTCGTTGACAATAACCGAGCCCGCGTACTCTTTATCGAACAGGTTATCGACGCGGCCAAAGACGTCCATGCCCCAGTTGCCGTAGTTAAACTTATACCCGGTATTGAGCCCGACCACAGTATACGACGGCGCTTTCGCCGTATTCTCGTCGTCGGCCATGATATCGCTCATGTAGCGCACGTCAGAACCCGCGTACCAGCCTTCCTCCGGCTGCCAGCCAAACGAGGCGTAACCCATGTTGCGGGCGATACCCGGCATCCGGTTACCGTTGCAGTCTGCGTCGCTGCAGACGTTAGTCCGGTAGGTGGCATCCAGGTAAGTCCACGCCATCTTCAGCTTCCAGTTCTCGGCAAACTGCTGGTCGAGGGAGACTTCCACCCCCTGACGACGTGTTTTACCGGCATTTTTATAGCTGGTACGCCCGCCAGAGCTGGCATCTACCACGATCTCATCATCCGTATCGGTGCGGAACAGCGCTGCGGTCAGGAGGCCATTGCCGATGCGGGTTTTGCTGCCCACTTCATACGTGTTGTTGGTGGACGGCTGCAGGCCGATGTTCAGGCCGCCCTGGTTATCGGCGCGATAGGACAGCTCGTTGATGGTTGGCGTTTCGAACCCACGACCTGCGGCAGCGTAGAGGTTCCATGCGTCCGTCACCGCATACTTAACGGAACCGGCCGGGAGCCACTTGTGATAGCTCGCGTCACCGCTGTCGTCACCGTTGCCCGGCGTAACGTAATGGTCGTTGGAATCAAACCACACCGAGCTGTAGCGCACTCCCGCATCCACCGACAGTTTCTGCGTCAGCTGCCAGCTGGTTTGCAGGTAAGGGTCAACGTTCCACATCAGGTTACGTTCGTTTCGACGCTTGTCACCTTTCACGCCGTAATCCGGCACGCCGTTGTTCATCACGAAGTTCTCGTATCCGCGACGATCTTCGCTCAGGTTTTCGTAGTTCAGGCCGGTAGTAAACGTCACCGGCACCAGCAGCTCGCCACGGTGCGTCCAGCGGGTATCGATACCCTGATAATGACGCTGCATATCAATCACGCCGCCGGAGTGGGAGGCTTTCAGCTGCGGCTGATACGGAATCGACTGGTACTGCGTCATTTCACGCTCGCCGGCGTACATCATCACGCTGAGGTCGTCCTGGGTGCTGAGCTGACGATCGTAGCGCAGGCCGGCCTGGGTCTGCTTGATTGTTTTGCGGGTATTGTACTGATCGCCGCGCGGAGACTGACGCGGGTTATTCTGCCACTCCTGATAGCTCAGCCCGCCCGGATCGTTGGCCTTCATGTCCACGCTGTTGAAAATCAGCGTCAGCTTGCTCGCGTCGTCAATGCGCACGCCCAGCTTAGCATTGGCCAGATTCTTCCGCGCGCCGCTGTGGTCGCGGTAGCCTTTGGTGGTGAAACGGGTGGTGGAAACGGTGTAATCCACATCGCCCGCGTGGGTGCCGTCACCCATCGCGCCGGTGGCTTTCATGCCGTAGCGCCAGGTACCGTAGCTGCCGTAATAGCTGCTAGCTTCAATGGTTGGCGGCTGCTGCCCGGTCTGGGTGTTGATGTTAATCACTCCGCCGGAGGCGTTGCCGTACAGGGCAGAGAATGGGCCGCGCAGCACTTCAACGCTCTCAACGCTGGAGAGATCGATGTTGGAGGTCTGGCCCTGTCCATCCGGCATGGTGGCAGGGATACCGTCGACATACATACGGATACCGCGCACGCCAAACGTTGAGCGGGCACCAAACCCGCGAATTGAAAGCTGGAGATCCTGGGCATAGTTCTGGCGGTTCTGAATTTGCAGTCCCGGGACGCTGCCAAGAGATTCAGACAGGTTGATGCGCGGCGCGGCGTGGCGCATGTCATCGCCATTGACGACGCTGACCGCGGCCGGGGTATCCAGCTCCGATACGGTTTGCGGCGTGGCGCTGACGATCATGGTCTGTTCCTCCGCGCTCAACGCGGTGAGCGGCGCAAGAATGACGGGAACCAGCAGCAGCGGGAGAGAGGCCTTACGGGCAGAAATGATTTTCATGAATAAAACCGGTTGTGGTGTATAAACGAACCAAATGGAACATGTCCATACATGTTAAAGGTTTTGTAAATGTTTTGAAAACTATAACCGCACATTGCGTTAATGAAAGGCGAAGCGTGAAAGAAAAACTCCACATTCAGTTCATTAATGATTACTATTCTCATTATCAAAAGGCAATGCCATGACGTTGTCTGCCGGAAGTGATGTCAGCGGAACCCCCTCTTTTCAGAAAAGGAATTGTTATGTCTTTACGTCATCTGTGCTCGTCGCGTCTGAGCCTGTCACTGCTGTCTGCCACTTTACTGCTTGCCGGGACTTTCCAGGTACATGCCGCCGAAGAGGTGCTGCGTAAAGCGGTGGGCAAAGGGGCGTATGAAATGGCGGTCAGCCAGCAGGAGAATGCGCTGTGGGTGGCGACCTCGCAAAGCCGCAAAACCGATAAGGGCGGGGTTGTCTATCGCCTTGATCCGGTCACCCTGGACGTGACGCAGGCGATCCATAGCGATCTCAAACCCTTTGGTGCCACCTTTGACAATGCGACCCAAACGTTGTGGTTCGGTAATACCATCAACGGTGCGGTGACGGCCATTGATGCGAAAACGGGCGACGTGAAAGGGCGTCTGGTGCTGGACGGGCGTCAACGCAGCGAAACCGTCAAACCGCTGCAGCCGCGCCAGCTGGTGGCGGATGACGCGAGCAACACGATTTACATCACCGGTGTCGGCAAAGAGAGCGTGATTTGGGTGGTGGATGGCGCCACGCTGAAGCTGAAAGAGACCATTGCCAATACCGGTACGTACAGCACCGGCCTGGCGCTGGATGCGCAGGCGAAACGTCTGTACACCACGAATGCGGACGGTGAGCTGGTAACCATTGATACGGCCACCAACAAAATCCTGAGCCGTAAAAAAGTGCAGGATGACGGTAAAGAGCATTTCTACCTGAACCTCAGCCTCGATACCGCCGGCCAGCGCGCGTTCCTGACCGATTCAAAACAGCCGGAAGTGCTGGTGGTGAGCCTGAAAGACGGCAGTGTGATCGAGAAAATCGCTGCGCCGGAATCGCTGGCGGTCCTGTTTAACCCGGCCCGCAATGAAGCCTATGTGACGCACCGTGAAGCCGGTAAGTTGAGCGTAATTGACGCGAAAACGTATAAGGTCACAAAAACCTTCGACACGCCGGTCTACCCGAACAGCCTGGCGCTCTCCGCGGATGGCAAAACCCTGTACGTGACGGTGAAACAAAAATCCACTCGCCAGCAGGAAGCCACCCAGCCTGACGACGTGATTCGTATCGCGCTGTAAGATAAAAAAAAGGAAGGCATTTGCCTTCCTTTTTTAATGCTTACCGGATGCTTAACGCGAGGTTTCTTCCACCAGCGGTGCGTCGTGTTTCTCATCGTCGTGATGAACCGGCGCAGTGCTGTGGATCTCGTGAACGCGCTTACGCACGCCGAACCAGCCGGCAATCAGTAGTACCGCCAGCAGCGGAATCGTCGCAATGGTGTAGGTACCGTTCGGGTAGTCGAACGCCATCAGCACCAGCACGCTGAACAGGAACAGCAGGGTGAGCCAGGAGGTCACCGGTGCGCCCGGCATCTTGAAGCTCACATCAGCCGCTTTGCCTTCTTTGATCGCTTTGCGCAGACGCATCTGGCAGACCACAATAAAGGCCCAGGAGGCGATAATCCCCAGTGCAGCGACGTTCAGAACGATCTCAAATACGCGGGACGGCACCAGATAGTTCAGGAACACGCCAAAAACGTAAACCACCAGCGTTGCCAGAATCCCCGCATAGGGAACCTGCTGCTTGCTCATCTTCGACATGAACTTCGGCGCAGAACCGCCCATCGACATGGAGCGCAGGATACGACCGGTAGAGTAAAGACCGGAGTTCAGGCTGGAGAGCGCCGCGGTCAGGACCACGATGTTCATGATGCTGCCAACGTAAGGCACGCCGAGCTTAGAGAAGAAGGTCACAAACGGACTCTGACCTGCCTGATAGGCAGTCCACGGCAGCAGCAGAACCAGCAGCACCACGGAACCGACGTAGAACAGACCGATACGCCAGATCACGCTGTTAATGGCTTTTGGCACCATGGTCTGCGGATCTTTACATTCACCTGCTGCGGTGCCCACCAGTTCGATGGAGGCGAAGGCGAACACGACGCCCTGAACCAGGACCAGCGCAGGCAGCAGACCGTGCGGGAAGAATCCGCCGTTATCGGTTATCAGATGGAAGCCGGTGGCATTGCCGTCCAGCGGCTTGCCGCTGCCAAGGAAGACGGTACCCACGACCAGGAAAATCACGATGGCCAGCACTTTTACCAGCGCAAACCAGAACTCCATCTCCGCGAACCACTTCACGCCGATCATGTTCATGGTACCGACAATCGCCAGCGCGCCAAGCGCAAAGACCCACTGCGGCACATCGCCGAACGCGCCCCAGTAGTGCATATACAGCGCAACGGCGGTGATATCGACAATACCGGTCATCGCCCAGTTGACGAAGTACATCCAGCCTGCAACGTAGGCCGCTTTTTCGCCGAGGAATTCACGGGCGTAAGAGACGAAGCTTCCGCTGGAAGGGCGATGCAGTACCAGTTCGCCCAGCGCGCGTAGAATGAAGAAAGAGAAGATCCCGCACACCAGATAGACCAGGGCGAGAGCCGGGCCAGCCATTTGCAGACGCGCACCCGCACCTAAAAACAGCCCCGTTCCGATAGCGCCGCCGATGGCGATCATTTGAACCTGACGGTTGCCCATCGCTTTGTGGTAGCCCTCTTCGTGGGAGTTCAACCAGCGACGTTTAGCAGCATGATGATCGGCTGCGCTTTTATTGCTTGTTTTCATTGAGTTACCTGTTTGCCTGTCTGAACCATTATCGTGATAGTCCTGCCTGGCAGAGCACAATACAAACGATTGCTTCTGCGCAAACACATGTCGCCTTCCCAGTCATTCTGCGTATGGATAAGGCGAAACATGGCGAGGCATCCTACCTGCAATTCATAAGCGACGCAAAATATAACCGTGCCGAAAGTGATGCACGTCGAAGGAAATCGTGTGGTCAGAGCAGACGGCGATCACAACACGCTGAATCGTGATGAGTTTTTAGACAAAACGGTCGGTAGCTTGATTATTTAATCATCAGAATCTCTTAATTATTACCAGGTGGTAAAGATTTTAACGGTGGCAGAGCATAAAAATGGCCCCAGGCTTCAAAACTCCGCGGCTAACCGCCAAAAACGGCAATCGCCTGCTGCAGGCGCGTGGTGCGCTGCGTCAGGTGATTCGCGGCGTGAGTGACGTTATCCACCATCCCCGTATTGTTGTGGGTCATTGCGCCGATACGGGAGATGGATGCGTTGATGAGCGTCAGCGCCTGGGTTTGCTCCTGCGTGGCGTGGCCGATCTCCTTAATCAGGGAGGAGACCCGCAGCACGTTGTCGATCATGACCGTCAGCTGCGTTTCGGTCTGTTCTACCTTCTCTACGCCTGCGTTGACGCTGGCGACGTTTTTCTCAATCAGCGCTTTGATCTCTTTCGCCGCCGTCGCGGAGTGCTGCGCAAGATTGCGCACCTCAGCCGCCACCACGGCAAAACCGCGCCCGGCTTCACCTGCGCGCGCTGCTTCCACGGCCGCATTCAGCGCAAGAATGTTGGTCTGGAAGGCGATACGATCGATAACGCTGATAATATCGACGATCTGGCTGTTATCCTGCGACACGGATTGCATCATACCGATGGTCTCTTTCATCATCGCTTCACCGCGGTGGGCGCTGTCGCGGGTGCGATCCGCCATCTCCGTGGCTTCTTTAGCCGTTTCTGCCGTCTGCTCCACCGCGCTGGCGATCTCTTCCACCGCTGACGCGGTTTGCTGCAGAAAGTCTGCGGTCTCTTCTGAACGCGTTTGCAGCGCCGCACCTTCTTTCGCGACCTGCTGGCTGATGGTGCCAATCCCGCTGATTTGCGCCCCGACATCGTCAACCAGCGAATTCAGGTTCAAGCCTGATTGATTCACCAGGCGCATCATCAGCCCGATGTCGTCGATCCTGTCAAAATGGTAATAGTCCGTTTTACGTCCTGAAACCACGCGCTGCATCTGTTGCACAATAGATTTTACCGGACGGGCGATCTGCGCATGAAGATAATAGGTCAGGGCAATAAACAGCAGCGCCAGACTTCCCGACTGCATAAGTTTATCAGGGAATAAATACACCGTGAGGCAGGAGAGTAACGCCGTCGTCGCAATACCCAGATGGATGCGTTTACTGGTGCTGAGACATTTAAAGAGCGACATAAACGAAAATAAACCGCGCCGAACCAGTAACCCTTTATAAAAGCGGTAATGTTTTAATTCGTTATTACGCACTTTTGCATACAGTTTTTCACTGGCCGCAATCTCTTCCCGTGCGGGTATATTTCGTACGGAAATATAGCCCGTCAGGGATCCACCCTGCCAGACCGGCGTAACGTTTGCCCGCACCCAGTAGTGGTCGCCATTATGACGACGGTTCTTCACCAGCCCCGTCCAGGTCTCACCCTGCTGCAGGGTATACCACATGTCGCCAAACGCTTCGGCAGGCATGTCGGGATGGCGGATGAGGTTATGCGGCTCACCCAGAAGATGTTCTTCTTTATATCCGCTGGCTTCAATAAAAGCGGAATTAGCATAGGTAATATGGCTTTTGGTATCGGTGGTCGACATTAACGTCGAACCATCGTTAAGTAAATACTCGTTTTGTGTAACGGGAGTGTTACGCCTCATGAGTAACTCCATGATGTTGTGCAAGAATAAAAAATGCCCGGAAAATGCTCCGGCAAGATGAGTTTGATTATTTTTATGTAACGGCCTGCTGCATATTCTCTCTGAAATTATGGCTACCTGAAATACCCATTCTCCATTATTTTTAATATGTTAATGTTCTCGAATGTAATAAAAATGAAAATATTTTCAGGGGCGTTTTTTTGAGTTGCTGCAAATAAACGACATAACCAAAACTGAAAGAGAGAGATCGTCTCTCAGGAAAAATTACCATGCTGAAATAGCGTTTCGTTAACAGAATGAAAACGCTATGATTTGGTCAGTTTTCGTTAACACAGTGAGGCTGAGGTGAAAATTAACGTCATCGGAACCAGCGGGAGCGGAAAAAGCACGCTGGCGAAGCAGATTGCGACCGAACTGGCTATTCCCTATATCGAGATGGACAGACTCTACTGGCGACCTGACTGGCAGGGGACGCCGGACGATGAGTTTCAGTCAAAGCTGGAGCAGGCGCTACAGGCTTCGCCAGACTGGGTGCTCGACGGTAACTATAACCGCACGCGGCCGGTGAAATGGCGCAATGTCGACGTTGTGGTGTGGGTCGATTATGGCTTTGCCCGCACCCTCTGGCAGGCCGTCACCAGGGCAATCAAACGGGCCTGGCATAAGCGCGAGCTCTGGCCCGGAACGGGGAACAAAGAGAGTTTCCGGCGCGCGTTTTTCAGCAGAGAGTCCATCCTCATCTGGACGATGAAAACCTGGCGTAACAACCGCACGCGTTATGAAGCCGATCTGCAAAACCCGCAGTATGGGCATATTCGCTTCGTCCGTATTACCCGGCGCGGGCAGGTGAAAACGCTGATTGCCGACTTAAAGTCTTATTCTTAGCATGGTTTTATATATCTGATTTCCGGCAAACTAAATGTAAATTAATTGTTTCTCAGCGGTGAAATGCGCCTTTAATAATGTCGACATGTTAAGTCAAACGAGAACGCAACATGTCATGGCGAATCAGCATTCTGGATAAAAGCCCCATCGCTGAAAACGAAACGGCTGCCGATGCACTGGCGCGTACGCTGGCGCTGGCGCAGCAGGCAGAAAATCTGGGCTATCACCGCTTCTGGATTGCCGAACACCACAACACTCCCCATCTTGCCAGCCCCTCGCCGGAGCTGCTGATTGCCTGGATCCTCGGGCAGACAACGCGCATCCGCGTCGGATCCGGCGGCGTGATGCTCCAGCACTACAGCCCTTATAAAGTCGCCGAGAATTTTAACGTGCTGGCCGCGCTGGCGCCCGGCCGCGTGGATCTCGGCGTCGGAAAAGCCCCCGGCGGGCTGCCGCTCTCAACCCGCGCGCTTCAGCAGGGTCTGAATCAACTGGAAAAGGGCAGCTTCGCCGAACAGCTGGCCCAGCTCGATCGCTGGATCCGTCCTGAGCATCAGTCTAATGATGAGGCCGTTCGCGCCACGCCGCTGCCGCTGCTGCCTGCAGAGGGTTTCCTGCTGGGCGCGAGTATCGATAGCGCGCTGCTGGCCGCCGGGCTCGGCTGGCACTTTGTGTTTGCCGCGCATCTGAACGGTGACCCTGAGCTGCTGCGCGAGGTGGTCTCGACCTGGCGTAAGAACAGCACGCGGGACGTGATTGTGGCGGTACAGGCGATTGTCGCGCCGACGCAGGCAGAGGCGGAAGCCCTGGCGCAGAAGGTCGAAGTGTGGGGCGTTGAGCTGGCAAACGGCCAGCGTGTCACCGTGGCCAGCGAAGAGCAGGCCTACGCCTTTGCGCGCCAGGCGGGCAGCGAGCCGGTGCGCATTGCACGTCGGGCGCAGTCGCTGCTGGCGGGTACGGCTGAGTCGGTGCTCGAACAGCTTAACGCCCTGCATGAAAAGTGGGGTATTGACGAATTTATCATCGACACGCCGGTAGCGGAGGGGGCAACGCGCGTCGCGTCGCTGCGCCTGCTTGCCGAGGCGCGTCTTAACAAGGAGGTCACCGTATGAGCTTTGGCGAACAGCTGATTGCCTGGCGTCGCGAGCTGCACCAGAACCCAGAGCTCTCCGGCCAGGAAGTGGAGACCACGACGCGCCTGCGCCAGTGGCTGACGAATGCCGGGATTATTCCGCAGCCTTACGACCTGTCGACCGGGCTGGTGGCGGAAATCGGCTCGGGCAACAAACTGATTGCGCTGCGCGCAGATATTGATGCCCTGCCGATTGAAGAGCGCAGCGGCGTGCCGTTTAGCTCCCAGCGTGCAGGCGTAATGCATGCCTGCGGACACGATATCCACACCAGCGTGATCCTCGGCGCCGCGTTAAAGCTGAAAGAGCGGGAAGCGTCGCTTAACGGCCGGGTGCGGATCCTGTTTCAGCCTGCCGAAGAGAACTTTGGCGGTGCGAAGAGCATGGTGCGGGCCGGTGCCCTGCGTGACGTCAGCGCCATCTTCGGCATGCATAACGAGCCCGGCCTGCCGGTCGGTGAGTTCGCTACCCGCGGCGGGCCGTTTTATGCCAACGTCGATCGCTTCGTGATCCGCATTACCGGTAAGGGCGCGCACGCCGCACGTCCGCACGAAGGCAACGACGCCATCGTGCTGGCGAGCCAGCTGGTAACGGCGCTGCAAAGCGTCGCCAGCCGCAACGTCAACACGCTGGACTCGGTGGTGCTGAGCGTGACGCGCATTGCAGGCGGTAACACCTGGAACGTGCTGCCGGAAAGCGTCGAGCTGGAAGGCACGCTGCGCACCCACCGCACGGAAGTGCAGCAGAATGTGAAGGCCCGCGTGGGCGAAATCGCCGCCGGGTTTGCCAGCGCCTTTAGCGCGCAGATTGACATCACCTGGTATGCCGGGCCCACCGCGCTGGTGAACGACGAACGCTGGGCCGATTTCGCCACCTCGGTCGCCAGAGAAGCAGGCTACGAAACCCGGCACGCCGAGCTGCATATGGGCGGGGAAGATTTCGCGGTCTATCTGCAGCAGATCCCGGGGGCGTTTGTCAGCATCGGCAGCAACAGCCCGTACGGTTTACACCATCCGGCATTCAATCCGGATGAAGCCTTAATTGAGCCCGCTGCCCGCTATTTTGCACAGCTTGCGGAAAAAGCCCTGCAACACGTTTAATTCTTAAGAGGTGAATATGTCTGCACATCGTCAACTGCGGCTGGGGACCATTTTGCATGGTGCATCCGGAAATATGTCCGCCTGGCGTCACCCTGAGGCCGTCGCCGATGCCAGCATCAATTTTGATTTCGTCAAAGCGACGGCGTTAAAGGCGGAGGAGGGCAAACTCGATTTTTTATTCGTTGCCGACGGTCTCTATATCAACGAGAAATCGATCCCGCATTTTTTAAATCGCTTTGAACCGCTGACGATGTTATCCGCTCTCGCCAGCATCACCTCGCGCCTGGGGCTGGTGGGAACCTTATCCACCTCCTACAGCGAGCCCTTTACCACGGCGCGGCAGTTCGCCAGCCTCGACCACCTGAGCAACGGACGCGCGGGTTGGAACGTGGTGACGTCCCCGCTGGAAGGGTCAGCGAAGAACTTTTCCCGCGAAAAGCACCCCGAGCACGCGCTGCGCTACCGGATTGCGGATGAGTATCTCGACGTGGTGAAAGGGCTGTGGGATTCCTGGGAAGGCGACGCGTTTATCCGCAACAAAGAGAGCGGTCAGTTTTTTGACCCGGCCAAATTGCATGCCCTGGACCACCACGGTGATTTCTTCCAGGTCGCCGGGCCGCTGAATATTGGGCGAACGCCACAGGGGCGGCCGATCGTCTTTCAGGCGGGCGCGTCGGACGACGGGAAAAAGCTGGCGGCGAAACATGCCGACGCCATTTTTACCCATCACGAAACCCTTGATGAGGCAAAAGCCTTTTACCGGGACGTGAAGCAGCAGCTGGAAAGTAACGGACGCCGCGCGTCTGATTTACATATCTTCCAGGGCGTCAGCGTGATTGTGGGTAAAGACGCCGATGACGTGGAGAACCAGTATCAAACCACGGCGGCGCTGGTGTCGATTAACGATGCCCTCAACTACCTCGGACGCTATTTCGAGCATCACGATTTCAGCCAGTACCCGCTCGACGAGCCGTTCCCGGATATCGGCGACTTAGGCAAAAACAGCTTCCGTAGCACCACCGATGAAATCAAGCGTAACGCCCGCGAGCGCAGCTTAACCCTGCGTCAGGTGGCGCTGGAAGCCGCTTCGCCGCGCCCGCGCTTTTCCGGTACGCCGGAAGAGGTGGCCGACGGCCTGCAGGCCTGGTTTGAAGGCTATGCCGCAGACGGCTTCATCATTCAGGGCGGTACGCCGGACACCTTCCCGCACTTTGTTGACCAGGTGGTGCCTGTTTTACAGGCGCGCGGCCTGTTCCGTACCGACTACCCTGGCACCACGCTGCGCGAAAGCCTGGGTTTAGACGAACCTAAAAACCAGTTCACACAACAATAAAAGAGAACTCCGCTATGCAGAAGACAACGCTTATTCTGGCGCTCGCGCTGGCCTTTACCCCTGCCGTCTGGGCAGAGAATGTGAATATTAACGGCACCGGCGTGAGCATCGAGGCCAATAAAACGCCGGTTAATACCGCTAAAAACAATGATGCGGTGGCACAGCTGCCGAAAGACTATCGCTTCGCCGTGCCGGGCAAATTTACCGTGGCGGTGGCGGGCCTCAATCAACCGCCGCTGACGGTGTTTTCCGATGACAACAAAACGCTGCTGGGAAGCGAGGTTGACGTCGCCCGTCTGGTCGCAGACAGCCTCGGGCTGGAGCTGAACGTGGTGCCAACCTCATGGGAAGACTGGCCGCTGGGCGTGGCTTCCGGGAAATATGATGCCGCTATCAGCAACATCACCGTCACCAAAGAGCGTAAAGAGAAGTTTGACTTTGCCACCTACCGCAAAGATTCCCTCGGGTTCTACGTGAAATCCACCAGCCCGATCAAGTCGCTGCAGAAGGCGGAAGACATCGCCGGGCTGCGGATTATCGTCGGCTCCGGCACCAACCAGGAGGCCATCCTGCTGGCCTGGAATGCCGAAAACCTCAAGAAGGGGCTGAAGCCCTTTACCCCGATCTACACCAAAGACGATGCGGCGCAAACGCTGGCGCTGCAGTCCGGGCGCGCGGATGCCTACTTTGGTCCGAACGTGATTGGCGCCTGGAAAGCGGCGCTGAACGGGAAAACCAAACTGGTGGGGAGCGTCGACGGCGGCTGGCCGAAGGCGGCGCACATCGCGGTCACGCTGAAGAAAGGCAGCGGGCTGGTTGAGCCGGTGCAAACCGCGCTGAACGGCGTCATCAAAAACGGCGACTACGACAAAGTGTTGAACCGCTGGGGGGAAGGCGTTGAGCGTATTCCTCAGTCAGAAGTGAACCCGGCTGGCCTGGGCGATTAAGGAGGCGTGATGAGCGAACGATTTCGTGATGTTTCACCGGAAGACGCCGAGCTTCAGCCCATTATCGAGGGGCTGTTCGGTGAATATGCCGCCCGCTACGGGGACTACTTCTCCAAAGACGCGGAGGTTGAGCTCACCGAGTGGTATTTAGCGCCGCAGGGGCTGTTTATCGTCCTGGAGCGCGACGGGAAGATTATCGCCACCGGCGCGTACAAACCTTTCGACGAACGCACCGCGGAAATCAAACGCATCTGGACGGACAAAAACCTGCGTCAGCAGGGGCTTGCCGGGCGCGTGGTGCAGGAGCTTGAGCGCAGGGCGGTGCTGGCAGGGTACAGCCAAATCTACCTGACAACCGGCTTTCGCCAGCCGGAAGCGGTGCGGCTCTATCTCAGCCAGGGCTATCAGGCGCAGTTCGATCTGAACCGCGATCCGGAAGAGTACAGCCAGCCGCCGTTTGACGGTCGGCTGCGCTTCACCAAAACGCTGGTACGCGAAGCGTTCAGTAAAACCGCATGAGGAACGACGATGAGCAACGTTGAAACCATTAAGGTGGTCCCGGCGCGTTATCCGCTGCGGGCCGTCGGCGCCGCGGTGGCGCTGTTTGTCCTGGCGGTCGTGATTCAGTCCGTGGCCTTTAACCCGCGCTGGGAGTGGGCGGTGTTTGCCCGCTGGTTCTTTGACCCGGTGATCCTCGAAGGTGTCGGGCAGACCCTGCTGCTGACGCTGATCGGCACCGCGCTGAGCGTGGTGCTTGGCGGCATGCTGGCGCTGGCGAGACTCTCTTCCTCCTGGCTGCTGAGCAGCCTGGCGTGGGCCTATATCTGGCTGTTTCGGTCGCTGCCGCTGATCGTGGTGCTGATCATTCTCTACAACTTTTCCTATCTCTACGACACGCTGTCGCTCGGCGTGCCGTTCACCGGCATCACCTGGGGCAGCTTTGAAACCATCAACGTGCTGGGTCAGTTTTCTACCGCCGTGGTGGGGCTCACCCTGGTGCAGAGCGCCTATACCGCCGAGATCGTTCGCGGCGGATTCCTCGGGGTCGATCACGGGCAGTATGAGGCCGCCGCCGCGCTCGGCCTGCCGGCCTGGAGACGCACGGTGCGCATCATTTTGCCTCAGGCGCTGCGCACCATCCTGCCGTCGGGGTTCAATGAAATCATCAGCCTCGCCAAGGGCACGGCGATGGTGTACGTCCTGGCGATGCCGGAACTGTTCTATACCATCCAGATGATCTACAACCGCACGCAGGAGGTGATCCCGCTGCTGATGGTCGGTGCCGCCTGGTACCTGGCGATCACCACCGTCCTCTCCGCTATCCAGTACGGTGTTGAACGCGCGCTTGCCCGCAGCGAACGCCGCTCTGCCGTTAATCAGAACCGTGCCGCCCGTCGCACCCGTTCTGTCACCACCACGCCAGCACAGGAGCCCGTCCATGCAAGCCTCTCCTGAAGGACACATTTCGATTACCGGCGTCAGCAAGTATTTCGGTCGTCATAAAGCGCTCGACAACGTTTCGCTTGAGATCCCGCCCGGGTCTGTGACGGTGATCCTCGGGCCGTCCGGCTCCGGCAAATCGACGCTGCTGCGCACCATTAACCACCTGGAGCGCGTCGATGAAGGTTTTATTCAGATCGACGGGGACTACATTGGCTATCGCCGTCAGGGCGACAGGCTGTATGAACTGAAGGAGAAGGAGATCCTCAAGCAGCGCGTCAACGTGGGCTACGTGTTCCAGAACTTCAATCTCTTTCCGCACCTCACGGTGCTGGAAAACCTGATTGAGGCGCCCATCGCGCATAAAAAGCTCAGCAAAAAAGAGGCGGTGGAAAGGGCGTACAGCCTGCTGGACGTGGTCGGGCTGCGGGATAAAGCCGATGCCTGGTCGCGCCATCTCTCCGGCGGTCAGCAGCAGCGCATTGCCATTGCCCGCGCGCTGGCGCTGCGTCCCCGCGTGATGCTGTTTGATGAGCCCACCTCGGCGCTGGATCCGGAGCTGGTGGGCGAAGTGCTGGACGTGATCAAAAAGCTGGCGCGGTCCGGCACCACGCTGGTGGTGGTGACCCACGAGATCGGCTTTGCCCGGGAAGTGGCGGATCAGGTGGTGTTTATGGTCGACGGGAAAATTGTCGAGCAGGGAAGCAGTGACGAGGTATTAAACCGTCCGTCACATGCGCGAACGCGCCAGTTTCTCTCCAAAGTCTTGTAAGGAGTGCCAATGAAATATGGACTTCTGGCGGGGCTGGTCGTCACGACGGTGAGCCACGCCAGCATTGATTTGAAAGCCAACGAGCAGCCGCTGCCGGTGACGGTGGATCGGCTGGCCGTGGCGAAGATCCCCGCCAATTACAAATTCGTTGAGCCGGGTACGCTGACGGTCGCCGTTTCGGCGCTAAATTCTCCGCCGCTGGCGCTGCTCGCCAGCGATAACCGCACGCGCATCGGCAGCGACCCGGATATCGCCCGCCTGCTGGCGGGCAGCCTGGGATTAAAGCTGAAGCTGGTGCCGACGGCATGGGAGGACTGGCCGCTGGGGATCGCCTCCGGGCGCTATGACGTGGCGCTGGTGAACATTGCGGTGACCGAACAGCGTAAAGAGAAGTTTGATTTTGCGACCTACCGCGTCGATTCGCTGGCGTTTTCGGTGAAATCCTCCAGCGACATTCAGTCAATCAAAAGCGCGGAAGATCTGGCCGGGAAAAAGGTGATTGTCGGCTCCGGTACGAATCAGGAGCGCATTCTGCTGGGCTGGAACGAAGAGAACAAAAAGGCGGGAAGGGCGCCTGCGCTGCCGGTCTATCTCCACGATGATGCCTCGGGCAATCTCTATATTCAGTCCGGCAGGGCGGACGTGTTCTTTGGTCCGCAGTCGGTATCGGCCTATAAGGCTGCGCTCTCGGGCAAAACCCGCGTGGTCGGTTTAGGGCCGAAAAAAGCCTATGTTGCGACCACCACCAAAAAAGGCAATGAGCTGGTGTACGCGCTGCAGGCCGCGCTGGACGGCGCGATTAAGCGGGGTGATTACCAGAAGGTGCTGGCGCGCTGGGGGGAGCAGGGCGAATCGGTGGCGCAGTCGGAGGTCAACCCGCCTGGGATAACCTACTAATGGTGCTCTATACCCAAAATAATTCGAGTTGCAGGAAGGCGGCAAGGGAACGAATTCCCGGGAGCGTACACTAGTACGTGACTGGGGTGAGTGAGTGCAGCCAACGCACCTGCAACTTGAAGTATGACGGGTATACACTTAGGGTTTTCATCCCTGAGGAGGCAACATGATTAAACTCTATGGCGTACCCGGCTGGGGCTCGGCGATCGGTGAAGTGATGCTAACCCTGGCCGATATCCCCTATCAATTTATCGACGTGGACGGGTTTGACCAGCCCGGTCCGCAGCGCGAGCTGCTGCAAAAGCTCAACCCGCTGTGTCAGGTGCCCACGCTGGAGCTGGAAAATGGCGCCATTATGACCGAAACGGCGGCGATTGCCCTGATGGTGCTCGACAGATGCCCCGATCTCGCGCCGCCCGTGGGGCAGGCCGAACGCCAGCAGTTTCAGCGCTTGCTGATCTGGTTTGTGGCTAACGTCTATCCCACGTTTACGTATGCAGACTATCCCGAACGCTGGGCGCCGGATGCGCCTGAACAGCTGCAGAAAAACTGCATCGAATACCGGAAGTCCCTCTATTTGTGGTTCGAAACTCAGCTCAAGGCCGCCCCGTTTGCGTTGGGAAAACGGCTGACGCTGCTGGATGTGTATATCGCGGTGGCGCGAACCTGGGGGCCACGCCATGACTGGTTTGCGACCAATACGCCGAGGTTTACGGCTATTGCGGACACCGTATGCCAGCTGCCGGAACTGCACAAGGTGTTAAAGGCCAACGATATTATCTGATAACGTGGAGCCCTGACTCACAACTGGAAGCCTGCATATGCCACACGTAGATATCAAATGTTTTCCCCGCGATTTGAACGACGAACAAAAAGCCGCACTGGCCGAGGATATTGCTGAGGTCATTATTCGCCATTTCAACAGCAAAGACAGCTCTGTCTCCGTTGCGTTGAATCAGGTGAACCAGGAGGACTGGAAAGCGCAGGTCTGGGATACGGAAATAGGCCCGAAGCTGGACGAGTTAATTAAAAAGCCCGGCTATTCAATGTAAGCGCACTTGCCGGGGGGAACTCTCCTCCCCGGTTTTCCCGTCTCGTCTTCCCGCTTTTTCGCAAAAATCGATAAAAATGCGTTTTATCTTATCCGTTACACTTTACGTTTCTGACTGACACATTATTAATCCTTAGGAAAGATCTTCAACAGAATCAATTAAGGACAGACACGTTAAAGGATAATTTTCCCATGACAAAATTACCCCGCTTTTCACTCGCCTTTCTTCATCCCCGTTACTGGCTAAGCTGGGTCGGCATTGCCGCACTGTGGCTCATCATGCTGCTCCCTTATCCGCTGCTGTTCAGAATCGGTCATGGCCTTGGTCGGCTGGCGATGCGCCTGCTTCCTCGTCGCGTTGAGATTGCCCGCCGAAACCTGGAGCTCTGTTTTCCGGAGATGAAAAAGGATGAACGCGAGTCACTGCTGCAGCGTAATTTTGAATCGGTAGGAATGGGAGTAATCGAAACCGGGATGGCATGGTTCTGGCCCGCGTGGCGGATGAAGAAATGCTTTACCGTGCAGGGGTATGAGCACATGGAAAAGGCGCGGGCAAAGGGTAATGGCGTGGTGCTCGTTGGCATGCATTTTCTCACCCTTGAGCTGGGCGCGCGGATCTTTGGCATGCTTAATCCCGGCATTGGGGTGTATCGTCCGAATAATAACGCGCTGCTGGACTGGCTTCAGACGCGCGGACGCCTGCGCTCCAATAAAACCATGCTCGATCGTCATGATTTAAAGGGCATGATCCGCTCGCTGAAGCAGAATGAGATTTTGTGGTATGCCCCGGATCATGACTACGGCAAAACCAATAGCGTCTTTGTGCCGTTCTTTGCAGTTCCGAATGCCGCCACGACCGCTGGAAGCTACATGCTGGTCAAAAGCGCTAAGCCTGCCGTCATTCCCTTTGTGCCGCGGCGCAGGGCGGATGGCACCGGTTACGAGCTGATCATTCTGGAAGATATCAGTGAGGCGTTGCAGGGCGGCGATAAAGAAGCCGTGGCGACGCAGATGAACAAGGCAATTGAGCAGGCCGTACGCATGGCGCCTGAACAATATATGTGGCTGCACCGTCGCTTCAAAACGCGACCTGAAGGTCAGCCTGACCGGTATGCTCGCCGCAAGAGCGTGGCACCACGGGCTGATATCCTGTCCGCCGCCGATCTTTCCGACCGGTCAGGCGTCCAGCACTAAGGCGGTAATCCTGCCCTCACCGTGCAGTGAGGGCAGGATCGAGGCTTACAGCGCAGACCTGCGGTACGGCGCATAGTCCGCCTGCCACCAGGTCTTCTCAATACGCGCCATCAGCGTCTCATCATCTATCGTCGGAGCCACGCCCTGTTCAATCGCGGCCCGGGCGACGGCGACGGCAATCTGGCGTGAGACCGTTTCAATCTGATCTACCGGCGGCAGCAATCCGCCTTTTTCCGTGGTGACCAGCGGAGATTGCGCGGCCAGGCTGCGGCTTGCTGCCATCAGCATCTCTTCCGTCACCCGGCGCGCGTTGCAGGCCAGTACGCCCAGCCCCAGACCCGGGAAGATATAGGCGTTGTTACACTGGGCGATCTCGTAGTGTTCATTCTCCCAGAATACCGGGGCGAACGGGCTGCCGGTAGCCACCAGTGCGGCACCCTGGGTCCAGGCGATAAGATCCTGCGGCTGGGCTTCCGCCCGCGAGGTCGGGTTCGAGAGCGGCATGATGATGGGGCGCGGGCAGTGGCGATGCATCTCTTTGACAATCTCTTCGCTGAACAGCCCCGGCTGGCCCGAAACGCCGATCATCACCGTGGGATGCGCGTTCTTCACAACGTCCAGCAGGGAAATGTTCTTCGCGTCAACCTGCCAGCTGCAAACGGCGTCGCGCGCGGTAAGCAGGTTTTTCTGGAAATCGAGCAGGTTCGTCATGTCGTCAGTCAGCAGGCCGAAGCGATCGACCATAAAGATCCGGCTGCGCGCTTCCGGCTCGGTCAGGCCGTCATCCACCATCAGCGCCACTATTTTTTCAGCTATCCCGCATCCGGCAGAGCCGCTGCCCAGGAAGACCACGCGCTGGTCGCGAATGCGCGTGCCTGCCGCATGGGCCGCCGCCATCAGCGTACCGGCGGTCACGGCGGCCGTACCCTGGATATCATCATTGAAGCAGCACAGCTGGTCGCGGTAGCGCTGGAGCAGCCTGGTGGCATTTTTCTGCGCGAAGTCCTCAAATTGCAGGAGCACATTGGGCCAGCGCGCTTTAACGGTGCTGACAAACATATCCATAAATTCAGCGTACTGGTCGTCGCTGATGCGCGGGTGGCGCCAGCCCATGTACATCGGGTCGTCGAGGTGTTGCTGATTATTGGTGCCAACATCCAGCATAATCGGGAGGGTAGAGGCCGGATGGATCCCGCCGCAGGCGGTATAGAGCGACAGCTTGCCAATTGGGATACCCATTCCGCCGATACCCTGATCGCCAAGCCCTAAAATACGTTCCCCGTCCGTCACCACAATCACGCGAACGTCGTTGCGCGAAAAGCTTTGCAGCATCTCATCAATACGATGGCGATTCGGCCATGAAATAAACAGGCCGCGCGCGCGTCGATAAATCGTGGAGAAATGCTCGCAGGCTTCACCGACCGTCGGGGTATAGATAATCGGTAACGTCTCTTTGAGATGAGAACGCAAGAGGTTATAAAAAAGAGTTTCATTGGTGTCCTGGATATTTCGCAGGTAAACGTGACGCGAAATATCGCTTTTAAAATGACAGAACTGCACCCAGGCACGCTCGGTTTGTTCCTCAATGGTTTCAACGTTGTGCGGCAATAACCCATGCAGATTAAAATTGTCACGCTCCTCTTTAATAAATGCGAGCCCTTTATTTAGCAGCGGATTTTCCAGCAATACGGCCCCGTTATAGGGGGTGTACAGAACTTCTTTCCGGGACATGGTTAACTCCTGAATTTTTTAAATAAAAAAGATTAAGAGATGAAATAGATCATAATGCCTTCGGTCACGACCCCGACGGCAGTACCAATTAATATGGAAGAGGATGCGGTATCAATATAGGTATCGCTGCGCAACGCAAACATCCCCGCGGCAATCGCGGAAGGTGTTGCGCCAATAATGACGACCTGCTGCAGTAAGGTGTGGCTCAGGCCAAAGGCGATCCCCGCGGCGGCCATCATTGCCGGCTGAATAAGGTTTTTAATACTGATATTGGTAAACGTCTGCACGTTCAGTTTTGGACGTTCACCGTAAAACAGCAGGCCGAGGGCAAACAGGGACAGTCCGCCTGAAACCTTGCCAACCATCTCAATAGGCATGCTGAGAATGGCAGGGATTTGCACGCCGGCCAGGCTGAGCAATACGCCGGAGACCGGGATCCAGACGATAGGATTGCGTGCCGCTTTGATGAGGTTTTGCACGATCATCGCGCCCGGGTGCAGCGCCTCCAGACCATCTTGACCGTTTTTATCACCCATACGAATCAGGACGATAGTCAGGGGGATCATGATAACGCTGGTAATAATATTGCCAATCAGCACGCCGATAAATCCTTCCGGCCCAATCAATACCGCCAGGACCGGTGCGCCAAAGTAAGCCATATCGGGAAAGGCGCAAACCAGAGACTGAATGGCGCTGGTTTTGATATCGTGGCGAAAAACGTAGCGTGAAATAAATAGCGTCAGTAAATACGACCCCATTAAACCGACAACTAAAACGGCCATAAAGGTCAGGTTCTTAATTTTATTGGGATCGGTATGCAATGCACCGATAAAAAGATGGAAAGGAAGGGCGAAACGAATCACCACGGTTGCCATAACGTTTGCATCTTCACGTCGGGAATATCCCAGCTTTCCACTTAGCCATCCAAGTAACATTATAAAGACGAGCGGAAACAGTGACTGTAATAGTAATGAAGGCATAGTATTTCCTGTAGGGTATTTTATGTGTTTTATTGCAGCGCTAATCTAGCGCTTAGAAAGCAGGGCAGGAGTGACAAGGGTCACACTCTCTCTGGTTTTATTAATTTCAAAAAGATTGCATTAGTTGGATAACTAATACTTTCGTCAAATATTGATATGACGCAAGAAAGCGACATTAGCTGTTAAAAATAACTTTAGTTACTTAATGCTGAATTAAGTTATTTAAAGGCAAAGAGCCGAATTGTTCACATTTCTCCCGGCAGGCCCGTGATAATTTCATCGTGAGCCTGTTTTTAGAAAAGGCCATCTAAGTCTTTATTTATATTTAAGAACATTTATTCGTATCAGGAATAGTTTCAGTTATTCCTTTCTCTGTTTATCCGAACACAAATTCAGGTGATTATATGAAAGATAATCCTGTACCGACTTCTGAACTGTCGACCTCGCGTTTTGCCTTTGGGCTCAACAATACCGAGGTGGGCACGGTCCCGTTGATGCTGTTCGTCGGGATTGCCGCGATTGTGGCGACGTCCGCCTGGGCAGGGCTGCTGCCAAAAAATATGATTGGTGGTCTCGCGGTCATTATGACCCTCGGCTTCGCGTTTGCCAAAGTAGGGCGTCAAATCCCGGTGCTGAAAGATATCGGCGGCCCGGCGATCCTGTGCCTGATGGTGCCTTCCGTGCTGGTCTATTTTGGCGTATTCGGGAAACATACCCTTGATACCGTCCATCTGCTGATGAAAGAGGCGAATCTGCTCTATTTCGTCATCGCCTGCCTGGTAGTCGGCAGCATTCTGGGGATGAACCGGGTGCTGCTGATCCAGGGGATGATGCGCATGTTTGTTCCGCTGGTGGCCGGAACATGCATGGCCGTGCTGAGCGGCCTCATTGTGGGCTCACTGTTTGGTTATACGCCTTACCACACCTTCTTCTTCATCATTGTGCCCATTATCGGCGGCGGGATCGGCGAGGGGATTTTGCCGCTGTCCCTGGCCTATTCGGCAATACTGGGGCAGACGCCGGACGTCTACGTTGCGCAGCTGGCACCCGCTGCGGTCGTCGGGAATATCTTCGCCATTATTTGTGCGGGCTCGCTGGCGCGTCTCGGCGCGAAACGTCCTGCGCTTTCGGGAAATGGCATGCTTACGCGGAGTAAAGACGACGCCAGCCTGTTTGCAGGGGCGCAAAGCACGCAGCAGACGGATTTTCATCTGATGGGGGGCGGATTGCTGATGGTGTGCGCGTTTTTCATCGTCGGCGGATTGTTTGAAAAACTGGTTCACATTCCTGGTCCGGTGCTGATGATCCTGATTGCCGTTCTGTGTAAATACTTCAGGGTGATCCCTGCCTCAATGGAGCAGGGCGCGCACAGTTGCTATAAATTCGTCTCGGCTGCGCTGGTCTGGCCGCTGATGATCGGCCTCGGGATGTTATACGTGCCGCTTGAGAGCGTGGTGTCGGTCTTTTCGGTGGGATACGTGGTGGTATGCGGTTCGGTTGTGATTGCGATGGCGCTGAGCGGCTACTTTATCGCGTCGCGTCTGAATATGTATCCTGTGGAAGCGGCCATTGTGACCTGCTGCCACAGCGGGCTGGGCGGAACGGGGGACGTGGCCATTTTGTCCGCGTCTAACCGGATGTCGCTCATGCCGTTCGCGCAGATCGCCACCCGCATCGGCGGCGCGTCGACGGTGATTTTCGCCACGCTGCTGATGGGCTGGATTATGGCGCACTGATCCGATACGTCAGGATGCTGAATCGCAACGACATTTTCAGGGTGCCGCTGCGGTTCAGTCCTTTATAAAACTCACCGTGCTGTATAGAATTACCGCATCCACAGTGACGGGATACCACACGATGACCGGAAGAGTTGATTATCAGATTGAAAAATACCTCCTTACCGAAGCCGCCGAGCCGGAGCGCCTGACGCGCCAGTGGGCAGAGGTGATGGAGGAGTGTCGTGAGCAACAGTCTGGTGCAGAGGATCGTCTGCGTCTCGCGCTGCTTAATGTGGATTACGTCACCAGCTTCGAGCTGCCCTTCAGGCTACTCCTTACCCGTGCGCCTCAGCTGATAGACGTTGTCAGAAAAGAGCTTCAGCTCAGCCAGAAAAATGTTCTGTTTAACGGCAAGCGCTTTGGCTGCGTCTATAGCCTTAAAAGGGATCTCGACGGCATACCTGACGAGTTTACCTATCAGCTGAAAACCCGTATCCAGCGCAGTGACGCGACAGGATGCAATGAACTGCCTTACCGGCAAATTGCCCAGCAGGTTAAAGCCCCGAAGGAACGCCTCAGGCTGGCGCTGGAAAACGGGCTGTCGGTGACGGCACTCGACGGGCTTTTCTGGTTTGGCATTCAGCGCATCGCGGCTGATGTGCAGAGATTACGCAAAACGGGGATGAGGATCGTGACGTCCGACGCCGAGGTGTTTGATACGCTCACCAAAACAACCCGGCGGATCCCAGCCTATAGCCTTGCTCGCCCGGAATGAGTGTCAGTCTCTTACCCGTCGGCGGCATCAAACATGATGGAAAATTGCGGCCAGTTTTTTTACAGCGTCTTCTATTTCCCTTTCCGTGTAAGCTGCAAATCCCATCAAAAAACCGCTTGACGCGGGGGGACCTGCATATAAATCGGTAAGACCAAGTATATCAACACCCGAGCGGCGGGCGGCGGCGGCTATCTCTTTCTCGGATATCCCGTGCTTCAGGTGACAAGGCATTTGCATTCCGCCCGCTGGCGTTTCACAGGTAACATATTCGGAGAGATATTCGTCCATCATGCTTGCCAGCGCGTCTCGACGAGCAACGTAAATACTCCGCATCTTACGAACATAGGCGCCAAAATGGCCTCCCTCCAGAAATTTAGCCAGCGTCAGCTGGGTTATTGAGGCGGTGTGACCATCCATTAATGTCCTCGCCATGGTAAAGGGCTCTGTCAGTTCTGAGGGAACGATGGTGTAGGCAATACGTAGCCCAGGGAACAGAGACTTGGTGAACGTGCCGATATAAATTGTCCGGTTGTACGTATCAAGCCCCTGAAGACTGGCCATAGGCTTGCCTTCGTAGTGAAACTCACTGTCATAGTCATCCTCAATAATCCAGGCTCCGTAACGGTTTGCCCATTTAATAACTGCCAGTCGTCGGTCAAGAGAGAGCGTCACACCGGTAGGGTACTGATGAGAAGGCGTCAGGTAGATTGCCCTGGCAGGCTCGGTCAGAGAATTAAGCCCGTCAACCGAGATGCCTTTTTCATCAAGAGGAACCGGAATACAGCGAAGCCCTGCAGCGTTGAACGCTTTGTGCGCCCCTTGATAGGAGGGATCTTCAATGACAATGCCATCCCCGGCGTCCATCAGCACGTGGGAACAGAGCGCGAGCGCCTGTTGAGAACTTGTCAGAACGATGACCTGTTCCGCCCTCGCGCGCGTCCCGCGCTCAAGATTGACGTATTCCGCAATTGCCCGTCGCAGGCGCTCTATACCCTGGGGTGGACTTTGCTCTAACGCCTGGTGCTGAAACTCCTTCAGGACCTGTCGCTGAAGACGCTCCCAGATCGAAATGGGAAACATGCGGGTTTCAGGAATGCCGGGCGCAAGGGGTCGAGGGGAGGAAAATTCGCGGATCCCGCCGCTTTCATAAACGATCTTTCCCCGGACGCTGAGTTTTGCTTTTCGTATCTCAGCGGTTGGCTGATGCTGTCGAGGACGGGGTTTTAAAAAACGCGCGCTGGAAGAGACGAAGCTCCCTCTGCCTGTTTGTCTCTCAATAAAACCTTCGGCATGCAGGCTGGAGTAGGCCGCTTCTATGGTATCCCGGGAAACGCTGAGAGAAGCCGCCAGAGCGCGTGAGGCAGGAAGGGCCCTACCGTGAGATAATACCCCTTCCAGTATCAACGTCCGTATTGCTCTCTGGATCCTTTCATGAAGCGGTAGCGATCCGTTAGCGGGGTCGATAATCCATGCCTTAACCGTTTCTAGCTGCGCGTGCTTAAACATTACGTTGTCCACTTTCCCTCTGTGTCTTTTGATTCTAAAGCAATATTGCACGCAGAAGGATGAAAAATTGGTCTGCCTTGATGGCGAGAATTGGCGGGGCAAAACGTGCCATTCAGCGAATACACTCTTCCTGAAACGAATAAACGGGTGACCAAAGAGGCAATATGAATAATACGAGCGTGACAATTGAGGCAGTTAAAGAACGTGATTTTGAAAGCTGGATGCCACTGTGGAGTAAATACCAGGAATTTTATAATGTCGACCTCTCTGGGGCCGTCACTCAACGAACCTGGCAGCGATTTTTCAGCCCCGTTGAGCCGCTATTCTGCGTGGTAGCACGATGTAATGGAGACATAGTGGGTTTTGCGCATTATCTTTTTCACCGCTCGACCTGGGCTGAGAGCGATTACTGCTACCTCGAAGATTTATACGTCTGCGAAGCCGTAAGGGGCAAACACATTGGCAAACAGCTAATAGAATATGTTCAGAGAGAGGCCAGAAAACATCACGCCAGCCACCTTTACTGGCATACGCATGAAGCCAACTATCGCGGGCAACGATTGTACGACTGGATTGCGAAGAAAAGTGGAATGATTGAATATCGTATGCAGGTTAGATAAATCCCTTCGCTGACGTAATGCCCCATGAAATATGTACGGGGCATTTTTCAGGAAAAAACAGGCATGTCCTTATGATTTGGCCTGTAAAAGTATCTCCATCAGCCCTGGAAAACGGGCATCAAGATCCTCTCTTCGCAACGAAATCATGTTCTCCCGTCCCTGCGGGCGCTGCCAGATCACGCCGCTGTCGCGCAGAACGCGCCAGTGGTGTGTCATCGTGGACTTCACCACATCTTCCGGACGCAGCGCGTTACAGCTGAGTTCGCTGCCATCGGCGAGCCGGCGAATAATCGACAGCCGGAGCGGATTGCCGAGGGCAAACAGCACATTTTCCAGCAATATTTGTTCAGTTTCAGGGTGGTTTGGGATCATCGTTTTCCTGCGTTTGGCGTCAGATTGAGCTATATCAACAATAGGTCAACCGTTAAAAAATAGTTCGATAATACTCGTACAATAGGACTATTATAGCAAACGAACGAATGCACGACCATCCTGGTCGTCACAGACAAGTCATAAGACTTAAGGAAATATCATGCCCCGACCCATCCCTCTCGAACGTTATCGCAACATCGGTATCTCCGCGCATATCGATGCCGGTAAAACCACCACCACTGAGCGCATCCTGTTTTACACCGGGATGAGCCACAAGCTGGGTGAAGTACACGATGGCGCGGCAACCACTGACTGGATGGCGCAGGAGCAAGAGCGCGGGATCACGATTACCTCCGCGGCCGTCAGCTGCTTCTGGCCGGGTATGGACAGAGGCTATGAACCGCACCGGATCAACATCATCGACACCCCGGGCCACGTGGATTTCACCATCGAGGTGGAACGTTCCATGCGCGTGCTCGACGGCGCCGTGATGGTGTATGACTCCGTGGGTGGCGTGCAGCCGCAGTCGGAAACCGTCTGGCGTCAGGCCAATAAATATCACGTTCCGCGTCTGGCCTTCGTCAACAAAATGGACCGTCCGGGTGCCGATTTCTTCCGCGTCGTGCGGATGATGCAGGAGCGCCTGAAGGCCAATCCGGTGCCGATTGTCATTCCGGTGGGTGCAGAAGATCATTTCACCGGCGTGGTGGACCTCATCAAGATGCGCACCATTCTGTGGGACGATGCGACGCAGGGCATGGTGTTTACCTATGCTCCCGTGCCGGACGATTTGGTCAATACCGCTCAGGAATGGCGGGAAAAGATGGTCTCTGCGGCGGCGGAAGCCAGCGATGAACTGATGGACAAATACCTGGAAACCGGCGATCTCGACGAAGCGGAAATCATCAAAGGGCTGCGTATTCGCACCATCTCGGGTGAAATTCAGCCGATGCTGTGCGGCAGCGCGTTCAAGAATAAGGGCGTGCAGCGCATGCTCGATGCGGTCATTGAGCTTATGCCGTCGCCGCTGGACGTGCCGGCCATTGATGGCGTGGATGAAAAAGGGCAGCACGCGGAGCGTCATCCGAGCGATGATGAGCCGTTCTCGGCCCTGGCGTTCAAGCTGATGAGCGATCCGTACGTCGGGCAACTGACCTTTATCCGCGTGTACTCTGGCGTGCTGCGCAAAGGTGACGCGGTGTATAACCCGGTGAAAGGGAAGAAAGAGCGCATCGGGCGTATCGTGCTGATGCATGCCAACGATCGTCACGAGGTGGACGAACTGCGCGCCGGAGACATCGCGGCCTGCGTTGGGCTGAAGGATGTGACTACCGGCGACACGCTCACCGATCCTAATGCAGTGATCACGCTTGAACGCATGGAGTTCCCGGACCCGGTTATTTCGCTGGCGATCGAGCCGAAAACTAAGGCCGATCAGGAGAAAATGGGGATCGCGCTGCAGCGTCTGGCGGCGGAAGATCCCTCTTTCCGCCTGCATACTGACGAAGAGTCCGGCCAGACCATTATCTCCGGGATGGGTGAGCTACACCTTGAGATTATCGTCGACCGAATGAAGCGTGAGTTTGGCGTCGAGGCGAACATTGGCCGCCCACAGGTAACTTACCGTGAAACCCTGCGTAAAACGGTGAAGGATATCGAAGGTAAATTTGTTCGTCAGTCCGGCGGCAAAGGGCAGTACGGCCATGTGGTGCTGAGCCTGGAGCCGCTTGAGCCCGGAAGTGGCTTTAAATTTGAAGATGCCACCAAGGGCGGCGTGGTGCCGCGCGAGTATATTCCGTCCGTTGAGAAAGGGCTGCGGGAAGCGATGAACAGCGGCGTGCTGGCGGGCTATCCGGTTGTCGATGTCAAAGCGACGCTGACGTTTGGCTCATATCACGACGTCGACTCCTCGGAGATGGCGTTCCGCATGGCGGCGATCCTCGGCTTTAAAGAGGGGGCCCGCAGGGCGGATCCGGTGATCCTTGAGCCGATCATGCACGTGGAGGTGGAAACGCCGGAAGAGTACGCCGGTAACATCATGGGCGATCTCTCTTCCCGCCGCGGCATGGTGCAGGGGATGGCGGAGCAGTACGGAAGCCAGATTATTCGTGCTGACGTGCCGCTGGCAGAGATGTTTGGTTATGCCACGACATTGCGCTCGATGTCCCAGGGACGCGCGACGTATACGATGGAGTTTCATCATTTTGCGGAAGCCCCGCGGAATGTTGCGGATGAGATTATTTCACGACGTGCGAAGAGTTAATTAACTGCACATGGTAGTCGTTGGGCTACCATGTGCTTTTTCTTCTGCGACAGAGGGCGTTTCCTTTCATATCACGTTGTTACTTAATCAGAGTGGCCGAGCGAACTTTCCATACGCCTTTTTCCTGAACGAGACAATCTGCTACAACGTGATCTTGTTTCTTCCCAAACGCGATATAGACGTTTGTGCAAACGGCATCAAAATCAGAATGCAAGACGGTTATCTGATTCCAGTCTTCATCCCAATCCTGCGATTTGATGAACATATCCGCATCTGGCATGTCTTTTTCGTTACTGTCGCCAGAGTACATTTCTTTAATTGCTGCGATAGTCTCTGCGGCAACGTAATCATTCATAATGTCCGGATTGAGTACGGGCGGTTTGTTCTGGTCTAACTGCGCGATATACCATTGATTGAATTTAAGCGCCGCCTGGCCCGGTGCATAAATGTTATCTGCGACAGCGAATGGAGACAGGGCGAAAAGTAAAAAGAAGAGTGTTTTCATTAGTCATGCCTGAACAGCTCGTAATGAGGCTGTATGTTTCGGTAGGCCGGTCCTGGATACAGAGAGCGTTGTACAAAATCGCTGATCCACTGCTGACCATCGTATATGCAAACGTGCCCGCTATCGTGGCCCGCAATATTCTGGATAACGGCTATGTCACCGGCATGAGGTTGATCGTATACCAGGCGGAATCCAGCATTGACCAATGTCCGCCCCATGTCTTTTGCCAGACGCGTATTGGGGATTTTTAATCTTCCACCCGTTCTGATCGCTTCGGTGACGTAGTGAGCACAATAACCCGTGCTCTTCGATTGGGCGTGTGATTTGGCATATGAGATTGCGCCATCTTTATTCCATGTCATTGATATTTCCTTAACGCGCGAGTGCGAATGCAGCAACTCCGGAAATATCCTCCGTTTTAAAACGCAATGGTAAACATAAAATGCCATAGAAATTTAATATAATTCAGAAGGATATGATTAAGTAAATCAATCCAGCGCCTTCACCATCTTCCCGCTCGCCACAAACGTCCCGGCGCCAAGATGATGCAGCGTATTCAGCTTATCCCCGTCAAACTGCCAGCGCCCGGCGATAAATGCGCGTTCATCGGCTGCCGCTGAAACCACTTCACCAAACAGGGTATCGTATTTTTCTGCCGCGGCTGTCACCGGGAGTAACCGGCACTCCATCCACGCCAGGCATTTTTCCTCAATCACCGGCAGGCCAAGCTCAGGACCGTTCACGACCGGGATCCCGTAGCAGTTAAATTTGTCTTCATCGCGTCCGCTGACGCTACCGACCGCGTATGTCCAGTTGGCCGCCGCCACGCCGGGGATGACGATGCCAAACTTCCCGCTGCGCTCAATCAGTTCACGCGACCAGGTGCTTTTATCCACGACTATTGCGATGCGCGGCGGTTCAAACTCAACGGGCATTGACCATGCGGCGGCCATCACGTTGCGTCTGTCCAGGCTTTCATCCCGACTGGTGATAAGCACAGTAGGGCCGTGGTTCAGCAGACGGCTGGCATGACGTAATTCAACAGGGCGAAAGTGGCTCATAGGATCTCCTCATCTACACCGATGAGTATGACGAAAAAGCACGGAAATCAAAGTGAGTGCGTAAAATTAGTTTATAAACAGAAGATCACAATCAAAGGAAACTGATTCATGTCCCCATTCCTGACCGCCTATTTCGCCCGCATCGGCTGGGCGCAACCGACACGGGTGGATATCGATACCCTGCGCGCGCTGCATTTACATCACAACTGTGCGATCCCTTTTGAGAATATCGATGTCGTTCTGCCGCGTGAAATCCAGCTTGACGATCGGTGCCTGGTCGACAAGCTGGTCACTGCACGTCGCGGAGGGTACTGCTTTGAGCAAAACGGCCTGTTCGAGCGCGTATTGCGCGAGGTCGGGTTTACGGTGCGTAGCGTGCTGGGACGGGTGGTATTAGCGAATCCGCCGCAAATGCCGCCGCGCACGCACCGTCTGCTGCTGGTTGAGCTTAACGGTGAGCGCTGGATAGCCGATGTGGGGTTTGGCGGCCAGACGCTGACGGCGCCGATTCGACTGCTCGCTAATGAAGAACAGGAGACGCCGCACGGGCTGTATCGTCTGCTGAGCGAGGGGAACGACTGGGTGCTGCAGTTCCGTCATCACGAGCACTGGCAGTCGATGTACCAGTTTGACCTGACGACGCAGTATTTCAGCGATTACGTAATGGGGAATTTCTGGTCGGCGCACTGGCCGCAGTCGCATTTCCGTCATCATCTGTTGATGTGTCGCCATCTGCCGGACGGCGGCAAGCTTACGCTAACCAACTTCAACTTTACCCACTGGCGGAACGGCCATGTGGAGGAGCAGATCCACTTACCGGATGCGGAGGCGCTTTACCAACTGATGCAGGAGCGCTTTGGGCTGGGCGTTGACGATGCAAAACACGGATTTTCGCTGGCGGAGCTGACGGCGGTAATGGCGGGCTTTGATACACATCCTCAGGCCGGGAAATAATACGCAGGCCGGGTTAGGCGTCGCCGCCACCCGGCAACATCACTGCTGAGACGGGCTAGAAAACAACTCGAGCGTGATTAATGTATCAAGATGGTTGTTAAACGCGGCTTCGTCCATTTCAGGCATGTTTAAGATATACATTCCGTCAAGGCCGCACACCAGCCCAATCAAGCGCCAGGCAATATTCTCCGCCCGATCGCCCGGATGAAATGCTCCGGCCTCCGTTCCCGCACCGATCAGCGCCACCGTTTCCTGGTGCCACATCTCCATGGTCATCACATACGCGCCTTTGATGTCGGCATCACGGCTGGCCAGGATCTGCGCTTCACGCCACAGGCGAATATAGGGCTCAAACCTCCCGTCATCGCTGCCGAGCATGGCATGGAGCTGTTCCCGCCAGCCGGCCTGTTTACCCGCAACATCGGCATCCAGCAGCTCGCGAATCAACCGTACGAAGGCCAGCGATTTTAACTCCCCGCCGGAGGTAAAGTGATGGTGAACCTGTCCGGTCGCGACGCCGGCTTCAGCCGCAACGCGGCGTACCGTCATTGCCGCCAGTCCTTCGGTCAGCGCTACGCGCATGGCGGCCTGTAAGATGGCTTCCCGCCGTTCATCCTTGCTCAGATATCGCATCTTTACTCACTCTCAATGGGAATGAAACGAGTGTAACAAAAAGCTGGACATGCGTTCAACTTTACGTAGGATCGCATCCTGGACATGTGTCCATGTTTTGAAAGAAAAGGAAATTTATGTTTCGTCAGTGGTTAGCGTTAGTGATTATCGTGCTGGTGTATATCCCGGTGGCGATCGACGCGACGGTGCTGCACGTGGCGGCGCCAACATTGAGCATGACGCTGGGTGCCAGCGGTAACGAATTATTGTGGATCATCGATATCTACTCGCTGGTGATGGCGGGGATGGTGCTGCCGATGGGCGCCCTGGGTGATCGCATTGGTTTTAAACGCCTGCTCATGATTGGCAGCACGCTGTTTGGTCTGTCGTCGCTGGCGGCAGCGTTTGCCCCGTCAGCAGGGTGGCTGATTGCGGCGCGCGCCTCGCTGGCAATCGGCGCGGCGATGATTATTCCGGCTACGCTGGCTGGGATCCGCACGCTGTTTATCGACGCGCGGGATCGGAATATTGCGCTCGGCGTCTGGGCGGCGGTGGGCTCCGGTGGGGCGGCGTTTGGTCCGCTGATTGGCGGTATGCTGCTCGAGCATTTTTACTGGGGATCGGTGTTTTTAATCAACGTGCCGATTGTGCTGGTGGTGGTTTCGCTGGCCGCGCGTTTTGTGCCACCTCAGCAGGGGCGCCCGGAGCAGCCGCTGAATATCAGCCATGCCGTTATGCTGATTGTGGCGGTTTTGCTGCTGGTCTACAGCGCCAAAACCGCGTTAAAAGGCGCGCTGTCACCGTGGCTGGTCGCCTCCGCGCTGGTGACCGGCTCGGTGCTGCTGTTTATCTTCGTGCGTATCCAGCTTCGCGCTCGCGTACCGATGATAGACATGCGTCTGTTCTGCCATCGCATCATTTTGAGCGGCGTGGTGATGGCGATGACCGCCATGATTGCCCTGGTCGGGTTTGAGCTGCTGATGGCCCAGGAGCTGCAGTTTGTTCATGGCTTTACGCCGTTTGAAGCGGGAATGTTCATGCTGCCGCTGATGGTGGCGAGCGGGTTTAGCGGCCCGATCGCGGGTGTGCTGGTGGGGCGTTTAGGGCTACGCATCGTCGCGGCTGGCGGAATGGGGCTCAGCGCCGTTAGCTTTATCGGCCTGTCGATGCTTGATTTCAGCACGCAGCAGCTGCTGGCTTCTGCCCTGATGGTTCTGCTCGGCTTCAGCGCCGCCAGCGCGCTGCTGGCCTCGACCTCGGCGATTATGGCCGCTGCGCCGAAAGAGAAAGCCGCCGCTGCGGGGGCCATTGAAACCATGTCCTATGAACTGGGCGCCGGGCTGGGGATCGCCATCTTTGGTCTGCTGTTGACCCGCAGCTTCTCGGCGTCAATTGACCTGCCGCAGGGGCTGAACGCCTCGCTCGTCGATAAGGCCTCGTCATCCATTGGTGAGGCGATGAAGGTGGCGCAGGATCTGACCCCGACGCTGGCAGAGCCGGTGATTGAGGCCGCGAAAAGCGCGTTTATCACCTCGCACAGCGTGGCGCTGGGCAGCGCGGGCGGCATGCTGCTGTTGCTGGCGGTAGGGATCTGGTTCAGCCTGGCGAAGGTCAAGCCGCAGTAATACAGGGCGCGCGGTTGGGGCAGATGGGCTATGTTTTTCATAGGATTATCTGACTCTTGCTGGAAAATATGCCGCCTTCGCCATACGAATTGATAATCATGGCGAGGGGGGCATCATGACCCTGATGTCGCTTCTGGTGGAGAAAGGCAAAGGCGGGCGCTGTTTCTTCTTCAGCCTTTTGGCACTGCGCGAATAGGGAAAATATTTGGCCCGCTCATGGCGCTGTGGTTTTTGGCGATTGCTGCGCTGGGCGTGCGAGGGATCGTTCAACACCCGTCGGTATTGCTGGCCCTCAACCCTGCGTACGGCATCTCAGCCGACGCGTTGCCGTGTAGATTCTGGCGAAAGCAGAGCTCCTCTGCTTTCGCACCGTTCTATCTCTCCAGGGCCGCGGACAGGACGCTATGCAATAGCACATTCGCCCCTTTCTCCGACCACTCTGGCAGGATCCTTTCCGCTTCGTTATGGCTGATGCCTTTCACGCAGGGGATAAAGATCATGCTGGCGGGCGCTATTTTGCTGACATAGCAGGCGTCGTGTCCCGCCCCGGAGACCATCGGTTTCGACGAATAGCCCAGTTCCGCCACGGCCTTTTCCGAACGCGCCAGGCATTCGACATCAAACGCAATGGGCGCGTAGTCAAAAATGCGCTCAACGGCAGCAGCGACGCCGCGCAGTCTGAGGCTTTCAGCCACCTTATGCAGCGCCGCTTCCATGGATTCCAGCGCCTGCTGCATAGGGTGGCGAAACTCAACGCTGCATTCCACGCGAGACGGCACGACGTTGCGCGAGTTTGGCGTAACCTTCGCCATGCCGATCGTCGCGCGTCCGTCCGGCGCATGCCGGTAGCCAATCTCTTCCACCTTCAGCGCCAGCTCTGCGAAGGCGGTCAGCGCGTCGCGGCGGCTGTGCATCGGCGTCGTGCCCGCGTGGGCGGCGAATCCGTCCATCGTCAGGGTAAACCAGCGCTGGCCCATTGCCGCGCGGACTAACCCGATATCGATGGCCTCATCTTCCAGGATCGGGCCCTGTTCGATGTGCAGTTCGTAGCAGGCGTGAACGGGAAACGCGCGGGCAGGGGATTCACCCCGGTAGCCAATGCTCTCCAGCGCTTCGCCCACGGTGATGCCATCGTTATCCGCGCGGGCATGGGCGTACGCTTCGCTAAACTGTCCCGTCCAGACCCCTGAAGAGAGCATGGCTGGCGCAAAGCGCGCGCCTTCTTCGTTAGTCCAGTTCACCAGCACAACATCACGTTCAGTCTCAACGTTATGGTCGTTAAGGGTTCGCAGCAGCTCCAGCCCGGCCAGCACGCCGTAAACCCCGTCGTAGTTACCGCCCAGCGGCTGGGTATCCACATGTGAACCCGTCATGACCGGGGCAAGCTGCGGTTTTTTCCCCGCGCGACGGATAAACATATTGCCCATGCTATCGACGTCGCAGGTGAAACCCGCGTCCAGCGCCCAGTCGCGCAGCAGGTTACGCGCAATACGATCCTCCTCGCTCAGCGCCAGACGGGTCACGCCACCGGCGGGCGTGCCGCCGATCTGCGCCATCATCTCAAGCGTTGACCACAGCCGTTCGGCGTTGACGCGGATCATGGCTTGTCCTTACTGCTGCGGTAGCGAAAATCACAGCACGCGCCGCCCTGCATGATGGTGGTCGTGCGGGTCAGCTTCACGTCCGGCGCATAGCCAACGATGAATTTTTCATCGCGCGCGCAGGAGAGCAGATGACCAATCTCGCCCAGCCCCATTTCGTGATACATCTCCGCGTAGCGGCAGCGGGTCACGTTGTAGTTGTACTGCTGGTCGTCGGCGTCGATCACCTTCACGTCCAGGGCGTTATCTTTCTCCCACAGATACTGCAGGGCGATGAAACTCTTTACGTCCGTGCCGTTGGGTTCTTTGCTGGCAAACGCTTTGCCTGCGTCAATCGCGGCCTGCTCAATGGCCTCGCCAATGACCGCCTGGGCGCGGGTTTTCCCTATCTCGCGCACCAGGATTTCATAAATTGGCTTGATAATTTCTGCTTCAATTTTGCGGCGGGCGAGAATGCCCAGCTCGTTATTATCACTCATCACATTGCCCTCGCTGCGTTACTTCGCTTTTGCGCCACCCAGCACGGTCTGCGGCTGCCATTTGCCGTCGACAACTTTGTAAACGGTGAAGGACGGCGATTTCAGGTTACCTTCTTTATCAAACGCGATCTGGCCGGTGACGCCGGAGTAGCTAATGGCGCGCAGGGCGGGCAGATAGTCGGACGGCTCAACGGAGTCTGCTTTTTCCATCGCCGCCACCAGCACGCGGGTGGCGTCATAGGCGAACGGGGCGTGCAGTTCGATATGGGTGTGGTAGCGGGACTGATAGGCCTGCTCGAACGCTTTACCGCCCGGCATCTGGTCAACCGGCAGGCCTGGTTCGAGGGCGACCACGCCTTCGCCTTCTTTCTGCGCCAGCTGCAGGAACGTCTGGCTGACAAATCCGCCTGCGCCCATCAGGGTGGCGTTCATGCCCAGCTGTTTGATACGACGCGCCAGCGGTGCGGCCTGGCTGTCGACGCCGCCGAAGAAGATCAGATCGGCGTTTTTACTCCGGATGGCGGTCAGCACGGCGCTGAAGTCCACCGTTTTGTCATCAACGTACTGACGATCGACAACCTTCACGCCCTGCGCTTCAAGGGATTTAATGAACTGGTCCGCCAGTCCCTGACCAAAGGCGGTACGGTCGTCGATCACCGCAATGCGTTTGGCTTTCAGCGTATTAACCGCGTACTGACCGGCTAGCTGACCGCCGTCGTCGTCGTGGCCCATCACGCGGAAGCTGGTATCAAAACCCTGTTTGGTATAGGCGTGACCGGTCGCGACCGGTGCCACCTGTGCGATGCCCGCATCGTGATAGACGCGTGCGGCAGGAATGCTGGTACCGGTGTTCCAGTGACCGACAACGCCCGCCACGCCGCTATCCACCAGACGCTGCGCCACGGCCACGGCGGTGCGCGGGTCGGACTGATCGTCTTCGGACTGCAGTTTGAAGGTCACCGCTTTGCCGCCGATGGTCGGGTGCTGCTTGTTAATATCGTCAATGGCCAGCTGCGCGCCGTTCTCCAGATCCTTACCGATACGGGCAGACGGGCCGGTGAGCGGGCCTGCCAGACCGATAACCACGGTTTCACCGTCGGCGGCCCAGGCTCCGGTAGAGGCAACGCTGCTGAGCAGAATAGCGGCGCTGAGCGCACTGATTTTTACTGTTTTCATTGTATTTCCCTGATGTTGGCTGGTGTTGTTAAACGGGTATTTCGCCCAAATAAATCTGTGCAATCTGGTCGTCATTGAGCAGTGCTTTCGATTCGCCGTGATGGACAATGCTGCCGCTGTCCATCACCCACGCGCTGTCGGTGACTTCCAGCGCGAGACGGGCGTTTTGTTCGATGAGCAGCAGGGCAACGCCGCGCTCGCGCAGGCCGGCAATGACGGCAAAAATGTTCTCGACCATCTTCGGGGCAAGGCCCATCGAGGGTTCGTCGAGGATCAGCAGGCGCGGGCGGCTGAGCAGGGCGCGGTTAAGGGCCAGCAGCTGTTGCTCACCGCCGGAGAGCAGGCCGGCGAGCTGATGCTGGCGTTCGCCCAGGCGCGGGAAGCGCTCGAAGATCTCGTTCATCTCGCGCTTAATGGTGACAGTGTCACGCCTGAGCCAGGCGCCCATCTGCAGGTTTTCCAGCACCGTCATTCGGGAGAAGATCCCCCGGCCTTCCGGGACCATCACCAGGCCGTCACGGAGCAGGGTTTCGGGCCTGTGCTTACGCACCGCTTTACCGTTGAATTCAATACGGCCGCTAAAGCTTTCCAGCCCGGTAATGGCACGCACGGTGGAGCTTTTCCCCGCGCCGTTAGCGCCGATCAGCGTAGCCTGTTCGCCCTCGTGCAGGGTAAAAGAGACATCGCGTACGGCCTGAATGCCGCCGTAATGCACGTCCACACGTTCAACCTTCAGTAATTCAGACATGGGCGTTGCCTCCAAGCCAGGCGGCGATCACTGCCGGGTCGCGACGCACGCTCTCCGGCGTGCCGCTGGCGAGCGTTTTGCCGTAATCAAGCACCGTCAGGCGATCGCAGATGCCCATCACCAGCTTGACGTCATGTTCAATCATCAGCAGGGTTTTGCCGTCATCGCGCAGGCGGATAAGCAGCTCGCCGAGCGCCACTTTTTCCGCTGCGTTCATTCCGGCGGCGGGTTCGTCCAGCGCCAGCAGCAGCGGATCCGTTGCCAGCGCGCGGGCAATCTCCAGACGGCGCTGATGGCCATACGCCAGATCGCAGGCGCGGTAGTGGGCGAACTTCGCAATGCCGGCGTACTCCAGCCAGTGCCAGGCCAGCTCCCGGGTCTGTTTCTCTTCTTCGCGAGCGCGTTTGTGACGGCTCAGCGCGGCCCACAGGCCGTTACGGGTGCGCACGTGGCGGCCCACCATCACGTTTTCCAGCACCGACATGTCGTTAAAGAGGCGCACGTTCTGGAAGGTGCGTGCGATCCCGGCGGCGGTGACTTTCTCAATGTGCTTTGGGAAATAGGGCTTGTCGGCAATGGAAAATTCACCGCTGTCCGCCGGATAAAGCCCGGTGATCAGGTTAAAACAGGTGGTTTTTCCCGCCCCGTTAGGACCAATCAGGCCGTAGATCTCGCCTTTGTTCACGGCGATCGAAACGTCATCCACCGCGGTAAGCCCGCCGAAGCGTTTGGACATGTTGCGTACGGTTAACAGACTCATGTATTCACCTCCTTGTGGCGCACCGGCCAGATCCCGGCAGGACGCACCAGCATGACCAGCACCAGCGCCAGACCGTAGAACAGCTGACGCAGCACTTCCGGGTCAATCAGTACCGTACCGAACAGCGCCTGCTGAACCGGAGCTGCCTGACTGCGCAGCAGTTCCGGCAGGGCGGTGAGCAGTATCGCGCCGAGGATCACGCCCGGAATGTGTCCCATCCCGCCCAGCACCACCATCGCCAGCACGGCAATGGATTCCTGTAACGTGAAGGATTCCGGGGAGACAAAGCCCTGAAACGCGCCGAACAGGGCACCCGCCACGCCGCCAAAAGAGGCACCCATCGCAAAGGCCAGCAGCTTATAGTTACGCACGTTGATGCCCATCGCGCGGGCCACATCCTCATCTTCACGGATGGCGTGCCAGGCGCGGCCAATACGAGAATGCTGCAGGCGCAGGCAGACAAAAATAATCGCCACAATCACCAGCATCAGCAGGTAGTACCACAGCCACAGGGCGGGCACTTTGAAACCAAACCAGTGGTATACGCCGCTGAACTTCAGGCCGAACAGATTCAGCGTATCCACCCCGGTAATGCCCTTTGCACCGTTGGTGATGTTCACCGGACGGTCGAGGTTGCGCATCAGGATGCGGATGATCTCGCCAAAGCCGAGGGTCACTATCGCCAGGTAGTCCCCGCGCAGCTTCAGCGTGGGAGCACCCAGTAAAATGCCGCAGACCGCAGCGACGAGCGCTGCCAGCGGAATAATCAGCAGATATGAGATGTGCAGCCCGTCCGGGAACCAGACGTTGAGGATCGGGAAAACCTCCAGCAGGTGTGGCGAGGCCATCAGTGCGGCGAGATAGGCGCCGACCGCGTAAAAGGCGATAAACCCCATATCCAGCAGGCCGGTATAGCCCACCACAATGTTAAGCCCCAGCGCCAGCATGATGTAGAGCAGGGCGAAGTCGATAACGCGCACCCAGTAGTTGCCGCCAAGCTGCGTGGCCACCACGGGGGCAACCAGCAGCGCGAGGCAGAACAGAACCATGCCTGACCAGAATTTGCCCGTCGCCGCCGGGGTTTGTAGTTGAAGCGTTGTCATTGTTTCCCTCACGCCCTGTGCGCTACGCGCTCGCCCAGCAGGCCTGCCGGACGGAAGACCAGCACCAGAATCAGGACCATGAAGGCAAAGACGTCCTGATAGTTACTGCCGAAAACGCCGTGGGTCAGTTCACCCAGGTAACCTGCGCCCAGCGCTTCGATGATGCCGAGCAGGATCCCGCCAATCATTGCGCCACGAATGTTACCAATGCCTCCCAGCACGGCGGCGGTAAAGGCTTTGATCCCGGGCAAAAAGCCCATCGAGAAGCTGGCGTTGCCGTAGTTGCTGGCCATCATGACGCCTGCCAGCGCGGCAAATACGCCGCCAATGGTGAACGTCAGGGTAATAATGGCATTGGGGTTAACCCCCATCAGCGTGGCCACGCGCGGGTTTTCCGCCACGGCGCGCATGCCGCGGCCCAGGCGGGTGTATTCCACCAGCAGCCATAGCCCCGTCATCACCGCAAGCGCCAGCGCCACGGTAACAATGCCGGTGACGGTCACAATGGCGGGGGGATGCTGTTCACTTCCTGACGTCACGGCGATCGGCTCCATGGGCAGGATCTGCGGGAACATCAGCGGGTTGCGCGTCCAGATAATCATCGCCACGGTTTGCAGCAGGACCGAGACGCCGATACCCGAAATAAGCGGTGCCAGGCGCGGGGCGTTGCGCAGTCGACGATAGGCAAAGCGCTCCACGGCCATTGCCAGCAGGGCACAAACGGCCATGGCAATCATCAGGGCAACGCCAAGCTGCAACAGCAGCGGCATGTGAGGAAAGGTAGTGTTCAGGGCGTTAATGGCGGAAAGGGTGGTGAGCGCACCGACCATCAGAATATCGCCGTGAGCAAAGTTAATAATGCGCAAGATGCCATACACCATGGTATAGCCCAGCGCGATCAGCGCGTAAATGCTGCCCAGCATCACACCGTTGATCAGTTGTTGTATGAGTGTATCCAACGTCTGTTCCCGCAAAGTCTTTTTCTGCGGCTACCATCCGATAAATGAATTAAATTGTAAAATACACATATATTATTTCTTATGATAAACCGCTATTGCTTTATCTTTATGATTTATATAAATATAATGTAATCTCGTATTAAGGTGAAAAGCCTAAAGAAATCAACATATGAGTAAAACAGAACAATCGGTGGGTTTGCCTGCGTATGCAGACAGCCGTCTGGCAAACGATCCGCCGCTTCGGGCCGTCCGGGCCTTTGAGGCCATCGCCCGGCTGGGCAGCGTCACGCTTGCCGCGCAGGAGCTGGATATCTCACCGTCGGCGGTCAGCCATCAGCTCAAGGTGCTCGAAGGGTATCTGCAAATGCCGCTGACGGAGCGTCAGGGGCGCAGACTGGTGCTGAGCCAGCACGGACGGGAATATTACCGCTCGATCCGTGCGGCGTTTAACGTGCTGCGCCAGGCAACGGAGCATCTGGCAGAGCAGGCGCAAACGCGTCAGGTCACCATCAGCCTGATCCCGCTTTTTGGCATGGGGTGGTTTATCCCGCGTCTGCCTGATTTTATGCGTGCCAATCCGCAGACCGAGATCAACGTTGTGTATGCCAACCACCGTAACTATCTGAGCGATGCGTCGGATATGTCGATTCGTTTTGGTAACGGCCAGTGGGCGGGCTATCAGAGCGAAAAGCTGATTTCCGGACAGATGGTGCCGGTGTGCAGCCGCGCATTTTTGCGTATTCATGGCCATATCGACACGCCTGAGCAACTGCTGCAAATGCCGCTGCTGCATGATGAGGAGCGCACCACGTGGCCGCAGTGGTTTCTGCTGCAGGGGGTAAAACGAGCTCTGCGGCGCAGCGGCCCTCTGTTTGAAGACGGGCTGTTAACGCTGGCGGGCGTGCAGGCCGGGCTGGGCTGTGCGCTGATGCGCGAGCCGCTGATCGCGCCTTATCTTGAGAGCGGCGAGCTGGTGAAGATATTTGACTTACCCATTGACGACGGGCGCGACTATTATCTCTGCGTGCGTTCGGATTCAGAGATGACCGAGGACGGTAAGCTGCTGCAAAACTGGCTGCGTCGGGCGGCGAGCGGGGAGCCGTCATCCGGGTAAAAGCGACGGATAAAAAAAAGCCAGCTTATTCAGCTGGCTTTTGTACAGACAAGATTTAGAACTGGTAGGTCAGACCCAGCGCAACGATGTTGTCGGTACCGATGCCTGCCTGGCGAGTGAACTGGTTGTCGTCGAGCAGGTTGATTTTGTAATCCACGTAGGTGGACATGTTTTTGTTAAAATAGTAGGTCGTGCCAACATCGATGTATTTAACCAGATCCTGGTCGCCGAAGTTTTCGATGTCTTTACCTTTGGACTGCAGGTAAGCAATGGATGGACGCAGGCCAAAGTCGAACTGATACTGAGCCACAACTTCGAAGTTTTGCGCCTTGTTTGCAAAACCGTAAATGTCGGTACGTTTATTGTTAGAGGTACCGAAGCGGGTTGCGTTATAGGTCTGAGAATACTGCGCAGCAAGGTAAATGTTGTTCGCGTCGTATTTCACGCCACCGCTGTACACTTCAGCGCGGTCGCCTTCACCGTATACGCCAGCCGCATTCTGGTCAGCGGTACGACGTGAAGAGGACATTGCGCCGCCCACGCTGAAGCCTTCACCCAGATCGTAAGTCAGGGACGCGCCGTAGCCGTCGCCGTTCTGGTTCAGCAGGCTGCGACCGCTGGTGTTTTCACCGCTTACGCTGCCGTTTTTGCCCTGATATTGCAGAGCAAAGTTCAGGCCGTCAACCAGACCAAAGAAGTCCTGGTTACGGTAGGTCGCAACGCCGTTTGCACGAGACTGCAGGAAGTTGTCGGCACCGTAGGTGTCGCCGCCGAATTCTGGCAGAACGTCGGTCCAGGAGGTCACGTCGTAAATTACGCCGTAGTTACGACCGTAATCAAAGGAGCCTGCTTCAGCAAACTTCAGACCGGCAAACGCCACACGGGTCCAGGACTGGTTGTCGCCTTCGTCTTTGTTACCCTGAATCTGGTATTCCCACTGGCCGTAGCCGGACAGCTGGTCGTTAACCTGGGTTTCGCCCTTGAAGCCGATACGCATGTAGGTTTTATCGCCATCTGCGCCAGCGTCATCAGAGAAATAGTGCAGACCTGTTACTTTACCGTACAGATCCAGCTTGTTACCGTCTTTGTTGTAAATTTCGGCAGCGTTAACAACGCCTGCTGCCAGTATGGAAGTGACTGCCACTGCAACTAATTTAAGTTTCATCTTAAATGTTCCTTATAATTTTTTTGAGTATTTCCTGAACCACTGTGAACGATTTCTAAACGAGGCTGCTCGTCAATGGCATGCTATTTTTAAAAATCTCGTAGTCTTATTTCAATAATAAGTTTCAAAATATTAGAGATAATTTCAATTAGTGTGATCTCGATCGTGCAAAAAGGCGATTATTCAAACAATGCGATCGAATTTCATACGATTAATAATTACGTATTCTGCGGGACTATTGCTATCGCTATAATTTCTGCGTGTTTTAATCTATTGCGTTAGATTTCGGTATTGTCGATGCTTTGAGGGGGTTGTTATTACTGTTTTGACTTAATAACAGTAGGTTAGGGGTAAATTACGACGTATATTGCGAATGTTACCATGAACACGTCACAAATGAATTATTGCACTCAATGCTATCCATGGCGTTAATATTCGCGGTTGATTAATTTCACAACATTGTCAGTTTGTGTCAATTATCTTTTCGACCGTTTACAGAAGACACCAAATATAAACCGAATTTAAACGGAAATACGATAATTATGATAAATATTCTGAGGAGCGATCACACTTTAAATTTATGTTAATTATGTTGCCGGGCTGAAATTCGCCCGGCCGTTGGAGAAGCATTATTTTCTTGTTGCGTACCAGCAGAGCAACGACCCGGCGCAGACCATCAGCGCGCCTTGCCAGAACGAGAATGAGAGGGGCGAACTCAGCACTGCGGCGGCAAGCGCGGCGGAGAGGACAGGGGTAAAATAGGATACGGCAGCGAGTACCGTGACGTTACCGTGAAGAATGCCAATATTCCATGCGGCGTATCCAAACCCAAGCGCGATACCGCACATGACGAGCTTCACGACCACCGGGAGCGTGAACACCATCTCGGGCTGATCGCTCAGGGCATATTTCACCCACAGGCTCAGCGCGGTCAGCAAAACAAACAGCGTAATGCCGTTTTGTCCTTTCGCAAATTTGCTGGTGACCGTGCAGTACGCGGCCCAGATAAATGCTCCGGCAAACGCCAGCGCGTAGCTTAGCGGGCTGGAAACGATATTGCGGGTTATTTCATCAAGATGTAAACCCTGTTCACCGCCCAATACCCAGCACACGCCCAGCAATGAGACAGCTAAGCCGGGGATCACCCACAGGCTCGATTTTTGTCTGTTGAACAAGATCGCAAACACAATGGTCAGGCTTGGCCAAAGGTAATTGACCATGCCCACTTCAATCGCCTGCGATCGCGTTGCGGCATAGCCCAGCGACAGCGCCAGGCATATTTCGTAGCTGACAAATAAAACGCTGCCGGCAATAAGATAGCGGGGTGAAAACCGCCTGATATCAGGAAATCCTACCGTCACCAGACATAGTAATCCGCTCAGCGAATAGATCATCGCCGCACCGCCTACCGGACCCAGTCCCTCACTCACGCTGCGAATAAGGCCGACCATGGTGCTCCATAACAGTATTGCCGCCAGCCCAATAAGCGTTGCTCTCTTTCTGTCCATTACTTCGCCATTGCAATAAAAATCAGAGCAAAAATGTATCGCATTCATCCTGACGCTGTCGCCAATTATTCTCTTAAACCGTTAATCAAAAAGAGGTATTTAAATGTTCCGGGGGTGACTATTAAGGGGGGGAAGGCAAATGACCTTGATTTGACGCAAAAAAAACAGGGGCGTTGCTGTTAGTTTGCGGCGCGAAGTCTTATATGAAAACGAGGACAACAATGGACGTCAGCCGCAGACAATTTTTTAAAATCTGCGCGGGCGGTATGGCCGGAACAACGGCAGCCATGCTGGGATTTGCTCCCAAAATGGCGCTGGCTCAGGCACGCAACTATAAGCTGCTGCGCGCAAAAGAGATCCGTAACACCTGCACATACTGCTCCGTAGGTTGTGGGCTTTTAATGTATAGCCTGGGCGATGGCGCGAAGAACGCCAGAGAAGCGATTTACCATATTGAAGGGGACCCGGATCATCCGGTGAGCCGCGGGGCGCTTTGTCCGAAAGGGGCGGGGCTGCTGGACTACGTTCACAGCGAAAACCGCCTGCGCTACCCGGAATACCGCGCGCCGGGTTCAGATAAATGGCAGCGTATCTCCTGGGACGAGGCCTTCTCCCGTATTGCCAAATTAATGAAAGCCGACCGCGACGCCAACTTTATAGAAAAGAACGCGCAGGGCGTAACGGTCAACCGCTGGCTCTCCACCGGGATGCTATGTGCGTCCGCGGCAAGTAATGAAACCGGCATGCTGACGCAAAAATTTGTGCGCTCTCTCGGCATGCTGGCGGTAGACAACCAGGCACGCGTCTGACACGGACCAACGGTAGCAAGTCTTGCTCCAACATTTGGTCGCGGTGCGATGACCAACCACTGGGTTGATATCAAAAACGCGAACGTCGTGGTGGTGATGGGCGGTAACGCCGCGGAGGCCCATCCGGTGGGATTCCGCTGGGCGATGGAAGCGAAAAACAACAACGATGCGACGCTTATCGTCGTCGATCCGCGCTTTACGCGTACGGCATCGGTGGCGGATATCTATGCGCCAATCCGCTCCGGCACGGACATTACGTTCCTGTCCGGCGTGCTGCTGTACCTGATCGAAAACAACAAAATTAACGCGGAATACGTTAAGCACTACACCAACGCGAACCTGCTGGTGCGGGATGATTTTGCCTTCGATGACGGCCTGTTTAGCGGCTATGACGCCGAAAAACGCCAGTACGATAAAACGTCCTGGAACTATCAGTTCGATGAAAACGGCTATGCGCTGCGTGATGAAACCCTGACGCACCCGCGCTGCGTGTGGAACCTGCTGAAGCAGCACGTCTCCCGCTATACGCCGGACGTGGTGGAAAACATCTGCGGCACGCCGAAAGCGGACTTCCTGAAGGTGTGTGAGGTACTGGCCTCCACCAGCGCCGCTGACAGAACCACCACGTTCCTGTATGCGCTTGGCTGGACGCAGCACACCGTGGGTGCGCAGAACATCCGCACCATGGCGATGATCCAGCTGCTGCTCGGCAATATGGGCATGGCCGGTGGCGGCGTAAACGCGCTGCGCGGTCACTCCAACATTCAGGGGCTGACCGACCTTGGCCTGCTGTCGACCAGCCTGCCGGGCTACCTGACGCTGCCGTCGGAAAAGCAGGCCGATCTGCAAACATATCTTGAGGCCAATACGCCAAGAGCGACGCTGCCGGATCAGGTGAACTACTGGAGCAACTATCCCAAGTTCTACGTCAGCCTGATGAAATCCTTCTACGGCGATGCGGCACAGAAGGAGAACGACTGGGGCTTTGAGTGGCTGCCGAAGTGGGACCAGGCGTACGACGTCATCAAGTATTTCAACATGATGGATAAGGGCGACGTCACGGGGTATATCTGCCAGGGCTTTAACCCGGTGGCCTCCTTCCCGGACAAAAACAAAGTCGTTCGCAGCCTGAGCAAGCTGAAGTACATGGTGGTTATCGATCCGCTGGTGACCGAAACGTCCACCTTCTGGCAGAACCACGGGGAATCGAACGATGTCGATCCGGCGTCGATTCAGACCGAAGTCTTCCGCCTGCCGTCCACCTGCTTTGCGGAAGAGGACGGCTCTATTGCCAACTCCGGCCGCTGGCTGCAGTGGCACTGGAAAGGCCAGGATGCGCCGGGCGAAGCGCGCAACGACGGCGAGATCCTGGCCGGGATTTACCATCGCCTGCGCGAAATGTACCGCACCGAAGGCGGTAAAGGCGCGGAGCCGCTGCTGAAGATGGGCTGGCACTACAAGCAGCCCGATCGTCCTGAGTCTGAAGAGGTCGCGAAGGAGAACAACGGCGTGGCGCTGGCGGATCTCTATGACGCTAACGGCAACCTGGTGGCGCAGAAAGGCCAGCTGCTGAACAGCTTCGCGCTGCTGCGTGACGACGGCACGACGGCGTCGTCGTGCTGGATCTACACCGGCAGCTGGACGGAGCAGGGCAACCAGATGGCCAACCGCGACAACGCCGACCCGTCCGGGCTGGGCAATACGCTGGGCTGGGCATGGGCGTGGCCGCTGAACCGTCGCGTGCTGTACAACCGCGCGTCTGCAGACGTAAACGGCAGGCCGTGGGATCCGAAACGTATGCTGATCCAGTGGAACGGGGCGAAGTGGGCGGGGAACGATATCCCGGACTACAACACCGCCGCGCCGGGCAGCAACACCGGGCCGTTCATCATGCAGCCGGAAGGGCTGGGACGCCTGTTTGCCCTCAACAAGCTGGCGGAAGGGCCGTTCCCGGAACACTACGAGCCGATGGAAACGCCGCTCGGCACCAACCCGCTGCATCCGAACGTGGTCTCCAGCCCGGTGGTGCGTATCTACGAAGATGACGTCCTGCGCTTAGGTAAAAAGGACAAGTTCCCGTACGTAGGGACGACCTATCGCCTGACCGAGCATTTCCATACCTGGACCAAGCACGCGCGGCTTAACGCTATCGCGCAGCCGGAACAGTTTGTGGAGATCAGCGAAACGCTGGCGAAGGCGAAAGGCATCGCCAACGGCGACCGCGTGAAGGTGAGCAGCAAGCGTGGCTTTATTCGCGCGGTGGCTGTGGTCACCCGCCGCCTGCAGTCGCTGAACGTGCACGGCCAGCAGGTGGAAACCGTCGGGATCCCGCTGCACTGGGGCTTTGAGGGCGTGGCGCAGAGAGGCTACATCGCCAACACCCTGACGCCAAACGTCGGCGATTCCAACTCGCAAACGCCGGAGTACAAGGCGTTTCTGGTCAACATCGAGAAAGCGTAAGGAGCGATTCAATGGCGATGGAAACACAAGACGTTATCAAACGCTCCGCGACCAACCCGATAACGCCCGCGCCCCGCGCGCGGGACTACAAGGCAGAGGTCGCTAAGCTTATCGACGTCTCCTCCTGCGTGGGCTGTAAGGCCTGCCAGGTGGCGTGCTCGGAGTGGAACGATATCCGCGACGAGGTGGGGCACTGCGTGGGGGTCTACGATAATCCGGCTGACCTGAGCGCCAAATCCTGGACGGTGATGCGCTTTAGCGAAACCGAGCAGAACGGCAGGCTGGAGTGGCTCATCCGCAAAGACGGCTGCATGCACTGTGAAGATCCGGGCTGCCTGAAGGCGTGCCCGTCTGCCGGCGCAATTATTCAGTACGCCAACGGGATCGTCGACTTCCAGCAGGACAACTGCATCGGCTGCGGGTACTGTATCGCGGGCTGTCCGTTTAATATCCCCCGCCTCAATAAAGAGGATAACCGGGTATACAAATGCACCCTGTGCGTGGATCGCGTCAGCGTCGGGCAGGAGCCCGCGTGTGTGAAAACCTGTCCGACCGGAGCAATCCACTTCGGCACCAAAAAAGAGATGCTCGACGTGGCGCAGGCGCGAGTGGACAAGCTGAAAGCGCGCGGCTATGAGAATGCGGGCATTTATAACCCGCAGGGCGTGGGCGGTACGCACGTGATGTATGTGCTGCACCATAACGACCAGCCGGAGCTGTACCACAACCTGCCGAAGGATCCGGCGATCGATACCTCCATCAACCTCTGGAAAGGAGCGCTTAAGCCGCTCTCGGCGGCGGGCTTTATCGCCACCTTTGCCGGGCTGATCTATCACTACATCGGGATCGGGCCAAACAAAGAGGTGGATGAGGACGAGGAGGAGCATCATGAGTAAGTCGAAAACGATCGTGCGCACGAAGTTTGTTGACCGCGCCTGTCACTGGACGGTTGTGATCTGCTTCTTCCTGGTGGCGGTGTCGGGGATTTCGTTCTTCTTCCCGACGCTGCAGTGGCTGACCGAGACCTTCGGTACGCCGCAGATGGGGCGCATTTTGCATCCGTTCTTCGGCGTGCTGATTTTCGTGGTGCTGATGTTTATGTTCGTGCGCTTTGTCCACCACAACATCCCGGACAAGCAGGATATCCCGTGGGTGAAAGGGATCTTCGAAGTCCTGAAGGGCAACGAGCATAAGGTTGCGAAGGTGGGGAAATACAACGCCGGGCAGAAGATGATGTTCTGGACCATCATGAGCATGATTTTTGTGCTGCTGGTGACCGGTGTGATTATCTGGCGTCCGTATTTTGCGCACTACTTTCCGATTCAGGTGATTCGCTACGCGCTGCTGATCCACGCCACGTCTGCCATCATTCTGATCCACGCTATCCTGATCCATATGTATATGGCGTTCTGGGTAAAGGGATCGATTAAAGGGATGATTGAAGGGAAGGTGAGCCGCCGCTGGGCGCAGAAACATCACCCGCGCTGGTATCGTGATGTGGAGCGACTGGAAGCGAAACGGGAAACCACGGAAGGAATGAAGTAAGACCTGCGCCGTCGGCTTTGCCCGGCGGCGCTGCGCTTGTGCAGACAGGGCAAATGCCTGACCGACTGGCGTCATGTGTTAGTCAATAAACGATCAACTGCCGCTATAACGTCATGACGTGCGTTGCGTAAGTTACAAACAAAGTCTTTAGGATTTATTTTTTTATTGTTAAGGTTGGTTATCATTGGCGAATAAATCAGAAATGTTTCAAAATCGATATTTACGCCTGGAGCCAGATGGCTCTGCCATAACGGTAATTTATTATTTCTCGCGAGCGGCACAATGACGCGCGTGGCAAGATCATCATAACAATCATCCTGAATGAGCATATAGTAGGGAAGCTTATCCCGGGTGGCCGCAGATGTATTTCGGTAAACATTAAATTGTCTCAGCATTAAAGCACCCTGAAAAACTCATCATCGGTAATGGTTCCATGTTTTTCGACAAACTCATTCATTGAGCGAATAAATGAACGATCCGCTTCTGATTGCTGACGCGGGTCAGCGGAGTCTGGTGCGGTGTTGCTCGACGGTTTTGCCGATTTTACGCGTTGGGAGGGGGTGTGCTCTGCTGGGTATGTCATCAGTATCTCCTTTGTTGGTGCGGTCATTATTAACCGCAGCCAACAAAAAACAATACCGTATCCCCTGGTAATCTACATTCTGCGAAGCGTATTCCAGTAATTTCAGAACCGCTCTTCCACATAGCGGAACGGATATTTTGTGGGTTTGACTTTGCCGATTTTGCGTTTCGGTAAATCCACCTTCTCAACATGTATTTCTTTATAAGGGATCTGCGAAAGCAGGTGCGAAATAATGTTCAGTCGCACGCGTTTTTTATCTTCTGAACGCGCTACAAACCACGGCGCCCAGGCGGTGTCGGTGGCTTCAAACATGGCGTCGCGGGCGCGGGTGTACTCGTCCCACAGGTTAAAGGACTTAATATCCATCGGCGATAGCTTCCAGATTTTACGACCATCGTTAATACGGTCGCGCAGGCGCCGCTCCTGCTCTTTCGGCGTCACCTCCAGCCAGTACTTCAGCAGGATAATTCCGGCATCCACCATCGCTTTTTCCATCACCGGCGCACCATCTAAAAATTTCTCGGCCTGTTCCTCCGTGCAGAACCCCATCACCCGCTCAACGCCCGCGCGGTTATACCAGCTGCGATCGAAGATCACGATTTCACCAGCCGATGGCAGGTGGGGCACATAGCGCTGGAAGTAAAGCTGGCTTTTTTCCTTTTCAGTCGGAGCAGGGAGCGCAACAACGCGAAACACGCGAGGACTGACGCGCTCGGTGATCGCTTTAATGGTGCCGCCTTTGCCTGCGCCGTCGCGTCCTTCAAAAACAATACACACTTTCAGCCCTTTAGCGACGACCCACTGCTGGAGCTTAACCAGTTCAACGTGGAGGCGACGTAGCTCTTGTTCATACTCTTTGGTCTTTAACGGAGCGTTCTTTACGACATCAACAGCGACACTGGTTTTCTTTTTGCTTCCCATGATGGTCATCCTCAGGTTGTCCGATGCGGAAAAAAGCGAGGCCGCACAATGAAGTGTAATCCACCTGAATTAATGGATTAACCTGTCAGCCAGCTGATTTGAACTGGCTCACCATACAAGATTATTCAATAATGTCCGTCGCGTGTGATTAACCAGTGGTTGAAGTATGAAAAAGACAATTTTTTCGTTGGCGCTTGGCACATTTGGCCTGGGAATGGCCGAATTTGGCATTATGGGCGTGTTAACCGAGCTGGCACATGACACCGGCATTTCGATTCCCTCCGCCGGGAATATGATCTCGTTTTATGCCTTCGGCGTAGTGATTGGCGCCCCGATTGTGGCGCTGTTCTCAGGCAAGTTTTCTTTAAAGACCACGCTGCTGTTTCTGGTGGCGATGTCGGCTGTCGGCAATGCCCTGTTCACGTTTTCCACGTCCTATTTCTGGCTGGCGGTGGGGCGGCTGATTTCCGGCTTTCCGCACGGGGCTATTTTTGGCGTCGGGGCGATTATCCTGTCGAAAATTGCGCCGCCGGGTAAGGTGACGGTCGCGGTGGCAGGGATGATCGCCGGTATGACCGTGGCGAACCTGATGGGCGTTCCGCTCGGGACCTGGCTCGGGCACCAGTTCAGCTGGCGTTATACCTTTTTTCTGATTGCCGTGTTCGATGCGCTGGTGATCCTCTCGGTTCTGCTCTGGGTGCCGGACATCCGCGACACATCAGAAATCAAATTGACCGAGCAGTTCCACTTTCTGAAAAAACCAGAACCCTGGCTGATATTTGCCGCCACCATGTTTGGCAACGCCGGGGTGTTCGCATGGTTCAGCTTCGTTAAGCCGTTTATGGTCACCGTCTCCGGTTATTCAGAAGGGATGATGACGGCCATCATGATGCTGATGGGGCTTGGCATGGTGTTGGGCAATCTGCTGAGCGGTAAGCTCTCGGGGCGTTTTAGCCCGCTGCGCATTGCGGCCACCACCGACATGGTGATTGTCGCCTCGCTGCTGCTGCTTTTCGCCTTTGGTGAACTGAAAACGGCCTCGCTGGTCATGGGCTTTATCTGCTGCGCCGGGCTGTTTGCGCTCTCTGCGCCGCTACAAATTCTGCTTCTGCAAAATGCGAAGGGCGGTGAGATGCTGGGGGCGGCAGGGGGACAGATGGCATTTAATCTCGGCAGTGCGATTGGCGCGTACTTTGGCGGGATGATGATTGTCCTCGGCTTTAGCTGGCGTTACGTCACGCTGCCGGCGGCAATACTCTCTTTCTCGGCCATGAGCGCACTGCTGATCTACGGTCACCTGCGGGCCAGACGGGCTCAGGCTAACGCTCGCGCGCTAGCCTGACAGATTTCAGGCAAGCCAGGGCTCGCCGAGGGTCAGCATCAGGCGGTTGGCCCAGGCGAAGAACGCAGCGGACTGCACCAGATCAAGCTGGGCTAAGGTATCCAGCCCCTCTTTTTCCAGCGCGGCCAGGTGCAGCGGCGTGGCGGCGGGTGGCGTGACCGACAGCGCCGCTGCAAAATCGATTTCCGCCTGCCAGCGTGTGGATTGCCCCTCGCTCAGGGACTGCCCCGGCCTGACGGCCAGCAGGGCCTCTAGCGCCGCGTCATCCTTTGACAGCTGGCTGGCTTTACGCGCATGGACAGATGCGCAGTAAATGCAGCCGTTGATTTTACTGGCGACCGTTGCGGCCAGCTCGCGCTCGGCGCGCGGCAATCCCCCCGATGTATAAAAAATTCCTTTATCCGTTAACGTGCGCTGTTCAAGCACCGGCAGGTTGCGCCCCAGCAGGCGGAAGTAGTCGGAATCGGTATGGCCAAATTTCGTCAGGATGGCAACCTCATCGTCACGGAAATCCGCCAGCGGTTTGGCCGCTATCCACGGCTCCCATCCCAGCTCCTGCCGGGTGAACGCGACGGGGGCCGCCTTTCCGGTGACCGTTGTTGCGGTCGTGTGCCAGATGCCTGCCGCCACCGGCGCATCGCTTCTGGCGACGGGCCTGTCATTCAGCAGCCGCAGCCCGGTGATGAGTCGGCTCTGGAAGCTCACAAACGCAATAAGCTGCGCCAGGGTAACAATGCCTTCCTTGCTCCATCCCGCCTGGGTCAGCGTCCTTAACGCTGCGGGCGTCGCTTCGACGGGTGAGAACGTCAGCAGGCGCGCGAAGTTCAGCGCCGGGGTCAGACGTTCTGAGGTCGGGTCGGCCAGGCCAAACCCCGCATAGTGCGCGGCCAGCGCCTCCGCGCCGTGCCACCTGGCGACTTTTGCCGCCACGGCGAAGCGCTCGTCCAGTGCAAAATCAGCATCCTGCTGGCTAAAGAGGATTTCGTAGCTGCCCTGCGCGTGGCGCGTGGCGGCATCACGCGTGGCGCGCGCCTCTGCCAGAGGGGAACCGGGTTTAATTTCCGCCAGCTCGGCGAGAATGTCCTGACTTAACGACATAGGTGTCTCCTCAAAGGATGTGGGGGGCAATACGTTCGGCGATCAGTTCGATGGACCGAAGCGTGTCGCGATGCGTAGGTTCGACCGAATGGACCTGGAATGAGATATCCGTGGCGCGCCTGAGAATGGAATCAGCATTCAGCGAATGCAGCACCGTATCGGGCGAACCAATATGCGCGTCAAACTGGCGGCGATAATCGGTGACGCTGTCACCTTTTACAGTGTGACCGGCAGCGTGATGCTGCTGTGCCTGTTTCGTGAGCCCCGGTGTCGCGACCCTGAGCGCATAGTCGTCGCTGTCGGCGACGAACGCCGTGCGGGAGGCCAGAATGCGCGGTGCGATGCCCGCAGGCAGCGCCTCAAGGTAGGCATCCACAATCGGGTTCTGGATTTCATCGAGCGTGAGATCCGGCCGATCTGCCGGGCGCGGCTGCGTACGGGAGAGCATTAACCCGTGTCCGGCCCGGGCGGCGCGAACGGCTCCGTCCACAGAGAAGGTGGCAATCCAGATACGGTCCGCAAGCTGCGGTGCAGGCGGGTAAAGGTGGTTATCCGGATGGGTCAGCGAATCCCCGCGCCAGGCGCTCTGGATCACATGCAAATGGTCAGCAAACGCCGTGCCGCGCTCCTCAAACGTCAGGCCGAACGGCAGAAATGAGGTTGGTGTGCCGCCTGAACCAAAACCGACCTCAAGACGGCAATTAGCGAGTAAATCGAGCACGGCGGCATCTTCCGCGACGCGCAGCGGGTTTTCCATCGGCAGGGTAATGATGGCCGTGCCCAGGCGGATGGTTTCGGTATGCGCGGCGACGTGCGCCAAAAACAGCAGCGGCGACGGCAGGCCGCCTTCACTTTCGTGGAAGTGGTGCTGGGCAATCCAGGCGCTGTCAAAACCGTGGCGTTCGGCGTGGCGGATCTGTTCCGTTGCCAGACGATAGCGCTCCTTCGGCGAAGCGTCGTCAAGCAGGCGGGTGAAAAATCCCAGGCGTTTTCGCGTCATGCGAACTCCTCCGTAGCGGGTGAAAAATGGGGAATGGCGTCAATCAGCTCGCGGGTATAGTCGTTCTGCGGCGACGCGAATAAGGTTCCGACGTCGCCCTGTTCGACCACCTGACCGCTGCGCAGCACCGTGACGCTGTGGGCGATCCGGCGAACCGTGGAGAGATCGTGCGTGATAAAGAGGTAGGTCAATCCCAGCTGCTGCTGCAGCTGCTGAAGCAGCGCCAGGATCTGCGCCTGCACGGTGACGTCCAGCGCGGAGGTGGCTTCGTCCAGCACCAGAATGGTCGGCTCCAGAATCAGCGCCCGGGCGATGGCAACGCGCTGGCGCTGTCCGCCTGAAAGCTCCCGGGCGGTGCGGGTCAGGAGTTCGACGGGCAGGGCAACCCGCTGCGCCACCGTCTCCACCCGGAGCTTTCGCTGCGCCTTACCGAGGCGAGAAAAGTTCTTCAGGGGCTCTTCGATGATCTCGAACAGCGTCTGACGCGGGTCGAGAGAGGCAAACGGGTTCTGGTAGACAAACTGGATCTTCTGGCGCAGCTGACGGCGGGCCTCGCGGCTGAGCGTGGTGGCATCAATATCATCAATGATGACCTGCCCGCTGTCGGCCTGTTCAAAACCCAGCAAAATACGGGCGAGGGTGGTTTTCCCGGAGCCGGATTCACCGACCAGCGCATGCGTACTGCCGCGCCTGACGTCAAACGTTACCCGATCCAGCGCCTGAAGCTGATGACCTTTGCCCAGAGAGAATTGTTTTCTGATGGCGCGGGCGCGAATGGCCGGTGACGCGAGCGGGCGACCGGCCACCGGGGCGATGGTCAGGCGCTGGCCCTGGAGATCGCTCAACAGCTGGCGGGTGTAGGCGTGCTGCGGCGTGCGAACGATATAGGCGGTGTGGCCCTGTTCCTGAACCTCGCCATCGCGAAAAACCAGCAGCCTGTCCGCGCGCTGTGCGGCCAGCGCCAGATCGTGGGTGACAAACAGAACGGCGGTACCCGATTGCCGGCGCAGGATATCCAGCAGATCGAGAATGCGTTTTTGCACCGTCACGTCCAGCGCGCTGGTGGGCTCATCGGCTACGATCACGTCCGGACGCAGGGCAATGGCGATGGCAATCAGCACGCGCTGTTTCATCCCGCCGGAGAGCTGATGGGGATACTGCTTCATGCGCTGTTCGGGATGGCTCAGGCCGACCTTTGTCAGCAGGGCGAGCACCTGCTCGTCGCGCTCGGCGCGGGTCACTTTGTTGTGGAGCTGAATGATTTCTCCGACCTGCGCACCGATGGTCTTCACCGGGTTGAGCGAATTACCCGGATCCTGCGGTACCAGGCTAATTCTCGCCCCGCGAAGGGTATCGAGACGCTTAGCTGACCATCCGCTAATCTCCTCGCCGTTGAGCGATATTTTTCCCGCATCGCGCCGGGCGTTATCGGCCAGCAGGCCAATGATCGCCTGCGCCGTGGTCGTTTTGCCGGATCCGGATTCGCCGACGAACGCCAGCATTTCCCCTCGTCCGAGCGTGAAGCTGACGTTATGCACCACCTCTCGCCACTGGCGCGCGGTACGGTAGCTAATCGTCAAATTTTCCACTGAGAGCACGGTCATTAGCGACCTCCGCTGAACTGTTGGCTGATACGGTTGGTGGCCAGCACCACGGCGATGACGACCACGCCGGGGAAGGTGGTGAGCCACCATGCGGTAGAGAGATAGTTACGGCCTTCGGCAATCAGTAAGCCCCATTCCGGCACCGGCGGCGGGGTGCCGTAACCGAGAAAGCTCAGCGTGGAGAGCGCCAGGATGGCCTGACCAAACTGCAGCGTGGCAAAGGCCAGGACGGCGGTTAATGCGTTGGGCAGGATGTGTCGCCACAGCACGGCGAAAAACGTCCCGCCGCTGCCAAACGCCGCCTCGACATAATCCGTATGGCGGATACGCACGACTTCACCGCGCGCGAGGCGGGCGAAGCTGGCAATGGAGGCAACGCCGACGGCAATCGCGGCGTTAACGGTGCCAAACCCGAGCAGAATAATCACCGTCAGCGAGAGCAGCAGAGACGGGATGGACAGCAGCACGTCGACGAAGCGCATCAGCAGAGACTCGACGCGTCCGGCGAACGCCCCGGCAATCACCCCTAAACCGGTGCCTACCACCAGACCCATCGTCACGGCGGCCAGCGCCGCGCTCAGGGAATGGGAGGCGCCATAAACGATACGCGCGTAAACATCCCGGCCAAGCTGATCGGTCCCGAGCCAGTGTCCCGCCTGCGGTGCCAGGCGCTGTGCCCCGGCGATGCCCTCAATCGGGCTGAAGTGGGTTAACAGGCCGGGCGCCACGGCGGCAAAAGCGGCGAGAATAATCACCGCCCATGCCAGCCATAGCCCCGGCTGCCATTCCACTCCCTGCCACGCTGGAACGCGTTTTCGCGCGGCGGCCGCGTAATCTACCAGACTCATGATGCACCTCCGGTAACGGTTTGCAGACGGGGATCCAGCAGCGGCATCAGCATATCCACCAGCAGATTGATCAGGACAAAACCGAGGGCGGAAATCATGACCACCGCCTGAAGCACGGCGATGTCCTGATTATTCACCGCCTGCTGGGTCAGCTGCCCGAGCCCGCTGCGGCCAAAAACGGTTTCGGTGATCAGCGCCCCGGCAATCAGCTCGCCCAGCAGCAGCCCGGCAATGTTCAGGACCGGCAGCAGGGCGTTGCCGATCACGTGACGCCACAGGACGGCGGTTTCACTCAGCCCTTTGGCACGGGCGACGGCGACAAACGGCTGCGTCGCCACCTGGTCCAGGCTGCGCATCAGAATTTGCGCCAGCGGGGCGGAGATCGGGATCGCGACGGTCACGATCGGCAGGATCAGCCCCTGCAGCGGCGTCGGGTTAATCACCGGGATCAGCCGCAGCTGAAAAGAAAAGAGCTGGATGAGGGCAATCCCCAGCCAGAACGTCGGTAAGGAGATAAACAGGACCGGCAGAGACTGAAGGGTATTGCTCAGCCAGCGCAGCCCCGGCAGACGCGACGCAAAGGCCAGCGCAAATGCCAGCAGGACCGCGAGCAAAAAGGCGGGCAGGGCGAGGCTCAGGGTATCCGGCAGATTGCTGGCAATCAGCTCGCTGACCGGCACCCCGGCCTGTAGCGAATAGCCGAAATCGCCGCGCAGCATCGCCAGCAGCGTGTGGCCGTACTGCTGCCACAACGGGCTGTCCGCGCCGTAGGCCACGCGCATCTCCTCGATTTGCGCCGGGCTTAAGCCCAGGTCCGGGTTCTGAAATTTAATCAGCACCGCGTCGCCCGGCAGCACCTGGAGCAACACGAACGAGAGGGTAAAGGCGGCCCACAGTACCAGCAGCCCGTGCCCTAAACGTTGAAGAAGTGCGTGGCGCATCGTCGGCTCCTCAGTGTTTCTCAATCCACGCGCCGTAGAACGACGGGCGGCCTACCGCTTCAAAATTGACGCCTTTTAGCCACGGCGCGCCGGCAAAGACCTGCGGCTCCTCGAAAATCGGAATGACGTAGGCGTTATCCAGCAGGTAGCGCTGGGCGTCTCCCGTCAGCTGCAGGCGTTTTTGCGGATCGACCTCAGCCGAAATGTTCACCAGCAGCGCATTCAGCCTGTCGTCACGGAAGTTTTTGACCTTGTCGCTGGATCCGCCTTTTTGCAGCAGCGCGTCGCGATTGGCCGGGTAGAACATGCTTTTCACCACGTCCGGATCGGCGCGGCCCACTTCGGAGACGGTTAACGGGGTTTTCAGCGGGTCAAGGTTATCCAGCGTGCGGCTGCCTGCGTCACCGGCCTTCACGCTCAGCGCCACGCCCACCTGTCGCCACTGCTGGGCAACCAGCTGCAGCACCTCTTTGTTCTGCGGCTGCGGCAGGGATTCATACACCGTCAGCGCCAGACGCTGGCCGTCTTTGGCGCGGATCCCGTCGCCGCCTGCTTTCCAGCCCGCCTCGTCCAGCAGCTGGTTGGCTTTTGCCGGGTCAAAGGTCAATTTGTCGCTGAGATCGACAAAGCCTGCGGCGGAACCGGCAATCACGGACTTCGCCTGCGGATAGTTGGCCGAGAAGAGGGTCTCGACCACCTGTTTTGCATTGGTGGCATGCAGCAGCGCCTGGCGAACGCGAACGTCGGCGACCAGCGGGTTATCCGGGCGGAAGCTGATGCTGTCGTTCACCCCGCGCGTCGGGGCGGCGTAGATCCTATAACCCTGGTCTGTCGCCTGCTTTTCGTCATACGCCTGCACCTGGCGAATAAAGTCGGCCTGACCGGCCAGCAGGGCCCCCACGCGCACGCTGTCTTCCTGGGTCACGATAAACTTGATGCCATCGAGATTAGCGGGCCCCTGCTGCGCCAGGTTTTTCGGCCCCCACTGGTAGTCTTTGCGCGCTTCGAGCGTCACTTCACGTCCCAGCTTCTCGTCCTTCACCACAAACGGGCCGGAACCGATGATATGGCGGGCATCTCCCAGCTCTTCGAAGTTGCGCTTCAGCGTGCTGAGCGAGACCAGACCCGAGCCAATGGTGGCGGTGCCCTGCAGGAACCCCGGCGACGGTTTTTTGAAGTAGAACTTCACGGTCAGCGGGTCGATGACTTCGCTGCGATCGTAGTTATTAATCACTTCTGACACCGGCAGGCGCTGCGCCTTATTGCCTGAACCGTAGGTATCAAAATTTTTCGCCACGGCGTTGGCGTCCAGCGGCGTGCCGTCGGAGAAGGTGATGCCGGGACGAAGCTTAAAGGTGTATTCGGTTTTATCGGCGTTGGTGGTCCAGCTTTCGGCCACCCAGGGTTCGACCTGCAGCGTCTTTGGGTTCTGCCATGTCAGTTTATCGGTGATTTGATTCAGAATGCCGCCGTTCGGGTAAAAGCCACCGGCAGGCGGATAGAGGTTGGTGTGCGCCTGTTGCTCCAGATAAATCAGCGTGCCGCCTTTGGCGGGCGCATCTGCTGCCCAGGCTGCGGTTGTCGCCAGAATCAGCGCCGTCAGCAGCGGCAGACGAAATGGGGTTTGCATGGTGAATTCCTTTGTTATCTTCTTGTTAGCGTCGGATTCATCATCGGGCGCGGGGGAAAACAAGGGAACAAAGGAATTAAGATAAGGATTGCCGGAAAATGGCTATAAAAAAACCGCCCCAGCGAGGAGCGGTAATGAAAAATGAACGATTATGAACGTAGGTCGATCACCATACGGCCGCGGATCTGGCCCTGTTCCATCTCTTTAAAGATGGCGTTGATGTCCTCGATTGGACGCATCGTGACTTTCGGCACCACCTTACCTTCTGCGGCGAACTGGAAGGCTTCCTGCAGATCCTGACGGGTGCCGACCAGGGAACCTACCACCTGGATGCCGTCCAGCACCAGACGCGGAATGTCGAGGCTCATCGCTTCCGGCGGCAGGCCAACCGCGACCACGCGGCCACCGGCACGCACGGCGTCAACGGCTGAGTTAAAGGCCGCTTTTGCGACGGCAGTAACGACTGCGGCATGCGCGCCGCCGGTTTTCTCCTGCACAATTTTTGCGGCGTCTTCGCTGCGGGAGTTGATGGTTAAATCCGCACCCATGCTGGCCGCCAGCTTCAGCTGTTCGTCGTTAACGTCGAGAGCGATGACTTTGGCGTTAAAGACATTTTTGGCGTACTGCAGCGCAAGGTTGCCCAGACCGCCCAGACCGTAGATTGCGATCCACTGGCCCGGTTTAATACCGGAAATTTTTACCGCTTTGTAGGTGGTGACCCCGGCACAGGTGATGCTGCTGGCCGCAGCGGATTCCAGACCGTCCGGCACTTTTACCGCGTAATCCGCGGTGACGATGCACTCTTCCGCCATGCCGCCGTCAACGGAGTAACCGGCGTTTTTCACGTCGCGGCACAGGGTTTCGTTGCCGGTATTACAGTATTCGCAGTGGCCGCAGCCTTCAAAAAACCAGGCCACGCTTGCGCGGTCACCGACTTTCAGCGACTTCACGCCGGGGCCGACTTCTTTTACGATACCAATCCCTTCGTGGCCCAGGATAACCCCGGTTTTATCGCCAAAATCACCGTTCTTCACGTGGAGATCGGTATGGCATACGCCACAGCACTCCATCTTCAGCAGGGCTTCCCCGTGCTTTAGCGGGCGTAAGGTTTTTTCGGTGACATTAACCTGATGATCCTGAGTGACAACAGCAGCCTTCATGTGTATCTCCTTGTTCATGATGAGTATCTGCATAGCAGGTGTAATACTCCTCAAGGATTAGTGCTTTGGGACTGTAATGCAAGGCAACGGCAACATAATGTCATCATTTAATCCGATTTCAGAATAAGAATACGGCGTTCCTCTAATAATTTAGGGGGAAAAAACTGGCCCGCCGAGAGAGACCCGGCGGGCGCAGACTTACAGCAGTGCTTCTATTTCCTCAATCTCTTTACGCCATTGCGCCTGCAGCTGCGGCTTTTGATGCTTCGGCTTACGCGCCAGATCGTCTTCCAGCAGCGTTTCCAGCGCGACCAGCCGTTCGAGCAGATCGTCATACGGCGAGGATGGAACCGTCGCCGCGTCGATGACGGGCGCGGCGGGTGTCGACAGCCCCGCGCTTTCACGCAGGCGCTCAAACACCGCCTCTGCATCATGCCACTCGCTCAGCTTTCCCTCTTCAATCAGCCAGAAACGGTTGCAGCTTTGGCTAATTAACTGGCGATCGTGGCTGACCAGCAGGACGCCGCCTTCAAACTGCTGAAGGGTTTGCGCCAGCGCCTCTTTGCCTTCCATGTCGAGGTGGTTGGTCGGCTCATCCAGCATCAGCAGGCTGTAGCGGGCAAGCGTCAGGCCAACGAACAGCAGGCGCGAGCGTTCGCCACCGCTGAGCGTGCTGACCGTTTGCCCGTGACGCGACCACGGGAAACCCGCGCTTATCAGCGCCATTTTGCGGTTCTGCGGATCCGGTGCGAAAGGCTCCAGCGCGTCGAGCAGCGTGGCGTTGTCAGCAAGCTGGTGAAGCGTCTGGTCGTAATAGCCTGGCGACACGCGCGGATGGATTTTCAACCCGCTGTCTGCGGACTCATCGGCAAACTGTTGCCAGATAAGCCTCATCAGCGACGATTTTCCGCAGCCGTTGCGACCGACAATCGCCACGCGATCGACGCTTTTCAGCCGCGCCATTTCGATGCTGAACAACGCCGGCAGGCCAGGTGCAGGAGGCACGTCGAGGTTCTCCATTTCCAGCAAACGATCGGCCCGCAGCGCGTCGCCGCGCAGGGTTAACGTCCACTGGCTGCCCGCCGTGAGCGCCGTCTGGCTCTCCTTCAGCCGTTCGACCTGTTTTTCCATCTGTTTGGCTTTGCGGGCCAGGTCTTCGTTGTCGTAAACCTTGCCCCAGGTCGCCAGCCGCTTCGCGCTGGCGGTCACGCGGTCGATCTCCTTTTGCTCCGCCTTGTGGCGCTGCGCGTCGCTTTCATCCTTCGCTTCAAGCGCCTTGCGGGCGGCCGTGCAGGGAAGGGCGAAGTAGTGCAGCGTTTTATCGCGCAGGATCCAGCTGCCGTTGGTGACGGCATCCAGCAGCTGTCGGTCATGGGAGACCAGCACGAAGCTGCCTGACCAGTTCTGCAGAAAATGTTCCAGCCAGAGCATGGTCGGCAAATCAAGGTGGTTGCTGGGTTCATCGAGCAGGAGCAGATCCGGGGCGTGAATCAGCGCCCGCGCCAGCAGCAGGCGGGTGTGCTGCCCGCCGCTCAGCGTGGCGGATTGCAGCGCCATATCCTGAGGCGTGAAGCCCATGCTCACCAGCAGCGTTTCCGCTTTCCAGCGCAGGCTATCGCGCTCGGCAAAAGGCAGCTGTGCGAGCACGGCATCCAGCATGGTCAGCGGGAAAATGGCGTCCGGAAGATGTTGCTCCACGCGCGCCATCAGGCAGTGCCCGGCCAGCGCTACCGTGCCGGCGGCGGGGGAGTCAGTGCCGTCCAGCACCTTCAGCAGCGTGCTTTTACCGCAGCCGTTGTCGCCCAGCAGGCCAATGCGGTCGCCTTTTTTCAGCGTAAAGGAGAGTGAGTCGAAGAGCGTGCCAAACGCCGTATCAACGCGTAAAGATTGTGCAGTGAGTAAAGTGCTCATTGTTGCTTACCCAAGAGTTACAGGCATGTTTATGCCTCGTCAAACATCGCTGACGATAACTCAGTAAGCCCGAGAGAAGGGATTTCAGGGGTTGGTGTCTTCGCTCAAGCAGAAGTTATCGCAGCACGATACCGATAACGCTTGAGCTGGTGCGATCACCAAATGTATGTGAAACATTGAAAATTTCACGATACAGCATAATTGGCCTCCTTATATATTCAGTAGGTTAATGGATGAAGGGAGTGTAGCGGGGGAAAAGGGGTTTGGCTAGTGGGGGGCGAATCTAATTCCCTCTCCCTTTGGGAGAGGGTTAGGGTGAGGGGAACATACGGCTGTAGTGGTCATTCCGTTCACTTTATGTTCCTTGCTACTCTGTAACGACATGACCTGTGAACGTGCCAGGGTGGCTCAGTCGCCACCACCCTGGCGACCCGGGCTCCCGGCGGTAAATCGCCGCTTCGCGGTGCCCTCGGCTTATTCCTTCCGGCTTATCGGGGACGGGCGGAGGCAACGTCCATGTAAAGCCCGCCCTCTCGGCGCATCCCTGCGCCTCGCCCCGGCCTGCAGGAAACGCCTCAGCGATTTACAGCCGGACCAGGGTATCGCTGTAAGTCATCTATTTTCCGGAAGCAAGATCCATCGCTTCGGGTAGAGAAATTACTGTGGTTCCCTCTCCCAAAGGGAGAGGGAATGGTCGGAAGGCAGAATTAAATCGAGGTACGGCGATAGCTACGGTATTCAGGTTTCCAGAAGTTGTCGTCGATGGCCTGCTGCAGCGCGTCGGCAGAGGTTTTCACCGCCACGCCCTGCTGCTGCGCCATTTTACCTACCGCAAACGCGATAGCGCGCGACACCTTGTGAATGTCTTTCAGCTCCGGCAGCACCAGCCCTTCACCGTTGTTGACCAGCGGCGAGTAGCCCGCAAGGGTTTCGCTCGCCGACATCAGCATCTCATCGGTAATGCGGGATGCGCCGGAGGCGATCACGCCGAGACCAATGCCCGGGAAGATGTAAGAGTTGTTGCACTGGGCAATCGGATAGGTTTTATCCTTCCATACCACCGGGTCGAACGGGCTGCCGGTGGCGACCAGCGCGTTACCTTCGGTCCAGGCGATGATGTCCTGCGGCGTCGCTTCCACGCGGGAGGTCGGGTTGGAAAGCGGCATCACGATAGGGCGTTCGCAGTGCTTGTGCATCTCGCGAATAATCTCTTCGGTGAAGAGGCCGGTTTGCCCGGAAACGCCGATCAGAATATCCGGCTTCACGTTGCGCACCACGTCCAGCAGAGAAAGGACTTCGTTGTCGGTATCCCAGTTTTTCAGGTTCTCGCGCTTCTGCACCAGCTTGTTCTGGAACGGCAGCAGGTTCGGCATAGCGTCGGTCAGCAGTCCGAAACGGTCAACCATAAAGACGCGGGAGCGGGCCAGCTCTTCGCTTAAGCCTTCGCGCTGCGTCTGGGCGATAATCTGCTCGGCGATACCGCAGCCCGCAGAGCCTGCGCCCAGGAAGACGATTTTCTGGTAGCTCAGCTGGCTGCCGGCTGCGCGGCTGGCGGCGATAAGCGTACCCACGGTCACGGCCGCGGTGCCCTGGATGTCGTCGTTAAAGGAGCAGATCTCATCGCGATAGCGGTTCAGCAGCGGCATCGCGTTTTTCTGCGCGAAGTCTTCAAACTGCAGCAGAACGTCCGGCCAGCGGTGCTTCACGGCCTGGATGAAGTCGTCGACAAACTGGTAGTACTCGTCGTCGGTAATGCGCGGATGGCGCCAGCCCATATACAGCGGATCGTTCAGCAACTGCTGGTTGTTGGTGCCGACGTCCAGCACTACTGGCAGGGTATACGCCGGGCTGATGCCGCCGCAGGCGGTGTAGAGTGAGAGCTTACCGATTGGGATCCCCATCCCGCCAATGCCCTGGTCGCCGAGGCCGAGAATACGTTCGCCGTCGGTCACCACAATCACTTTGATATTGTGGTTCGGCACGTTCTGCAGAATATCGTCCATGTTGTGACGGTTCTGATAGGAGATGAATACCCCGCGTGAACGACGGTAGATCTCTGAGAAACGCTCGCAGGCCGCACCCACCGTCGGGGTGTAGATCACCGGCATCATCTCTTCAAGATGGTTCTGCACCAGGCGATAGAAGAGGGTTTCATTGGTGTCCTGAATGTTGCGCAGGTAGATGTGCTTGTCGATTTCGGTTTTGAAACCCTGATACTGGATCCACGCGCGCTCCGCCTGTTCTTCAATGGTTTCAACCACTTCGGGCAGTAAACCCAGCAGGTTAAAGCTGCTGCGCTCTTCCATGCTGAAGGCGCTGCCTTTGTTGAGCAGGGGGAATTCGAGTAAAACCGGTCCGGCGTATGGGATGTATAAGGAACGATGTTTTTTCAGTTTGTTGTCCATGTCACTCACTCTTTTTATGAAGATCCGTCCCTGACACTGCTGTTTGTCATCTTTCTGGCCTGTGCGATGGGGTGCGGTCCGACGGTATTATAAAGGAGCTAAATATTAATTACCGCAACACAAAAACAAAAACACCACCGGGATTACCGATGGTGTTCTGGATCTCAGTCTGGAACTTACTTGCCCGCGTGGCGTTTTCTGCCCGTGGCGTGAATGACCTGCGTTTCGTGGTCGCCTTCAATCACCACTTTACGCTGATTGGAAAGCTTGTAGTTCAGTCCCAGAATATGGCGTGCCTGACGGTTCGATTTCATGTTAACTCCTCAATCCTGTTGATAGTTTTAAGGACCAGTTTGCTTACGCAAACGAAATGTAACCCCTTAGGTTGCAGATCCAGCTTAGCAGGTTTTTACAAGGGTGCGTTTTGCCCGCTGACGACGTAGTTAATGGTCTGCTGGTAGATGTCACTGAGGATGTCATTATCCGTGGATTCCACCCATTTGGTCAGTTCCATCAAAATGTCATCTTCAGTCACAGCACCGTGCTCGGCGTGAAGACCCTGCGCAATCGCGTTAACGAGTTCAGGTTGTGCTGCTGCAGTATTAGCCGGGTAATAAGTAAACATGCTGCCTCCGTGTCGTTGTCTGTTTAATGGTACGGCTCGCAAAAAATTTAATTCATAAACAGAATGGCAAATATTTTCCCGGTTGTGGTTCAGATTCATCTTAGAAATAAAAATGACATAAGTGCATGCTTTTATGCGCTTTTAAAAGGTGTGGCTATATCGACGGGTAACGGCGGGGATATTTTGGCGGGGCTCCTGCTATCGCGGAAATATAGCAGGAGCCGTTTTTAAATTACCACTTCATTTCGCCAGTATTCACTTTGGCGCTTAATTCCAGCGAGCTCTCATCAGCCAGGCCTGGATACTGTTTTTTCAGGGTGCTGATGACGCCTGCGGAATCTTTATGCGCGGCTAAAGCCTTTTCAAAGCGCTGCAGATAGTCGCGGGTAAAATCAATCGCGCCAGTGCCCGCTGGTGGGGTGCCCAGGTAGTGACCCGGGATCACGCGTTCAGGTTTGTGAGCGGCCATATTCTCCAGCGTTTCCTGCCACTGCTTGCGGCTTTCCGGCGTCTGGGTGTCTGCCGTCCAGACGTGAATACCCCAGGCCACCCCGGTGCCGCCGAGGATCGTTTTTGCCGACGGGATCCACACGTAGGCCGCATAGCTGTCTGGCTGTTCGATGTCGACCTTTTCCCCGTCAACCATGAACGTGGTGGAGGTAAGTACCTGCGGGACGACCAGCTCCGTTGGCGCGCCGTCCTTCATCTGCGGCCCCCAGAAGGCGAGCTTGGCGTCTTTGGTGGCTTTAATATGGTCAACCACATGCTGCGTGGCCACCACTTTGGCATTCGGGAAGGCTTTGACCAGCGGCTGCAGGCCAAAATAGAAATCCGGATCGCCGGAGGTGATCACAATTTTATTCAGGGTTTTACCGCTGCGGCGGATTTTTTCTACCAGCGCTTCGCCATCCTTCACGCTGAACTGCGCGTCAAACAGCACCGCCTCTTTCGGGCCGGAAACCAGCGTGGAGGAGACCGGGAAAATGCCTTTTTCCTGCGGGTTCCAGGTATCAATGGTTAACGGCGCGGCAAAAGCAGCCGGAGCGAAAAGGGTGGAAAGCAGGGCAATATGAGTGAGTTTCATGCTGTTGTCTCAGTTGTTCAGGAATGTGTCTATTGTACGGATATTCGCATTTGCCAGAATTCCTGAAACAAGACATGCTTAGTTTCATAAATCGAGCAGATGGAGCTTTTATGGATCGCGTTATTGCCGCTCAGGTCTACAACCGGATATGCGAGCTGGGAAGTTTGAGCGCGGCGGCGCGCGCGCTGGGCATTTCCCGGCCGATGGTGAGCCGCTACCTGGAACAAATGGAGAAGTGGGCGGGTACGCGGCTGGTAAACCGCTCCACGCGCAAGCTGACGCTGACCGCGGCAGGGGAAAAGGTGCTGCAAAAAACCCGGACGCTCTCGCAGATTTCGCAGGAAATCGAGGGCCAGTCGGAGAAGGATCTGCCGTCCGGCACGCTGCGGGTGGCCTGCGCCCATTTTACCGCCATGCACCTGATTGCGCCGATCCTGCCTGAGCTGCTCTCGCGCTACCCGCAGCTGCGCATCGAGCTGGACGTGAACAACCACCCGGTCAGCCTGGTGGGAGAGCGCATTGATGTCGCCGTGCGCATTACCGACAACCCCGAACCCGGCATGATTGCCCGCCGGCTGGGGGAATGTCGCTCGGTGCTCTGCGCCTCGCCGGCGTATCTGGCACAGCACGGTACCCCCGTCAGCCCCGAAGAGTTAGCGCAGCACAACTGCCTGCACTACAGCTTTTTTGCCGGGCAGTCCTGGCACTTTCTGACGCCGGAAGGGGAAAGCCTGAGCGTGGCCGTCAGCGGCAACCTGAGCGCCAGCATCTCTTCACTGTTGATGGACGCGGCGATCAAGCACTGCGGTATTGCCATGCTGCCGGAGCGCGAAGCGTCTGCCGCGCTGGAACAGGGATTGCTGGTGCCGGTGCTGGAGGCGCTTGAGCCGAAACCGCTTGCCATCCATGGCATTTATCAGTCCCGGGAATACCAGCCTGCCGCGCTGCGCGTATTCCTTGACGAACTGTCGCGCTACCTGGCATAAGAAGGCATTACCTCACCTTTAGCCAGGGAGACGTCGTGCTCCAGAAAATAATATCGGCACCGAGATAACTCTCGCCGAAGCGGACAAATTCCGCTTTGGTGAACGGTTTTCCGGTCTGAGGATCCTTATAGGTCAGAGTCGGCTCCTGAACCGCCATGGCGATGAGCGGCAGCGTCTGTTTATTTTTATGGAAGAAGGGATAGGCATTCTTCATGTGGGCCTTGCGGTTGGGAACAATGTCCGGCCCGCCCAGGCCGATATTGTTAGCGCTGGCGTACGCAAACAGACGCCCCATGTAGTTGTGGTCGTTATCCCATTCGCACGGCCAGAAGTTCACGTACTGCACCACGTGTGATTTCTGAAAAGCCTTTCGCGCAAAGGCCAGGTTTTCCATTTCACCCGCGAAATAGCTGTCGCAGGTAAATCCGGCGGGCGGATTTTTTTCGTCGAGATCGATGGCGGTTTCGGGCAGGTTTACCCCATACACCTCGCCGTCAAAGCGTTTCGCGAGGGCGGCCAGCAGCGCCTGGTAGCGCTGGCGCACGGCAGGATCCCACTGACGCGCCACCCATCCTGAACCGACCGGCTTGCCTTCGCCGGGGTTATCGAACTGCGGCGCAATCCCGCCACCGTACTGCGTGTCGTGCATCAGATAGTCCGGCACGTAGCGGGCGTCCGGCTCAAAGAAACGATCCTGGATTTGAATAAAGAGCTTTTTTCCGGCGGCCTTAACGCGCGCCAGATCCTGATCAATCCGCGAGAAGTCATAGCTGTCCTTCTCGGGTTCCAGCAGGCGCCAGTTGTAAACGATCTGCACGCCGCCGATATCGCTTCGCGAAACGAGCGGAAACGCCGCGTCGAGATCGCCCGAGCTGGTATAGATAAAGTTCTCCGGCGTTTTCGCCAGTGAAGTCAGCGACAGAGCCAGCGTGGTGACGGCAACGGCCATCCTTATTTTTAGCGCCATATCATTATCCTTTTTTGTCGGTACAGCAGGTGAAAGTCCCGGAATTGTCTGTGTTCCAGGGTGGGGCAGATGCGTAGTCTATACTTAACCCTTTGTAAGCCAAAAGGAGAGCAAGAATGACTATTCATAAGCACGGTTCGGCACACTGGTCTGGCGACATTAAGCGCGGAAAAGGAACGGTTTCCACCGAGAGCGGCGTTCTCAATCAGCAGCCTTATGGTTTCAATACCCGCTTTGAGGGCGAAAAGGGGACCAACCCCGAAGAGCTGATTGGCGCGGCACACGCGGCCTGTTTCTCGATGGCGCTGTCGCTGATGCTCGGCGAAGCGGGTTATACCGCCGATTCCATTGATACCACGGCGGACGTCTCTCTGGATAAAACCGACGGCGGCTTTGCCATCACTAAGGTTGCCCTGAAAAGCAAGGTGACCGTTCCAGGCATCGCCCCGCAGCAGTTCGACGGCATTATTCAGAAAGCAAAAGCGGGCTGTCCGGTCTCGCAGCTCCTGAAAGCTGAGATTACGCTGGACTATAAGCTTAATTAAGCCGCAGCCGGGTTTGCGCCCGGCTACCCCTTCAGCGCGGCGGGGAACACCTCCGCCAGCCAGGCGATAAATACCTTCAGTCTGTGCGTCAAATGCCGGTTCTGCGGGTAAACCACATGAAACGGATACGCGGCAGGGCGCCAGCCGCCCAGGATCGCCGCCAGCGTTCCCGCTTGCAAATACGCCTTTGCCGAATACTCAAAGGTTTGAACGATCCCCAGCCCCGCCGCGGCAGCCGCCAGATGGGCATTACTTTCATTGACGCCGAGATAGTGCGGAATGTTGATTTCCAGCGCCTCGCCGTTCTGCCGGAAGCGAAACGGAAACGGCCGTCCGGTGACGGGCGAGAGATAGCTAATCAGCTTGTGGCCGTTGCGCAGCTCCTGCGGATAGGCCGGGACGCCGTGATTTTTCAGGTAACCCGGCGTCGCGCAGGTGACCATTTCGGCGTTACCGAGATGACGGGCGATGAGGGTTGAGTCGTCCAGCGGACCGCCGCGGATCACGCAGTCTACGTTACCGCTGATGAGATCGACCGGCCGGTCGGCCACGCCAAGGTCGATGCGGATCTCAGGGTAGCGCTGCATAAATTCCGGAAGCAGGGGAATGAGCACGTCCCGGGCGGTGGAGCCGCCCACGTCAACCCGCAAATGCCCTTTTGGCGTCGCGCGGGAAACGCGAAACGAAGTGTCGATATCTTCGATATCAATCAGCACCCTGAGCGCTTTTTCATAGTATTCCATCCCTTCAGGCGTCGCGACCACCCGGCGAGTGGTGCGGTGCAAAAGACGTATCTCCAGGTGCGACTCAAGCGATTTGACCAGCTTGCTCAGCGTGGCGATCGGCATATTCAGCGAGTCCGCCGCGCGGGTAAAGCTGCCGGACTCCACGACCCGCGTAAAGGCGCGCATCGCCATGAGCTGGTCCATGATGACCTCTGATTATTTCTGTATGTGAATAGTCATTTTCATTTTTGCCTGTTTTTCACTAATGCCGCAAGGGCTAAAGTTTGTTCAACGCGAGCGAAAGCGCTCACCACAAACCCAACAAAAGGTAAATGACATGAACACGACTCTCTCAGGAAAAATCGCACTGGTCACCGGCGGCAGCACCGGTATTGGTCTTGCCACGGCGCAGGAGCTGGCGGCGCAGGGCGCGAAGGTGTACATCACCGGTCGTCGTCAGGCCGAACTTGACGCGGCGGTAGCAGGGATTGCTTCTGACGCCGTGGGCATTCGCGCGGACGTTTCAAAGCTTGCCGATCTGGATGAGGTTTATGCCCGGATAGCCAAAGATGAAGGCCGTCTTGATATCCTGTTCGCCAATGCCGGTGGCGGCGATATGCTGCCGCTGGGCGCGATCACCGAAGAGCAGTTTGACCGGATTTTTGGCACCAACGTCCGCGGAGTGCTGTTCACGGTGCAGAAGGCGCTGCCGCTGCTCTCCGCCGGATCGTCGATTATTCTGACCGGCTCGACGGTCTCCGTTAAAGGGACGGCCAACTTCAGCGTCTACAGCGCCAGCAAGGCCGCCGTGCGCAACTTTGCCCGCTCCTGGGCGCTGGATTTGCAGGGCCGCGGGATCCGCGTCAACGTGGTGAGCCCGGGCCCGATCAAAACGCCAGGTCTCGGCGATCTGGTGCCGGAAGAACACCGTCAGGGGCTGTACGACGCGCTGGCCGCCCAGGTACCGCTGGGGCGTTTAGGCGCGCCGGGCGAGGTGGGTAAAGCGGTGGCGTTTCTGGCCTCCGACGCGGCCAGCTTTATTAACGCCATCGAGCTGTTTGTGGACGGCGGAATGGCGCAAATCTAATCCAGACTGCGCCAGCAGCGGACGTTACGGCCCTCGCGTGAGGGCTGTAGCGGCTGGGGACGTTCACACCCCTGCGTTGCCATCGGACAACGGTCGCGGAAAAAACAGCCCTCGGGCAGGTGACGGTTGCCGGGAAGCTCCGTTTTGCGTAACGCCAGATTTTCATCCAGCGGTTCACCGGTGCGGGGAACCGAGTCGAGCAGCAGACGGGTATAGGGATGGCGCGGCTCGCCAAGCACCTGCGCGGCGCTGCCCAGCTCCACAATCTGCCCGAGGTACATCACCGCCACGCGGTCGCTCATGTGTCTGACCACCGAGACGTTATGCGAGATTAACACGTAGGTCAGATTACGCTGCCGTTGCAGGGTCACCAGCAGGTTGAGGATCTGCGCCTGCACGGAGATATCCAGCGCGCTGGTGGGTTCATCAAGCACGATAATATCGGGGTCGGACGAGAGCGCCCGGGCGATGGCAATGCGCTGGCGCTGCCCGCCGGAGAAGGCGTGCGGAAGCCTGTCGAGATATTCCGGGCGAATGCCAACCTGCAGCGCCAGGTTTTCAGCCAGCTGGCGGCGCGCGCGCTCGCTGCTGCGTTTTTGCACCCACACAGGCTCGGTGATGATGCGCCAGACCGGCAATCGCGGGTCGAGCGACGAGAGCGGATCCTGAAACACCATCTGCATGCCGCCCGCGTGGTGCGCCCGCTGGCACGCGCCGGTGCTGGGCTTAAGCATGCCCATCAGCAGCTGGGCCAGCGTGCTTTTCCCGCAGCCGGATTCCCCGACAATGCCGAGGGTTTCCCCCCGGCGGATCTGGAGATCGAGCCCGTTGAGGGCATGGACCTGTTCCGTTACGCGGCCCAGCCAGTTTTTGCGCGCCGCAAAGTTCACGTGCACGCTATCCAGTTCCAGCAGTACATCAGTCATGGTGTTTCTCCCGTTGCGGATACCAGCAGGCAGCCTGTTGGCCTTCTGCGCCATTGGGCTGTAAGCGCGGCGTTTCGCTGCATTTCGCCCCGGCGGCAAAGCAGCGCTCGCGGAAGGCGCATCCCTGCGGAAGCTGGCTGAGATTGGGCACCGTGCCGGGGATGGCGGGAAGCAGGTCGCGCGGCTGGCCGTTTTCCGGCGCGCACCGCAGAAGGCCGATGGAGTAGGGATGCACGGGTCGGTGGATCAGCGTTTGCGTGGCACCGCTCTCGATCACGCTCCCGGCATACATCACGTACATCCTGTCGCAGAGCTGCGACACCACGGCCATATCGTGGCTGATAAACAACACCGAGGTCCCGCTGGCCCGCGCCTTGTGCTTCAGGAGGCGCAGCACCTGGAGCTGGACGGTAACGTCCAGCGCGGTGGTCGGCTCGTCGGCGATAATCAGCTCCGGCTCGCAGGAGAAGGCAAGGGCGATCATCACCCGCTGGCGCATGCCGCCGGAGAGTTCAAACGGATAACGCTCCATGACCTGCTTCGCGTCCGGGATTTGCATCTCTTCCAGCAGGGCAATCGCCTTCTGCTGCGCCTCGCGCCGCGAAAGCGGCTGATGCTGGCGGATCACCTCCACCATCTGTTTGCCAATCCGCCGCGTCGGGTTGAGGGCGGTCATGGGCTCCTGAAAAATCATCGCCACTCGCGCACCGCGCCACTGGCGAAGCTGCTTCTCGGACGCCGTCAGGACGTTTTCGCCGAGTAATTTCACCTGTCCATGATGAATACGGTAGCTCCCTTCCGGCAGCAGCCGCATGGCGAGCATGGCGGTCACGGATTTACCCGAACCCGACTCGCCCACCACGCCGACGATTTCGCCCCTGCCGATCTCCAGCGAGACGTGGTTCAGCGCGTGGACCTCACCGCGAAAAATCGGGAAGCTCAGGTGCAGGTCTTCAATACTCAGTACCGATTCGGTCATTACTGTTTCCCTCCCGATTTCGGGTCCAGCAGATCGCGGATACCGTCGCCAAACAGGTTAAAGCCCACGGCGGTTATCAAAATCGCCGCACCGGGAAACGCGCAGTACCACCACTGGTCCAGAACGTAGTTACGGCCGACGGCCACCATCGCGCCCCATTCGGCGGTCGGCTGCTGCGCGCCCAGGCCGATAAATCCCAGCGTGGCGGCCATCAGAATGGCGCTGCCGATGTCCAGCGAAGCCTGCACGATCAGCGGCGGCAGGGCGTTGCGCAGGATATGCCAGCGGATCAAATGCCAGCGGGACGCGCCAAAGGTGCGGGCGGCCTGGACGTAGGTAAACTGGCGCACCACCAGGGTTTGCCCGCGCGCCAGGCGGACGTAAAACGGGATGCGGACAATCGCAATCGCCAGCATGGCGTTGAACAGGCTCGGACCGAGCGCGGCGGCCAGCGCCATGGTCAGCACCAGGGAAGGAATAGAGAGCATAATGTCCATCACCCGCATGATGACGGCGTCTCCGCGCCCGCCCAGTACGCCGGAAAAACAGCCCAGCAGTGAGCCAATGCCGCCCGCAATCGCCACCACCGCCAGCCCGGCGGTAATCGACTGCTGGCTGCCCGCCAGCACGCGGCTGAACAGATCGCGTCCCACCTCATCGGTACCAAACCAGTGTTGCGCAGACGGCGCCTGCAGGCGTGCGGTCAAATCCAGCGCGTTCGGGTCATGCGGCACGATCCACGGTGAGGCCACCATCAGAAAGAGCATCGCAATCATAATGACGCCGCCAACGATGGTGAGCGGGCTTTGACGCAGCATCCAGAACAGCTTTGCCCAGTTGATGCGTTGTCCGGCGGTTTTAGCCGGGACGGGCGTTTCCTGCGTTAACATCATTCGGCACCTCCGCGCCCGATTCGCGGGTCAATCCACAGATAAAGCAGATCGACCACCAGATTAACCAGCACGTAGGCCAGCGAAACGACGACGGCAAAGCCCATCACGGCAGGGAAATCGAGCGCCTGGATGGACGTCACCACCCAGGCGCCCATGCCCGGCCAGGCAAAGACGGTTTCGGTCAGCACGGCGCCGTAAAGCAGATCGCCCAGCGCCAGCCCGAGCACGGTAATTGACGGGATCATCGCATTCGGCAGGGCGTAGCGCAGGACGATGTACCAGCCGGGCAGGCCGCTGGCGCGCGCGGTACGGATGTAGTCCTCGCTGAGCTGCTCCAGCATCGCCGAACGGACCTGGCGCGCCACGATCCCCAGGTGAACAAACGCCAGCGTCAGCGAGGGTAAAATCAGGTGCTGAAGCGCGTTGAAAAAGACCTCACCGTTGCCCTCCAGCAGCGCGTCCAGCAGATAAAAGCCGGTGACGTGCGTCGGCGGATCGAGCCAGTCGTCCAGCCTGCCGCCGCCCGGGAGGATCTGCAGGTGCCCGTAGAACAGCACGATGACGCCCAGCCCGAGCCAGAAGGCCGGCGTGGAGATCCCGGTCATCGCCATTAAACGCACCAGGTGATCCAGCCAGCGGTTGCGGTACACCGCCGACAAAATCCCCAGCGGCACGCCGATGACCAGCGCCAGCAGCAGAGAACAAAAGGCCAGCTCCAGCGTGGCGGGGAAAAAGGCCTTCAGGTCTTCCGCGACCGGGCGTCCGGTACGGATGGACGTGCCTAAATCACCGTGGGCCAGGGCGTCCACGTAGCGGCCAAACTGAACATACAGGGGCTGGTCCAGCCCTAGCTGCTGGCGGATGTTCTGCACGATTTCGTCGCTGGCGCGGTCGCCGGCCAGCAGACGGGCCGGATCGCCGGGGATCAGGTGTGAAATAATAAAGGTGATAATACAGACACCGGCCACCACCAGGATTAACCCCCAGCAGCGCTGGCGCACGATGCTCCAGAACGTCATACGCTTTCCCCCGGCGAAACGGTTACTTGCTCATGGTGGCGATGTTGAACACCTGCTCGAGCATTGGATTAAAGGTGAAGCCTTTGACCTCTTTGTTCATCGCCAGCTGGTAGTTTTTCTGGAACAGATAAACGTAGGCCGCCTCGTCGATGACCACCTTTTGCGCCTGCTGGTAATCTTTGGTGCGTTCCACCTGGTCGGTGGTTTTCAGCGCGGCCTGCAGCAGGGAATCAACCTCTTTGTTCTCATAGAACGAGCGGTTGCCCGGCAGCCCTTTTTTGTCCGATTCGAACCAGTAGTTCATGAACATGTACGGGTCGGCAAAGTCCGGGCTCCAGTTGCCGATGGCAATGTCGTAATCGCCTTTTCCGACGCGGTCGCGCATGGTGGCATTCGCCAGTTTTTCCAGCTTGACGCTAATGCCAATCTTGCCGAGGCTGGCCTGAGTGGAGAGGGCGATAGGCTCCCAGTTCGGATCGTTATCCGAGTAGAGGAAGGTCAGGCTGGCGGGTTTGTCTTTGACCTTCTCCAGCGCGGCTTTGGCTTTGGCCTCGTCAAAGCTGTACTGCATTGCCGTGGCGTCATAGCCCCACATGCCTTCCGGGATCGGGCCGCGCATCTGCTTGCCGTTGCCGCTCAGAATACCTTTCACCATGCCCTGGTAATCCGTCGCCCAGGAAATGGCCCGGCGTAAATCCACCTGATTGAGCGGCGCTTTGCTGTTGTTGAGATAGAGGTAAGTCACGCGCAGGGACGGGTATTCCGCGACGGCGACTTTGCCTTCCTGCTTCAGCGCTGCGAGCTGATCGACCGGCAGGGAGTCGGCAATGTCAAGATCGCCGCGGGAAAGCTGCAGTCGGCGCGAGGCGCTCTCACCGATAATTTTCACCGAAACGCGCTTAAAGTGCGGCTTTTCACCCTGCCAGTGGGGGTTAGGGACCAGAATCAGCTGCTGGCCTTTCTGCCAGCTTTTCAGCATAAACGGCCCGGAACCGGCGGTGTTTTGCGCCAGAAAACCGCGCGCATCGTCCGCCGCGTTGGCCTTCAGCGCCGTCGGGTTAATGATGGACGCCCCGTCGTTTGCCAGCGTGTAGAGGAACGGCGCGAAAGGCTGGCTGAGGGTGAACTTCACCGTATGGTCATCGACGAAATCAATTTTAAGGTCTTTCGGGAAGGCTTCAGACGGCCCCTGGCTGAGCTTCAGCAGGCGCTCAAAGGAGAGTTTTACCGCCTCGGCGGTGACCGGCGTGCCGTCGGAGAATTTGGCGTTATCCGCCAGGGTAAAGGTCCACTCTTTCTGGTCTTCAGACGCCTTCCAGCCCGTCGACAGATCGCCCTCCACCTCGGTAGAGCCTGGCTTGTACTTGACCAGACGCTGGTAGGACGGATAGGTGACGGTCCAGTCGTTGTTATCAATAGTGATGGCAGGATCGAGCGTTTGCGGGTCGGCGGCTTTACCGATCGCCAGCATATCTTTCGGGACGGCAGCCAGCGCCAGCGGTGCGCTCAGGGCCAGCGTGGCGGCGATCAGCGTCGAGAGAAGCGATGTTTTCATGGCAGTGCTCCAGGTTTAGAGAGAAGTGTGCGTCAGGGGAAAACAGGCAAAACGGTCGTCAAGCAGCGGGTAGCTGGCGGCGTTCGGCAGTTCAAAGTGCCACCATTCGCTGCTGATACCGACAAAACCACCGCCGAACATGATGGCGTTCAACAGCAGACGGTTGCGCTGGGCGTGCGGCGGCACGGAAGGGTGATACGGATGCGAGCGGTCGTGCATTTCGTCAAAACCGGCACCCATATCCAGTACGGCGTTATGTTCATCCATCAGGGTGACGTCGATGGCCGTACCGCGGCTGTGATTGGAGCCAATCGCCACGTCGACCACGTATTCCGGGTTCGGGCAGGCATCCCACAGCTGAGCCTGCGCCTGCTGCGGCCGATAGGCGTCGTAGACCACCAGCTTCAGCCCGGCCAGGGAGGCGATGCTGATGGCTTTTGCCAGCGCGGTTGCCGCGTCGGTATGCAGCAGGCACAGCGCCTCCTGATAGATCGGCCGGCCGGTGATGTTGTCGGCGGTGGCGTACTTCAGATCGATATGCAGCATGGGAAACGTCTTCGCCACATCAATCAGTTCACTCTCTTCGGGCATAGCTCCGCTCCTTTAGCGTTCGAATTGACCAAACTCTTGTTGCAATTGTCGGTTGACCGCCAGTCGTGCCGGGAGCGCATCACCCAGCGCTTCCGCCACACCCGACAGCAGCAGGTTGAACAGGCAGCTCACGGGGGCAAGTGAATCCCAGAAATGACCGGTATCGGTTTTCACCTGCAGTAAATCAATTGGGTAATCCCGCGCCCACGGGCACCAGATGTCGGTGATTAAGGCCAGCGGAATGCCTTTCTCGCTCGCGACGCGGCAGTACTGGCGGGCCATCGAGGAGTAGGTGCGCGTATCGGTCAGCACAACGTACGGGTGCGAAAACCCCGAGTTCAGGGATTCAACCCAGCTGCCGGAAGCCCCCTCCGAATAGCTCACGCGCGGGCGGAGGTACTCGAGGTGGCTGAAGAAGGCGTTGGCAATCCCGCGCGTGGACTGGATCCCCAGCACAAACACCGCGTCGGCGTGGGCGAGGTTGTGCACCACCTGACGGAAGGCGTCCGTTTGCGCCAGCTGGTACACCTGCGTGATGGCATCCACTTCCAGCGACAGGGCGTGCTGAAGTCGGCTTGAAAGGGGGCGCTGCTGCTGCCAGGAGTCCAGCCGCTCGTTCATGCCCCAGGGCTGGTACGGATCGCGCAGGCTTTTTTTGGCATCTTCCAGGTTGCGATACCCCAGCTTGCGCAGGAAGCGTCCGACGGTAATTCCGCTGGTCCCGCTCGCCTGACCGACGCTCTCAGCCGTTTCAAACGGGATTTGCGCGGCGTGCGCCAGCAGCCAGCTTCCGACCCGCTTTTCGCTGGGCGTGAGCTGGCTGAACGTCGCTTCGATACGGCTCAACATCTCAGGTTTCGTCGTCATACCGCCTCGCTGTTAACAGGCTGTCAATGGCTGAATTTTTGTTACCGGGTTAACAATGCATGACGCGTGCCATGTTCACAGGGCGGATAAAACCCGCTGTGCAGTAAACTTCATGCAATATTTGTTTAACCAATGATCAACATTTGTGCAGCGTAGTTCACTTTTGGTGCACCGGCTGAGCAGGCAGGTATGAATTTAGTGAATCCGTCAGGGCGTTCACATTTTTGATAAGATAGATGTACTGTGAATATTAAAGGGATCGCGGCATGGCGAATTTGCCCTGGCGAATCAGCGTGCGCCTGGTGGCGCTTGCAAAGAAAACAGGGATGGTCGTCGGGATCGTCCTGGTCGTCCTGCTGGCGGTGCGGGCGTATCTCTCCCAGCAGGGGCCGGAACTGCACCTGTGGCATACCTGGCGGGCCGATGAGATGTCCGTGCGCGAGATGGATAACGCCAATTTTGCCGGGTATATCGCACGGGAAAACGCTATTTTCGCCGATCTTGATAATGCGGTGACGGCGAAAACAGAGGGCGAAGAGCGCACGCCGCTAAACCGCTATTACCGCCAGAGCCTGGTGTGGCCGGGACAGTTTACGCCCGATGCCAACCGCTCCTTTGTGCTGATGCCTGCCGGAAAGCCCCGCGGCGCGGTAGTGCTGCTGCACGGTTTGACGGACTCGCCCTACAGCGTCCGGCGGCTTGCGGTGAACTATCAGCAACGCGGTTTTGTCGCGGTGGTCCCGCGCCTGCCCGGTCACGGCACCGCGCCCGGCGCGCTGACGGACGTCGACTGGGAGATGTGGCTCGCGGCGACGCGTCTTGCGGTGCGGGAAGCCACGCGTCTGGCGGGCGAGGCTGCGCCTCTGCATCTGGTGGGCTACTCCAACGGCGGGGCGCTGGCGATGAAATATGCCCTCGATGCGCTGGACGCGCCTGCGCTTCGTCGACCGCAGCAGGTGATCCTGCTCTCACCGATGATCGGCGTGACGGCCTTTGCGCGGTTCGCCGGTTTCGCCGGGCTACCGGCGCTGCTGCCGGCGTTTGCCAAAGCGGCGTGGCTGAATATTTCTCCGGAATATAATCCGTACAAATATAATTCGTTCCCGGTGAACGCCGCCCGCCAGTCATGGCTTCTGACGAAGGCCCTGCAGGAGCAAATTGGCCGCGAGGCGCGGGAGAACAGGCTGGCGAATTTGCCGCCGATCCTGGCGTTCCAGTCGGTCATGGATTCTACGGTCAGCACCCGCGCGGTGGTGACCGGCCTGTTTGACCAGCTTCCGGCAAACGGCAGCGAGCTGGTGGTGTTTGACATCAATCAGGCGGCGAGCTTCCGTCCGCTGTTCAAACCGTCGTCATGGACAGCCACTTCGGCGCTGCTGTCGGTTGCGCAGAAGCGTTACGGTGTCACGATTATTACCAATTCGGACGCACACAGCTTCTCGACGGTGGCGAAAATCACCCCGGCCGGCAGCACCCGGGAGACGGTCGTGCCGCTTGCGCAGGCCTGGCCGCAGGATGTCTATTCGCTGTCGCACGTAGCGGTGCCGTTCCCGCCGGATGACGATCTCTATGGCCGTGAGCCTGGTGTGAAAAACCGCTACGGTATCAGCCTGGGGACGATTGCGCTTTGGGGCGAAACGTCCGTGTTGAGCGTCGGCAAAGAGGCGCTGATGCGCGTCACCTCGAATCCGTTCTACGACTATATGCAGGAGAGGATAGACAGTCACATTGGGGACGCGGAAAGGTAACGTTCCCTTTTAGTGTGAATATGTTAGGTCGCATTGATAAAGTATGTTAAACAGTAGCTTTAAGGCACCTTTCTCACTCCGGAACCCTTTTTTGTGCTGACCACGCTGATTTACCGAAGCCAGTTGAATTTATCCCGCCCCTCCACCGAGCTGCGGGAGCTGGTAGAGCGCGCCCGGATCCGCAATGCCAACCTGAGCATCACCGGAGTTCTGCTCGCAAAAGGCAATGATGTGCTTCAAATCCTCGAAGGGTCGGAAGAGAGCGTGGTTACGCTGTTTCATAAAATTCGGGATGACAAGCGGCACAGTGGGGTGGTTGAACTCCTGCGGGACTATGGCCCGCGAAGACGGTTCGAAAACGTCGGTATGCTGCTATTCGATCTCCAAACCCAGTCACCGAAAGAGGTGCTGCAGTCGGTTCTGCATTACAGCAAGCTGGACAGCTATCTGACCTCCGACGATCGGGTGTTCAAATTCATTCAGACATTTATTACGGGCAGACGCCCATCCCCGTCGGGAGCACGCTACGCTCCAGAAAAATGGTCGCTTTCGTCGGAGGCGTCACCCTTTGGCGCGAGTCTGGGTCTGATGGCGAATCAAACCTGTCAGTTCGCACTCCAGCCCATCGTTGAGCCCTCTGAAGGGAAGATCAGCTCTCTTGAAGCCCTCATCCGCGGCAACGACGGCGGCAGCCCTGAGCATTTCTTCAGCACCCTCGATCCGGACAAAATTTACGAAGTCGATCTCCAGACGAAAGCGTATGCCTTTGCGCTGGCAAAAAAACTGGGTATTGGCAGCCATAAAATTGCGGTAAACCTGCTGCCGATGTCGCTGGTGAATGTTCCTGGCGCAGTGGAATTTCTTGTCGAGCAGATTAAACTGCATGGCCTTCAGCCGGAGCAGGTGGTCATTGAAGTGACTGAAAACGAGATGATATCCGGGCTTAACCAGTTCAACAGCGCTATCAAGCAGCTTCGCGGCGAGGGCGTTGGCCTGGCAATCGATGATTTCGGTTCCGGCTATGCCGGTCTTTCGCTGCTGACTCGCTTTCAGCCGGACAAAATTAAAATCGACCGCGAAATTGTCAGCAATATCCACCTGAGCGGCCCTAAGCAGGCGATTGTGCGCTCCATCATCAGCTGTTGCTCGGACCTCGAAATTACCCTGGTGGCCGAAGGGATCGAGAAGATAGAGGAGTGGTGCTGGCTGGAATCTGCCGGTATCCGCCGCTTCCAGGGCTTTCTGTTTGCCCGTCCGCAGCTTAATGGCGTCGGTGATATTCACTGGCCGCATCTGGTGCGTTAGCCAATTTTCCTCCCGCGTTATTTCCCCTTCGTCCTGCCTGTGCTTAAATAGCTAAAACGGTTTAACATTGTTTAGCTACGAGGATCACATGAAAAAAATCTGGGTACTTGGCGATGCGGTGGTAGATTTGCTGCCCGATGGAGAAGGCAGATTGCTGCAGTGTCCCGGCGGCGCACCGGCAAACGTTGCGGTCGGTATTGCCCGGCTGGGCGGCCAGAGCGCCTTTATCGGCAGGGTTGGCGACGATCCCTTCGGGCGCTTTATGGCGAAAACTCTCGCTGACGAAAAGGTCGACGTGAAGTCTATGCGCCTTGACCCGGCGCACCGCACATCAACGGTGGTGGTCGATCTCGACGACCACGGCGAACGCTCGTTTACCTTTATGGTGCGCCCGAGCGCCGATCTGTTTCTCGAATCTGCCGATCTGCCGACGTTCAGCGCCGGGGAATGGCTACACGTCTGTTCCATCGCGTTAAGCGCAGAGCCGAGCCGTTCTACGACGTTTGAGGCGATGGCCGTCGTTCGCGAGGCGGGCGGTTACGTCAGCTTCGACCCCAATATTCGCCCGGATCTCTGGCCGGATGAGAACGAGCTGCGTCGCTGCCTGGAGCAGGCCCTGCAGAGCGCCGACGTGGTGAAACTCTCCGTCGAAGAGCTGGCGTTTTTAACCGGAAATCTCGAGGTAAACGTCGGTCTGCATGCGCTGATGGCGCGCTGTCCGGCGCGTCTGGTGCTGGTCACCCAGGGCAAGGAGGGCGTGATCGCCTGGCATCAGGGTACCGTAAAACACTATCCGGCTACGCCCGTAGAGTGTGTCGATACCACCGGCGCGGGCGACGCCTTCGTTGCCGGGCTGCTTTACGGGCTGGCCGCCGGACAGGACCTGACGCCGGTCATCGCGCTTGCCCAGCGCTGCGGCGCATTAGCCACCACGGCCAAAGGGGCGATGACTGCATTGCCCTGGCAGCACGACCTGTAATTTTTCCTCTCCTGGCCGCCATCCGGCGGCCTGAATTGTCGCCTCGATCACACTTACTAAAACGGTTTAGCAAAAAAGATTGCCGATACAAAATTCAGAGGTTTAGTATCAGCAACCTAAACCGGTTTAGCAATTTAGCACGTTTAATGACTTCTTTTAGGGATGCGACAAAATGTATAAAAAACGCAGACTTGCCGTGATGATAGGCATGCTGGCCGGAAGTACCTCTGTTTTTGCCCAAACGGATATGACAAGTATCGAAGCGCGACTTGCCGCGATGGAGCAGCGCCTCCAGGCGGCGGAAACGCGTGCGCAGGTGGCTGAGAAGCGCGCCACGGATGCGGAACAAAAAACGCAGCAGCTGGTTGCCGCCCAGCAGCAGGCGCAAACGACAACCCAGGCGGTGGCGCAGCGCACCACCGAGCTGGAAAAGAAGGCGGATCAGACCGGCGGGTTTGAGTTCCACGGCTACGCCCGCTCGGGCCTGCTGATGAACGATGCGGCCTCCAGCAGCAAAAGCGGTCCTTATCTGACCCCGGCCGGTGAAACCGGCGGTGCGGTAGGGCGTCTGGGTAACGAAGCCGACACCTACGTCGAGCTGAACCTGGAGCACAAACAAACTCTGGATAACGGGGCGACCACGCGCTTTAAGGCGATGCTCGCCGACGGTCAGAGAACCTATAACGACTGGTCAGCCGATACCAGCGATCTCAATATTCGCCAGGCCTTCGCGGAGCTGGGCAACCTGCCTGATTTTACCGGCGCGCTGAAGGGCAGCACCTTCTGGGCGGGTAAACGCTTCGACCGCGACAACTTTGACATTCACTGGCTGGATTCCGACGTGGTGTTCCTGGCCGGTACCGGCGGCGGCGTCTACGACGTGAAGTGGAACGATTCGCTGCGCAGCAACTTCTCCATCTACGGCCGCAACTTCGGCAGCGTGGAGCAGACCGACAATAACGTTCAGAACTATATCCTCAGCATGAACCACTTCGCCGGACCGTTCCAGCTGATGGTGAGCGGCCTGCGGGCGAAGGATAACGACGACCGTAAAGACACCAACGGCGATCTCATCAAAACCGATGCCGCCAATACCGGTGTTCATGCCCTGGTCGGGTTACATAACGAGAGCTTCTACGGCCTGCGGGAAGGGACCGCCAAAACGGCGCTGCTGTACGGTCACGGGCTGGGTGCGGAAGTGAAAAGCATCGGTTCCGACGGCGCGCTGCTCTCTGAGGCGGATACCTGGCGCTTCGCAAGTTACGGTGTCACGCCAATCGGCGGCGGCTGGAGCGTTGCGCCCGCCGTCCTGGCGCAGAGCAGTAAAGATCGCTACGTCAAGGGCGATAGCTATGAGTGGGTAACGCTCAACACCCGCCTGATTAAAGAGGTGACGCAGAACTTCGCGCTGGCGTTTGAGGGCAGCTATCAGTACATGGATTTAAATCCGGAAGGTTACAAGGACCGGAACGCCGTCAACGGCAGTTTCTACAAGCTGACCTTTGCTCCAACGTTAAAAGCGAGCAAAATCGGCGATTTCTTCAGCCGTCCGGAGCTGCGCCTGTTTGCCACCTGGATGGACTGGAGCAGCAAACTGGATAATTACGCCAGCGATGATGCCTTTGGCAGCAGCGGCTTCAACGCCGGCGGGGAATGGAACTTTGGGGTCCAGATGGAAACCTGGTTTTAACCCATCACGCTCCCGCCCGGCGGGAGCGTTTCGCACATCATAAAAAGAAGTCAGGCAGAGGTATCTATGGATTTTAATCAAATCGCCCGCGAGCTTATTCCGCTGCTCGGTGGCAAGGAAAATATCGCCAGCGCGGCGCACTGCGCAACGCGTCTTCGTCTGGTGCTGGTCGATGACGCGCTTGCCGATCAGCAGGCGATCGGTAAGGTCGACGGCGTAAAAGGCTGTTTTCGTAACGCCGGCCAGATGCAGGTGATTTTTGGCACGGGCGTGGTCAACAAGGTCTACGCCGCGTTTATTCAGGCGGCGGGGATTAGCGAATCCAGTAAATCTGAGGCCGCAGATCTGGCGGCGCGCAAGCTGAACCCGTTCCAGCGCATTGCCCGTCTGCTCTCCAACATCTTTGTCCCGATCATTCCCGCGATTGTGGCATCCGGCCTGCTGATGGGCCTGCTCGGCATGGTGAAAACCTACGGCTGGGTCAATGCGGATAACGCTCTCTACATCATGCTGGACATGTGCAGCTCCGCGGCGTTTATCATTCTGCCTATTCTGATCGGCTTTACCGCCGCGCGGGAATTTGGCGGTAACCCGTATCTCGGCGCGACGCTGGGCGGCATTCTGACCCACCCGGCGCTGACCAACGCCTGGGGCGTGGCGTCGGGCTTCCACACCATGAACTTCTTCGGCCTTGAGATCGCGATGATTGGCTATCAGGGCACGGTATTCCCGGTGCTGCTGGCCGTCTGGTTTATGAGCATCGTGGAGAAAAACCTGCGCCGCGCGATCCCGGATGCGTTAGACCTGATCCTGACGCCGTTCCTCACCGTCGTTATCTCCGGCTTTATCGCCTTGCTGATTATTGGCCCGGCGGGGCGCGCCTTAGGTGATGGTATCTCCTTTATTCTTAGCACGCTGATCGCCCACGCGGGCTGGCTGGCCGGGCTGCTGTTCGGCGGGCTTTACTCGGTGATTGTGATCACCGGTATTCACCACAGCTTCCACGCGATTGAAGCCGGGCTGCTGGGTAACCCGTCGATTGGCGTGAACTTCCTGCTGCCAATCTGGGCCATGGCGAACGTGGCGCAGGGCGGCGCCTGTCTGGCGGTGTGGTTCAAAACCAAAGATGCCAAAATCAAAGCCATTACCTTACCGTCGGCGTTTTCTGCGATGCTGGGCATCACCGAAGCGGCCATTTTTGGTATCAACCTGCGCTTCGTGAAGCCGTTTATCGCCGCGCTGATCGGCGGCGCGGTGGGCGGGGCCTGGGTGGTATCTGTCCATGTTTACATGACCGCCGTTGGGTTGACCGCTATTCCGGGCATGGCCATCGTGCAGGCCAGCTCGCTGCTCAACTATATTATCGGTATGGTGATTGCCTTCGGCGTGGCGTTTACCGTCTCACTGCTGCTGAAATATAAAACGGACTCTGAATAATGACGTTACCTTCCCGCTGGCCTGCGATCCTGCAGGCCGTTATGAAAGGTCAGCCGCGGGCGCTTGCGGATAGTCACTATCCGCAGTGGCATCCCGCGCCGGCTACGGGGTTGATGAACGATCCCAACGGGTTTATCTGGTTTGCCGGCCGATATCACCTGTTCTATCAGTGGAACCCGCTGGACTGCGAGCATCGGTTTAAATGCTGGGGGCACTGGAGCTCTGCGGACCTGGTGCACTGGCAGCATGAGCCGCTGGCGCTGATGCCGGATGAAGAGTATGACCGCAACGGCTGCTACTCCGGTAGCGCCGTGGACAACCACGGCGTCCTGACGCTTTGCTACACCGGCAACGTCAAGTTTGATGACGGCAGCCGCACCGCCTGGCAGTGTCTGGCCGTAGAACAGCCGGACGGAACCTTTACGAAACTGGGGCCGGTGCTGGCGCTGCCGGAAGGCTACACCGGCCACGTGCGCGACCCAAAGGTGTGGCAGCACGACGGGGAGTGGTACATGGTGCTCGGCGCGCAGGATGTGCAAAAGCGCGGCAAGGTGCTGCTGTTTAAGTCAGCCGATCTGCACGCCTGGGCGTCCCGCGGGGAAATCGCCGGTCACGGGGTTAACGGCCTGACGGACGCAGGGTATATGTGGGAGTGCCCAGACCTGTTCGCGCTCGACGGAACGCACATCTTAATCAGCTGTCCGCAGGGGCTGGCGCGCGAGCCGCATCGCTATCTCAACACCTATCCGGCCACCTGGATGAGCGGGGCGTTTGACTATGAAAACGTCGCATTCGATCACGGCGAGCTGCACGAGCTGGACGCGGGCTTTGAGTTTTACGCCCCGCAAACCACGCTGGCTGAAGACGGCCGACGCATTCTGATCGGCTGGATGGGCGTACCGGACGGGGAAGAGATGCTTCAGCCAACCCGGACGCACGGCTGGATGCACCAGATGACCTGTCCGCGTGAATTACGCTACCGAGACGGCAGGCTCTGGCAGACCCCGGCGCGCGAGCTGGCGGCGCTGCGTGAAGATGAGCAGCGCTGGCAGGGGCGCGCCAGCGAGGCGCCGGACCTGGACGCGACGCGCCTGGAGTTTGAGCTGAGCGCATCGCAGGTGAGTGTCGATTTTGGCGGCACGCTGCGCCTCACTGTCGATGAGCAGGGTATACGCCTGGAGCGCGCGAGCCTGAAAACCGGTGAAACGCTGACCCGATACTGGCAGGGCGAGGTCAGCCATTTGCGCGTTCTCTGCGACCGCTCCAGTATTGAAATTTTCATCAATCACGGTGAAGGGGTGATGAGCAGCCGCTATTTTCCTGACCATCCGGCCCGGGTGCGATTCGAAGGTGCGTCCGATATCACATTACGCTACTGGTCGCTGCGCGCCTGCATGATAGAATGAGGGTTTTGGCAGCCGGATCTAAGTCGTTGTGAGAAAAACAAAACGCGTCACCATTAAAGACATCGCGGAGCTGGCGGGGGTGTCAAAAGCCACCGCCAGCCTGGTTCTCAACGGGCGCAGCAAAGAGCTTCGCGTGGCGGAAGAGACGCGCGAACGCGTGCTGGCGCTCGCAAAAGAGCATCACTATCAGCCCAGCATTCACGCCCGGTCGCTGCGCGATAACCGCAGCCACACCGTTGGTCTGGTGGTCCCGGAGATCACCAACTACGGTTTTGCCGTCTTTTCTCACGAGCTGGAAACGCTGTGCCGCGAGGCCGGCGTTCAGCTGCTGATCTCCTGCAGCGATGAAAACCCGGGGCAGGAGACGGTGGTGGTGAACAATATGGTGGCGCGTCAGGTGGACGGGCTGATTGTGGCCTCCAGCATGCTTAACGATGCGGACTACCACAAGCTGAGCGAGCAGCTGCCCGTTGTCCTGTTTGACCGCCACATCAACGACAGCTCGCTGCCGCTGGTCATCACCGACTCCATTACCCCGACGGCGGAACTGGTGGCCGACATTGCGCGCCAGCATCCTGATGAGTTCTACTTCCTCGGCGGCCAGCCGCGCCTTTCTCCTACGCGCGATCGTCTGGAAGGGTTTAAGCAAGGTCTGCGAGAGGCCGGCGTGGAGCTGCGCCCCGAGTGGATCATTCACGGCAACTATCACCCGAGCTCCGGTTACGAGATGTTTGCTGAACTCTGCGCCCGTCTGGGGCGCCCGCCAAAAGCGCTGTTCGCCGCCGCATGCGGGCTGCTGGAAGGGGTGCTGCGCTATATGGGCCAGCACAACCTGTTGCAAAGTGATATCAGGTTAGCCAGTTTTGACGATCACTATCTCTACGATTCGCTGACGATTCCCGTGGATACCATTCGTCAGGATAACCGCCAGCTGGCGTGGCACTGCTTTGATTTGATTAGCAAACTGATCGAGGGAGAGACCCCGGAACCGTTGCAACGCAAGCTGGCTGCCACCCTGCAGCGGCGCTATAAGTGAGCAATATAGCTCGGACCGATACATCAATAACTTTAATTAATTTAAGTTTTGGAAGAGCCGATAACCATAAGGAATAATTCTCCTTGAGGTATTGGTTTATGTCGTTGAAAAAGTCGTCCCTGGTCGTTCTGTTCTCGCTGCTTTTCTTCTTTGTTGTCAGCACCGTGACCAGCGTTGGCCTCATCATTAAAAGTAATAATTCCCTGGATAACGTCAACAAAGAGATCCAGGTTGTGCTGTCCATTATTGACCCCATCAACCATAGCCGTACGCTGCGCGTGCGGGTGATGGAGTATGTGAAGATGGTGGAAGCGGGCAACTCGGCGGACGGGGCTGCTAAGCTAACCGCCGTGAAAGAGGCGCTGACCAAAGCGGACCACGCCTTTGCGGCCTTTATGGCGTCGCCGCGTCTGAGCGATGAAGCGTCGCTGGTGACTGCCTATCAGGATGCCTGGCAAAACTACCGCAACCAGGGGCTGGCGCCGCTGATCGATGCCGCCGAGGCGCACGATGTGGCCAAATTTAACGCGTTGATCCCTGAAGTCTCCCGCCTCGACCGCCAGTACGAGATCGTTCTCGACCAGGTCCTTTCCGTCCACCAGAAATACGCCAAAAGCCTGAACGAGGATGCGAGCAGTAACTTCGTCTCCGGCCTGGTGATTATTGCCGCTATCGCCTGCCTGTTTGTGGTGGTGATTGTCGCCGTCAGCCTGCTGATGAAGAGCTTTGTGTTTGCGCCGGTCAACCTGGCGCGCGAGCACTGCAGCCAGATTGCGGCGGGCAAGCTGGACGTTCCGGTGCCGGTCAAGGGGAGTGCACATAACGAAATCGATCATCTTATGAGCTCAATGGAGCAGATGCGTCAGGCGCTGCTGGCGACCATCGCCCAGGTGCGCGACGCGAGCCATACCGTCACGCACGCGGCGCAGGAGATTGCCTCCGGGAATATCGACCTGGCGTCACGTACCGAACAGCAGGCTTCCGCGTTAACCCAGACGGCGGCGAGCATGGAAGAGCTGAGCGCGACGGTGGCGAACAATACCGACAACGTCTATCAGGCCGGTAAACTGGTGCAGGACGCGGTGAAAAATGCCCACACCGGTGAGGCGGTGACCCGTGAAGTCATCGACACGATGAATACCATCGCGGCGAACTCGAAGCGCATCGAGGACATTACCAGCGTGATCAACAGTATCGCCTTCCAGACCAACATTCTGGCGCTGAACGCGGCGGTTGAAGCGGCGCGTGCCGGCACGCAGGGGCGCGGCTTTGCGGTCGTGGCCAGCGAAGTACGCACACTGGCGCAGAAAAGCGCGGTGGCGGCTAAAGACATCGAAAGCCTGATTGCGCAGTCAGTATCCAGCGTGAAAAACGGGGCGGAGCTGGTCAGCCGCTCGGGCGAGGTGATTGACTCGATTATTTCGTCGGTCAATAAAGTGAATACGCTGATGGAGCAGATCTCCGTCGCTTCCGAAGAACAGAGCCGCGGGATCAGCCAGGTCGGGCAGGCGGTGACCGAGATGGATGGCGTGACCCAGCAGAACGCCGCGCTGGTGCAGCAGTCCGCCGCGGCAGCGGCATCCCTGGAAGAGCAGGCGCAGCAGCTTTCACGGAGTATTTCGAGTTTTAGGTTGCCGGTGCAGGCTTGATTAAATAAGATCTTTAGAATTAGGTAAGGTTGCTCAATTGAGCAATATTTAACTGAGTCGTGCCAGAATAAAAATCCGGAAATAGTTGACCATTTCCGGATTTTTTGCAAAGTGAACAAATTCGTCTGAAAGGCTAGTTATGTTAGGAACTATTTCCTTGATATGCTCCCAGACTGACAACGCCAATATGCGTAATATTCTTCCGTAACAATATACTGTGCAATTGTCAGTGTGCTCTTTGTCCTAAAAAAATATTTATTAACACAATAACCATAAAATCATTTCCTACTTCCCAAATCTAGTTCTCCCTTGCGAGTTTACATAGAGGCATTCAAGTTCTGCCAGCTCAAGGAGTAAATGTTTATAGCAGCGCGAAAATAATTCGCGCCACCTATTTATGCAACTTTTTGTGATGCAATATTAAAACGAGATAGAACGTTTTCTGGTAGAGCAGGCCATTCTAAAAAATAGAAGTAGTTCATATAATCTCGTTCTATACAAGACTGTAGCTGTCTGTTCGCTTTTAACTCATCACCTAATAAGAAAAATGCACACATTGCTACTTGTCCTTTTGATTGATGGTGAGCAAGAATTGAATGTAATTCATGTTTTTTAACTTCTTGCTCAATGCTTTTTTTCGCAGTTTCTCTATTAATAATCAATACATCACGGTCCCTTACATCTTTAATTTTTGTAATGCTATGATCTGCAATGCGTATTGCTTCATTATAATTTCTCGCAAGCAATAATGTGTAAACTTTTGCAGTGATGTATGTTCCAAAGTCCCATTTTTTCTTATGCGCATCATCAAAAAGCTTCAGTGCTAACATATAATCTTTTTTATGTCTAGCAACCTCGCCCTTAATTTTCAGGAGTAGTATTTCTGATGTGTCTCTAGGCAATGACTCTAAAAACTCATCAATTAAAGGAATGTTGTTTTTATCAATTAATAATATATCTACAATGCTTTGGATGTGGTTATGTCTCCATATACTATCCATCGCTTCTTTCGCAAGTGATATACCTTTGTTTATGTCTTTATTGCATCCGATCTCATATCTTGCTTTGAAAATTATAAATGGAGCGATATTCGATGTGTCCTTATCCTCAGAGTACTTGGCGATAAAACTTTCCATTAATTCTTTATTGTCTTCCTCGCTTTCAATTTCAAATAAACCCAAGTGAATACTTGATAGATAACGAAGTATTTTCTTTTTCTTAGACTTTGACGAGGCTTTAAAAGCCTCACCTAGAATTTCGATGCATTTAAGCGTTTCAGTTTTATCTTTCTTATCGTTTACATAAGATGAATATAAGTATAAGTAAGTGTCATGTATAGGGTTTATTTCTTTTATTTCATTTAGCAGTTGCAGAGTTTGCTCGTGCTGTTCCTTTTTTACGTGATTTTGAATGTTCTGAATTTTAATTGTATCATATTTTAAACGCCACGCTCTGTTATCTAGACTAGAACTTAATCGAATACTCTCATCCAATAGACTCTTAATCTCAGAGAATGTTATTATACCTTCGTGTTCATCATGTTCTTCAAGATAACGCAATGAAATATTACATAGGTGATATTTAAGATCGACGCTATATTTGAATTTATCAGATAAGCTCTTTAGATAATTTATTTTATCTATGAATTCAGGGAAGATATTAGTTCTAGAGAGTGCGTAATTAAGATTGAATTCATCCAATTCAATAAGTCGATCGCTATATTCTAATGCTGATTTAGTGTCGTTTTGATCCTCTTTGATATTTATTAGTCTCTGTAGGTATTTTGATTTCATATTACTGCTAATATTCTCTCTAATTAATGCATTCAAATTATCCTCAGCAATGTTATATTTTTTGTCTTTAATTAAATTGTCAATGAATAGCAAGTTTTTAAAAGCCTGCTCAGGAATTTTTTGATTGTCGTTATCATTTTCTGATAGCTCATTTATAAGTGATGAGATATCTTGTGTCAGGGTGTGTTTTTTAAGCTTTATTAAATCATTGTTAATGTAATTATTTTTATTTAAACTAAAATCATCATTAATAAAGTTTTGAATCATTCGTTCTCTCTTCGTGGATTTTTGAGCTCCGCTTAGAGACAATTCACAGCCAAGTTCATGAACCAACTCCGCCATTAATTCATCAAATCCATCAATCTCAACCCAATATACCTTATCATGATTTAATAATTTGAACAGTTCTGGTGATATTTGATCGTTCTTTCGGCGACACCAATAAATACCATTTCTAAGGTAATCATCTTGTTTAAGTAGATATTTAAGAACCTCCATAATCGAGTTGTCATTACCAGCATAACCTACAAATATTAGACCGTATTCCTTTGCGAATTCATCTAATTTTTCACGCGTGTTATTTTCTAAAGACTCGGTCTCTCTCAAAGAACTTTTGATGCTATCAAAAAGATAGTCACCATGGAGTTTTATTATTTTAGGTCTTGAAGAAGTGATTGAAATTCCTTTTATAGAAGAATCGTGAGCGCATAATAATGGTCGATCAGATGAAAATTGATAGAACGCTTCATTAATTAAGTCGTCAAAATTAGTAGTAAACACTGTGTCGAGGTATTTTGATTCGAATAATTCGACTAAATAAGCATAACCAATGGAAGGGAGTTTTTTATCAACTTGTAATTCTACAAATCTTCTTCTTTGAGAAGGTAGATCGAATTTTTTCTCAAATAACGAGGAGTATTCATTTGATGGATCATACCAATCGGGATGATTTTTGGTTAACCATGTAATTGCATCTTTAGGAGATGAATACTCGTCAGGGTTGAGGCGTTTGTATATTTCCTCTCGCCATTCTTGAACTAATTCATATCCAGTTTTGATTCCTGAAGTAACTGATGCCCCTGCGCCAAGGAATAATGAATAATTAGGTGAAGTGCCTGACATAATTCTAATATAATCAGCAAGATCTTTCACACTTCTTTTTTTGATCAGTAATTTTTCAGTGGCTACGTCATTTTCAATCATGATTAACCTTCCTTTTGCTGTGTATGGAAAGAATTGATTATGATATGCATTAAATTATTTATCAATTAGGCTGCGCAGTGAAATTATATTTTTTGACTCAAGTTAAGTGGTTTTGACTATGAATGGAGGGTGTTGTGCTAAGAAATCTTTCGGTTTTAGTTAAGGACTGATTGGTTTAAGTTAAGTAATGCTTATCTGGCTTGCTAATATAAGATATATTGTAACTTTCCTGAAATAGTCCACAACAAGTGTATAGTCTAAAATATTTTTTTATACATTGAGCAATATTTCCCTTCCTCATCCGTCTACCTCATCACAAGCCATAATCAGTTACTGTAAACGAGGTAAACACCATGAGAGATTTTGAACTGCACGGCAGAGGTCACGGGCGCGGATTCGGTCGTCACCGTATGGGCAAGGGTTTAGTCATCGGCGCGTTGATTTTCATCGTGCTCGGCCTGGTGGTGATGACCCTGTGGAACGCCTTGCTCCCGGCCATCCTCGGCGTGAAGGCCATCGGATTCTGGCAGGCGCTGGGCATTCTGGTGCTGAGCCGCATTCTGTTTGGCGGGCTGGGTTTCCGTCCAGGGATGTTTGGTGCGCACCGCCGGATGCACGAGCGCTGGATGAACATGACGCCAGAACAGCGCGAGGCGTTTATTCAGCAGCGCCGCGAAGGGTTTGGTCGCCACGGACGCGGCCACTGCGGCTGGCACGGTCATCGTGAGGAAAAACGCGACGACGCCACGCCAAAAGCGCCGGAAGCAGAGTGAGCGAAATGAAAGCCGGGGAGGCGGGCGGATCCATGCTGATGTCGGCGCTCAACGCATGTCGCGCCCGGCTGAAAGCCTTCATTCGCGGACGGACCTCCGTACGCGATGATGCCGATGACATTTTGCAGGAAGTGACGTATCAGCTGATGAAAGTGGAGCAGCCGGTCGAAAACGTCGCCGCCTGGCTGTTCCGCGCGGCGCGTAACGAGATGACCGACCGGGCGCGTAAAAAGCGCGAGGTCTCGCTCTCCGGCTATTTTACGGGCGTAGACGAAGAGGGTTTCCCGGAGGACGAGCTGGCCGAAACCCTGTTCGGCGTAGCGCACACGCCGGAAGAGGAGTACCTCAAAACGCTGCTGTGGGAAGAGCTTGGGCAGGCGCTGTCTGAACTTCCACCGCCGCAGCGGGAGGCGTTTGAAAAGACCGAGCTCCACGGCTACAGCATTAAAATGCTGGCAGAGGAGACCGGCGCCAGCGAACAGGCGCTATTATCCCGCAAGCACAAGGCGGTGCTGTTTCTGCGCACGCGGCTGCGGGACGTCTATGACGCGCTGACGGGCGAATAGCGGCGGCAGACAAAACCTTACACTTCCGGCACTTGTAGATTCATCACTATCGTTTATGATCGGAGCGTCTTGTCACTCTGGATTGTTATGCGTAACCGTCAGCTCCTCGGAAAATGGCTTTTGATTATCACCTGTCTCGCGATGGCGCTTTGCCTCGTGCAGCGTGCGGTGATGCTCAACCATTTTTTACAGGGACTGGATCCGCAGATTTCCCTGAGTGCAGATGCCCCGGCTCAAACCAGCACCACTGAACAGCCCGGCCCGTCGCCGTGTCAGCTGGGCGCGCACTCGCTGCTTTGTGCGCAGCCGCTGTTCTTCGACGGCGCGCTACCGGCCATTATCATCTTCTTCGCGCTGCTGCAGCTGCTTACGCAAGGGCGGGCATTGGCTCCCGCAGTACAGCCCGTTCAGGCACCGCCTCCCCGAATACACCTTAAAAACTGCGTTTTCCGTGAATGAAAAACATCGTCACCACACGATAATTTTTCACTGTTCACGGAGTACAACATGGTTAACCTCTTCAGGGGATTCGTCTTCCTGTGGCTGTCCTGCATCGGCATTGTCCATGCGGCGGACACAGGCTGGCTGGTTTCCCCCCAAAACGATCACGCCCGCATCCGCTTTCAGGCGGAGAGGGAACAAACGCATGTTAAAGGCCTGCTCACCGTTGAGCTAAAGCCCGGCTGGAAAACCTACTGGCGATCGCCGGGCGAGGGCGGCGTCGCGCCGAAAATCAGCTGGCCGGAAGGCGTAACGGACAGCTGGTCCTGGCCGGTCCCGTCGCGCTTCGATATCTCCGGCATGACCACGCAGGGCTATCACGATAAGGTCGCTATCCCGATTACGCTCGACGGGGTGAAGGGCGACACGCTCGACGGGACGCTGACGCTCTCCACGTGCAGTAACGTCTGCCTGCTGACGGACTACCCGCTGCACCTCGATTTTACCCTGCCGGTGGATGAGGGCTTCCGCAGCGCCTTTGAGCAAGCGATGCGCGCCGTGCCCGGTACGTCAGGCGTCTCCGCGGATCTTGCCGCCTGGCTCGCTGGCGACAGGCTGGTGATTACCGGCACGACGGACGGGAAGTGGGATAATCCGGGGATCTACTTTGACCCGCTGGAGGGTGACATTCTTCCCGGCGAGCCGGTCATCAAACACGACGGCAATACGCTTCGGGTGACGGTACCCGTGACCGACGAATGGGGCGATAAACCGGCATCGTTGGAAGGCAAAAGGCTGTCGTTTGTGCTGACCAGTGGCGGTCACGCGCAGCAAACCACCATGACCGTTGGGATAGCGCCCGAGGTGACCTCAGCGCCGGACGGGACGGGAAAAATGGTGCTCTTTGCGCTGCTGGGCGGGCTGATCCTGAACCTGATGCCCTGCGTGCTGCCTGTAATGGGCATGAAGCTTAACAGCATCCTGCAGGCGGGATCGGACAGACGCGCGATCAGGCTGCGGTTTCTGGCCACCAGCGCCGGGATCCTCACCTCCTTTATGCTGCTGGCGGGGATGGTGACCGCGCTGAAGCTGGCCGGAGCGTCGCTGGGGTGGGGCATTCAGTTCCAGAACCCGTGGTTTATCGGCCTGATGGTCGCCGTGACCTTCCTGTTTGCACTGAACCTGTTTGGGGCGTTTGAAATGCTGCTGCCTTCTTCTGCCGCAGGACGGCTGGCGACGGCTGGGGGATCGGGGATCGGCGGCAGCTTCTGCGAAGGGATGTTCGCCACGCTGCTGGCCACGCCGTGCTCCGCGCCGTTCCTCGGTACGGCGGTCGCCTTTGCTCTTGGCGCGCCGCTACACGCCCTGTGGCTGATCTTTCTGATGCTCGGCGTGGGCATGAGCCTGCCGTGGCTGTTTGTCGCGCTGGTGCCGAAAACGGCCATGCTGCTGCCAAAACCTGGCCGCTGGATGAACATGCTAAAAGTCGTTCTGGGCCTGATGATGCTCGCCTCCAGCCTGTGGCTGGCAACGTTGTTGAGCGTACATCTGGGCGAGGCGGTCAGCCAGATTGTGATGCTGGCGCTGACTGTCGTCGCGCTGGTGCTGTTTGCGCTAGAGCGGAAAAAATCTTCGCCGCTGTTCTGGCTGGTGGTCATCGCGCTGTCGGCGTTCGGCGGGTATCAGGCGCGCGGGCTGCTTAACGCGCCGCATGACGCTCCGGCACAAAATGCCGCTCAGACCATCCCGTGGCAGCCACTCAGTGAAGAGGCTATCGAGAACGCGCTGGCGCAGGGGAAACGGGTGTTTGTGGATATCTCCGCGGACTGGTGCGTGACCTGCAAAGTTAACGAGCATCGGGTGCTCAATCAGCCGGACCTTATTGCCGCGCTGCGCCAGCCGGACGTGGTGGCCCTGCGCGGAGACTGGAGCCAGCCGTCCGCGTTTATCGCGGAATTTCTGGCGAAGCGAAACCGCTACGCCATTCCGTTTAACGCGGTGTATGGCCCCGGTCTGCCTGACGGCGAAATCCTCTCGCCGCTGCTGGACAAACGCACCCTCATCACCACCCTGAACAACGCAAAAGGCTAACTGTGTTATGAAAAAAATCCTTATTACGCTTCTGCTCCTGCTGGCCCCGGTTCAGGTATTCGCTGCCCAGCCGCTGACGCCGGACCAGGAGCAGCGTGCGCAGAAGATGATCGCTGATTTCCTTTTTAACGATCCGAACTCCCCGCGCATCGGCGCGAAAAACCCAAAGCTCACCCTGGCGGTGTTTACCGACTACAACTGCCCGTACTGTAAAAAATTCGATCCGTACCTGGAGAAGATCGTCGAAAAACATCCGGACGTCGCGGTGGTCTTTAAATTTTTACCTTTCCGCTCGGAAAGTTCGCTAACCGCGGCGCGCGATGCGTTAACGCTCTGGCGTCAGGATCCGGGGCAGTTTATGAAACTTAACCACACTCTGATGGCGAAGAAGGGCTACCACGATGACGCCAGCATTCAGGAGGCGCAGAAGCGGGCGGGCGTGAGCGTCACCGCGCCGGATGACGAGAGCCTGAAGACGATCAAGCGCAGCCTGATCGTCGCGGAAAAAATGGGGATCCAGGGCACGCCCGCCACGCTCATCGGCGAGGGACTGCTGCCCGGCTGGGTGCCGTTTGAACAGTTCGACGAAATGGTCAGTGACGCACTGAAAAACCGCTAACCTGAAGGGGGCGGAATGCCCCCGACAAACCGGAGAGGGAAATGAAAAAATTACTGTTACTTTCGGCGCTGGCGACGTCAGGGCTGGTGCAGGCGGCTGAAGCCATACCGGACGTGGTGAAGCACTTCGGCGAGCAGCAGAACATTAAAATCATTAAGAAGCTGGATGCACCCGGCGGCGCACCGGCCTGGCTTGGGCAGTATCAGGATATGGGCGTGACGCTGTTTTTAACGCCCGACGGCAAGCACGTGATCTCGGGTTATCTTTATGATGACAAAGGGAAGAACCTCAGCGAGGGCTATTTCCAGAAAGAGATCTACGCCCCGATGGGACGCGAGATGTGGAAGAACCTCAACGCGGCGCATCCTCTGAAGGAAGGGGCGGATAGCGCTCCACGTAAGGTCTTTGTTTTCGCCGATCCGTTCTGTCCGTACTGCAAGCAGTTCTGGTCCGAGGCGCAGCCGTGGGTGAAGGCGGGCAGGGTGCAGCTCAATACGCTGCTGGTGGCGTTTCTCAACCCCAACAGCGGGCGTAACGCCTCGGCGATTCTGAATGCGAAGGATCCGGTTTCGGCCTGGCGCGAATACGAGCTGTCCGGTGGCAAAAAATTACCGAAGCCAGAGGGCGAGGCTTCCCGTGAAACGGTAGCGATCCTGCAGAAGCACCAGACGCTGATGGACAGCCTGGGCGCTAACGCCACGCCGGCCATTTACTATCTGAATGCGGAAAATGAGCTGCAGCAGGTGGTCGGTATGCCGGATGCGCAGCAGCTTGAGGCGATGTTTGGGCCGAAGCCGTAAAAAAAACAGGCAGAAACGGGGCGTTTCTGCCGGATAGTGATTTAGCTTCCCCAGCGTCCTTTCAGGTAGTTAACCGCCTGCTGCGTCTGCGGCTGGTTCAGGTAATCTTCCCGGAACAGGATGGTGCCGTTCACGTTGGGCAGCGAATCGTTGAGATCGAGCTGCTTTTTCAGCTCCGGCACGCCGCCCTGAACCGTCCAGTCCGGTTCGTTTCTCGACGGCTCGCCCACCTTGTAGAACGCAATGCCGATATACAGGCGAGTGTGGGTCGGCTTAACGACGTCGGCCCACCATTTGGTCAGCACGTCGTAGCGCGCGGCGTCCCGGGAGAAGGGCCAGTAAATCTGCGGAGCGATGTAGTCGAGCAGGCCCTGCTGAACCCACTGACGCGTATCGGCGTAGGATTCATCGTAGGCCGCGGCGCCGCGGGTGTCCGAGCCTGCCGGGTCAAAGGAGCGGTTACGCCACACGCCCGCCGGGCTGACGCCAAACTCAACGTCGGGCTTAGTCTGTTTAATCGCGCGGGAAACCTGGACGATCAGCTGCTGCGTGTTGTGTCTACGCCAGTCGGCCTTTGAGGCAAATCCCTGACCGTACTGCCGCCAGGTCTGCGAATCATTGAGCGCGGACCCCGGAGATTCGGCGTAAAAGTAATCATCGAACTGCACGCCGTCTACCGCGTAATTCGCCACCACTTCGGTCACCACTTTGGTGATCCAGTCGCGCACTTCCGGAATACCGGGGTCGAGCACAAAGCGGTCGCCCGAGATGCGCACCCACTCCGGGTGCTGGACATAGACGCTGGACGGGGTCTGATAGGAAGTCCGGTTCAGGGCGGCGATAGTTGACGGTTTGGTGTTGGTCGACACGCGGTACGGGTTGAACCAGGCATGGACCTTCATGCCGCGCTTGTGCGCTTCATCCAGCATAAACTGCAGCGGATCGTATCCCGGATACTCGCCGATGTTGCCCGTCAGCATATCCGACCACGGTAAAATTTTGGATGACCAGAGGGCCGTGCTGTCCGGCTTCACCTGGAAAAACACCGTGTTAATGCCGAGGTGCTTAAGGTTGTCGAGTTTGCTTATCAGCGCCTGCTTTTGCATCGCGATGCGCTGGTCAGCGCTGCGGCCATTCACCGAGGCAACCGGCGGCCAGTCGAGACGAGAGACGGTCGCCAGCCAGATGCCGCGCATCGGCTCGTTTGCCTGCTGCGTCGGTTTGCTTACGGTGGGGAGAGGGGTAACCAGTGATTTGGGTGGTTTTGAGGAGCAACTCACAAGTAAAAGCGCGCAGGCAGCCAGCGCACCAGTCCGTTTTACGTGTCGCGTCATTTGCGTATTAGCTCTTGATAATCCGACTGTTGGCCCAGGGATTAAAGGCGGGCTCCGCCTGTTCTGCGCTTACCTCATCGTTGAGGGAGTCCAGATACAGGGCTTCCACTTCCGCGCGCGCCCACGGGGTGCGGCGCAGAAATTTCAGGCTCGATTTAACGCTGGGATCTTTTCTGAAACAGTTAATTTTGATGCGGTCACCCAGCTCGCTCCAGCCATATTTCGCCACCAGGGCGTTGACCATCATCTCCAGCGTTACGCCATGCAAAGGATCGTTAGAAATGTGTGCAGTCATAGATGTCCGGATGTCTCAATGTTTGTGGGGGCAGGGTTACCGGTGAAAGGGTACAAGAAAGCAGGGGAAGCGGCAACAAACCTACCTTATTTGAGCGTCATGAATTTTACCCAAAACGGTATAATAATAGTGGCTCAATAACCTGCAATTTGCGTTCAGGAAAAAATATGAAAAACGGTGGGAACCTTTTTGAATACTGGGAGACTTCAACGGAGTCCGTGGCGGCATGGAATCAAAAAAAAGCAGAAGTTGATGAGAAAAAATTAAGCAATAAGAAAAAAGGGATTAACAAAAGGATCCTTTATCCCTCTTACGAAATTGCCTGCGTTCCTTATGTTCCGCAGAAGGATATGATCTCTCCTGAGAACAGGCTTATAGCAGAAACGTCGTTGCTTGCTACCCCAGGTGCGCTGGAATGTGGATATTCACAGTGTATAGACTGGACGGCTGACGGCATTTTAGATGAAAGAGTTTACAAAAGCATTGGCATGTATGCATGCGCCAGATTAAGACTTGCCGGGTCATGCGTCGAAATAAGTCCGGGCAAGGCGTTTAAAATGCGAAAATTTTATAAGTGCATTGAGACTTCCGAAAAATCCACCCTATCATTTATCCTCGGTGGTTTTTTTTGCTTCCAGTCGGCAAATTACTGGCTCAGGTCCAGGCATGAGCAGATTGAACATTTTATTCACGCCGGGCTGATTAAGAAAGCGTCTTTGCAATTTTACCCGGATAAGGACAGGCGAAAAACGCCTGATTATCTTATTCAGACCCACGCCGGTGAATGGCATGTATTTGAGAGCAAAGGGGGCGAGCATACCCCGCGATGGCAGAGAATAGAGGAGGCGGTAGCGCAACTAGACAGCGTGACTCACGTTGTCTGTAAAAATGGGCCGCCAGAACAAATCAGGACCTTTGTCTGTACTCATACGTCGATCGATGCAGACAAGGATATTGTCATCAACGTCGTTGATCCGCTCCCGGATCTCGTGCAGCCCATTATTATCAATCCCGACGTTTGCATCCTTCTCTCGAAGCTAACGTCAATCAGTCTTTTCGATACGCTGTCTGCCATCAAATCAAGCCAAATACAAAAGATACCCGGAATGGATGACTGGATATTTGTGGGCGCACCTGAATATGATGATGTCCATTTCGGTATTCCAGAGGTGTTCCAGAGCCTTAAGAATAAATTGAAATTAAGACTTGGAATATACCTTCTTATCAAAGAGGTCATCGATCTTAATCTTACACAAAATAAGGAAAGTGTAAACGGTCAAGAAGTAAACGAAAAACTCTCTGCATTACTGCCTTCTTCACTTAAACAGCGCAGAGTCATCGACGCAATAAGTCCCTTTATACCCCGAAAAATAACCCATAGTAATTATGGTGATTACTTTAATTTACTCTCGGAGAATTTAGGCCTTCCAAATCTAACAAAAAAAATGCTGGAGGAAGAGAAGCGATTAGTTAATGATTTACCGGAAACGATAAAGAAACACCGTTCGCCATGGGGGGGATTAACGCGTAAAGCACCATTACCTGGCTTTGACGATCCCTGGACCCTGGCGCAGAGAAATAAACGGAAAAAACCTCGGATGAAACGCTAGAACACCTGCCGGGATAGCGATAAAGGCCACCCTAACGTGGCCTTTAGTTATTAGTTTCCGCCAAACAGCTCCGGTGCCCACGGACGCGGGTCTACCTCCATAAACGGCGCGCGCTCGAAGCGGTCCTTCAGCGCCCACGGCACCGTGCAGTCGAAGATCGTCTTGCAGGAAATGCCGTTGCCGCGAATCGAGGTGCTGTAATCCGGCGACTGGGATGGATCCAGCTGGTGGCCGCGGATCCCCGGAATATTAGTGATGCTGACATCGCCCTGCATGCGCGTCGTCATCGCCCACAGGATGTCGTCGCTGTCGAAAATATCCACGTCTTCGTCGACAAGAATAATGTTTTTCAGCTCCGAATAGGTCGCCAGGGCAATGAGCGCCGCCTGGCCCTGGCGTCCTTCGTCTGACGGCTGGCGTTTTTTCACCTGCAATATCCCGAGGAACTTACCGCCGCCCGCGGTATGGGCATAGACGTTTTGCAGGAAGCCCGGAATCGCCTCCTCAACGGCATTGCGGATGCTGGCCTCCGTCGGCAATCCGGCCAGGGTGGTATGTTCTTCCCCCGGTCCCACCAGCGTCTGCAGGATCGCGTGGTTTCGCATGGTCACGGCTTTCACTTTGATCACCGGCAGACAAGGATTCGCCTCGCCGCAGTAGCCCGGGAACTCCGGCATCGCGTGGCCGGTGTTGGTGTGCTGATCCTCTCTTACGCGCACGCCCGGAAGCAGTTCGCCTTCAATGATGATTTCCGCTCGCGCGATGGCTTTCTCTTTGACCGCCACGCCCTGTACCAGCTCGACCGGCTGCTGGCGCAGCGCCCCGGCGACGCCCAGCTCGTTGTAGCCAAACGGTGTGGTAGGGGCCTCAAAGCACGCGCCGATGTAGATGGCGGGGTCGAGCCCCATATTGATCGTCACCGGCAGCGGTTTTCCGGCATCTTCCGCCTTTTTACGAAACACTTCGATATGGCGTCCGGCGGCAAGGAACATGGAAAGCTCGTCGCGCTCCTGCACGCAGAGGCGGTGAATGGTGACATCCGTCAGCGAGCTGTCTTCCGGATCGCTTGCCAGCACCAGTCCCAGACAGAAGAACGGACCCGCATCGATCGGCGTGTTGGTCGGGGCAGGAAGCAGCTTGCGCAGATCGAAGTCAGGGTCGTCTGCGTAGAAAACCTGTTCCTGGCAGGGCGCCTGCGAGGCCGGAACGACAACCGGCGCAACCGGCTTTTTCACCGCCTGACCGACATGTTTTGCCAGCTCAGAGGGCTCGCAGCCCAGAAGCAGCGCCGCTCGCTCGCGGCTGGCGTGCATGCCTACCAGAATGCGGGAGTGCGGATAGCCCTTGACGCTGTTGAACATCATGGCCGGGCCCGTGCGGGTCGGGCGTTTTACCGTGCCGCCCGCGCCGATATGGCGGTAGACCCCCGCCAGCTCCGCGTTGGGATCGACCGGATGATCGGTTTCGATATACTGCCCTTCGTGGCGCTGCAATAAGGCGATGGCGCTGCGGAGATCGTTAATCTTGTTTTCCATATTTTCCTCCCTCGTTTGAATACCTCCATTTTTATGGCAATGACCAATAGCATCAATTGCATCATTACTGCTAAATTGATAAGTGAATTCATATCAAAAGGAGGCGTTCCGTGCAGTTTCGTCAGATGCGCAACTTCATCGTCGTGGCCGAAGAGCTCCACATGCACCGGGCCGCCGAGCGTCTGAACATGGCGCAACCGGCCCTGAGCCAGCAGATAAAGGCGCTTGAAGAACGTTTAGGCGTCACGCTTTTCAGCCGGGCGAACCGCCGCTTAACCCTGACGCCCGCGGGTGAAGCGTTTCTGGTGAAAGCCAGGCTCGCCATCTCCCTGACCGAGCAGGCGGTTCTCGACGCCAGGCAAACGGCACGGGGCGAGCAGGGGGTACTAAACCTGGGATGCGTGTCGAGCGCGATGTTCGACGGCAGGCTGCCCGCCGCGCTGCGCCAGATGCACACGCGCTGGCCGGCCATTACCATGTCGCTGGTGACGGGAAACGTGCAGACGCTCTACGCGGCCGTGCAGAGCAACCAGCTCGATGTGGCTATTATCCGGGCGCCGCTGCCGTCGCTGCCTGACGATCTGCAAAGCCGCCCGTTCACGTCAGAGAAAACGGTGCTGGCGCTGTATCGTCAGCATCCGCTGGCGGGGTCGTCCGCGCTGACGCTTTCGTCAGTGAAGGACGAAAAATGGATCTCCCTGCGCGACCCGGAGGGAATGGGGCTGGAACAGTACTTTTATGACGCCTGCAGCGGGGCGGGCTTTCAGCCTGACGTGGTGCAAAACGCGACCGACGTGCCCACGGTGATAAGCCTGGTCTCGGCGGGGTTTGGGCTGGCGCTGCTGCCCGCGTCGGCAAAGGCGGTGAGCGTCGAGAATGTGGTTTACGTGGACATCCTTGACCGGCTCCGGGAAAGCGAGCTGACGCTGGTTTGTCACCGGATTATCCGATCAGAAGTACTTAAAAAGTTTCTGGTTACGCTCGATCACGCCTGACGTCCGGTGGCCCGCAGCAGCTGCTCGCGCAGCCAGCCATTCTCCGGATCCTGGCTGTTTTTCGGGTGCCAGTACATGTAGAGGGTAATCGGCTGGAGCGGCAGCGGCGGCGGAAAAATATCCAGCGTGGAGGCGAACTGTCTCAGCATCCGCTCCGGCAGAGTGCACACCAGGTCGGTACCGGCAACAAGCGCAGGCGCCACGGCGTAGCTCTGCGTGGACATCGTAACGCGTCGCTGATAGCCCAGCCCGGCCAGGGTTTGATCGACAAATCCGGTAAACGGATCTCCCGACGATGACACCACCAGATGAGAAAGCGCGCAGTAGCTTTCCAGGTCTAACGCTCCGGTCCCGCGCGGATGGCCTTTGCGCTGGGCGGTGGCAAACGTATCGTCGAGCAGTTTGCGCCTCACCCAGCCGTCATGAGCGCCCGCGCTTACGCCGATGTAGATATCCACATCCCCATTTTCCAGCTGCTGCGGCAGGTCGGACATCTGTGGCAGGGCGAAGCGCAGACGGATGCCGGGAGCTTCAGTACCCACCTGGTTAAGCAGCCCGGAACCCAGCATCAGCGCCGGGTTTTCGTGCAGGGCGATGACAAAGTTTCGGGTGCTGGTCTGGGCATCAAACGTGGTGGGAGAAAACATCGCGCTGATGCCGCGCAGCACGCTCTCAACCTGCGGCTTAAGCGCTTCCGCTCTCGGCGTGGGCAATACCCCACGTCCATGTGGGGAGGGAATAAACAGCGGTTCGCCAAACAGCGTTCGCAGACGCGCGAGACGGGCGGAAAGCGCGGGCTGGCTGATGCCCAGCCGCGCGGCCGCATGGGTGATATTCCTGTCCTGAAGCAGGGCGTCCAGGGTCAGGATAAGGTCGATGTCCATGTCAGAGACGGCCGTCATTTTATTTCGCGCTGCCGGCGTCCCGGTTGGTATAGATGACAGGGACCCAGGCATAGCCGCCGTTTTCGCCTTTGGTGACGTAGCCGATACCCGGGAACGGCAGATGGGGCGCGGCAACCAGGTCTTTATTTTTCACAAAGTCCGCAAACGCATGCTCGCGCACGCTTGCCGCTTTGTTCTGATCTTCATCGTAGGTAATGGTCACGTCAGGCTGCGGGAACTGTACCGCCGCGGCATGAATGATGTCGCCGACAAAGGTGATCTTCTCGCCTTTGCTCGTCAGGGTGTAGAAGGCTGAACCCGGCGTATGGCCGGGATGAACCGTGCCGGTCAGCCCCGGGAGAATCTCCGATGTGCCGCTAAACGGCACCACTTTACCGGCATCAAGATAGGGTTTTAAGGTCTTCTGAGCGACGTCAAAGTAGTTCTTGCCGTAGCCGGTTTTTTTCTGATTCTCGTCGTTAAAGAAAAAGTCGACGTCCGGTTTACCAACGAAAACGCGCGCGTTGCTGAACACCACCTTGCCGTCTTTCACCAGGCCGCCCGCGTGATCGGAGTGGGCGTGGGTCAGCAGGACTTCAGTAATGTCCTCGGGTTTTACCCCCTGGGTGGCGAGGCTCTCAATCAGACGTCCGCCGTTGCCGGGGCCAAAGAGCTGGCCTGAGCCCGTATCTACCAGAATTTTATGCCCGGGCATCGCAATCAGGAACGCGTTAATGGACACTTCAGGCGGGTTGGTCTGGAAATTCTTCGCGAGCAGCGCATCGATTTTTTGCGGCGTTGTCCGGCGCAGCAGCTTGTGCAGATCCTGCGCGACGGTCCCGTCCGTAAACGAGGTGACCAGAACGTCGCCGACCTGAACGCTGTATCCGCCCGCCGGTTGTTTAACGACGTGCTGGGGCGTCTCTGCCGCCGCCTGCAGCGCAGGGTAGAAAAGCAATGAACTGGAAATCAGCGTAGAAAGAGCAAGTTTTTTCACGGTAAGCATACGAGTCTCCTTTGAAAGCGCTCATCTTACTTCTTCGTAAAATTATAAGAACCTGCCCAGAAATGATAGGACCTATAAACGCAGTGGATAGCACAGCGAAGAGGCCGGGTGGCGATGCTGCCTTTCCCGGCCCGTAACACGTTATTTTTTCAGCGGTGCGTTCCAGCCGTCCGGCGTGGCTTTGGACCAGGAGCCATAAGCGGCATTTGGCAGCACAATCCAGTCGTTTCCGAAGTGTTCCGCGCTGGCCTCAACCAGTTCACGCTGCTGTTCGCTCGGCTTTTTGTTTTTAAACTGCACGGCGAAATCCGGCAGGCTGTCGCCAAACAGCATCACGATCTGCTGCTTTTTGAGGATGCTCTGGCGACGCTCTTCCTTGCTGACCGTGTCCAGAAGCACGCTTTCATCGGACACCTGCGGAAGTCCCAGGGCTTTTAACGTCCTGAGCGTATCGGCTTTATTTTCCTGCATGCGGTCCGAGACATAATAGATACGGACCTTGCTCTGATTCACATGGTCAAGAAACGCCTTCGCGCCCGGAATTAAGCCGGGTTTTCCCTGTTTCTCCCAGTCGCTCCAGGTGTCCCATTTTGTATAGTCGTGACACTGCTCCGCGTCGCGCACCAGCAGAGGGGTGTTATCCAGCACCGTTTCGTCCAGGTCCATTACCACGGCGTAATTTTCAGGCGTTTTCAGCTCTTTTAACTTTTCGTTGAAACGCTCGGTGGCAAACCGATACGTCTGCAGCTGAAGGGCCATGATCTCTGCCGATTTCTGCTGATAGCGCAGCGCCATTTCGTACGCTTTGGGTTCACACAGCTCGCCCCCGGCGGCCGTCGCCGCTGCCGTTGCACTCAAAACAGGTAATGCCAGCAGTAATGCCTTAGCCATTGAATTCACACTTCTTTCCTCAACACCGTGGTTAAAATCCCGAAAGCGTAATGAAATTCAATGACAGAAATATGACCGTGATGTGGCAATGTGTTTCCGCCAGACCAGCATAATTGAATGTAAGCGAAGTTGCATAATGCAATATTTGAAATAATGAGCGGATTCGGAGTGAAATAATTTAAAAAGGATTCTAATAAGATCCTTTTTGATAGATTCATTATCGTTACATTCGAAGTAACTTCTCATAATCGGGAACTCTGCCACTGATGTTCTCAGAACTACCATCCGGATATGTTGCAAGAATTTTTCCGCGAGATGAACTTGATGCTTGAAGTTTTACGACCTTATTCAAATATAAAATGGGCTCAATCTTTATGACTCTACTATTTGTAATTTTATAATATCTATTCCATTTATTGTATTTTTCATCCCCAGCAAAAAGGTCTATATCGATTTCTTTAATTGAGCGATATACATATTCCATTGGGAAAAATTCAGTTTTAAAAAATAGATCACCACTTACAGGGGTTGGTTTTCCTTTCCCAAACGCATTGCTGTACCCCTCCTCATCAAAATCAAATACATAGTTTGCAGGTGTAATATCTTTCCCTTCAGCTAACGCAGAATTCTTGGCTAACTGTATTCCAACCCTGATACCGCTAAGCGTCCAGCGACACTTTGTACCGCCATCAAGCGCAATACGGATCTGGCGAAAACCATCACCATTGGCTGGATTGAGATCCACCTGTATGGGGTACAGTCCCCTTTCCGTACTCTCATGTAATTCCGTCGTGGGATCATATATTTTCCGTCGGCATGTCTCAGACCGATAAAGCGCATCCAGCGGCAATAACTCCGTCTCAGCCGGCAGTTTCACCGCTACCGTTACCCATTCAGAACTGGCTGGGGGGTCAAGAGTATAGTCCGGGTGACTGGCGCAGCCGCTCAGGGGCAACAGTGTCAGAAGTGGCAACAGTCCTGCCAGTGATTTAGCGTGTCGATTCAACTTCTTCCTCCGCAACTGATTTAAAACGGGTCAGGGCATTTTCACCGCCCGGTAGTTTCCGGGTAATCGTCAGCGAACTGCCCACCATATCCTGAAGAGCCAGGAACATCCGGTTTCGCTTCACCTCTTCCGGTGGGCTGCTTGCCCCGTAATCCACCATTTGCTGCCGGAAATCCTCCCGGTACTCTTTCCGGCTCAGCTTCAGTTCCGGCCATGCCGATTCCAGAAGCTGGTTGTTCAGGAATGGAAGATACTCACTCGCCATTGAGTGCTGGCCCGGACTGGTCATATGGTCAAAATTCGGATTGGTGTTACGGGGAAAAACTTTCTGAATATCTGCGGCCGGGAATTCGCGTACAAACGCCTCCTGTGCGTCTTTTGCCTCCGAGTTTTCAGCCTCAGACAGCGACGGGACAAGGAACAGCTTAACTTTGTGCATATCGCTGGAGCTGAGGCGGCGGCAGGTATGGCTGTTCATCGTTTTACATTCCAGCCAGGTGCGGGTCTGTGTGGCGCGGAAGAAGACCACCGGACTGCCGTGATGCCAGTAATGCTCACCGACATAGGCCCCTGCCATCTGCGCCGGCAGCTCGGCCGTCAGTGTCCAGAAAAAGCCCAGCGTGGCACCGAGAGAGCCAAACTTACCGTACAGCCAGTTATCCAGATTGGCATCAAATGGCACGCTGGGGATGGTGTCGCTGTCGTTGACATGACGGTAGTGGATGATCTGATACAGGTTACCCACAGCATCAGCGGTGAAGGTCCGGGGCATCCCGTAGGTGTAGAGTATTGGCGAAAATCCCTTCATCTCCGCCGCATAGGTCAGCCCCAGTGCCCCTCCCAGACTGTGTCCGGCGATAAACAGTTTTTTTCCGCCATCAGTTATTCTTTTAATTTCTTTAAATTGATCTCTAAACCGCTCCTTCGCCAGCTGGTATGCCTCAAGAAAGCCGCCGTGGATACGACCGGCCTTAGTCAGCTCGGCCGGGCACGGTTGCGGTGAGAACCAGCCGTCGGTGAGCCAGTCCGGTACCTCCAGCGTTCCCCGCCATGCCACGATCACATGGGCCGCATTTTCCACGTAAAAAAGCTGGGTACTGTCGAGCAGTAAGCGGGTGGGAGCTTTGTCACTTAAACGGGATGAGTCCAGAAATTCAGCAGTGATGTACCGCTCACGGAACGGTACATCAACAACCAGCGTGCAAGGAAATGACGGAAACTCTTCATATCTCGGCGTCGTGGATAAATCCAGGCACTTTTCCAGGAAAAACGGCTTAATCAACGTATTACCGCCTTGCGCATAGGCCATATCAGCCATCACGCCGAGGTTATAGCCATTTGCCAGCGAATAGTCTTTTGTGTCATGCAGCACCAGTGACCATGCCCGAAACGGGCATATTTCAATCACATGCCGTTTCTCCAGCGTCTCCCGGGGGATTTCCGTGCCTTTCAGCAATGTTCCATGCGGAAAGTGAAACCGGGGCGGCTCTTTATCCGTCCATTCAGGGATATCGGGCATCCTTTCACACAACTCACCGATGACCACATAATGGTGGTCATAGCCGTGCTGCTCCGCGCTAATCTGCACGTCTGAACGCCATTTCGGATCGCGCGTTTCAGGCCGGAAAATATTATAACTCACCGGCTGGCTGTTTGGGTTGCGGCTGATACCCAGAGTGCGCAGTTCCATCTCGTCGGCCAGCTGCTGGCCGTCTGTTTTCACATCGACTGCTACCCAGTACAGGTCATCAAACCGCACCAGTCCCTGACTGTCGGTGACACCGGCAGGTGGATTCGGCGGCGGTGTGGGATCGAACCGGGTATGGCCTCCACACGCCCACAGCGCCAGTTCCGCCGCCGTTGCCAGAGGATGGTATTCCAGCCGTACCTTCAGACCGGAAACCGGGTGGTTGTTCTCATCTACAAACTGCAGTTCCAGCCAGTGCATCCGCTGCTTACCGCAGGCAACCTCTTTGTACTTCATTTTGTGACTCAGGCAGGTCACTGTTGTATTGTCTTTCGCATCCATCATGCATTTAAATCCCTTTTTATTGCATGGTTTAATTTCGGGCAATCATACACCAGAAGGCATTCTACGCCGCATCCTGACTGAGTCCATAAACGTAAGATTTTGTAAGGAGGAACAATTTAACGTATTGACTGGCTGCGTTTACCCTCAAAATAAACAGATACTGTATTTTTCAGCATCGTTTCCGCTAGACCAGCATGTAATACCAGAACAGGGCGACTTCGTCCTTTTCCGGTAAGGCGTTGTAGAGATAACGATCGTATCCGCCCAGGGTAAACCCGTAGTTGCGGTAAAACAGACAGGCAGAGACGTTCACATTTTGTGTTTCAAGCCGTAGTCCCGGCGCGTTTACGCTGCGGGCCCACACGTGCGCGGCGGCCATTAATTTTTGCGCGGCGCCGGTTCTGCGTTTCGTGCGCTCCACGGCAATGTAATCCACCGAGATAAACTTATTCCAGCCGATTGACGCGGTAATAAATCCGGCTATTTCACCGTCATCCGTTTCGGCAATAAGAAATATGGCGTCCGGATTAACGCAGTGGTTTTCCAGGGTTTGGATATCGAGCTCGTAGGTTTTAATCCAGGGCTCGGCGACGGCTTCGATATGTAAATCGCAGTGGATAAAGGGCTCTCGCGCAATGTGGCTTATGGTGAAAGAAAAGTCACAGCATTCAAGGCGTGTGAGGTCGGTACTGAGTCCTTTTCGAATCTGCATAGTATTCCCGGTAGTGAGTTATTTCATAAAGAATAGACGAAGCGGTTAAATCCGCTGAGCTCACGCACTTTTAATCCTGAACTAAGCTTGTACTTCGTTCCGCGTAAAATGTGGGTCATTCGAGGACAATGAATGGAATTCAGGACATTTCAAAAGCAGTGGGGTGCTGAGTTTATTTCCGATGACGTTGTACGTTTTCGCGTCTGGGCAGAAGGACAGAAAGAACTTACGCTACGTCTGGCCGCCGCCGACGTGCCGATGACGGCAGCTGGCAACGGCTGGTTTCAGGCAGACGTACCCGGCGTCACGCACGGTGCAGAATACCAATTTGTTCTGCAGGACGGCATGACGGTGCCCGATCCCGCTTCGCGCGCGCAAAAGGGCGACGTTAACGGCCCCTCCATCGTTATCGATCCCCAACGCTATCAGCCGGTCAACCGGGACTGGGCAGGGCGGCCGTGGGAAGACACGGTTATCTACGAGCTGCACATCGGCACGTTTACCCCGGAGGGCACCTTCCGGGCCGCCATCGACAAGCTGCCGTATCTGGCAGAGCTCGGTATTACCCAGCTTGAAGTGATGCCCGTCTCTCAGTTTGGCGGTACCCGCGGCTGGGGGTATGACGGCGTGCTGCTGTACGCCCCGCACTCTGCCTACGGCACGCCGGAGGATTTCCACGCGTTTATCGACGCCGCGCACGGGCTGGGGCTCTCCGTGGTGCTGGATATCGTGCTCAACCACTTCGGCCCGGAGGGGAACTATCTGCCTCAGCTGTCGCCCGCGTTTTTTGATGCTCAGCGTATGACGCCCTGGGGCAACGGCATTGCCTACGAGCGCGAGCCGGTGAGGCAGTACATCACCGATGCGCCGCTCTACTGGCTGACGGAGTATCGTCTGGACGGCCTGCGCTTTGACGCCATCGACCAGATTAAAGACAGCGCTGAGACGCACATTCTGGAGGAGATTGCCGCAAAAATCCGCGAGGCGATCCCGCACCGTCACGTTCACCTGACCACGGAAGACAGCCGCAACGTGATTTTCCTGCATCCGCGCGATGAACAGGGCAACGCGCCGCTGTTCACCGCCGAGTGGAATGATGATTTCCACAACGCTGCCCACGTGTTTGCCACCGGCGAGACCCACGCGTATTACCAGGATTTTGCCTTTGAGCCGGAGAAAAAGTTCGCCCGGGCGCTGGCGGAAGGCTTTGTCTACCAGGGCGAGGTGTCGCTGCAAACCGGCGAATCCCGCGGCGTGGAGTGCCAGACGCAGCCGCCGCAGTTCTTCGTCGATTTTATTCAGAACCACGATCAGACCGGGAATCGCGCCCAGGGCGAGCGGCTGATCGCCCTGGCGGGATCCGACAAGACGCGGGTGCTGCTTGCCGCGCTGCTGCTTTCCCCCCATATCCCGCTGCTGTTTATGGGCGAGGAGTTTGGGGAAACGCATCCGTTCCTGTTCTTCACCGATTTTCACGGCGAACTGGCAAAGGCGGTGCGGGAAGGGCGCGCGAAAGAGTTTACCGGCCATGCCGGGCACGATGAAACCGTCCCGGATCCGAATGACGTGAACACCTTCATCCGTTCAAAACTCGACTGGAATAAGATTGCCACCGACGAAGGCAAAACGTGGCTGCGCTTCACGCGCCACCTGCTGACGCTGCGTCATCGCCATATCGTTCCGCTTCTGCGTCATGGCGGCGCCGTTGAGGGCAAGGTAATCAAGACCGCGCCCGGCATGGTGGCGGTGAGCTGGCATTTCCCGTCGGGCACGCTCTCTCTGGCGCTGAATATTGGCAATAAGCCCGTCGCGATGCCCGATCTCGCGGGTGAGACGCGCTTTGCCTGGCCGGAAGTCACTGACGTTTTACCGCCGAACGGTATTGTCGTTCGCTTTGCTGATGGAGAAGCATCGTTATGATCCCTTCCGCCACGTACCGTATTCAGTTCCGTAATGGCATGACCTTCGACCGCGTTGCGGCACTGGTGCCGTATATGAAAGATCTCGGCATCAGCCATCTCTATGCATCGCCCGTATTTACCGCCACAGCGGGTTCCACCCACGGCTATGACGTGACCAACCCGAATGAAATTGACCCCGCAATCGGCGGACGAGACGGTTTCGACCGCATGGCCGCGGCGCTTAAGCAGGCCGGCATGGGGCTGATTCTGGATATTGTCCCAAACCATATGTCCACCTCGCTGGAAAACGCCTGGTGGCGGGACGTGATTGAATACGGCCAGCAGAGCCGCTATTTCCGCTATTTCGATATCGACGAGTCGCGCCCGCTAACGCTGCCGTTCCTCGGCGACACCTTTGAGGCCGAGCTGGAGAAGGGGGCGATCGCCCTAAAACGTGACCCTGTCACGAACAAGGCCGCGTTGGTTTACTATGACGCCGAATATCCGCTCAACCCCGGCACGTACAGCGAGGAGAAAAGCATTGCCGAACTGCACGACGCGCAAAGCTGGCGCCTGATGTCCTGGCGGGAAGCGCCGAAGCAGCTCTCGTGGCGGCGCTTCTTCGAGATCACCGGTCTGGTCGGCGTTCGGGTTGAAGGCGACGCGGTCTTCGACGATACGCATCGGCTGATCCTTGAGCTGGTCCACGCGGGCGTGGTAGATGGTCTGCGCATTGACCACGTCGACGGCCTGGCCGATCCGCTGGGCTATCTGCAGCGCCTGCGGGAGAAAACCGGGCCCGACTGCTACATCACGGTTGAAAAAATCCTCGCGAAGGGGGAACAGCTCCCCGCCGACTGGCCGGTATCCGGCACCACCGGCTACGAGTTTATCGCCTCGCTGGCGGAAGTGCTGGTCGACGACGACAACCTGTCGCGACTGGAGACCATCCACGACGAGACGCTGGGCGTGACGGTCGATCGCCATGCGGAACTGCGCGATGCCAAGGGCCTGATGACCGATCGCAATTTCGAGGGTGAATTCACCACGCTGCTTAACCTTGCTGACGATCTGGCCCGCCGCAATGAGGTTGCGCTGCCGCGCGAGGAGATCCGCCACGCGCTGCGCGAGCTGCTTATTGCCTTTCCGGTCTACCGCACCTACGGCACCCGGGAGGGATTAACCCCGTCTGACGTGGCGCTGCTTAACCGCGTGGTCGCCAGCGTGGAGACGTCTGAAGCGGCGCTGAGTCTGATTGTGCACATTCTTACCGGCGACCTGCCGGAAGATTGCCGCGAGTCCGCCGCGCTGTTCAGAACCCGCTTCCAGCAGCTTACCGGGCCGCTGATGGCGAAGTCCGTTGAAGACACGCTGTTCTTTCGCCACAACCTGGAGCTGGCGCTCAATGAAGTGGGCGCCGACCCGACGCCGCGCGCGTTTTCATTATCCCGCTTCCACCAGGAGATGCGCATTCGTCTCGCCCGACAGCCCGACGCGCTGCTGGGCACCTCCACGCACGATACCAAACGCGGAGAAGACGCCCGGGCGCGACTCTACACCCTGACGGAAGCGCCGGAACGCTGGGGTGAGAACCTGGCCCGCTGGCGACAGATGAACCAGACCCAGGTACGTTTTCTCAATGACGGCACCGCGCCGAACGCCGCCGATACCTGGATGATCTATCAGGCGCTGGCGGGCGTCTGGCCCGCCACGCTGTCTCCGGACGACGCTGAAGGGCTTGCATCACTGGAAGCGCGTTTTATCGGCTTCCTCGAGAAAGCGCTGCGCGAGGCAAAACAGCGCACCGACTGGATCGACAGCAACGAGAGCTATGAGAGCGTGGTGCTGAGCTACGCGCGGCACCTGCTTTCGCCGGACAACGCGCTGTTCCTGCATGATTTTAGCGAGGCGATGCAGCCCTTTATCCGGGCCGGGCTGATGAACAGCCTCAGCCAGACGGTGATCAAGCTGACGGCTCCCGGCGTGCCGGATATCTATCAGGGCAGCGAGGCGCTTAACTTTAGCCTTGTCGACCCGGATAACCGGCGGGAGCCGGATTTTCCGACCCTGGTGCAAAATCTCAGCGCGGCGGATGCCACGGTGTTTGACAACCCGGCCTGCTGGCGAGACGGGCGCGTTAAGCAATTCGTTACCGCCACGCTGCTGCGGCTTCGACCACACTACGACGCGCTATTCCGCTGCGGCGACTGGCTGCCGCTTAAGGTCTCCGGCGAGCGCGAGGAGAACCTGATTGTCTATGCGCGCGTTAAGGACGAGGAGGCGCTGATTGTCGCCGTGCCGCGTCTGGTTTTTGATGTCACCGATAATCATCAGCTGTGGATCAATACCACGGTAGCGATACCCGACGAACTGGTCGGGAAGCGCTATCGGGACCTGTTCAGCGGTGAGAGCCGCATTCTGCAAGAGACGCTGGATTTAACGTCAGAAAAGGGATGTGTACTGGTTCTGCTTACCTGCGAATAATCGTGGAGAACGAAAATGGCAAAGGATACTACGTTTGAAATTCGGGCCGGTCATGGCCAGCAGTTGGGTGCTAATTATGACGGGAAAGGGGTTAACTTCGCGCTGTTCTCCGCTCACGCCGAGCGGGTAGAGCTCTGTCTGTTTGACCCGTCCGGGAAAAACGAAATCGCCCGGCTGGAACTGCCGGAATATACCCATGAGGTCTGGCACGGCTATGTGCCCGATCTGAAGCCCGGCGCGCTGTACGGCTATCGCGTCTACGGCCCTTACGACCCGGAAAACGGTCACCGCTTCAACCCGCATAAGCTGCTTATCGATCCCTACGCGCGTGAACTGGTGGGCGATATCGACTGGAACGACGCGCATTTCGGCTATGTGCTGGGACATGACGAACTGGACCTCAGTTTTGATACGCGCGACAGCGCGCCGTTCACGCCGAAATGCAGGGTCATCGACCCAAACGCATTCGACTGGCAGGACAACAGCCGGCCAAACGTGCCCTGGCCGCATACCGTCGTCTATGAGAGCCACGTGAAGGGCTTTACCCAGATGAACCCGGCCATTCCGCCCGAGCTGCGCGGCACGTTTGAGGGGATGGGACACAAAGCCTCGGTCGATTACATCAAGAGTCTTGGCATCACCTCGGTTGAGCTGCTGCCGGTTCACTGGTTCCCGGACGACCAGCATCTGCTCGACCGGGGCCTGAAGAACTTCTGGGGCTATAACACCCTCGGCTTTTTTGCTCCGGCGTCGCGCTATTACGGCCCGGCGGGGATCCAGGGCTTTCGCGACATGGTACGCGCGTATCACGATGCGGGCATCGAGGTGATTCTGGACGTGGTGTACAACCACACGGCGGAAGGAAATGAGCTTGGCCCCACGCTCTCGTTTAAGGGGATTGATAACTACAGCTATTACCGCACCCTGCCGGACCAGCACCGGTACTACATCAACGACACCGGGACGGGAAATACGGTCAACACCTCGCACCCGCGCGTGCTGCAGATGGTGATGGATTCGCTGCGCTACTGGGCGGAATCGATGCATATTGACGGTTTTCGTTTCGACCTCGGGACGATACTGGGCCGCGAGCCGGAAGGGTTTGACCCGCGCGGCGGTTTCTTCGACGCCATGACGCAGGATCCGGTGTTATCGAGACTGAAGCTGATTGGTGAACCCTGGGATATTGGCCCCGGCGGGTATCAGGTCGGCGGTTTCCCGCCGGGCTGGGGTGAGTGGAACGACAAATACCGCGATACCGTACGCGAGTACTGGAAGGGTGATAATGTCTCCAACGACTTTGCCGCACGGCTGCTGGGATCCGGGGATCTGTACGACCTGCGCGGGCGTCGCCCATGGGCCAGCGTCAACTTCATCACCGCTCACGACGGCTTTACGCTGAATGACCTGGTGTCGTACAACGAGAAGCATAACGCCGACAACGGCGAGGACAATAACGACGGGCATAACGATAATCGATCGTACAACTACGGCGAGGAAGGGCTAACCGAAAATCCGGATATCATCGCCACCCGGGAGCGGCAGAAGCGTAATTTCCTGACCACGCTGCTGTTTTCCCACGGCACGCCGATGCTGCTGGCGGGGGACGAGTTTGGCCGCACGCAGAAGGGCAACAATAACGGCTACTGTCAGGATAGCGAGATCTCGTGGATCGACTGGAAGGGGCTTTCCGAAAACGACGCCGCGCTGCGCGAGTTCACCCGACGGCTCATCGCCCTTCGCGCGCAACAGCCGCTGCTGCGTCGTGAGAGCTGGCGCGACGGGCTGGAGATCCGCTGGTTTAATGCCGGAGGCGGCCCGCAGCAGGCCGAACAGTGGGATGAAGGCTCGACGCTCGGCGTCTCCATCAGCAGGCCGGATCTGCGGCAGGAGGACGGCATCTGGCACGACGTGCTGATGCTGTTCAACCCGTTTGAAGGGACCGTGCCGTTCCAGATCCCGCAGTTTGGCGAAGGGGGATGGGTGCTGGAGCTCTCCACGGCGGATGACGCTGCCGCCGGGACCGCGATCACCGAAACCGTAGAGTACGAGCTGGCCGGACGCAGTATTACCCTCTTTAGACGTCCTTAGCTTCAGAGTGATGCCGCCGCGCGGGCGGCGGTGTCATACAGGGAGGAGATCGTGCGCAACAGCTGCGCGGTTTCGCCAATCGACTTCCCGGCAATACCGCTCTCCGCGTGGATCGCAATCAGACACGCTTCCCGCACGTCCCGGTACTTCATGCACAGCGCTTTCCCTTCCTCCGTGGTAGAGAAAAAGAGTTCTTTACCCGCTTTCTCGCTCGTCACGTAGCCCGCTTTAACCAGCTTTTTAAGGGCGTAGGTCACCACGTGGGTATCTTCCACGTTGAGGACGAAGCAGATATCGGCCAGCTTCTTCTTGCGGTCGCGGTGGTTCACGTGATGCAGAAGCGAAACGTCAAAGGCGCCCATATCCGGTTCGCCGGCAGCGGTCATGCAGCGCACCATCCATTTATTGAACGCGTTGCTGGTCATGATCAGCGCGTACTCCAGCTCTGATAACTCCGCGCAGCGCTCCGACACCAGATGGCGGGAAGAGACGATGCGACCGTCGTTGATATCGTCGCGATCGGGTGAAGCACTCTTTTTCGAGGTCATAACGTTCCTTAGCCAGAAATGTAAACTCATCGATAAAATAAGAACATTTTATTGATAATTTGTTTACATGTTTTTGAGGTTCAGATATAGCTTTTTAACGCAGGTTTTGTGAAGCCTGCCAACAAAAAACAACATCGCTCGCCGCAAATTAAAAAAATAGCCGCCGGCGCGCAACGCTCACTTTCGATAGGGTAAACGTTATGGACGGTACTACGCTGCTGCCGCTGATCGGGATACCGATCGTGGTTATTGGTTTTGCACTACGCTTCAACCCGCTGCTGGTGGTCGTGGTGGCGGGGCTGGCAACGGGTCTGCTGGTCGGGATGGATTTCGGGATGCTGCTGGAGACCTTTGGCGAAAAGTTTGTGAATAGTCGCTCGCTGGCAACCTTCATTCTGATCCTGCCGGTGATTGGTCTGCTGGAATACTACGGGCTTAAGGAGCGCGCCCAGGCCTGGGTGGCGAAGATCGCCAGCGCCACCTCGGCGCGAATTCTGATGCTCTATTTTGTCGCGCGTGAAGGTACCGCCGCGCTGGGGCTGATGTCGCTGGGCGGTCATGCCCAGACGGTGCGTCCGCTGCTGGCGCCGATGGCCGAAGGGGCGGCGCTGAACGAATACGGCGAGCTGCCGCAGCACATCCGCGACAAAATCAAAGCCCATGCCGCCGCGTGCGACAATATCGCGGTCTTCTTTGGGGAAGATATCTTTATTGCCTTTGGCGCGGTGCTGCTGATCGACGCCTTCCTGAAAGAGAACGGTATTCCGGGCATTGAACCGCTGCATATCGGCCTGTGGGCCATTCCAACCGCCATTGCGGCATTAATTATTCATATGACGCGCCTGCTGCGCCTCGATGCCAGCATCCGTCGCGACGTCATGGCCTGGCGCGCGGAGCAGGGCACGCAGGGGGCCACGCAATGATGACGCTTATCACCATTAACCGCGTGTACTACCTGATCGGCTTTGTCGTGATGCTGCTGGTTGTGATGACCCTGCGCGATCGCGCCAATCCGAAGCGCTTTACCACCGCGCTGTTCTGGTTCTTGTTTGGCGGGATCTTCCTGTTTGGCGACCTTATGGTGCAGGAGCTGGGGAAATCGCTGGCGTACCGGATCATTGGCGGCGGCGTCATCGCTATCGCGCTGCTGGCGGGCTTTGGTCTGGTCGGGAAAGGGCACTATAAAATGTCGACCGAAGACGAACGTCTCGCGTCGTCAAACCGCCTTAAAAACTGGCTGTTCCTGCCGGCGCTGATGATCCCGGTGGTGACGGTTATCGGGACGCTGTTCCTGAAGGGCGTGTCGATTGGCGGCGTGTTCCTGCTCGATCAGAAACAGCTCACCCTGGCGGCGCTGTGCGTGGCCTGCGTCGCGGCGATCCTCACCGGCTGGTGGCTCACCAAAGGCACGCCGCTGCACGCCATTCGTCAGTCTCGCCGTCTTGTCGATACCATTGGCTGGGCGGTGATCCTGCCGCAGATGCTCGCCATGCTCGGCGGCGTGTTCGTGGCGGCCAACACTGGGGATTCGGTGCAGAAGGTGGTGAGCCTGTTCGTTAACCCGGATAACCGCTTTATGCTGGTGGTGATTTACTGCGTGGGCATGGCGCTGTTTACCATGATTATGGGCAACGCCTTTGCGGCCTTCCCGGTGCTGAGTGCCGGCATCGCGTTACCGTTTCTGATCAACGTGCATCACGGCAACCCGGCGCCGCTGCTGGCGATTGGCATGTACGCGGGCTACTGCGGCACGCTGATGACGCCGATGGCCGCGAACTTCAATATCGTTCCCGCCGCGCTGCTGGAGCTGAAAGACAAATATCAGGTGATCAAGATCCAGATCCCAACCGCGTTAACCCTGCTGGTGGTGAACGTGTTCCTCATGTATTTCCTCGTGTTTCGCTAAGGAGCTGTTATGGAATTAACGCAACATCAGGCTGACGCGTTTGCCCGCATGCCTTTAACCTATTTACGGCAGGAATACCCGAACCACATCATGCACCTGCTGAATGATGATGGTGACGTTCTGCCGCCGCGCGAACTGCACCCCATTTTCTACGGCTGTTTTGACTGGCATTCGGCGGTGCACGGCTACTGGCTGCTGCTGCGCTGCGTGCGCCTCTACCCGGAACTGCCGAGCCGTGACGCGATCGTCGCGCTTGTCGACGAGCACCTGACGGACGAGAACGTGGCGAAGGAGCTGGCCTATTTCACCGCGCCGTTCCGCGCCTCGTTTGAGCGCCCGTATGGCTACGGCTGGCTGCTGGCGCTGGCCCAGGAGCTAAAGCAGTCGTCGCTGCCGCAGGCTGCGGTCTGGTATCAAACGCTCGAGCCGTTAACCCAGGATATTCGCGACAGGCTGGTGGATTATCTCGGCAAGCTCACCTATCCGATCCGCGTCGGAACGCACTACAACACGGCGTTTGCCCTGGCGCTGGGGCTGGACTACGCCCGAGCTGTAGAAGATAGCGCGCTTGAGCAGGCGATTGTGACGTCGGCGGAGCGGTTTTATCTCGCCGACACGCGCTATCCGGCCCACTACGAGCCCGGCGGTGATGAGTATATTTCCGGCGCGCTGACGGAGGCGCTGTTGATGAGCAAAGTATCAGAGGACTTCCCGGCCTGGTTTGACGCGTTTCTGCCGGATGTTGGCTCCATTGCGGCACTGATGAACCCGGCGGAAGTGAGCGATCGTACCGACCCGAAAATCGCCCATCTCGACGGATTAAACCTCAGCCGCGCCTGGTGTATGAAGCATATTGCGAAAGCACTTCCTGTCAGCCACCCGGCGCAACCGGCGCTGCGCGAGGCGGTGACGAAACATCTGGCCGCAAGCGTCGGGCATGTGGTCGGCAGCCACTATAGCGGCGGGCACTGGCTGGCGAGCTTTGCGCTGCTGGCGCTGGAGTAAACGAACGCGCAGCGCTGCATCAGTCTAGGCTGACGCCCGAACCGCAGGGCGCAGCCGGCTCAGGCTGAATAACACCGAAGCCATTGAGGCGATGACGCCTATCCACAGCGCAACATGGACGGCATGTTGAGGGTCCGATCCTGCCTCTGCGGCCATCAGAACCCCTACCACGGCCGCACCCAGACACTGCCCAAACGTCCTGACGATAGACAACACGCCGGAGGCGTAGCTGGCATATTCCCGCGCCACGTTAGAGAGCATCTCCCGGTTATTTGGGCTCTGGAAGCAGCCAAACCCAATCCCGCAAACCAGACTGCGCAGGCAGATATTCCACGCGGAAGGATTTTCCGGCAGGGTGGCCAGCAGGACCAGCCCACCGACAAAAATCATCAGCCCGATTGTCGAGATCAGCGGCGCGGAAATCGTATCCGCCCAGCGACCCGCGTGCGGCGCGATCAGCACGATGCCAATCGGCCACGGGGTGAACAGCAGCGCGGAGACCACCGGGCTGTAGCCATACACGCTCTGAAACAGGAACGGTAGCGCGACAAAGGTGATGCCCTGACTGACAAACGAGGCCAGCGAGGTCAGCGCGGCGAGGGTAAAGCGCCCGTTTTTGAAGATAACAGGCGGCAGTATGGGATTTTTTGCGCGCCGAATCCGCCAGATAAAGGCGAAGGCGCTGACCAGCGTGAGAACACCCCAGCATAAGGCCGCCTGGCTAATCGGGCGCGCCACGCTCTGAAGGCTGTCGGCCATCATGATCGCCGAACCTAACAGCGCGGCGGAGAGCACGGCGCCCGGCGCGTCAAAGGGAGTGCGGTCAACGGCCGATTCCCGCGGCAAGGCCCGCCATGCCAGCAGCAGGGCGATGCTTCCCGGAACAATGTTAATGGCGAACAACCACTGCCAGCTCAGCATGTCCAGTATGGTTCCGCCGAGTACCGGGGCAATAGCCGTGCTGGAGGCGATAAGCAGGGCGTGCAGCCCCAGAATGCGGCCCAGAAGCCGACCCGGAAAAACGGATCGCAGGATCGCCGGAGCGATACTCAGGGTCGCCGCGCCGCCGATGCCCTGCAGAATTCGCATCCCGGTTAACATTTCCGGCGTTGCTGCCAGCGCGCAGCCGAGCGAGGTGAGCGTAAAGGTAGCAAGCCCAACAAGAAACACCGGGCGATAGCCCACGCGCGCCGCCAGCGCCGCGAAGATGGCTAGCGTCATTGCCGCTGACAGCAGGTAACCGTTGGCGAACCAGACCGCAACGTTCGCGGGAACCTGCATCGCCCTTGCCATGGAGGGCAGCGCGATGTTGATCATGGTGCCGTCAAAGACGCCCATCAGCGTGGTGGTCATGACGGCGGCCATCACCCGGGCGCGTTCATGCCCGGGTAAGCCTTCATCGCCGGGCAGGTTTGAAAATAGCGTCATCGTCGTTACTCCGGATAAGAATCGTGATGACGAAACTATAATCATGCGGTATACAGGGCGGAAGACGCAGCATTTGCACTTAATCATTGCACATAACGCCACATCTGAGGAGCCACCGTGTCCGATCCTGATTTTAACCTTCTGGTTGCGCTCGACGTTCTGCTGGCAGAAGCCAGCGTGGCGGGCGCGGCGCGACGTTTGAACCTCAGCACCTCCGCCATGAGCCGCACCCTGAGCAGGCTGCGGGAGGTGACCGGCGATCCTATTCTCGTGCGGGCTGGTCGTCATATGGTGCTGACGCCATGGGCCGAAGCCACCCGGGACCGCGCCAGAAGCGCCGTACATGAGGCGAGGGCGGTGCTGCAGCCCTCCACCGACACGCTGAAGGTGGAAAATCTCGAACGGCTGTTCACCATCCGGGCCAACGACGGTTTTGTGGTGGCGTTTGGTCCAATGCTAATTGCTGCGGTGGCGAGCGTTGCGCCCGGGGTGTGCATCCGCTTCTCACCGAAACCGGAAAAAACGTCACGCTACTTGCGGGAGGGGCTTGTCGATCTGGAGATCGGCGTGCAGAACAATATGGGGCCTGAAATACGGCTGCAAAGGCTCTTTCAGGATCGGTTTGTTGGCGCGGTGCGCATTGGACATCCGCTGTCATTTCAGCCTGAGGTCAGCCTTGACGATTATGTCGCGTGGGGCCATGTGGTGGCCTCTCCGAACGGATCGTTGCATGGGGCTGTCGATGACGCGCTGGCGGAACGGGGGATGAAACGCAAGATCGCCAGCGTAGTGCCCGGATTTCCGACGGCATTATCCGTGGCGCTGGCGTCCGATTTGATTGCCATGGTGCCGGCGCTGTACCTGCTCAATCAGCCGATGAACGAGCATGTACACGTCTTTGAACTGCCGTTTAAAACCCGGACCATTACGGTGTCGCAGATGTGGCATCCGCGCATGGAAAGGGATCCGGGGCATCGCTGGCTGAGGGAAAAGTTACTGGAAGTGTGTCGGACCGTGCGCTGACGCCTCAGGCCACTTTTCCCGGCACGGAGAGGATGAAGCGCGTCGATACCGCATCCGATTCCACGCGGACTTTTCCGTGGTGCGCCGTGACGATCGACTTCACGATGGCAAGCCCGATCCCGCTGCCTTCTCCTTTGCGCTGCCTTGACGGATCGACGCGATAAAAGCGGTCAAACAGCTTCGACAGATGCTCTTGCGGGATCGGCGTACCGGGATTTTCTATCATCAGCTCAACGTCGTCATCCTGTTCTCTGATGGAGACCGTCACCGCTTTCCCGGCTGGCGTGTAGCGCAGGGCGTTGGAGAGCAGATTATTTACTGCTCTTCTGAACATCTGCGGATCGCCTTCTATCAGGCAGGGCATCCCGTTAAATTTCAGCGTAACGTTGCGTTCTTCCGCCCAGGCTTCGAAGAAATCGAAGACTTTTATGACCTCCGCACTTAAATCAAACATCACCCGGTCAGGGATGAGCTGGTTATTATCCGCCTGCGCCAGGAAAAGCATGTCGCTGACCATGCGGGTCATCCGGTTGTACTCTTCAAGGCTGGAGTACAGAACATCTTCCAGCTCTTTCTGGGAGCGGTTCTGGCTCAGCGCGATTTCCGTTTGCGTCACCAGGTTGGTGATGGGGGTTCTGATTTCGTGCGCGATGTCGGCGGAAAAGTTAGCCTGACGGGTAAAGACATCTTCAATCTTTTCGATCATCTGGTTAAAGGAGATGACCAGCTGTTCCAGCTCAACGGGCACGCGGGACGGCTCCAGCCGCGCATCCAGGTTTTCCGAAGTGATATTTTTAATGGCGTTGCTGACGTTACGCAGGGGCAAATGCCCCTGACGAACCGCGATGCGAATGACAAGAATAATCAGCAGGCTGATCGCCGCGGCAATCGCCAGAAGATTCTTTTTCAGCGCCTCAAGGTAGTGCAGATGAAAATTAATTGAGAGCCCGATAAGCATGACGTAGCCCTGCGTTTTGCCCTGCAGCGTCGCCGTGCCTGAAGAGGCGATAATCCGGTACGTTTCCATTTTCATGTCGGACCCGGCGTGCATGGGGTTGGCAGGGTCTTCAACCGTCCAGAGAAACACATCCTGCGCGCGGCGGTGTTCGCTAAAGTCTGCCGCGTTCATCGCTGGGCGCAGTGCCGCCCCCTGCGCCGAGCTGAACAGGATATTTCCCTGCGGATCCAGGAGCAGGACGGCCACGTTGCGGTAGCTGGCCATCGACTCTTTGATTTTACTGATTTTCTTTTGGTCAGGATCGACCGGAGACTGCAGGATGCGGTGCATCGCGGTGCTGATTTGCTGCAGGTCGCTGATATCCTGCTCCGCGAAATGCTTTTCAACGGAATGCAGCATAAACCAGGTAAAGGCGAAAAAGGCCAGAATGGTGGAGAGGCTGATGAAGAAGGTCAGCCGCAGGGCAAGTGAAAAAGGGCGCCTGGCAAGCTTAACGCGCATCCGGTACCTCCAGCATATAGCCCACGCCGCGCACCGTCTGGATCAGCTTCGGTTCAAAATCGTTATCGATTTTCGCCCGAAGCCGCTTTACCGCCACGTCAATCGCGTTTGTGTCGCTGTCAAAATTCATGTCCCACACCTGGGAGGCAATCAGGGAGCGGGGAAGCACCTCTCCCTGATGACGCATGAAAAACTCCAGCAGGCTGAACTCTTTGCTGGTTAACGAGATGCGGCTTCCGGCCCGGCTTACTTTTCTCGACACGAGGTCAACCGTCAGGTCTGCCACCTGAAGCTGGCTTTCCGCAATCACCGTATTTCCGCGTCTCAGCAGCGTCCTCACGCGGGCGAGCAGCTCAGCAAAGGCGAAAGGTTTAATCAGATAGTCATCCGCGCCCAGCTCAAGCCCTTTAACCCGGTGTTCAATCGTCCCAAGGGCCGTGAGTAACAGGATGGGCATCCCTTTGCCGGCAGAGCGGAGCATGCGGACAATGTCCCAGCCGTTCACGTCGGGCAGCATGATATCCAGAATCAGCAGATCGTATTCCGCAGTCATGGCGAGATGGTAGCCGTTCAGGCCATTATCCGCGTGGTCCACCACAAACCCCGCTTCAGTCAGCCCCTTACTCAGGTACTCACCGGTTTTCGTTTCGTCTTCGACGATCAGTATTTTCATCGTGCTCCCCTGACTGGCTGCTGAAGACATTCTAGTGAGCGTACTGCCGTTAACAATGACTTACGCTAAAAATGACAACATTGTCATTATCCTGTCACCCGTCAAACAGGATGCGTTGCGTAGAGTAGCCCTAAAACTACTCTGGACTTTATTTGAACCGTTATGTTCCTGTTAAAACGACTAAGCATCAGTACGGTATTTATTCTGGCAGGCTGCGTCTCGCTGGCCCCGGAGTTCCAGCGGCCGGAAGCACCTGTCCCCCGGCAGTTTTCGCTCTCCCGAAACGGCCTGACGCCCGCGAAGGCGGGGTATCAGGACACCGGCTGGCGCAACTTCTTCGTCGACCCTCAGGTTGCCGGGCTGATTACGGAGGCCCTGAAGAACAATCGCGATCTAAAAATGGCCGCTCTGAAGGTTGAGGAAGCCCGGGCGCAGTTCAACGTGACGGATGCGGATCGCTATCCTCAGCTGAATGCCTCCTCGGGCATCACGTACAGCGGCGGGCTGAAAAGTGACAAACCCACCGCGCAGCAGTACGACGCGGGCCTTGCGCTTAGCTATGAGCTCGATTTCTTCGGCAAGCTGAAGAACATGAGCGAGGCCGACCGACAAAACTTTTTCGCCAGCGAAGAGGCCCGTCGCGCGGTGCATATCCTGCTCGTCTCTAACGTGTCGCAGAGCTATTTCAACCAGCAGCTGGCGTACAAACAGCTGCGCATCGCGCGGGATACGCTGAACAATTACCGGCAGTCCTATGCGTTCGTTGAGCAGCAGCTGGTGACGGGCAGTACGAACGTCCTGGCGCTGGAACAGGCCCGGGGACAGATCGAAAGCACGCGGGCAGAGATTGCCAAACGAGAAGGGGAGCTGGCGCAGGCCAATAATGCCCTGCAGCTGGTCCTCGGCACGTATCGCGCGCTGCCCGGCGACAGCGGCATGAACGCCAGCGACGTTGCGCCGGTAAAACTGCCTCCTCATCTTTCCTCCGCGATACTGCTGCAGCGCCCGGATATTATGGCGGCGGAGTATCAGCTTAAAGCGGCCGATGCGAATATCGGCGCGGCGCGCGCCGCCTTTTTCCCGTCTGTTTCCCTGACCAGCGGGCTTTCAACGGGCAGCACGGAGTTGTCCAGCCTGTTCACATCAGGGAGCGGGATGTGGAATTTTATTCCTAAAATCGAAATTCCCATTTTTAATGCGGGCAGGAATAAGGCCAATCTGAAGCTGGCCGAAATTCGCCAGCAGCAGTCGGTGGTTAATTACGAACAAAAAATTCAGTCCGCCTTTAAACAGGTTGCCGACGCGCTCGCGCTGCGGGACAGCATTAACCAGCAGCTTGCTGCACAGCAGCGGTATCTGGATTCGCTCCGCATCACGCTTCAACGTGCCAGAGGGTTATATTCCAGCGGCGCTGTCAGCTATATCGAAGTACTTGACGCGGAGCGTTCTCTTTTCTCCACGCAGCAAAATATTCTCGACCTTATTTATGCCCGGCAGGTTAATGAAATTAATCTCTTCACCGCGCTCGGCGGCGGTTGGGTCGAATAATCTTACTTAATTAAACAGGAAAATAACGATGCGCAATTCACTTAAGGCCGTTGTATTTGGTGCGTTCTCAATTGTGTTTTCTGCCGGCCTCCAGGCTGAGGTTCATCAGCACGAGATGATGAGTGCTGCCAGCGAAGGGGCCTCAGAGCAGGTCATCACGGGAACCGGTATCGTGAAGGGCATTGATCTCACGAATAAAAAAGTCACGATTTCCCATGAAGCGATCCCGGAAATTGGCTGGCCCGCAATGACCATGCGTTTTACCTTTATTCAGGCTGACGAGAGTATTAATTCTTTAAAAGTCGGCAGCCACGTGAATTTCTCGTTTGTTCAGCAGGGCAATCTCTCATTACTCAAGAGCATTAAATAGCGAGAAGCGGCATGGCCTCATTAAAAATAAAATATGCTGCCATGATAGTCAGCAGCCTGATTGCGGGAGGGCTGATATCAGTGACGTTATGGCAGGCGCTTCATTCATCTGAAAAAACGGAAAACAGCGTCTCTGAGAGAAAGGTGCTTTTCTGGTATGACCCGATGAAGCCAGACGTGAAATTCGATAAGCCCGGCAAATCGCCGTTTATGGATATGGATCTGGTTCCGAAATATGCGGATGAAAACGACAGTAAAAGCAATGCCGGTATCCGTATCGATCCGACGCAGGTCCAGAATTTAGGGTTAAAAACGCAAAAAGTGACGCGCGGAACGCTGAACTATGCCCAGACGATCCCGGCTAACGTCAGCTATAACGACTATCAGTTTGTCATTGTGCAGGCGCGCGCGGAAGGCTTTGTGGAAAAAGTGTATCCGCTGACGACGGGCGATAAGATAAAGAAAGGCACGCCGCTCGTTGATATTACCATTCCTGACTGGGTAGAGGCGCAGAGCGAGTTTCTGCTGTTGTCCGGCACCGGCGGAACGCCGACGCAAATCAAAGGGGTTCTGGAACGGCTTCGGCTGGCGGGTATGCCGGATGACGATATTCAGAGGCTGCGCGCGACCCGTACTATTCAGACCCGGTTTACCATCAGGGCGCCGATCGACGGAGCGATCACTGCCTTTGACCTGCGTACCGGCATGAATATTTCGAAAGATAAGGTGGTGGCGCAAATTCAGGGGATGGATCCGGTCTGGATCGGCGCGGCAGTGCCTGAATCCATTGCTTATCTGCTGAAAGAGACCTCTCAGTTTGCTGTTTCGATACCGGCTTATCCGGATAAATCCTTCCCGGTTGAAAAATGGAGTCTTTTGCCGAGCGTGGACCCAACCACCCGTACGCTGCAGGTGCGCCTGCAGGTATCCAACAAGGATGAGCTGCTGAAACCGGGCATGAATGCCTACCTGAAGCTGAATACTCAAAGCCAGGAAATGCTGCTGATCCCCTCCCAGGCGGTTATTGATACCGGCAAAGAACAGCGCGTGATTACGGTTGATGCGGACGGGAATTTTGTACCGAAAAGGATCCACGTACTACACGAATCTCAGCAGCAGTCCGGCATTGGTAGCGGACTGGAAGAGGGGGAGTCGGTAGTGGTCAGCGGTCTGTTCCTGATTGACTCGGAGGCCAATATTACCGGCGCGCTGGAGCGCATGCGCCACGCTGAAGCCGCTGACGACGCGCATTCTGGCCATTAAGGAGACGATGATGATTGAATGGATTATCCGGCGGTCGGTCGCCAACCGTTTCCTGGTCATGATGGGGGCGCTGTTCCTCAGCGTCTGGGGCACATGGACGATTATTAACACGCCAGTTGATGCCTTGCCCGATCTCTCTGACGTTCAGGTGATTATCAAAACCAGCTACCCCGGCCAGGCCCCGCAGATTGTTGAAAACCAGGTGACCTATCCACTGACTACCACCATGCTGTCGGTTCCCGGCGCAAAGACCGTGCGCGGTTTTTCGCAGTTTGGCGATTCGTACGTGTACGTCATTTTTGAAGACGGCACCGATTTGTACTGGGCCCGTTCGCGCGTGCTGGAGTATCTGAATCAGGTTCAGGGCAAGCTGCCTGCTGGCGTGAGCTCTGAAATTGGTCCTGATGCCACGGGCGTGGGCTGGATATTTGAGTATGCGCTGGTGGATCGCAGCGGAAAACACGATCTCGCCGAACTGCGCTCATTGCAGGACTGGTTCCTGAAATTTGAGCTGAAAACGATCCCGAACGTGGCCGAAGTGGCCTCCGTCGGCGGCGTGGTGAAGCAGTATCAGATCCAGGTCAATCCGTTAAAGCTGGCTCAGTACGGCGTTAGCCTGCCGGAGGTTAAGCAGGCCCTTGAGTCGTCTAACCAGGAGGCGGGGGGATCGTCAGTTGAAATGGCGGAAGCGGAGTATATGGTCCGGGCCAGCGGCTATCTGCAGACGATGGACGATTTCAATAACATCGTCCTGAAAACCGCCGAGAACGGGGTACCGATTTACCTTCGCGATGTTGCCCGCGTACAAACGGGGCCGGAAATGCGGCGCGGTATTGCCGAGCTGAACGGGCAGGGGGAAGTTGCGGGTGGCGTGGTGATCCTGCGTTCGGGCAAAAACGCGCGCGAGGTCATCACGGCGGTGAAAGATAAGCTGGAGACGCTGAAGGCCAGCCTGCCGGAAGGCGTTGAGATTGTGACTACCTACGATCGCAGCCAGCTCATCGACCGGGCCATTGATAACCTGAGCGGCAAGCTTCTCGAAGAGTTTATCGTGGTGGCCATCGTCTGCGCCCTGTTCCTCTGGCACGTCCGCTCTGCGCTGGTGGCGATTATCTCTCTGCCGCTTGGCCTGTGTATTGCCTTTATCGTCATGCATTTCCAGGGGCTGAACGCCAATATCATGTCGCTGGGCGGAATTGCCATTGCCGTCGGCGCGATGGTGGATGCCGCCATCGTCATGATTGAAAACGCGCACAAACGGCTGGAGGAGTGGGATCGCCAGCATCCGGGAGAGCAGATTGACAACGCTACGCGATGGACGGTGATCACCAACGCCTCTGTCGAGGTTGGCCCCGCGCTGTTTATCAGCCTGCTGATCATTACCTTGTCGTTCATTCCCATCTTTACCCTCGAGGGGCAGGAAGGGCGGCTGTTCGGCCCGTTGGCCTTTACGAAAACGTACGCCATGGCGGGCGCGGCCGTGCTGGCCATTATCGTCATTCCGATTCTGATGGGGTTCTGGATCCGGGGAAAAATCCCCGCGGAGACCAGCAACCCTTTGAACAGACTGCTGATTAAAGCCTACCATCCGCTACTGATTAAGGTGCTCCGCTGGCCAAAAACAACCCTGCTGATTGCGGCCTTATCCCTCATCACGGTGATCTGGCCCCTGAGCCAGGTGGGCGGCGAGTTCCTGCCGAAGATTAATGAGGGCGATCTGCTGTATATGCCGTCAACGTTGCCGGGCGTCTCTCCGGCAGAAGCGGCCGCGCTCCTGCAGACCACGGACAAACTCATCAAAACCGTGCCAGAAGTGGCCTCTGTTTTCGGCAAGACGGGTAAGGCCGAAACGGCTACGGATTCCGCGCCGCTCGAGATGGTGGAAACCGCCATTCAGCTCAAACCCGAGAATGAGTGGCGGTCCGGCATGACGATTGACAAGATTATTGACGAGCTCGACAAGACCGTTCGGTTGCCCGGCCTGGCGAACCTCTGGGTTCCGCCCATCCGTAACCGAATAGACATGCTTTCCACCGGGATCAAAAGCCCGATTGGTATCAAGGTGTCAGGTACCGTTTTGTCGGATATCGACGCCACGGCGCAGAGCATCGAGGCGGTAGCCAAAACGGTGCCGGGCGTGGTGTCTGCCCTGGCTGAACGCCTTGAGGGCGGGCGCTACATTGATGTCGATATCAACCGGGAAAAAGCCTCCCGCTATGGGATGACGGTGGGTGATGTGCAGCTCTTTGTCTCCTCGGCTATCGGCGGGGCGACGGTGGGGGAAACGGTGGAAGGCGTGGCCCGGTACCCGATTAATATTCGCTATCCTCAGGACTACCGGAACAGCCCGAACGCGTTGAAGCAGATGCCGATCCTGACGCCGATGAAACAGCAGATCACGCTGGGCGATGTGGCGGATATCAACGTGGTATCCGGCCCCACGATGCTGAAAACGGAGAATGCCCGACCTGCGAGCTGGATTTATATCGATGCTCGCGGCAGGGATATGGTGTCGGTGGTGAACGACATTAAGACGGCCATCAGTCAGAACGTAAAGCTGAGGCCGGGCACCAGCGTCTCATTCTCCGGGCAGTTTGAGCTGCTCGAGCACGCCAACAAGAAACTGAAGCTGATGGTGCCGATGACGGTAATGATCATCTTCATTCTGCTGTATATGGCGTTCCGCCGCGTGGATGAAGCGCTGCTGATCCTGATGAGTCTGCCGTTCGCCCTGGTCGGTGGGATATGGTTCCTCTACTGGCAGGGCTTCCATATGTCTGTGGCAACCGGCACCGGTTTTATCGCTCTGGCCGGGGTGGCGGCAGAATTTGGGGTGGTCATGCTGATGTATTTGCGTCATGCCGTTGAGGCTCAGCCGGCGTTGTCCCATCGGGACACGTTCACAGAACAGGCGCTGGATGACGCCCTTTACCATGGCGCCGTGCTGCGCGTGCGGCCAAAGGCAATGACCGTCGCGGTGATCATTGCCGGTCTGCTGCCCATTCTGTGGGGGACGGGCGCAGGGTCAGAAGTCATGAGTCGGATAGCGGCACCTATGATTGGCGGGATGATCACGGCGCCGCTGTTATCGCTGTTTATTATTCCGGCGGCGTACAAGTTAATCTGGTTGCGCAGGAAGAGAACGACGACGGCCGTTAGTAAAGAGGAGAGGGAAGCAATACCTGATAAATAAGCTATTCATATGCGCAATGTCTTGCGGCATTGCGCAGCCATCTGGACGAGGCGAGATTAATGATATTGCCTCCGGGATAATAAGGATACCGCCCTCGCGAAATGGCGGGATTATTCAGCGATTCGCCAGCACGCTTACGTGTTGCTTGTTATTACATTAAACACTAATATTGATAACTCACAGCAATCCCCCTATACCTGAAATAACATCAATTCCTTTTTTCTCTCCAGAAATCAGCGGCCCGAGAAAAAATGGATTGAGACCCGTCAAGCCTGCATATCTTGCCATTAAATACTCTTTTTTAGTCTCATTTGACACTGTGTTGTTGTTGAAGCAAACCCCTCGAAAGGAAAGAATATATACACATTGCTCTTGTCAGAAAAACTGAGAAAGCAATGAACCCAAATGGGCAATATCTTATTGAAGAGAGTTCTTATATGAAGGCAAAGAAAATCGCTCTCGCGATTGCGATGATAGCTGGTGCTATGATCGCAAATGCGAATGCAAAAGATCAGGGACATGGTACCGTAACGTTTACGGGTTCTATTATTGATGCGCCTTGCTCCATTACACCGGACAGTGCTGATCAAACCGTTGATTTGGGTCAGATCTCTAACCTGGCGCTGGAAGATGGCGGTACCTCTATTCCTCAGGTTTTCGCTATCAAACTGCAACAGTGTAATACCGAAACCAAGAAATCAGTGACCACCACGTTCTCTGGCACCGCATCTGCGGCTAACCCGGATCTGCTCGGTATTCAGGGCACCGCGAAAGGCGCTTCTGTTGCAATTACGACGGACACCGGTACGCCGGTTAAACTGGGCCAGGCCTCTCCGGCGCAGGCACTGCTGAATGGTGATAACGACCTGACGTTTGCTGCTTTCCTGAAGGGTGATGGCGCATCTGCGACAATCGTCCCAGGTAAATTCCAGGCCATTGCCAGCTTCGCTCTGGATTACCCATAATCCCGGCATGACTTATTACGCAAGTAATTAACCCTGTTATTGTGCTGGTGATTAATTGATTATCTTAATCACTGGCACTTTTTTTCATGAAACCAGAGCGTATTTTAATGATTGTATTATCTGGACTTCGAATGATTATATTTCCCTGTATATTGATACCCTGCATAGCGGCGGCAAATAGTTCCCGCTATGCGCTGGCCGATCAAGGCCACGGTATTGTCAATATGCAGGGAAGTATAATTGATACCCCATGCGCTATCGCCACCGCGGATCGTGAGCAAAGCATTGAAATGATGACCACGACCGTGGGTGAAATTATTCACAACGGTCGTGGAAATAAAAATCCCTTTTCGTTAACGCTGGTCAACTGCAATCTGCATATAAATAAGGATGCGCAAACCCTGTCATCCCATTTCCAGACGACGTTTGATGGCCCATCTTCTGATGGACTTTTTTCCGTTGACGGCGCGTCAGGTGTAGGGCTTGAAATTACGGATGACGCCGGAAACGTGGCGCAACCTGGAAAAGCGCTCCCTCCGGGTACATTGAGCAACGGTTCACAAATTCTTAAATACCAGTTGCGTCTTATGAGTAATCGCGACCGCCTGAAAGTGGGTGAGTATACGGCCACGATACGCTTCAAAGTTGATTACTTTTGAAAATGAAAAAAGTCAATAAAACCATCTTCCTGGGCAAGTTACACCCTGTAGCGATTGGTGTAATTCTTGCGTTTCTGGCAGTGAAAGGCGTTCACGCTGAAGATAATGTCGAATTTAACACTGACGTACTCGACATCAAAGAGCGGAATAATGTTGATTTGAGCCAGTTTTCCCGGGCGGGTTATTTAATGCCCGGCAAGTATCAGCTTACGCTAAAGGTCAATAAAACCGACATACCGGATCAGACGGTAGAGTATTTCCCGCCTGAAGATGATCCCAAAGGGAGCGAAGTTTGCCTGACAGCCGAGCACGTCCAACAAATTGGCCTGAAAGAGTCCATCGTTAAAGGTGTTTCATGGTGGCATAACGGACAGTGTCTGGATCTTCATTCTCTGGAAGGTATGGTAGCCAGAGCCGATCTGGGAACAAGTACTCTCTATCTCAGCATTCCTCAGGCATACCTTGAGTATACGGCCGAAAACTGGGATCCGCCTTCTCGCTGGGATGAGGGAATTCCGGGCGTATTGTTTGATTACACAGTTAATGCAACGTCGTCGAAACAACAGGAACAGCGTTCCAGTTCCATCACGGGTAACGGCACGACGGGCGCGAATTTCGGTGCCTGGCGCCTGCGTGGTGACTGGCAAGCGCAATACATACGCAATACCGGAAATGAGAGTCAAAAACAGCAAAGCTGGGACTGGAGCCGGGTTTATACCTATCGGGCCATCACCGCACTGCGGGCAAAACTGGTGCTGGGAGAAGACTATTTAAATTCCTCTCTGTTTGACAGTTTCCGTTTTACCGGCGCCAGCCTGTCTACAGACGATAACCAGTTGCCGCCCAATCTCCGCGGATATGCACCGGAAGTGGTGGGGGTCGCGAAGACGAACGCCAAAGTGACTATCAGCCAGCAGGGGCGCGTGATTTATGAAACCACTGTCGCGCCAGGTCCGTTTCGTATCCAGGATCTCAACTCGGCGGTATCCGGCAAGCTGGATGTCAAAGTGGAAGAGCAGGATGGCGCAACCCAGACTTTCCAGGTCGACACCGCCTCCATTCCCTATCTGACGCGACCGGGGCTGGTGCGCTACAAAATAGCGATGGGCAAACCGTCTGATTATGACCACCATTCTCAGGGGCCAAATTTTACCACTGGCGAAGCATCATGGGGCGTGAATAGCGGCTGGTCATTATATGGCGGAACGCTACTGGCAGGGGACTATAACGCGCTCTCCTTAGGGGTCGGGCGCGATCTGTTGATGTTTGGGGCAATTTCCTTTGACGTCACGCAGTCCCGGGCTGCGATTCCTAATCAGGACACATTAAGCGGTAAATCTTATCGCGTCAGCTATTCGAAACGCTTCGATGAGTTTGACAGCCAGGTGACCTTTGCGGGTTACCGCTTCTCAGAACGTGACTTTATGAGCATGTCTCAGTATCTGGACCGCCGCTATCACAACGGCGATAACGGTGGGCGCGATAAAGAACTGTACACCATCACCATGAATAAACAGTTCCGCGAACAGAACATGAGTGCTTTTCTGAACTATAGCCACCAGACCTACTGGGACAGGGAAGCGACGAATACCTGGAACGTTTCGCTATCGAGCTTTTTTGACGTCAGTCGGTTTAAAAACATCAGCCTGACACTGTCTGCCTACAGAACTGAATATGACGATTCTAAAGATGATGGCGTCTATCTGAGCTTGTCTGTGCCGTGGTCCAACGGCGCAACATTAAGCTACAACGGACAGTACAGCGGAGACAGCAGTAGCAATACGGTAGGTTATTACCAGCGTATTGACGCCAACAATTATTACCAGGTTAACGCCGGCGGCACGACTGACGGTCGCGGTACCGGGAGCGGGTACTTTACCCATGATGGCGACAGTGCAAGTGTCACGGCCAATGCCAGCTTTACCGGCAGCAAATCCAGCGCCGCAGGTCTTTCGTTACAAGGAGGCGTTACCGCTACCGCCAAAGGTGCGGCGCTGCACAGAACCAATTCGGCAGGCGGAACCCGAATGCTCGTTGATACGGCAGGGGTGGAAGACGTTCCCGTGCAGGGCATGGCGGGGATCGTTCGTACCAATGCCTTCGGTAAGGCGGTCGTTGCGGATGTTAGCAGCTACTACCGAAGCAGCGTGAGCGTTGATCTGGACAGCCTGCCGGAAAACGTCGATGCCACACGTTCAATTGTGCAGGACACGTTAACGGAAGGCGCGATTGGCTACCGCGCCTTTGGCATTCTCGCCGGACAGAAGGGCATGGCGGTGATCAAACTGGCTGACGGCAGCGAACCGCCGTTTGGCGCAGAAGTACGCAATGGAGACAACATGACAACAGGGATTGTCGCCGAAAACGGCAGCGTCTGGCTTTCAGGTATACGTCCTGGAGAGCGCATGGACGTGTACTGGGGCAACGACGTGCAATGTTACATCGAATTGCCATCATCGCTGCCGGAAACAATCAACAATCTGTTGTTGCCTTGCCTCTCACGCTGATCGTCGTGATGGGGTCAGGCAAAACCGTCATTATCATTTTGTAATAGAGAGAGTTATGCGTTTTGTGCAGAAAAAGATCGGTCTAACGCTGGGTGTAATCGCACTGGCATTGGTCGCGCAGCAGGTAAATGCAGCCATTGCGCTGGATCGCACCCGGGTGATTTATAGCGGCAACCAGAAATCAATGAGTGTCACCGTGACGAATCAAAATAAATCCTTGCCGTATCTGGCGCAGTCCTGGATTGAGGACAGCAACGGCAATAAAACCGAGACGCCGTTTATGGCATTACCGCCGGTGCAACGCGTTGAGCCAGGCGCCAAAGGTCAGGTGAAAATTCAGGGTAATAACGCCCAGGCGTTACCGCAGGACAGAGAATCGCTGTTCTATTTTAACGTACGCGAAATTCCGCCGAAGAGTTCTAAACCCAATACGCTTCAGCTTGCGTTGCAAACCCGCGTCAAACTCTTTTACCGCCCGGAAGCGTTGCAGTTACAAAACGGGATGGAGAACGAGGCCGCGAAAAAACTCACCTTAACTCGTCAGGGTGAAGGATTCCAGTTAACCAATCCCACGCCTTACTACCTGACGATTGTCGCGGCAGCGACGTCAGAGAAGGGCGGTGATATCGAGAGTTTTAAACCTGTAATGGTCGCGCCTAAAGAAAGCATTGCACTGGGCGCAACCGCGGCTTCACTGGGCGCACACCCAGTACTGACCTCCGTAAATGATTACGGTGGCCGGCCGAAACTTGTTTTTAACTGTGCGGGGAATACCTGTGCAGTGGACCATGTTAACGCGGGTTAAGGAGAGCAACCTGTGAACGGAAAAGCAATCTACCGCTACTCACGTACGTTTGCGTTGAGTCTGCTTCTGAGCGGCAGCATGGCGAATAATGCTCTGGCTGTCGATGACTGGAATGTCCAGGGGGAAAATGGTCAATTGCACGTTCATGGCGTTCTGCGTAACGGAAGTTGCCTGATCAGCATGCGTTCAAAGCTGCAGGAGGTGGTAATGGATAACTCGGCGCTGGGGGCGATGAAACGTCCGGGCGATACCGGCAATCCGACACAAATCGTATTTCGTCTTCTGGGTTGCGAAAGCACCGGTGGCCTGCAGCGTAGCGGTCGAATAGGGCCATCGACATGGGATGAAACCCAACCGGTGGTCACAGTGAGTTTCATGGGCGCGACGGATCCTGACGATCCCACGCTATTACTGATCGCCGGGATGTCTGGCGTCGGCCTTCGTATTCTGGATACCAACGGCAGAATCGTTATTCCCGGGATGCGGGGCAAGCCGCAGTTTGTGACGATGGGCAGTGATGAGCTGACCTATACCGTTATCCCTGTTCGTACCATCGCCCCGCTGATTGCGGGAGAATTTCGCGCCTCAGTTGATTTCGGAATCAGTTATGACTAGTTCACGCGTGATGACGTTTAAACGCCTTGTCCGCAGTCCGCTGCTCGCGCTGGTGCTGCTGGCCCCGACGGTAAGCCAGGCAAATAAAGGCGACACCTACTCATTAAACATCAATATCGATGGCACCCTGGTGGCAAACGGTTCTTGTCAGTTTAATCAGGGCGACAGCCTGACGGTCGACTTTGGTGATGTGAAATTGCTCCCGGAAGGGACGGACACCATGACGCTGGATGGGAATTATCGTAAATCGATTACCAGCGATTTTACCTGTACCGGTGATACCGCGGGGCTTCTTCAAATGCAATTGGCCAGTCTATCGGGCAGCTATAAATCTTATAACGGAACCGACGTGATTGAGATAGACAAAGGGATGCTTGGTGTTGAACTGCTTGTGAATGGCGCCCCGCAGGCGTCGGGGAAGTGGTTCACCATCGACCAAAGCAAGCCACCCACGCTTGAGGCAGAGTTAGTACAAATCAGCACAACGAACAGCAAACAGGTGACAAATGGCGATACGTTCACGGCTTCTGCCACATTGCAACTTTCGTTTAATTGAACAGACAGTTATGAAGAGAATACTCCACATTGTCACCTTATCTGTTTTGCTGCTGACCGGGACGCCGCAGGCCGCGCAGGTTGGCGATCAGATGTCTGTCAATTTTAAAGGCACATTTATCATTACCACGCCCTGTACGGTTTCGGGCGATGAGGTGATAGATGTGTCGTTTGGCAGCATCAGCGTGGGTAAAGTAAACGGCATCGACAATAAACAGGACATCCCCTATACCGTTGACTGTCACGGCGCGCCGGATGATTCCGCTCTCAATATTCAGGTGAGCGGGGTAGCTGAAATTTTTGACGACTCGGCCGTCACCACCTCAGCGGACGGGCTGGGCATTCAGATTCAGGCTAACGGCGTGCCGATGAAGCTCAACCAGCCGCTGAAAACAACGCTTGGCGGCCTGCAATCCCTGGTGCTGAGCGCTGTACCGGTTAAAGATCCGAATAAAGTGCTGAGCGAACAGACTTTTACGGCCGTCGCGACATTAACCGCGGATTATTTCTGAGGCACAACGATGAACATACGACATGTGAAGACGATAAGCCGGGGGATAGCGGCATTACTTGTCGCATCCGGCCTGACCATCACGCCAGCTCTGGCGATTGAGGATAACCTGCACTTTAGCGGCACGCTGACCAGCGCACCCTGCGGGTTGGATCCCTTGACCACAGACCTGAGTGTCGATTTTGACATGATCATGGAACCCGATTTATATGCCTATGCCCGTACCAAAGGCGTACCGTTCACCATTACCCTGACGGACTGTGATTTATCAATAGCCAATAAAGCCTCGATCACGTTTAAAGGCACAGAGAGTACGGAATTGCCCGGCTTATTAGCCGTCACCGGGGAGGCGGCGGGTATCGCCATTGGCGTGGAAACCGAAGACGGGATCGCCATCCCCTTTAATAAACCGACACCGGAACATGTACTGAACAGCGGTGACAATACATTTACCCTCATGGCCTATATTCAGGGGGAACCTACTCACCTGCGGCAGGAAACCATTACGCCGGGGAATTTTACCGCGGTGTCTACCTTTATGCTGGCCTATCCTTAATTAAGAGATAATAGAGTGAATATATATAAAAAATTTCATCCTTACATTAAGGTGATGGTAAATATCTTTGCTTTTGTCATCATGATGTTAATGTGTCAGGGTAGTGCGACAGCGACGGTCATGGGTTTTTCAATAGACAATATGTGCGGCTTACCACGCGATATTCCCTCAACAGGCAGTGCCTACGTCGATCACGTTTTTCGACAAGGTAGATGTAGCGTGAAACTACAAGGCACGTATTACGTTCCGGTTTCTGGATACTACACCGTTAGAGTTGCGACTGGAGGGTCAGCCGGATGTGGTTCATCCAGCTCCAGCTATATTGATGCCTCCAGACCATTAAATGAACAGAACGTGAATCCAGGAACCAGTGGTATGGACTGTCATTCTAACGGGAATAGCAATTATCAAGCCTGCGATACATTGATGGGACCGGATGGACAGATTTATTATTTGAATACCTATGGCGCGTGTAGAGGTCAAACACTCCCCCCGACACCGGTTGTTAACACCTCTTGTACGATCAACAGCGGCAATACCCTAAGTGTCTCGTTAGGCTCGTTAGATCGCGCCACGCTACCTACGACACCCAGTTCCAGCACCGCTAAGCATATCAAGATCCCGGTCAGCTGTACGGGCGGAGACGTGACCGTCTCGATGAATATTACTTATACGGCGATTACTATTGGCAGCACCCAGGCAGTAAAAACATCGGCAACTGGGGTTGGCACGGCGATTATTTATAATAACGCCGCCGTATCCCCAACCAGCAAGGCCACAATTAACTTGAAAAGTGGTTCGAATACGGTCGACCTCGGTTTTCAGGCTATCCGTGATTCAGCGGTGGCGGTGAAGGATATTCCCACCGGCGCGTTTACCGCCAGCGCGGTAATGGTTATGACCCAACAGTAATTCCCAAATAATCCTGCTTACCTTTAACGGGACGGAAATCATTTTCCGTCCCTATTTTTATGAATATATTCATGTTAAATATACATTGTAATTATTATTTCTCAGGGCGCGGTAAAGTCTTTATCGCTGGCGTCTGGTTATGCGGTGGTCTGCTCTGGGTATTACCGAATCAGGGTGGCTCCGGACTGGCATTACCCCAAAACCTGCTGGCCTGGTGCGCGATGGCGCTCATGGTACTGTGGGGTTCACTTACCGAACGACGGGTGAAATTTATTTATCCTGCTGGCACACAACTGATTATAACGGGTGCCGTTCTGTGGTCTCTGCCGCTGCTATGGTCACCGTCTTCAGCCTGGCAGTGGAACGCCGCGACGAAAGTGATGGCGCTGTGGGGGCTGCTCATCGTCTGGCTGGAACTGCTTAAAACGCCAGTCAATCTCATCACCAGACGCCACTGGCTGTTGATTCTGGTGATGTCGGCCTTTTTACAGACCATTTTCTGTCTGTATCAATTGACTGATATGGCGACACTGCCCGGCGGACGCCCGTACGGCAGCTTCCAGCAGGTGAACGTTCTGGCATCGTTTTTAGCCACCGGCACGGTTTGTGCCCTGTGGCTTAATACAACGGCGCGCCAAAAGTGGGTAACGCGTTTCTGTTCCCTGTCACTGGTTATGCTACCGGCCATGCTGGTGTTGTTGCAAAGCCGGGCAGGTTATCTTGGCGCTATTCTGGGCTGCCTGCTCGTGCTGGTAGCCGCATACAAAACGCGCCGTCGCCGCGGTTATTTTTCACTGTTGCTGATGTCAGCGGGTATCGTTCTGGGGCTTGTCGCGCTTTATGTTGGCCCACGGTTATTTCCTGGTTTTATACCGGGATTAGCCGACAAAAGCGGATCGAACAGTCAGCGCTGGTATATCCTGCAACTGACCTGGCAGCTTATTCAAAATCATCCCATCGTCGGCAATGGATACGGCAGTTTCGAAGCACTGTTTGGTCAGATGACACAGCACAATCCTCCAGGGCTGAGAGACGCCACCTTGCTTTACCCGCACAATGAACTTCTCTACACCTGGATGGAAGGGGGACTCGTTGCCGTCGCGGGTGTGATTCTGATGGTCTGCGGCATGCTGAAACGGCTGTGGAGTCGGGGAGGGCATCGATGGATTGGTCTGGCAATGTTATTACCCATTGCGCTACACATGAATCTGGAGTATCCGCTCTATCAATCAGTAACGCATGGTCTGGCTCTTGTCATACTGCTGGGAATTAACGGCCCAACAGCGACGCCGGTGAAAAATGCCGCTCAGGGCAACGTGATGACGTTCAACAGAATTGTACGCGTTTTGGCCGCGAGTGCCGTTTTGATATTTATGGCAACCGGTGTCGTAACCGAAGTGCAAATGACCCATATTGAGCAACATGGGCTTGCACCGCTGGCCAGGGATGAAAGCGCTGCTGCCGGAACATTACTCAATCCCTGGAGTCAACATGACAGGCTGGATTTTGACCGCCACGTAGCTCTGCTGCTGAGGTTCAATTTGACCAGAGCTCCTGATTTATTAACTCGCTTCCAGTCCTGGGCCGAGCACTATCGGAAGGTTCACAATAGTCCTGATGTCAACTTCAGCCTGATGATGATCTACAGGGCGCAACACATCGAAAACGCTAAAGAGATATGTATGCAAAGCAACGCACTGTGGCCAGAGGATATGCGCTTTAGATGCGAGAAGTTTTAGCACTCATCTGACGGGAGGACGAGGGAAGGATATTGGGTTGTATGGCCATTAGTGGTCTAGATACCATAAATCCAATTTAACATAATATACATTATGCGCACCAATATGGAACCAGAAGAAATCTGGCATTTTATGGGCATCGTTTTCCTGGATGCTAATAGCCTCAACATAACCTGCCCGTTCAGAAAGAGTTGAAAAATGTCTGATATACTTCAGCTTTTGATAAACGCTGTCGTAAGCAAATGGAAATTGAATTAAATAAAAGTGTTAAAGAGAGAGTTTTCCACGCTGTCATTTTTGAAGTGACGGCCAACGTTATCATCGCGCTGTCACTCGCCTGGCTGATGAACGTGTCGGTACTTCAGTCAGGCTCGTTGTCCGTGATATCTGCACTTACCGCAACGGTCTGGAATTTTATTTTTAATAAGCTCTTTGATTCCCTGCAGAAAAAACATCAGTTTCAACGCACATTTCTCGTTCGCGCAATCCATGCGGTTGGTTTTGAAACGGGACTTATCATCTCCTTAATCCCTGTGGCAATGGTTATGCTGAACCTGACCGTGACGGAGGCATTTTTTGTTGAGATTGGCCTGGTGCTGTTTTTCCTGCCCTATACGATGCTGTTTAACTGGCTTTACGACTACCTGCGCTGGACGTTCGTTGGACGAAAGCGTACGGCGTTATAGCTAAGTGAATCAATGTAAAAAATGAAGAAGCGCGTGTAGCTCAAGGCTTCTTCAGTCACTCTCTGAGGTCAACACGACGGAGACCCCTTTTTCAGATACCGCGCGGATCCAGTCCCGATCGGTATTGTCTTCAACGACGATGGTGTTCACCGATGACACATCGCCAATCACAAACGAAGACGCTGTGTTGACCTTTTCCGGAGAAGCCAGGACGACCGTCTCTGCAGCTCTGCCGGAAAATGCACGTTTGATGCAAGCTTCTTCGAAATCGCCGGTTGTCAGCCCCGCATCAGGATGGATCCCGGTCACGCCCATAAAGAACAGATCTGCATGTATATTTTCGATGCCTTCGATGGCCGCAGCGCCGACCGCAACAATGGAGTGCTTATACAAGCGACCGCCGATCAGAATCACCTCGATGGACGGATGATCCACGAGCCTCAGGGCGATGCTCGGGCTGTGCGTAACCACCGTAATGTGCAGGTCAGGAGGGAAAAACGTAATCAGCTCCGAGGTTGTCGTGCCGCCGTCAACGATCACCACCTGCCCTGATGAAATCAGCTGAGCCCCTTTCCGGGCGACCCTCTTTTTTGCATCCATCTTCACGGATTGCCGTTCGGCAAATGGCGCAATAGCAGAAGATGACGGCAGCGCGCCGCCGTGAACCCGCTGTAAACGCCCTTCTGCCGCCAGCTCGCGTAAATCACGTCGAATGGTGTCTTCAGAGACGTCAAAGAGCATGCTCAGTGCTTTTGACTGGACCTGACCTTCGGTGCTGAGCTTTTCGAGGATCAATTGTTTTCGCTGACTGGTGAGCATCATGAATTCCTGATGTTGCATGTTTTATCTTGAAAGTGCACGATAATGCTGTTTATGATAATTACTCTACGTAAGGAGGAACAAACGTGCAATCAAAACGTGCAGATGTGCGCATCATTGACAGTGAAACCCTGTCCGATAACTGGTACAACCTAAAAAAATACACCTTCGACCTGCAGCGCCATGATGGTGAATGGCAACGACAGCAACGGGAGGTCTATGACCGTGGCAACGGCGCGACTATTCTTCTCTACAACCGTGAGAAAAAGACGGTGATCCTGACGCGCCAGTTCCGCTTCCCTGTCTTTACCAACGGGCATGAGGACGATTTAATTGAAGCCGCGGCGGGGCTGCTGGACAACATGGATCCCGAAAGCCGCATAAAAGCAGAAGCGGAAGAAGAGACAGGATTTCACGTTTCGAGCGTGCAGAAAATCTTTGAAGCCTACATGAGCCCGGGCTCCGTCACGGAAAAACTCTATTTTTATCTTGCCGAGTATCAGCCAAAAGACAGAACCGGCGCAGGCGGCGGGATCAAGGCTGAGGGAGAAGATATCGACGTGCTGGAAATGACGCTTGAAGAGGCATTACGCGGCATTGAAACAGGCAAGATTGTCGACGGTAAAACCATCATGCTGCTTTATCATATTGCTCTTAAAGGCATTATGTAGACTGCTGGTTAAAATCCTGATTTGAATCTTGGTCGGTGCGATTGTCCAATACTCGAATGAACCTCCTAAATTTTGCAGCCTACTATATTTAGTGAACGATTTCGGGATTTGACAAAATCTTCAAAAATTCGCTGAGTCATCTGCATTTACCATTAGAAATGCCACACGTTCGACAGGCTACCAGTTGAGGTAGCCTGTCTTATCTGTTGGCTGGATTAAAATGCGACTCGCTACGGATAACGAAGCATATTATACTTGCTCCTCCACTCGAACAGGAGGCAGCAACTCACGTGAAGGATACATATTACAACGACATAACGATCAACACGCTAATTCAGAGTGAGCTGGACGCGTTTTTTGAGGACTTCAAAGGGATCGTCTTCGCCTACGCCATTATGAACAAGAAAGATCCTTCACAGATGCGGATAATCAATAACAGCCCCGAGTGGTTTGATATCTACCTCGACAGGAAATACCAGTTTATTGACCCTGTTATCATTCGGGCTTTGCGCTGTGTTGAAGATTTTTTTTGGGAAAGTGATGTCGTCCTGTCGGATGGTTATAACCTGACGCGCATTTTCAACGAAAGCGTCCAGTATGATATTTACCAGGGGCAGACTTTTCCTCTGCATGACTATCTGAATAATCTTGTCGTATTATCCGTCATCAGTCCAAAGCATTCTGGGATTGATATAGAAAAATATCGGCCACAATTTCTAAGCTTCCTTGTTCAATTGCATCAGAAGACACTCAATCTGTATAGCCAGCATCAACAGAAAAAGAATGTTTTTCTGTCGCCACGTGAGCGACAAATCCTTAAATGGGTCAGCGCCGGGAAAACCTACGCAGAAATTTCTGTTATTTTATCTATTGCTGAACGCACCGTTAAGTTCCATATGGGAAATGTAATGAAAAAGCTCGGTGTGAATAATGCCAGACACGCAATAAAACTCGGAACAGAACTACGGTTACTGGACGACTGAGCCTCAGCCACTGGCTATAAGTAGCGTAAATGCTCCAGCATTTCGCTAAGCCAGTGACTGGATTTATCTTTGCTAATAATGTCTTCAATAATGTTGGTGTTGGCAGGCATATAAATATAATAGATAACCTCCCCTTTTTCAGAGACACCGCGCTGAATAACGTCAACTTTCCAGTTTGCATGGCGAAATATGGCATACATTCCACGACTGGCTACTGCGTACATCCCATGATATTTATTCTTTATGCAATACATATTCATCGCAAGAAACAACGCTTTACTGGCAGGCACGCCTTGCAGACTTGCAGAGTCCCGTGTTTCTTTATCTAAAAATAAACGGCTCACTTCACAGCAGGGAACATCTGCTGGAAAAACAATAGGATTATCGAAATAATTGTGAAAGATCTCGCTTATCATTGTCGGCTTCGTCGAATTAATAAATCGCGCGCCGCATAACAGCTGTCCATCATACATACCCAGCAGGTATGTCGTGTTATGGGAATCAAAGCGATCTTTTTCCAGGCCTTCGACGCATTCCACTTTCCAGTCGAGCCGGTCCCGAAAGGTTTTTCTTCTCAGCCGGTAGAGTTCGCGCGCTAATGCTGGTGGTAAATCATCGTAGCCGTGCAAAAAAAATTCAATGACAGAATTCATTCTCTTGTTCCTGATAATAACACCTGAAACTATTATTACCTGTCTTTAAGGACAGCTTTCATTGTGCCGCATATTCCCTATACTTAAAAAGTACCTGACCACAAAGTTCTCGCAAAACTAAGCGGTCAGGAGGTCAAAGACCTACGAAACACCAGGGATATACCCATCGATGATTATCTAATATTTAAAGTTTCGGGTACAGAGCATAAGAAGCACTTTGCCGATAAAATATTAAAAAACAATAATCATAAAATAATTACAATAAAAGCATTGCCCCTTAATTTTTTAAGGGGTAATATTTCTGTTTTCATGTTTTTTGCCTCATCTTCGTTTTGTCCACTCTGCTGACTTCGTCTACGTCTACTCAAACATCCTCGCCGGTATGGTTTTCCAGGCATCTCCCTGTGCTATTCTTGCAGAAGCATGCAAACGGAGAACAAATAATGGCCGACTGGAATCCCTCTCTTTACCTGCAATATGGCGCTGAAAGAACGCGTCCAGCTGCCGAATTGCTCGCCAGAATTCCTCTGGATGAGGCCGCTACTATCGTCGATCTGGGCTGTGGGCCAGGAAACAGCACGGCGCTTCTGAAGCATCGCTGGCCTTCTGCTCACATTACAGGGGTAGATAACTCCCCGGCTATGCTCGTGGAAGCGCGCGCCGCGTTACCTGACTGCCATTTTGTTGAGGCCGATATCCGCCAGTACAAGCCTGGCCAGCCGCTGAGCCTGGTTTATGCCAACGCGTCGCTGCAATGGGTTCCTGACCATTACGATCTCCTGCCGCACCTTGTTTCCCTGCTTAAGTTAAATGGCGTGCTGGCGATCCAGATGCCTGACAACTGGCTTGAACCAACTCATGTGGCGATGCGCGAAGTGGCGCTGGAGCAAGACTACCCTGACCGCGGCCGCGAACCTCTCCCGGGTGTGCATGCCTACTACGATATCTTGTCCGAGGCGGGCTGTGACGTGGATATCTGGCGAACAACCTATTTCCACAAAATGAGCTCGCATCAGGCCATTATTGACTGGGTAAGCGCCACCGGCTTGCGCCCGTGGCTCCAGGAACTGAATGAGAACGAGCAGAAACGTTTCCTGAAACGCTACCATGAACTGCTTGAAGAGCAGTATCCGCTCCAGGAAAATGGGCAGATACTGCTCGCTTTTCCACGACTGTTTATTGTGGCTCAACGCCAGCCCTGACGGGTTATGACCGGGCTTCTTTCAGCAGCTGCTGAATAACCTTTTCCTGCTGCGCATAATCTCCTTCGCCAAAGGCGGTATAGCGTAGCTGGCCTTTGGCATCGAAATAGTAATGCGCTGGCCAGTACTGGTTCCTTAAAGCGTTCCAGATTTGATAGTTGTTATCCGTCACAACCCGGTACGGCAGTTGCCATTTATTTACCGCGTTTTTCACCGAGGCGAGCGGTTTTTCCCAGGGGTATTCAGGCGTGTGAACCCCAATCACGACTAGCCCCTGCGACTGATACTTCCTGGCCCAGTCTCGCACGTGCGGAAGAGTATGCTGGCAATTAATACAATCCCACGTCCAGAAATCAATCAACACCACCTTCCCTCGCAGGGATTCAGACGTGACAGGGTCACCGTTAATCCACCCTGTTCCACCGCTTAACGAAGGTAGCTGGCTGCTGGGCTCTGTCATCACGACCGGCTGAAGCTTCACTGGCGCGGTTGTGGGTTTCGCCAGCGTCAAAAGTGTAGTCTCCAGACGGTCTGCAACGCCGTTTGCTCCTTTCAGAAGCGAGGTCATTCCTGTCGCATTAAATACGACAGCTGCCAGCATCACCACGCCCGCCCCCTGCCGCAGCCTTTCCATCAGCGCCGATTTAGCTCTTAACGGCGCCATCAGCGTGCGGCCGCCGAAAACGAGCAGGCTCAGCATCAGCGCGCATCCGCTGCCGTAGGCAGCCAGCAGCGCGCCCGTCGCAATGGCCGAGTGGCCGGCGATATTAATGCTGAAAATGGCGCCCAGTATGGGACCGGCGCAGGGAGACCAGAGTAGCCCCACCGCAAGCCCGGACAGAAAAGCCGATGCCATACCGCGCGTTTGCCCGCTTTGAGCGTTGAGTATATTGCCCGCGCTGACGGCCGGACCCGCAATACGCTGGGCGAATGACGGAAAAATTAAGGCCAGTGCGGCCGTGGCCAGAATAACGAGGGCGATCCAGCGCCCGACAATGGTCGCCTCTGCGATCCACTCGCTGGCGACGGTGACGGCCATCGCCACCAGGGTGAACATCACGATCATCCCCACGAGCAGGGCCAGAATATGTCGTCGTTGTCCCTGAAAGCCGGCGAACAGAAGTGGAATAACCGGGAGCGTACATGGGCTGAGCAGGCTTATCATCCCGCCCAGAAAAGCGATTACCAGAAACATAGAAACCTCACAATACAAGTCCTGCGACGCTGCAGTGAGGCTATTTCATCGTGCGGATGTGTTCAGGATATGTGTAAAAAAGCAGGTTTTGTCTGGCTCTGTATCGCCCGGGCCGGGAGATACAAAGCCGTACAATTAACGGCGCGGTAGCGTAATGGAAACATCTAGCCCGCCTCCGTCCCGGTTCGTCAGGTTGAGCTTTCCTTCCAGCTGTGCGGTCAGCTGCGCGGCAATCGCCAGGCCGAGTCCTGTCCCGCCGGTATCGCGATTACGCGAGGTTTCAACCCGATAAAACGGCTGCAGAACCGCCTCCAGCTCGGCTTCGGGTATTCCCGGCCCGTCGTCCACAACGTGAATCACCACCTCTTCGGAAGACGAATTATCAATGGCAATAACGGCATGCTCACCGAACTTAAGGGCGTTATCCAGCAGGTTGGTCATCACCCGACGAAGCGCCTGGGGACGCGTAACGATCGGTAAACGGGCTTCGCCTGCCTGAAACTGCACGTTTTTACCGATGTCCTGATAATCGCAGGCGATGCTGTTGACCCAGGCGTTCAGCTCCAGCTTCAGCGGGGTCTCTTCCAGCGATTCTGATGACCGGGCATACGCAATACCCTCGCGAACAAGACGCTTCATGCTATCAAGATCATTCAGGAGCTTGTCGCGAAGTTCAGGTTCACCTGCCATCTCGACGCGCAGCTTCATGCGGGTAATCGGGGTCTGGAGATCGTGAGAAATGGACGCCAGGATCTGCGCGCGCTCCCGGAGATAAGACTGAATCCGCGCCTGCATGGCGTTGAAGGCATGCGCTGCACGCTGCACTTCTAGCGGCCCTTTCTCCGTCATTGGCGTGCTGGCCGCCGGATCCAGCGAATCCACCGCGCGGGTAAATTGTGAAAAAGGCCGCACCACCTGCCGCACGGCAATCCAGGCGCACGCGGCCAGCAGCAGCAGCTGCAGGATCAGCACAACGGGCAGCCAGCTGGCGACCGGCGGCATGCGCGGGATGAGGTCAATGGTCAGCGGCGCGCCGTCGCGCAGCGTCAGATGCGCCTGGATGTGTGAAAAGGCACCAGGAACGGCGGTAAAGCTGAGCGGATACTGTGTCGCAAGCGTCGCTTTTAAGGTTCGGATGGCGTCCTGCGAACGCTTATCCGTCGGCGCGTTGCCGGGCTCTCCAGGCCCCAGAATATAGCGGTAGTTACCCCGTTCGAGGCGCGGCAGCCAGGCCGCGCGTTCGCTGGCCGGTAAGCGGTCTAAAATGGCGACGCTGGTTGCGACGTCGTTTTCGAGATTGCCGAGCATCACCGTTCTGGCGCTGTGCATTCGTTCAATCATGACCAGCGTCAGGCTCAGGCCGTTAGCCAGCAGCAGGCCGGACAGCACGACGAGCAGCAAACGGGCCAGCAGCGAGCGAGGCCAGAGCGTCATTCGTTAGCCTCTTTGATGGTGACCTGCATGGTAAACACATAGCCCTCGCTGCGCACGGTCTTGATATAGGCGGGCGTGCGGGCATCTTCATTCAGACGCTGGCGAACGCGGCTAACCAGCTGGTCGATAGAACGTTCAAACAGCTCGGCGTCGCGTCCCTGCGTCAGGTTGAGCAGCTGATCGCGGGTCAGCACCCGCTGAGGATGGTCCAGGAAAACGCGCAGCAGGCGATACTCCGCCCCACTGAGCGCGACGATCACCCCTTCCGGGTCGATTAAGTGACGGCCAACGGTATCGAGCTGCCATTCACCGAACATCACCAGCCGCCCGGCTTCTGTCACCTGCAGATTGGGCGGCATCGTGCGAAAACGCCGTAAAATCGCTTTGATACGCGCCAGCAGTTCGCGGGCGACAAACGGCTTCACCACGTAGTCATCCGCGCCCATCTCCAGACCCAGGATCCTGTCCGTCTCCTCGTTGCGCGCCGTCAGCATCAGGATGGGCAGATCTTTATATTTCCCGACGCGTAGCTCTCGACACAGCGTAAGCCCGTCGTCGCCGGGCATCATGACATCCAGCACCACCAGGTCGATATGCTGTTTATCCAGCACGACGCGCATCTCTTTACCGTTGGCCGCGCCCGTCGCGCGATAGCCAGACTTAACGAGATAATCAACAATCAGTTCACGAATATCCCTGTCGTCATCGACGACAAGGATATGATCAATATGCTCCACCGAAATCTCCAGACCGAAGGGTAACGTACTGAAAATAGCACATTTCAGAGCTTGTCAGCGTCAACGACGGCCTTGACGAAATCCTGCGGATCTTCCTGAGGCGGATTGTGCCCCACGGTTGCCCCGAAGGTACGATGCTCATATTTACCGGTAAATTTACCCGCGTAGGCCTGCGGAGCCGGATGCGGCGCACCGTTGTTCCCGCCTTCGATGGTGATCGTTGGAACGGTGATATTCGGCAGCGTGGCCAGTTTTTGCTCGTAGCTGTCGTATTTGCGTTCGCCTTTTTCCAGCCCTAAACGCCAGCGATAGTTGCTGAGCGTCACGGCGACGTGATCCGGGTTATCGAGCGATTTGGCGCTGGCGTTAAAAACGGCATCGCTAAATTTCCAGTCAGGCGAGGCCTGAGACCAGATTAAGCGCGCGAAGTCATGCGTGTTTTTGGCATAGCCCTCAGCACCGCGCGCGGTGGCGAAATAGAACTGATACCACCACTGCTGCTCCGCTTTTGGCGGCAGCGGCTGTTTGCCAATCTGCTGGCTGCTGATGAGATACCCGCTCACCGACACCAGTGACTTAACGCGCTCTGGCCACAGCGCCGCAACGATATCCGCCGTACGGGCCCCCCAGTCATATCCTGCAAATACCGCCTGCTTAATATTCAGGGCATCCATCAGGTTCACAATATCTTTCGCCATGGCTGAAGGCTGGCCGTTGCGCGGCGTTTTGGCTGACAGGAAGCGCGTGGTGCCGTAGCCGCGAAGAGACGGCACTATTACCCGGTAGCCTTTTGCCGCCAGCGCGGGTGCGACCTCGGCGTAGCTGTGAATATCGTAGGGCCAGCCGTGCAGTAAAATTACCGGCTGGCCGTTTTTCGGGCCGATGTCGACATAACCGACGTTCAAATCGCCGGCGTTGATTTGCTGCGGACGATCGAAGGCTGCCGCGAAAGTTGTGCCGGTGACTTCGGCCTGACAGGACATCACTGTGCCAAGTGAAACGGTCAGTGCGAGAGTTGAGTACGCGAGTTTGCTAAACATGTTGGTATCTCCGGTTGAGTACAATTCACGGGGATATAACAACACGGCAATGTATAGCGGATATGTGCTAATGCGGGTTTATTGCAAGCCTGTGTATGTATCAGCGACGCTGATACAGTGTGATACAAACACAGGCGTTGTCGCCTTAAAGGGAGAGGCGATAGCGGACGTAATCGTCAGCTTCACCATATTTGTCATAGAGTTTACGCGCCGGGTTATTCTCCCGGGTGACCCAGTACAGTTTTGACCACCCTTCGCGCTTGCCTTCCTCAATCAGAGCATCAATGAGCGCCTTACCGGCACCCGCCCCGCGTTCGTCGGCATCAACAAACAGATCTTCCAGATAGCATATGGGGGCCGTTGACCAGGTTCCTTCGTGCAGAATGCACATCACGAAACCGATGACCTTTTGGTCCTTCTCTACCACGCGGCAGAACATCTGCGAATGCGCTGAGAGCGCCCTTTCCCATGTCGATGCGGTGACGGATTCCTCGAGGTAGCAATCATAAAAATGTGCATAACCATCCCAAAGCGGTCGCCATTGGGAGTAATCGTCTTCGCATAGAGGTCTTACCGTGACAGCCATGTGTTCCTCACATTACAAGTCGATCGCCATTTCAAAACAGCGTAAATCAGCCCCTGCCATACGCGAGTGATGATAGGTTTCGCTCAGCGTCACAAACCCCAGTTTCTGATAAAACGACTGGGCGTTAGGGGTTGCATCCAGCCTCAGGCGGGTAATCCCCCGGCTACGGGCTTCATTTTTGAGCGCCTCGATAATTCGGGTCGCCATGCCTTTACCGAAGGCCGCGGGCAAGGTGAATATCGCCTCCAGACAGTGGGTATCCAGATCCAGATAGCCGGTCGCCGCAACGTCGCCCTTTTCATCTTCCACCACGTAAAAAGGGTATTCAATGACCATCTGCCGATAGCGTTCGGGCATGAGATCCGGCGTCCAGCGCGCAATGACGTCGTCGTCGTAACTGGTTTTACAGCCGTGACGAATCGCCTGATTGCGAATATTCCAGAGTATTTCGGCTTCCTGCGGGTTAGCTTTTCGTAACGTCATAATCCTCCTTTAGTGGCTTTTTAGCCGCATTTCCCGTGCCAGTCTGGCAAGACGCTGAGTACGACAATAGAGCGTAAATAGCACAAAGCCACTGCTGTTCATCACCAACCGACAAAATAACAGTGCGAAGGATGCGATGACCAGCGGCCAAAGGTCTCCGTCACGCGAAAGCAGGATATTTAAAACCTGAACGAGGATCGTTATCAACAGAATGATGAACAACGACCTAAACCCCAACAATCCCGACGTCTTCCCACGAGCCAGGAGTATGCTTATCACAATGAGCGCGCCTGTCATCGTCAATGATGGTACGAAAAAGCTCAATGCATGATGTAAGGGTGACAACCCCTGCAACGCGCTGAGAAAAGGCAGAAGATTTAACGCAAACGCCACTAAAAACAGAGGTAACAGCACCGCTACCGGATAAGGATTTTGACGCGGAAGCTCCCTGAGAGGACGCGAAAAAAACCGTTCCAGCTCTGGCGTGGAATAATTCAAGAGACGGGTATCACGATGAGCAATAGCCTCCTCTATCTCTTTGCCATGCTGCAGGAGATCCTGGAATACCCGTCCGGTTAAAAGAGACACAAAGCTCATCAATATTTTGCCATTAAAGAAAGGATGCCCATTTCTGGTAGGGAATAAACCCAGCGCGCCTCAACTGAATGTGATAGAGATGAAAATACCAGAACGCAAACAAAAGCATAACGCCTAAATAGGGAGATCCGCGGATGACGATACCGACGCTCACGACAGAACGCTTGCTGCTAAAACCGCTGGTTGCCGAAGATGCGGCCCAGATTCAAACGCTTTATCCGCGCTGGGAGATCGTCCGCTATATGGTCTCTTCTGTACCCTGGCCCTACCCGGACAACGGCGCAGAAAACTATGTCAACAACGTGGCGCTGCCGGATATGGCAAAAGGGATCGCCTGGTTCTGGAGCATCCGTCGTCGCGAGGTGCCGGATGAGTTGATGGGTATTATCTGTTTGTATGACGTCGAAGATAACAACCGTGGATTCTGGTTGGCGCCGGAGTTTCAGGGCCAGGGATACATGCGTGAGGCCAGCATTGCCGCGACGGATTACTGGTTCAATACGCTAAACAAACCCGTATTACGCGCCCCGAAAGCCGCCGCAAACAGCCGCTCCCGGCGTATTTCAGACAGTAGCGGCATGCGGCTTATCAGGACGGAAAAGAAAGCCTACGTCAGCGGCATGCTGGATTCCGAGCTGTGGGAAATCACCCGCGACGAGTGGAACGCCCGTCAGGTCAGCTGATAATACTTATCCGGCATCAGCCTTTCCGGAATGTTCTCTTCATCGTTCATCTGCAGCAGATCGCGTTCCATCATGTTGCAGATGGCGTCCAGCGGCAGATCGTTATCTTCTGTGCCGAACGGGTCTTCCAGCTCTTCCGCCAGGGTGTCCAGCGAGATAAAGGTGTAGGAGATCAGCGCCGAGACAAACGGCGTCATGTAGTGCAGATCTACAACCAGCGCGAACGGCAGCATGATGCAGAACAGATAGACCGTTCGGTGCAAAATCAGCGTATAGGCAAACGGCACCGGCGTTGTGGCAATGCGCTCGCAGCCGGAGAGGACGATGGACATATCGTTCAGACGGTTGTTCAGGCTGTGGAACAGGATGTCTGAAAGCTGCCCGTTACGCCGCCACACGGCCAGCCACTCCCCCATGATCAGTAAAATACGGTTCGCCGGCGAGTTGGCGCTCATCACGTGGCGTAAATCATCCGGAGCAAGATAGCGAGAGAGCTGTTCCGCGTTCAGGTCCCGGCGCAGGGTCATGCGCAGGCAGTTGGCAAAAGCTATCTGCAGGCGGACAAATTCACCCAGGTGCTTATCGTCAGGCAAGGTGTTTTTTACCTCGCGAAACAGCGAGCGTGCCGCTATCATCAACTGCCCCCACAGCAGGCGAGCCTCAACGTAGCGCGAATAACAGGCGTTGTTTCTGAAACCGAGAAAAATAGCGATCGCCACGCCGAGAATGCTAAATGGCGCGACGGTAAATTTGATGCCCAGCGAGGTATACCACGGCAGCATCAGAATAACGGCGATAGAAAGCAGGAAGTTGAGCAGCAGTCGCGTGTAGATTTTGGGAAGTACTGAACCGTGCCAGACAAAAATCAGTTGTAGCCAGTGCTGTTTAGGACGAACAATCATAGTGAGTTTCAGGAAGGAAAAGAGCGTGGCTATTAAACGTGATCTCCCTCACCGTTGCAAGCATGTTAACGAAACATTGAATTTTATGACCTGCCTGGCGATAACCGCACGGTGCTGCATGTTGTTTTAAAAAAAGACCCAATAGTATGTTGTAACTAACATAAGTCGTAGTTAAACCCGGCCGAAGCCGGGTGACGTCATTAGCAAAGAGGTTTCACCGCTGCGCGCATTCCCTTCAGCAGAATAGCATCCAGGTCCAGGGTCACCTGGTCGACGAGACCGGAGATTTGCGTCAGATCCTGTTCCCAATGCTCGCTCACGCTCAGTACGGACTGCACCAGCTCACGGGTGCTCAACTGCCGATCACGGTGCTGCGCCCAGAGCTGCTGATAACGTTCCAGCCAGAATGCATCATCCTGCACCGGATAGTTCTCCCCGTTACGCTCCGCGCGATAAAACGCCATCAATGCAGCCAGCGCGAACGTCAGACGCGGAGGCAATTGTCCGCTTGCCTTCTGCCCTGCCAGCAGCTGCGGCAGGATGCGGGTGCGATATTTAGTCATGCCGTTGAGCGCAATGGAAAGCAGCTGGTGTCTGATGTAAGGATTGCGAAAACGCCCAGTTACCGCGCTGGCGAAAGATTCCAGCTCATCATGCGGCAGATCGAGGACCGGAATGATCTCCTGATAAATCGCTTTTTCGACAAACGCGCAGATCTCGGCATCATTCATCGCCTCGCCAACCGTCTCTAACCCTGCCTGGAATGCCACCGGCACCAGCGCCGTATGCGCACCGTTCAGGATTGCGACTTTGCGCTCTTTGTAGGGCCTGATGTCGTCGACAATCAGCACATTCAACGGGTACTTATCCAGACGGAGTTCCTGCGCAAGGGATGCCGGCCCCTGGATAACGAACAGATAGAAATGTTCAGCCGTATCCAGAAAACCATCGTGATAACCCAGTTCAGCCTCCAGCGTGGCCGCTTCATCGCGCGGGTAACCGGTCACGATACGGTCGACCAGCGTCGAGCAGAAGCTGTTGGCGTTATTTAGCCACTGAATAAAGGCGGCAGGCAGCGCCCACTCCCGGGCATAGCGCAGGACGAGTTCGCGCAATGCGTCACCGTTGTAATCAATCAGCTCGCACGGAATGATGATCCAGCCTTTATCCGCCGCACCGTTGAAGTGGCTAAAGCGCTCAAACAGCAGTCGCGTCAGCTTCGCCGGGTAGCTCACCGCAGGAGCATCGTCGAATCTGTCCCCCGCGTGGTAGCTGATACCCGCTTCGGTAGTGTTCGATAAAACAAAGCGCATATCCGGATTGTGCGCCAGTTTCAGGAACGCATCATACTGGCCATAGATGTCGATCTCCCGGTTAACCGAGCGGATAAGACGGCTCTCACTCACCGCTTCACCCTGCCCGTTCAGGCCGCGAATGATTGTGGTATAGAGACCATCCTGAGTGTTCAGCGACGGCGGGAAGTCGCTCTGAATAGGACGAACGATCACCACTCCGGCGTTAAGATCGGTATGTTCATTTAGCAGGTCAATTTGCCAGTCGACAAACGCACGCAGGAAGTTGCCTTCACCAAACTGAATAATGCGTTCCGGGTATTGAGCACCGGGAAACTCACGACGGTTGAGCGTGTTCACAAGAGGGTTCCTTTTATGATTAGTCATACAGCCTGATAAGATTGGTACGATAACTTATCAAAACTTAACGACCAGAAACCCTGTTTTGATCAATCCACGGTGTAGTTGTACAAAAAAATCATAAGAACTTATAGAACACGGACGTGGCCGTCATGGCGCCGTCCGGCATCAGGGCATAGCGCGGGATCTCCCCCACTTTTTGCCAGCCGGCACGCTGGTAGAACGTCTCGGCGCCGCTGCCGGTGGAGGTATCGAGTACCAGAACCGAAATATCTCTGGCCCGCGCCTCCGCTTCAAGCGCTTCCATCAATGCCATCGCGGCACCATTCCGGCGCGCTTTCTCGTGAACCAGCAGCTTCGCCACATCGGCGCGATGCGGCTGGTTTTCCGGCTGGTCGACGATCAGCTGCACCGTCCCGATGACGCCGTCCTGCGGGTCGATACTGGCCAGCACCAGCCGCTCGCCTCGCGCGACGCTTTCGGCAATGCCGAGCCAGAATGAACGAGCCTTATCCAGACTGAAGGGAAGCATAAAGCTGACGGATGCCCCGCCGTTCACACAGTTTTCGAGGATCCCGGCCAGCGCATCTAGGTGGGTGAGAATTTCGTCGCGGGTGAGGTTTTTGATTTGCAGTGAGGTATTCATTGTTTTTCCTTACGTTGAATACCGTCACTGTGCATTTAACATCTTCTTAACGCAAACGGATCGGACATACGCTTTTGTTATGTTACCGGGCGCGCTGACGCTGCTGTTTCATGGCATACATCTTTTCATCGGCATCTTTTAACCACTGCTGCAGGTCGTTGCCATTATGATCGAATTCACTGAGCCCCCACGAGAAACGGAGCGACCAGGGATGTAGCCTGCGGGCGTTATAATTTTCTACCTGCTCGGCAAGATACTGCATGGCAATCCAGGCGCCCTGCTCATCCGTATCCGCGAACAGCACGGCAAACTCGTCCCCGCCGAAACGCACCAGCAGATCCGCTTCACGGAAAGAGGCGCGCATCAGCTGTGCCATCGCTTTCAGCGCCTTATCCCCCTCTTCATGCCCGAAGCGATCGTTAATTTCCTTAAAGCGATCCAAATCCAGCCAGCCGAGCGTGAGCGGCTCAGCGCGACGCCGGGCAACGGAAAGCGTGAACCGCACGAGCTGATTAAAGCCCCGACGGTTGAATAACCCGGTCAATTCATCGGTGGTCGCCGCGCTGATGGCAGCAAATTCATCCTCAGCCAGCGCGCCAAGGTCTCCCAGCACGGCGAGGTCGGCGGCAGAAAACTCGCGGGGAGCGTAATCAATCAGGCACAGCGAGCCAACGCTTGCGCCGTCGCGCAGGCGCAGCGGGAAGCCCGCGTAAAACCGCACGCGAGGCTCACCGGCCACCAGCGGGTTATCCGCAAAACGATCGTCCTGAAGCATATCTCCCACTACCAGCGGTGCTTCGGTGAGGATCGTATGACCACAAAATGAGATATTACGCGGAACGCTGCCGGGCGCCTGACCGTCGGCCGACTTAACGATCAGCGAATGCTCATCAATGAGATTGACCATCGCCAGCGGCACCTGGAAGAAGCGTTTTGCCAGACGCGTTAAGCGGTCAAACGCCGGGGAACTGTCGATCTCAAGCAGACCTGATTCTCTTAGCGAGTTGAGTCTGTCCGTTTCATTTTCAGGGGTTGCAGGTGCTTTCATAATGTCTCCTGACGTAAAGCGTTACTAAAAGCGTAGCTTAAACAGAGACATTGTCAGCGTTCTGACAGCCTGTTAAGCCGCTTACTATTCACGTCAATGCCTTATGACGATTAACGCAGCTATGTTTCACTCCCGGAGGCGGCAATGTGCTCGTCCGCCACCCGGGCGCTGGTACGGTTTCGACCCGCTTTTTTGGAACGATAGAGATGATCGTCCGCTTCGGCCATGAGCTTGTTGAAGACCTCGGTCAACTGCCATGACTCGGCCTTTCCGCTGCCGAGGCCAATGCTGACCGTCAAGTAGAGCGTCTGGTGACGCCATGTAAAAGGATGGCTGGCCACGGTGGATCGGATACGTTCAGCCAGTTCAAAACCGTGCTGCGCGTCGCCTGAATTGACCACCACGGCGAACTCTTCCCCGCCCATGCGCGCCACCATGCCGTCTTCACCGACGACCTGCTGCACCTGTCGGGCAAACGACGCCAGCACGCGGTCTCCGCACTCGTGGCCGTAGTTATCATTAATGCTTTTGAAATAATCAATATCCAGCAGCATGACGGTCAAAAAACGCGTGTGCCGGTAGCTTTCTTCATGCTTTAACGCCTCATAAAGCCCGGAACGCGAGTAGACGTGCGTTAAGAAGTCATAATCAGCCCTCAGTGAAACCTGGCGGATCAGAGAATTAATCGCCGCCATGCTGACGGAAACCATCACCGGGCAGATCGCCATCGTGGCGATCCCCAGCCGGGCAGAAAACATCATTGGCGTCGTAAACGGCGTCGCCACGGCAATATTAATAATCGAGTTGGCGACCAGAATAATTTCAGTGGCGCCCGTGACAAACGTCAGCAGGCAGGTCGCCGGCAATGAGTAGCGAACCGCACACCAGATAAGCGCAGGCAGAGGAAATGAGAGGCTCCCCGCGCCGCCGATGACCACCGACGCGACCACCGAGACGATCAGCGCAATTACCGGCAGCAGCTGCTCCAGACGTAACCTGAATTCGCGCACGGGCATGCCTATCGTGAGCATACACGGTACCACCAGCACGCCGGTTGAGAACTGCTCGCTAAACCAGTCGGCAAACAGCGGCCAGAAGGTATGACTATCAATCCCCACCGATCCCACGGCGCCGAGCAAGGCACAAAGCAGCGCGGCAATCAGACAGTAGTTAAACAGGCGTAATGCGTTAAGCGGATCGGGGGTTTTCTTCATCAGCCGCTTGTCGCGTTGAACCAGCACGGCGACAACGACGATAAAGATCATGTTAGACAGGTTGATCGTCACTGAGGCCAACCCCCAGTTGGTCGTTACCGCGTCGTACAACAGCATCGCGACATAACATACCGCATAGTAATGCAGTCGATTCAGATAAACAAAGCGGGCGAAGATCCCTGCCATGACGCCATTCAGCGGCCAGAACAGCGACAGGGCCTCAATGAGCCGTAATTCCGCGCCCACAAAATAGAATAAGGTGGTGAGGATGAAGATCGTCGTTGCATTTCGCAGCGGCGTGTCAACCTGGAACGGCCTGATAGCGGTAAGAGCAGAACGCATTAAATATCATTCCATATGAGAGCTTATGGCAATTATTGCGGTCGTCAGCACGATCTGGACTAACTTGGGATGCATCTATAACACAAATACCACTGGAGCATAACTCGTCAAATTTAGGCGTTCATCTGCAGCACCAGCCAGTGGTGGATAACGCTGACGATATAATTTTGTTGCGGCGCCGTGAGCGTTACACCCTGTGGAATGTTGTGCCACTTTGCCAGACAGCCCCGACAACAGGTGGCGGTGGCGTGCTGGGCGATAAACACCGGATGTCCGCGCATAGGCGTCTGTTTACCGTCGTTTGCGGGGTGCGCGGGCGCCAGGCGCTTTTCGACAAAATCCGCGGCGTGCCGGTCAATGGTTTCGGGGCCTTTGTCCCAGCAGTACTGTCGTTCCTTATCGCCTAACCGAAAGCGCGAGCGAAATGTCGATCGCGCCAGGCGGGAAAAGAGAGGATCCAGATCGGACATCAGTATACGGAACGTCCCAGGCGCTGGGTCAGTTTCTCCAGAACCGCCACCCCGGCAAGTGAATTTCCCGTTTCATCCAGTTCCGGGCTCCAGACGGCTATCGCCATTTCATGCGGTACAATCGCCACGACTCCGCCGCCGACGCCCGATTTAGCCGGAAGTCCAACGCGCCAGGCAAACTCACCGGCGTTTTGATACATCCCGCTGGTGGCCATCAGCGCGTTAACCTGCCGGGCCTGAAGCGGAGAAACCACCTCCTGATCGAGATGCGGCGCGTGCCCCTGGTGCGCAAGGAACAGGAACGTCTGGGCCAGCTCAACGCAGCTCATTTTCAGGGCGCAGTAATGGAAGTAGTTTTGCAGCACGGTCGCCACGTCGTTGTGGAAATTACCAAAGGATTTCATCAGCCACGCGATAGCCGCGTTACGGGCGGAGTGTTCAAACTCCGAGCGTGCCACCACCGCATCATAGGCAATATCGTCAACGCCCGAGAGCTGGCGAACAATCTCCAGCATTCGCTGGCGCGGTGCGCTGAGGCGGCTTTGCAGCATATCGCAGACCACCAGCGCTCCGGCATTGATAAAGGGATTTCGCGGTTTACCCTGTTCAATCTCGAGCTGAAGCAGCGAGTTAAAAGGCTGGCCGGAAGGATCTTTACCGACACGCTGCCAGATCTCTTCTTCTTCATACTGGCGCATCGCCGCAACCAGACTCAGCACTTTCGAAATGGACTGAATGGAAAAACGCTCAGTCGCATCGCCTGCCTGGTATCGCTGTCCGTCGATGGTACAGATAGCAATCCCCAGCTTATTCCCGCTCACCGAGGCAAGGGCCGGAATATAGTCGGCAACCTTCCCCTTTCCAATTAACGGACGAACCTGCGCCAGAATCTCGTCCAACATCTCATTATGGATGACCGCAGCCACACTTTGCTCCTTGCCCTCAGGCTAAAACGGGCTGCGAGTATAACAGAGGCTTATGTATTGCGTCAGGCGCTAAGACGAAAACGCGAAACGGACTGCAATAAAAGATCGGATTGCTTTTGCAGCCGCTCAGAGGCATCCGAGGCGTCTGAGACCAGCAGGTCCGTCTGACGGGAGACCTGATTCAGCGCCTGAAGCTGGCGCGTCATCTGGTGAATACTGTCTCCCTGGCTGAGCGTGGCGGTTGAGATCTCATTAAGCAAACTGCTTAAATTGCCCACCAGACCGGTGACCTGCTGCAGATTTTCTTCCATCAGGTTAACGGCGCGGGAACCGTCTTCAATGCCCTGCAGCGAGCGGTTGATCAGCTCCTGAATGGTCTGCGTCGAGTGGCTGCTCTTTCTGGCCAAAAGCCCGACTTCCCTGGCGACGACGGCAAAGCCGCGCCCCTGGTTTCCGGCATGGGCCGCCTCGATGGCGGCATTCAGCGCCAGGATGTTGGTCTGAAACGCCACGCTGTCGATCATCGCCACGATCCCGCGCATCTCAGAAGATCGGTCGACGATCGCCTGCATAGACGCATTCACGGTAGACATCATTCGGTCGCCGCCCACGGCCGCCTGACGCGCCTCATCGGCCCGCGAGCTGGCGAGCCTGGCATAGCCGGTATTCCCTTCCACATGGCTTTCCAGCGCCGCAATATGCGCCGTCACATCCTCAAGCTCTTTTGCCTGGCGCGCTGACTGCTGATACAGCTTCTGGTTACCCTGCGCAAGGGAGTCAATGTTCTCCACCATCGTGGCGGTGGCATGGCTCACCTGCGTCACCAGCTGCTGCAGACCGTGCTGCATAGTCGCTATACTGTCGCTAAGCTGACCTATCTCCCGGTTAAAGCGCATGACGTTCGGCGGGGTGCCGGAGAGATCCCCTGCCGCCAGCCGGTTAATATGCGCTATCAACCGACGCAGCGGCGTAATCACCCATCTGGACATGCCGAACCAGACGACAGCCGCGATGGCAAGCAACAGCACCGGCGCAAACAGGAACAACGTTTGCAGGCCGGAGAGCTGCGCCATTAGGCTCTGACGCCCCTGCATGGCCTGCTTCTCGCTTGCCTGCTGATAGCGCGCATAGTTGTCGTTAAAATCAGACTGAAACGCCTGAGCCGGTACGGCAAAAAACGCGTCGATGGTGTTGGTCTTAATCAGAGCTTCAGCCTGCTCGTTGATCGCGCCGTAAAAAAGCTGATAGCTGTTCACCAGGGCGTCGTCTTTCGGCGGATTCAGCGCCAGCCAGGCCTTCCACGCCTGCTGAGAAACCGTCAGCGCCTTTTGCGCATCGTCCATCAGGCTATGCCAGCTCCCGTCGGATCCGGTCTCTTTATCCTGCATAAACCAGACGCCGGAGCGGTTAAGCAGATCGCTTGCCGCCAGCAGGGAAACACGAGCCAGATCCAGCTTGCTCTGCTGCTGCCAGGCCAGCAGGTTTTGCTGCTCGTTGCGCTGGGCGTCGTTCAGGGAGGCGTTAAGCAGGAATGAGGAGGAGAGCTGCAGCGCGGAGAAAAGGCCAATAATGCAAAAGATACCCGTCAGCAGGCCAAAGTGACGAGGGGTGAGACGCTGCGCAATACGGCGAAAAATTTGCGTTAGGTTCATAATTATCTTCATTTACAATGCGTTAGACGCGTGCGAGTCTACGAAATGAAAATGACAGAACCATTGCAGATAAATGACAACGGCCCTCGTGATGAGGGCCGAAATCACTGGCGGGTGCCGCCGGGTGAAAAACTACACGCGATCCTTCCACACCGTCTGCACGTTACAGAACTCGTGCAAACCAAAGCGGGAAAGCTCGCGGCCAAAGCCGCTTTTCTTCACGCCGCCGAAGGCTACGCGCGCGTCGCTGGCGCTAAAGCCGTTGATAAACACGCCGCCGCATTCCAGTTCGCGGGAGAATTTATCCGCAAGCGCCGCGTCAGCGGTAAAGACGGTGGCGGACAGGCCAAAGTCGCTGTCGTTGGCAAGCGCCAGGGCGTGCTCCGCGTCTTTTGCGACAGTCACGGCCGCGACCGGACCAAACAGTTCCTGGCGAAACGCCGTCATCGACGGGGTGACGTTCGCCAGCACGGTTGGCGCGTAATAATTCCCCTCTCCGCTGATTTTCTCTCCGCCCAGCAGCAGCGTTGCCCCTTCGGCCAGGGTGGCCTGCACCTGCTGATGCAGCTCATCGCGCAGGTCATAACGCGCCATCGGGCCCAGGTAATTCTCTTCTGCTTCCGGCGCGCCCATCTTTAACGCGGCGACGGCATCGACGAAGCGGCGGGTAAAGGTATCCGCAATCCCCTCTTCCACAATGAAGCGTTTGGCCGCCGCGCACACCTGCCCGGTATTCTGGTAGCGCCCCGCCACCGCCGCCTTCACGGCAAGATCCAGGTCGGCATCGTTGAGAACAATAAACGGGTCGGAGCCACCCAGCTCAAGCACGCATTTTTTCAGAGCGGCTCCTGCCTGCGCGCCAATGGCCGCACCGGCACGCACGCTGCCGGTGACGGTCACCGCCGCAATACGGCGATCGTTAATCGCCTGGCTTACGCCGTCATTGGTGGCGTTCACCCAGCTGAATACGCCTTCAGGGAAACCGGCATCCGCAAAGATCTGCGCAATCAGCTCCGCAGAGCCGAGCACGTTTGGCGCATGCTTAAGCAGATAGCTGTTACCTGCAAGCAGAATCGGCACCGCGCCGCGCAGCACCTGCCAGAGCGGAAAGTTCCACGGCATCACCGCGAGAATCGGCCCCAGAGGACGGTATTCAATGACCGCATTGTGGTTTTCCACAAGCGTAGGCTCCGCACGCAGCATCGCCGGACCGTGCTCGGCGTACCAGTCGCACAGACCCGCGGATTTTGCCACTTCCGCCCGCGCCTGCAGGATGGGTTTCCCCATTTCACGGGAGATGGTCTGCGCCATCTCTTCTGCGCGGTTTCGCAGCGCTGCGCCGAGATCGCGAAGCTTCTGCGCACGATTGGACACGCTTTCGCGTCGCCACAGGCGATATCCCGCGTCAGACTGAGCAATCGCGCATTCAACCTCTTCCGGCGTCGCCCAGGCAACGGCGCCGAGAGTTTCCCCCGTTGCCGGGTTAACGGACAGGGCATGTGTAGCAGATGAATATTTCATGATGTTCTCCACGCATTTCGGTTGATTGATTGTGGCTCACTCTGCTATTTCTTAAAAATGAATAATACTAACCACCTTATTCACGAAACGAGAATGCTATGGACTTAACCCAGCTTGAAATGTTTAACGCCGTCGCGCTGACGGGCAGCATCACCCAGGCGGCGCAGAAGGTGCATCGCGTGCCGTCCAACCTGACGACCCGCATCCGCCAGCTGGAAGCCGATCTTGGCGTTGAGCTGTTTATTCGTGAGAACCAGCGTTTGCGCTTATCTCCAGCCGGGCATAACTTCCTGCGCTACAGCAGGCAGATCCTCGCCCTGGTGGATGAAGCGCGCATGGTCGTCGCGGGTGATGAGCCGCAGGGGTTATTTGCCCTCGGCGCGCTGGAAAGCACCGCCGCGGTGCGCATTCCCGAAACGCTGGCGCAGTTTAACCAGCGCTATCCGCGCATTCAGTTTGCCCTTTCTACCGGGCCTTCCGGGACGATGATTGATGGCGTATTGGAGGGCACCCTCAGCGCCGCCTTTGTCGACGGGCCGCTGTCGCACCCGGAGCTGGAGGGCATGCCGGTCTACCGGGAAGAGATGATGCTGGTCACGCCTGCCGGTCATGCGGAGGTCGCCCGCGCCACGCAGGTCAGCGGCAGCGACGTTTACGCCTTTCGCGCAAACTGCTCGTACCGTCGACATCTGGAAAGCTGGTTTCATGCGGACAGAGCCACGCCCGGCCGCATTCATGAGATGGAGTCCTATCACGGCATGCTCGCCTGCGTCATTGCGGGCGCGGGTATCGCGCTGATGCCGCGCTCGATGCTGGAGAGTATGCCGGGACATCATCAGGTTGAAGCCTGGCCGCTGGCGGAAAACTGGCGCTGGCTCACTACCTGGCTGGTGTGGCGGCGCGGGGCGATGACCCGCCAGCTGGAAGCCTTTATAGCGCTGCTAAACGAACGTCTTCAACCAGCGCCTTCTCCATAAACAGGCTGAGCGGATCGTTAGCGTACGGGGCAAACGCCGGCCGCAAATCATACCCGCACTGCTCGTACAGGCGAACCGCGGCGCGCTGTTTAATGCCCGTCTCCAGCCTTACCGTGTGGCAATGGCGGCTCAGGGCCTCATCTTCCAGAGCGGCCAGCAGCGTCTCGCCGAGATGCTGCCCGCGATGAGCCGGATCGATATAGACCCGCTTCATCTCCCCCGTTCCGTCGCCGTTGAGCACGATGGCCCCGCAGCCTACGGCGTGCAGCTGCTGGTCACGAATGACCATCAGGATCAGCGAGGCTTCCGGCAGCGCGGACAGGTCGAGAAGATGATTGCTTTCGGCGGGATAGAGTTCGCTCTGGTAGCGGTCAAGCGCCGCGATCAGGTTGAGAATGTCCGGATGACGTGCAGATTCAGAGGTAATGGAATACATGGCAGGCTCCTTGCTGTTTTTATATCAACATAGCTCAGGCCTGCTGGGGTGGTTCATAGTATTAACTTATAGCGCGTCTCTCAGCTAGCGCAGGAAGATTCGCCCTTTCAGGTACAGGGTCGCCTGCCCGCCAATCAGCACGCGGTCGCCCTTCAGCTCGCAGCGCAAATCCCCGCCACGGTATGACACCTGGCGGGCATTGAGTGACGTTTTGCCCAGCTTTTCGCTCCAGTAAGGGATCAGCATGCTGTGGGCGGATCCGGTGACCGGATCTTCCGGCACCCCTTCGCCCGGGCAGAAGAAGCGGCTGACGAAGTCATATTCTTCGCCCGGCGCCGTCACGCAGACCATTTTATCCAGCGGAAGCATGGCCCCAATATCCGGCGTTAACGCTTCAACCTGCTGCTGGCTCGCCAGCACCACCATGTAATCGCGTCCGACGCGCACCTCTTTTGCCTCCGTGATGCCCAGCGCGCTAAACAGCAGCGCAGGTGGGTTCTCGACAACCTCCGTTGACCACGCCGGGAAGTTCAGCGTCAGCCAGTCGCCGCTGCGCTTGACGGTCAGATCGCCCACGAAGCGGGTGGTGAAGGTGATTTCGGTATGCGGATAATCAAGGTATTCGAAAATGACGTGCGATGCGGCAAGCGTGGCGTGACCGCACAGGTTAATTTCATACAGCGTGGTGAACCAGCGCAGCTCAAACCCGCCGTCGGTGCGCACGAAAAAGGCGGTCTCAGACTGGTTATGCTGCTGCGCCATTTTGAGCAGCGTTTCGTCCGGCAGCCACTCTTCCAGAGGACATACCGCTGCGGCGTTGCCGCCAAAGGTTTTATCGCTGAAGGCATCCACCAGATAAAAATCAATTTCCTGCATTGTCTCTTCCTCTCTTGTTATGGGTTTTTAGCGCAGAAAAACTGTGCCTTTCAGATAAAGCGCGGCCTGCCCGCTCATCAGCACGCGCGAACCTTTCAGCTCACAGCGTATATCGCCGCCGCGCGCGGAAACCTGACGGGCAAACATCGTGGTTTTGCCCAGCTTTTCGCTCCAGTACGGGATCAGCATGGTATGTGCGGAGCCGGTGACCGGGTCTTCCGGGACGGAAACGCCCGGTGAGAAAAAGCGGCTGACAAAATCATATTCCCCCTCTCCGCGTGCCGTAACGCTCACCTTATGCTCGCCTGGCGTCATCGCCGAGAAGCGCGGCGCAAGCGCTTCAACCTGCTGGCGATTGTCCAGAACGATCAGCCAGGCGCGCCCTTTACGGGCTTCGACGTAGCGGCTGATACCCAGCGCCGAGAGCATCTCCGGCGGGGGTGTCTCTTCATGGGTTGGACATGCCGGGAAGTCCAGCGTCATCCACTCCCCCTCCCGGCTGACCGTCAGGCGGCCAGAGGCGGTATCAAAGTGAATCCGCGAATCCGGGTAATCCAGCTCGGTAAACAGCACGTGCGCGGCCGCCAGCGTAGCGTGGCCGCAGAGATTGACTTCGGTAAGCGTGGTAAACCAGCGTAGCTCAATGCCCCCTTTACTGCAGACGAAAAAAGCCGTTTCCGACTGATTATGCTGCTGCGCCATTTTCAGTAAGGTCTCATCGGGTAACCATTCCTTAAGCGGGCAAACGGCGGCCGGATTGCCGCCAAACGAGGTATCGCTGAACGCATCTACCAGATAAAAATCAATCTCCTGCATTGTCTTACCGCCTGTTTTTATTGTGTTGTTCTTTTATATTCAATGAAAACGGCGTTCCCGGCTACCGCTTTCATAAGGTAAATATTGCGATCTGCGTCACATAATGGTTGAGTTTTCGCCGTTCAACGTTTTAAGATCGTCTCCTCTTCTTTTCAGCAACGAATCTCCGACATCCCTATGACAACGAACACAGTTTCCCGCAGGGTTGCGTGGCTACGCGTGGTCACGCTGGCCATTGCCGCGTTTATTTTTAACACCACAGAATTTGTTCCGGTTGGGCTGTTGTCTGACATCGCTGAAAGTTTCCAGATGGAAACGGCTCAGGTGGGCATTATGTTGACCATCTACGCCTGGGTTGTGGCGCTGATGTCCCTGCCGTTTATGCTTTTGACCAGCCAGATGGAGCGGCGCAGGCTGCTGATCGGTCTGTTTGTGTTGTTCATCGCCAGCCATGTCCTGTCGTTTATGGCGTGGAATTTTACGGTGCTGGTCATTAGCCGAATCGGCATTGCCTTTGCCCATGCGGTGTTCTGGTCGATCACCGCATCGCTGGCTATTCGACTCGCACCGGCTGGGAAACGCGCCCAGGCGCTGAGCCTGATTGCCACCGGTACCGCGCTGGCGATGGTGCTGGGTCTGCCGATTGGCCGCATCGTGGGGCAATACTTCGGCTGGCGCACGACGTTCTTCGCCATCGGCATGGGCGCGCTGGTTACGCTGGTGTGCCTGATTAAGCTGCTGCCCGCGCTGCCGAGCGAACATTCCGGCTCGCTGAAAAGCCTGCCGCTGCTGATGCGTCGCCCGGCGCTGCTGGGTATCTACCTGCTTACCGTTATTGTGGTGACGGCCCATTACACGGCGTACAGCTACATTGAACCCTTTGTTCAGGTGGTGGCGGGCTTTAGCGCCAGCTTTGCCACCGTCCTGCTGTTGATCCTCGGCGGAGCGGGCATTATTGGCAGCGTGCTGTTCGGTAAGCTGGGTAACCGGCATGCGTCGACGCTGGTGAGCTGCGCTATCGGTCTGCTGCTGGCCTGCCTGCTGCTGCTGATGCCTGCCGCAGGCAGTGAAAGCCATCTGGCGATCCTCAGCCTGTTCTGGGGCGTGGCGATCATGATTATTGGTCTGGGCATGCAGGTGAAAGTCCTGGCCCTGGCACCGGATGCAACGGACGTCGCCATGTCGCTGTTCTCAGGGATTTTCAATCTGGGGATTGGCGCGGGCGCGCTGGTGGGAAATCAGGTAATACTGCACGTATCAATGTCGGCGATTGGCTATCTCGGCGCCATTCCGGCCCTGGTGGCGCTGGTCTGGTCGGTGCTCATCTTCCGTAAATGGCCGGTGGCGCTGGAGGAACAGGGTCAGCACGGGTGAGGCTTGTTTGTGACGGGTGGCGCAACGCCACCCGGCAATGACTTAATGGTAGGTCTTAATAATTTCCAGCACGCCGTTAATAATAAACTGCACGCCCATACAGACCAGTAAGAAGCCCATCAGACGGGAAATCGCCTCGATACCGCCCTTGCCTACCCAGCGCATGATGGCGCCGGAGCTGCGCAGCGACGCCCACACGATAACCCCGATAATCGCAAAGATGAGCGGCGGCGCAACCGTCAGCACCCAGTCCGGGAAGGTCGCGCTGTCCCGCACCGTTGAGGCGGAGCTGATGATCATCGCGATGGTACCCGGCCCCGCCGTGCTCGGCATGGCAATCGGCACAAAGGCGATATTCGCACTCGGTTCGGTTTCCAGCTCTTCGGACTTGTGCGTGGCCTCCGGCGACTCATGCGCTTTTTGCGCCGGGAACAGCATGCGGAAACCAATAAAGGCCACAATCAGCCCCCCGGCGATACGCAGGCCGGGAATGGAGATCCCGAAGGTGTTCATCACCACCTGTCCGGCGTAGTAAGCCACCATCATGATGGCAAACACATACACGGAGGCCATCATCGACTGATGGTTGCGCTCGGCGCTGTTCATATTCCCTGCCAGCCCGAGGAACAGCGCCACCGTCGTTAACGGGTTTGCCAACGGCAGCAAGACCACCAGCCCAAGACTGATTGCTTTTATTAAATCCAACATAGTGCGTTGTCGTCCTTATCCATATTTAACCCAGCAATTATAGGGTGAAAGTGCGACATTCAGCCATGGTCACAATGTAAGGATTATTTCCCTCCCGGAATGATAACTGACAGTTATCTATATGATTTGAAAGACCTCAAAAAAAGTTCATGAAACGTTTTAGCAATTCGTGGCATCGGCTGATTCATTCAGTTGACTTATACTTGCCTGAGCAATAATATCTGCCGTGACTAACTACTTGCCAGGGCAACCATTGTGAAAAGCACCAGTGATATCTTTAACGACGTTGTTCCGCTGGGTCGTCTTATTCATATGGTAAATCAGAAAAAAGATCGCCTGCTCAATGACTATCTGTCACCGCTGGATATCACCGCAACACAGTTCAAAGTGCTGTGTTCCATTCGCTGCGAAGTGTGTATCACGCCGGTTGAGCTGAAAAAGGTGCTCTCTGTCGATCTGGGTGCGTTAACCCGCATGCTCGATCGTCTCGTCTGCAAAGGATGGATAGAACGAAGCCCTAACCCGAATGACAAACGCGGCGTACTGGTGAAGCTGACCAGCGATGGCGCTGACATGTGCGAGCAATGTCATCAATTAGTAGGACAAACACTGCATCAGGAACTAACAAAAAACTTAACGGCAGATGAAGTGGCAACCCTTGAGCTTTTGCTGAAGAAAATACTGCCGTAAACAGAAAAAGAGGTATGACGATGTCCAGACGCAATACTGACGCTATCACCATTCATAGCATTTTGGACTGGATCGAAGATAACCTGGAATCGCCGCTCTCCCTTGAAAAAGTGTCAGAGCGTTCAGGTTACTCCAAATGGCACCTGCAACGGATGTTCAAAAAAGAGACCGGTCATTCATTAGGTCAATACATTCGCAGCCGCAAGCTGACGGAAATTGCCCAGAAACTGAAAGAAAGCAATGAGCCGATCCTTTATCTGGCGGAGCGTTACGGATTTGAATCGCAACAAACCCTGACGCGTACCTTCAAGAACTATTTTGACGTGCCGCCTCATAAGTACCGAATCACCAGCGTGCCGGGCGAATCCCGATACCTGTATCCGTTAAAACACTGTAGCTAATCATCGCCTGTAAAGACGTAACCGAGGAAATCATGAAAGTTACCGCCTCCGCCGCCCTCGCCTTGCTGGTGCTCTTCTCCAGCCAGACCTTCGCGGAGCAAACCCCTCGTGCAACGCAGCAAAATAATCCTGATACGATGATTTTGCCGTCAGCACATGACCAGTCGCCTTATGATTTCAACCATATGGGTGCTGGTAGCGACAAATCCGACGAATTAGGCGTGCCTTATTATAATCAGCACGGCCTCTGATTCGTTTTTGCCCCGCAGACGCGGGGCTTTTTTATGCCTTTTCGCTTACCCGCGTCGCCCGACGAACCCGCAGACCAAACACGTTAATGTACAGCCCGGCCATGATCAGCACGGCGCCAAACAGCTGCAGCGCGCTCAGCGTTTCATCCAGCAAGAGTGCCGCACTGGCAAGCCCTACCACCGGCACCAGCAGGGATAACGGCGCCACGCGCCAGGTTTCATAACGCCCCAGCAGCGATCCCCAAATCCCGTAGCCCACAATGGTGGCGACAAAGGCCAGATAGACAAGAGAAAGGATCGTGGTCAGGTCGATCTCAACCAGGCTGTTCAGCATCACATCTGGACCATCAAGAATAAACGACGCCACCATAAATGGGATTATCGGGATCAGCGCGCTCCAGACCACCAGAGACATCACCTGCGGGCGCGCCTCGTGCTGCATAATCAGCTTGTTGAAGATATTCCCGCAGGCCCAGCTCAGCCCCGCCGCCAGCGTCAGCATAAAGCCGAGCAGTGCCACATGCTGACCATTCAGGCTGGCTTCAATGAGCACCAGAACGCCAAACACCGCCAGCGTAATGCCCGCCAGCTGTTTGCCCTGTAATCGTTCGCCAAACACGAAGGCGCCGAGAATAATGGTAAAGAACGCCTGCGCCTGCAGCACCAGCGAGGCAAGACCGGCCGGCATCCCGAACTTGATGGCGCAGAAGAGAAAGGCGAACTGGCCAAAGCTGATGGTCAGGCCATAGCCCAGCAGCAGCTTTAACGGGATCTTCGGACGGGCGACGAAAAAGAGCGCCGGGAAGGCGACCAGCAAAAAACGCAAACCGGCCAGCATCAGCGGCGGCATGTTGTGCAACCCCAGCTTGATGACCACAAAATTGAGCCCCCATACTACGACCACCAGCAACGCCAGCAGCCCGTCTTTACGCGTCATACCCTGCCCCTGAATTATTAATTATTTGTTAACACTTCAAGGTAACAGAAAAAAGCGCGCGGCGAGAAGATCATTAATTCTGGCAGTCAGGCGAAGCACTTAGGGATAAATTGGGCGCTATACAAGCCCCTTATGTCGTGATACTCCTTTTAGGACACAACATAAAAAGCATAAGCAATTGTCGGGCAGGAATATGAAACCATCTCTCAGGCGCTCAACCGCAGCGCTGCTGGCGTCGTCATTGTTATTAACCATCGGTCGGGGGGCAACGCTGCCGTTCATGACCATTTATCTCACGCGCGTCTACAGCATGAGCGTCGAGAATATTGGTTATGCCCTGACGATTGCGCTGACTATCGGCGTGGTGTTCAGCCTGGGATTTGGCATTCTTGCCGATAAGTTTGATAAAAAGCGCTATATGCTGATCGCGATCGTGGCCTTTATCGCCGGCTTTGTCGCGATCCCGCTGGTGGATAACGTCACGCTGGTGGTGCTGTTCTTTGCGCTGATCAACTGCGCCTATTCCGTCTTTTCGACAGTGCTGAAGGCCTGGTTCTCCGACGTGCTTACCGCAAGCCAGAAAGCGCGCGTCTTCTCGCTTAACTACAGCTTCCTGAACATTGGCTGGACGATCGGGCCGCCGATTGGCACCCTGCTGGTGATGTACAGCCTGCAGCTGCCGTTCTGGCTGGCGGCCTTCTGCGCCGCGCTGCCGCTCGGATTCATCCATTTCTTCGTGCAGAAAAGCGTTGCGCTGGATACCGCCGAGGAGAAGATGCCCTGGCAGCCGTCGGTGCTGCTGAAAGACCGCGCGCTGTTCTGGTATACGCTCTCTGGCCTGCTCGCGTCATACGTCGGCGGATCGTTCGCGACCTGCATTTCGCAATACGTTCTGGCCGCGCATGCAGACAGTAATTTCGCCGAAAAGGTGGTCGCCGTGGTATTGCCCGTCAACGCCGCCGTGGTGGTGACGCTGCAATATGCGCTGGGCCGCAAGATCTCTGCCAGCAATATTCGCCCGCTGATGACCCTCGCCACCCTGTTTTTTATCGTGGGACTGGGTGGCTTTATGCTCTCCGGGGAAAACCTGGTTTACTGGGGCATCGCTGCCGCCATCTTTACCCTGGGAGAGATTATCTATGCGCCGGGTGAATACATGCTGATCGACAACATTGCCCCGCCGGGGATGAAGGCGAGCTATTTCTCCGCTCAGGCGCTGGGCTGGCTTGGCGCGGCGGCAAACCCGATGATCACCGGTATTATTCTGACCAACCTGCCACACTGGTCGTTATTTGTCATCATGATGGTCGCCATCGTCATTGCGTGGCTGATGATTTTGCGTGGGATGAGCGTGAAGGCGTGGTGCGAGTCACCGAAGGTGGCGTAGCGCTTCCAGGCCGGGTGAGGCGTAGCCGCCACCCGGCAATAAAGCATCAGTGGTGCAGCATTTCCTCTACCACCTGCTCTTTGTACATCTCATTTGGATAATAGGTCGGCCAGTTATCCATCTCTTTCAGCAGCGCCTCGTGGGAGGTGTTGCCCATGAAAATGTGGAAGTGCGAAGAGGCCTTCGGGGCGATGGTGTGGTCGCTGAACTGAACAAACTTCGGCGCCTTGCTGCCGGCATCATTACATTCAAACAGATAGCGAACCCCTTTTTTGCCCGATGCGTAGGTCAGTATTTTGTAGCCGCTGTAATCATACTGACAGCGGCTGACCGCTTTGCCCTTATGGAATTCCATCACGTTGTTTTCGATGCCGATAGCATCCACGTCCGTCGCATAGCCCGTGCGGTAGTACGCTTTCACCTCGTCAAAGGTTTTGCTTTTGTCTTTCTGCGCTTTCTGTTTAAACACCGGATCCAGCGAGCCGTCCAACAGGAACGGATAGACCGACTGCCAGGTTCCGTCCCAGTCAGACAGCTGCCTGTCCTTGACGTCTTTATCCTCAAACACGCCGTTCGCCGCTTTCTGTTCCGCTTCGGTCATCTGGTGGCCGTGCGAGTGTGCAAACAGCTGGCCGCTGACCAGCAGCGCCCCCAGAGTCATGGCAAATTTCCCAATATGTGCAGCCAAAGTAACGCCCTCATTCCGTTTTATAAGAATGAGGATGTTATATTATAACATTTCAGATCGCAACCAGGCCGCATACGCCCTCCTGCTCCATATTTTTACCCCGCCCGCGCTGAATGATGGAGCCGCGCGACATCAGCAGATAGCTGTCGGCCAGCTCGGCGGCAAAATCGTAAAACTGCTCTACCAGCAGGATCGCCATGTCGCCTCTGTTCGCCAGAGTGCGGATCACATGGCCGATCTCTTTAATGACGGACGGCTGTATGCCTTCCGTCGGCTCATCCAGAATCAACAGCTGCGGACGGCTCGCCAGCGCGCGACCAATCGCCAGCTGCTGCTGCTGTCCACCGGAGAGATCGCCCCCGCGGCGATGCTTCATCTCTTTGAGCACCGGAAACAGCTGCCAGATCTCATCCGGAACCTGCTTCGCCTCGCGGGCGGAAAAACGCGACAGCCCGAGCAGAAGGTTCTCTTCCACGGTCAGGCGCGGGAAAATCTCGCGGCCCTGCGGGACGTACGCTACGCCAGACTGCACCCGCTGGTGCGGCCTGCTGTGGGTGATCTTTTTACCCTGCCAGATGACCTCCCCGGTTTTCGCCGGGATCAGCCCCATCAGACACTTCAGCAGCGTGGTTTTCCCGACGCCGTTGCGCCCCAGCAGGCAGGTGACTTCTCCGGTGACGGCCTCAAAACTCACGCCGCGCAGGATATGGCTGCCGCCGTAATACTGATTCAGTTCGTTAACCTGTAACATCATCGCTCCTCAGCGTCCGAGATAGACCTCAATCACCTGCTCGTTGGCCTGCACCTCGCGAAGCGAACCTTCCGCCAGCACGCGTCCCTGATGCAGCACCGTGACGTGGTCGGCGATAGTCTCAACAAAGCCCATATCGTGCTCCACCACCATCAGGGAGTGCTTACCCGCCAGCGTTTTGAACAGCTCGGCGGTGTATTCCGTTTCCGCGTCGGTCATCCCGGCGGCCGGTTCGTCCAGCAGCAGCAGGTGCGGGTCCTGAACCAGCAGCATACCGATTTCCAGAAACTGTTTTTGCCCGTGAGAAAGCAGCCCGGCGCGGCGGTCGCGCTCGCTGCTAAGGCGCAGCAAAACCAGCATCTCATCGATGCGGTCGCGCTGCTCACCGTTGAGTTTTGCCCGCAGGCTCGCCCAGACGGATTTATCGGTTTTCATTGCGATTTCGAGATTTTCCCACACGGTCAGCGCTTCAAAGACCGTGGGCTTCTGGAATTTACGCCCGATCCCCTGGCGGGCAATGGCCGCAGGCTCCAGCGCGGTCAGATCGATGGACTGATCGTAAATCGCCCTGCCGCTCTTTGGCCGCGTTTTGCCTGTAATAACGTCCATTAGCGTGGTTTTACCGGCGCCGTTAGGGCCAATCACGCAGCGCAGCTCGCCCACGCCGATATTCAGCGAGAGATCGGTCAGGGCCTGAAACCCGTCAAAATTGACGTTAATGGCCTCAAGCTGAAGCACCGGGTCGGTCTGTTCACGGTAACGATCGCCCGGCAACTGACGGGTGAATAACCCTTCGGCTGGCTGCATTATTTCTCTCCCTTTCGAAACAGACCGTAGACGCCGCGCGGTAAAAACAGCGTGACGGCGATGAAAATCAACCCCAGGAACAGCTGCCAGTATTCCGGCATCGCGACGGTGAAGAAGCTCTTCGCCCCGTTCACCAGCGCCGCGCCAATCACCGGCCCGACCAGCGTGCCACGCCCGCCCAGCGCCACCCAGATCGCGGCTTCAATCGAGTTGGTCGGCGACATTTCACCGGGGTTAATAATGCCCACCTGCGGGACGTACAGCGCCCCCGCCAGGCCGCACAGCACGGCGGAGAGCGTCCATACCAGCAGCTTGAACCCGCGCGGATCGTAGCCGCAAAACGTCAGGCGGTTTTCGGCGTCGCGAACGGCGGTCAGGATGCGGCCAAACTTGCTCTTCGCCAGGGCAAATCCGGTGCCCAACGCCAGAATCAGCAACAGCACGGTCGCCAGAAACAGCGCGATGCGGGTGGTCGTTTCCGTTACCGAAAACCCGAGCAGCGTGGTGAAGCCGGTAAAGCCGTTATTGCCGCCAAAACCGGTTTCGTTGCGAAAGAACAGCAGCATCCCGGCATAGGTCAGCGCCTGGGTCATAATCGAGAAGTAGACCCCTTTGATCTTTGAGCGGAAGGCGAACCAGCCGAACACCAGCGCCAGCAGCCCCGGCACCATCACAATCAATACCAGCGCCCAGGCAAAATGCTGGGTGCCCCACCAGAACCACGGTAGTTCGCTCCAGGAGAGAAACGACATAAACGCGGGAAGACCGTCACCCGCGGCCTGACGCATCAGGTACATGCCCATCGCGTAGCCGCCCAGGGCGAAGAAGATGCCGTGCCCGAGAGAGAGCATCCCGGCGTAGCCCCACACCAGATCCAGCGCCACCGCAACGATGGCATAGCAGAGGATCTTGCCAGTCAGCGTCAGCATCCAGGTCGACAGCGCCAGCGGATGCGTCGCAGGCAGTAAGGCGAAAAACGGTAATATCAGCAGACACACCACCAGCAGGCTGCCTGCAATCTGCGTTGTGCGCGGCGCTTTGCGCGCCAGCGTTAAGGTCAGCGGCTGGCTCATCAGTCAATCACCCTCCCTTTCAGCGCAAACAGCCCCTGAGGGCGTTTTTGAATAAACAGCACGATCGCCACCAGAATCACGATCTTGCCCAGCACCGCCCCCATCTGCGGTTCAAGAATTTTATTGAAAATGCCCAGACCAAACGCCGCGGCGACGCTGCCTGCCAGCTGCCCTACGCCACCCAGCACGACCACGAGGAAGGAATCAATAATGTAGCCCTGGCCCAGCTCCGGCCCGACGTTACCGAGTTGCGATAACGCCACGCCGCCTAACCCGGCAATCCCTGATCCAAGCCCAAATGCCAGCATATCCACGCGGCCTGTCGGCACCCCGCAGCAGGCGGCCATGCTGCGGTTCTGCGTCACCGCGCGCACGTTTAGACCCAGACGGGTTTTATTCAGAATGAGCCAGGTAAAGAACAGCACCAGCAGCACGAAGCCCAGCACCACGATGCGGTTCCACGGCAGCGTCAGGTTGGCAAAAACCTGCACTCCGCCGGAGAGCCATGCCGGGTTGGCGACCTCCAGGTTCTGGGCGCCAAAGGTCATGCGCACCAGTTGGATGAGCATCAGGCTGATGCCCCACGTTGCCAGCAGCGTTTCCAGCGGACGACCGTACAGATGGCGGATCACCGTGCGCTCCAGCACCATTCCAATGCCCGCCGTCAGGCAGAACGCGACCGGCAAGGCGATAACGGGATAGAGCGCCAGCCACTGGGGTGCAAGCCCGGCCATCGCCTGCTGCACCATCCAGGTGGCATATGCCCCCAGCATCAGCATCTCGCCATGGGCCATGTTAATCACGCCCAGCAAGCCGTAGGTGATAGCCAGCCCCAGCGCGGCCAGCAGAAGTACCGACCCAAGGGACAGCCCCATAAACGCCTGGCCCAGCAGATCGCCCCACATCAGTCGATGCTGGATCTGGCTCAGACTCTCCTGCGCGGCGGCGCGAACCCCGGCATCCGGCTCGGTCTGCGCCTGGGTAAACGGGGTAAGTCTGGACTCCACGTCCGGATCGTCGGACTGCCCTAATAATTCGACGGCCTTGCGGCGCACCTCTGCCTGCGGGCTGGAGAGCTGGAGATTCGCCACCGCCAGTAAAAGCGCCTGACGTGCCACCGCGTCCGTTTCATCGTTTATCCGCTTTTCCAGAAAAGCGAGCATTCCGGGCTGGGCATCCCGCTGAAGCTGACGGGCTGAAGTTCGCCTTTCTGTGACACTGTCACTCACCAGCTGATGTGTAGCGATGGCCGTGGCGGCCAGAACCCGCAGCCGGTTGGTCAAACGAACGGCTTTGGCTGCCCCTTCGGTCGACTTAGCGTCACCGAGCGAGACCATTTGACCGTTGCGCTGCGAAAAGGCGTGCTTTTGGCTGTCGGCATAGAGGTTTTCTTTTTGCAGTGCCTGCAGCAGCGGCAGCCTCGCGGCGTCCGGCGCTTCGGCCCACTGCGTCAGCAACTCCGCCTGCTGGCTGCGGCTGGCGGCAACAAAACGATCGGCATCCGATGCCTGCGCCATCCCTGGCAGCAGTCCGGAAAGCCATACAAGAGCGATGAACATGCGCATGGCGTTCATGACGTTTCTCCCTGGTGATGGCTTAATTGCTGACGGTTTTCATCGGCTGGTCGGGCTTTTTATCGTTTCCGGCGATGAACGGGCTCCACGGCTGGGCGCGTACCGGCTGTTCCGTCTGCCACACCACGTTGAACTGACCGTTGCCTTCGATTTCACCGATCATGACCGGCTTATGCAGATGGTGGTTGGTGGCATCCATGGTGAGCGTAAAGCCTGACGGCGCCTTAAAGGACTGACCGGCCATCGCCGCACGCACTTTATCCACGTCGGTCGTGCCCGCTTTTTCCACCGCCTGCGCCCACATATGGATCCCCACGTAAGTCGCTTCCATCGGGTCGTTGGTCACCACGGTGTCGGCGTTTGGCAGCTTGTGCGCCTTCGCATAGGCTTTGTAATCCGCCACGAACGCCTGGTTAGTCGGATTATCGACGGACTCAAAGTAGTTCCACGCGGCCAGGTTACCCACCAGCGGTTTGGTGTCGATCCCGCGCAGCTCTTCTTCGCCCACGGAGAACGCCACCACCGGCACGTCGGTCGCCTTCAGGCCCTGGTTAGCCAGCTCTTTGTAAAACGGTACGTTGGAGTCACCGTTGATGGTCGACACCACGGCGGTTTTGCCGCCTGCAGAGAATTTTTTGATGTTGGCGACGATGGTCTGGTAGTCGCTATGACCAAACGGGGTGTAAACCTCTTCGATGTCCTTATCCTCCACCCCTTTCGAATGCAGGAAAGCGCGCAGGATCTTGTTGGTGGTGCGCGGGTAAACATAGTCCGTGCCCAGCAGGAAGAAGCGCTTCGCCGCGCCGCCGTCTTCGCTCATCAGGTATTCCACCGCCGGGATGGCCTGCTGATTCGGTGCGGCGCCAGTATAGAACACGTTTGGCGACATTTCTTCGCCTTCATACTGCACCGGATAGAACAGCAGGCCGTTCAGCTCCTCGAAGACCGGCAGCACGGATTTGCGCGATACCGACGTCCAGCAGCCGAATACCACCGCCACTTTATCCTGACTTAACAGCTGGCGCGCCTTCTCGGCAAACAGCGGCCAGTTTGAGGCGGGATCCACCACCACCGGCTCCAGTTTTTTACCCAGCACGCCACCTTTCGCGTTGATCTCGTCGATGGTCATCAGCGCGACGTCTTTCAGCGGCGTTTCGGAGATGGCCATGGTGCCGGAAAGAGAATGCATGATCCCTACTTTGATGGTATCGGCCGCCTGCACGCCAAAACTCATTCCCATCGCCACGACTGACGCGGATAACGCAAAGGCTTTTAATAAGGTACGACGCTGCATATTTTCACTCCTGAAAAAGAACGCTGTCAAAACGTCCGTTACGGCGTGGACGCGGAAAAAAATGTGTCAGCGAAGCAGGAGCAAAAAGGATGCCAGAATGGAGGAGGCGCTATTTCAGGTGGGGGAACGCGGGATGTAAAGAGAACGACTCAGAATGGCACAGCGCTGCACTTTTATAATGCAGCGCTGTGGAAGAGGCTTTACCAGACTTCGCTGGCGATCTGCGTGACCAGACGGACTTTGTCCCACTGCTGGGATTCACTCAGGCTGTTGCCCTCTTCTGTAGAAGCAAAGCCGCACTGCGGGCTGAGGCAAATTTGCTCTTTTGCCACGTATTTTGCCGCCTCTTCCAGACGGGCTTTAATCCCCTCCGGGTTCTCCAGCTCACCGTTTTTCGTGGTGATCAGACCCAGCACCACCTGCTGTTTGCCCGGGCGAATGAAGCGCAATGGCGCGAAATCCCCGCTGCGGTCGTTGTCGTATTCAAGGAAGAACGCGTCAACGTTGACCGTTCCGAACAGCACCTCCGCCACCGGCTCATAGCCGCCTTCGGAAATCCAGGTGGAACGGAAGTTACCGCGACAGACGTGCAGCCCGATGGTCAGATCGTCCGGCTTACCTTCCAGCGCCTTGTTCAGGACGCGGGCATAGATACGTGCCAGCTCATCGGCATCATCGCCGCGCTCGCGGATCTGACGGCGCTGGTCGTCCGAACAAAGATAGGCCCAGACGGTGTCGTCCAGCTGCAGGTAGCGGCAGCCCGCGTCGTAAAATGCGTGGATGGCGTCGCGCCAGGTGGTCGCCAGATCGTCGAAATAGTCATTCAGATCCGGGTACACCGTCGCATCGATGTCTTTGCGCCCGCCGCGGAAATGAAGCACGCTCGGGCTGGGTATGGTCATCTTCGGCTGAGCATTGCCGCTGATGCTTTTCAGATAGCGGAAATCTTCCAGCATCGGATGGTCGCCAAAGCCCAGCTTGCCGGTGACGCGCACGCCGTGGGCTTTGGTTTGTACCCCGTTGAACTGGATACCCTGCTGTGAATCGTAACGCTCAACCCCCTGCAGACCGTCGAAGAAGTCGAAGTGCCACCAGGCACGGCGAAATTCACCGTCGGTCACGACATGCAGGCCGCACGCACACTGCTGCTCAACGACGTGGCGAATGGCATCGTCTTCCACCGCGCGAAGCTGTCCGGCGTCAATCTCGCCGCTGGCGAACTTCAGGCGAGCCTGCTTGATGGCATCCGGGCGTAAAAAACTGCCGACTACGTCGGCGCGATACGGGGCGTGGTGTCGTTGCATGGAAATCTCCTCAGTCTGCCGGCGATAATTGCCCGCAGTGATAATTCATCATTTGAAGTTTTAGACTTCTGGATGTCTAAATGTCCAAAAAAGATGTCATACCTGTCCTGTTCCGGCAAACGAGAAAATTTCACGGGTGTTGAAAAAAATTCATCTTCACAGCGCGACGGCGGTTTCGCTGCTGGCAAAGGCGAACTTTTCATCCTCCCAGCCGGCGATCCCCCCGAGCATGATTTTGACCGGCAGCCCGAGGCGCGCCAGCTTCAGCGCGGCTCTGTCCGCGCCGTTACAGTGCGGACCTGCGCAGTAAACGACGAACAGCGTGCCTTCAGGCCATTCGGCCATACGCCCGGCAGTCATCTGGCTCCGTGGCAGGTGCAATGCGCCCGGCACGTGACGGCGGGCAAACTGCTCCGGACTCCCCACCACGTGCAGCAAAACAAAATCTTGCTCATTATTGGCGATGGCGTGATGCACATCCGCGCAGTCGGTTTCAACGCTCAGTCGGCGCAGAAAATGGGTAACGGCTTCCTGCGGCTCGGCAGCCGGAAATTCAGTAACATAGCTCATGATCCTTCCTCATCTTTGGCGTTTGTGTTAACACTACTCTATCCACAAATTCAGCCCGTGAATGCGTTCGCTTATGCCAGAAAACAGCAAAAAGATGACAAACTTAAGACAAATTGCCCGCCCGCAGGTGGTCGTGCTGGCGTATGACGGTCTGTGTACCTTTGAGTTTGGCGTAGCGGTGGAGATCTTCGGCCTGCCGCGTCCCGAGCTGGGCGACGAATGGTATCGTTTTGCGGTGGCGAGCGTGGACAGCGGTGAACTTCGGGCAACTGGAGGGATCCGCATCGTTACCGATGGTGATTTAAGCCTGCTTGCGTCTGCGGATCTGATTGTGGTTCCCGGCTGGCGTGGGCTGGACTCGCCGGTTCCGGACGCGCTCAGCGAGGCATTACGTCAGGCCAGCGCACGAGGATGCCGGCTGCTGTCCATCTGCTCGGGGGTGTTTGTGCTGGCCGCAACGGGGCTGCTGAACGGCCGCAAAGCAACGACGCACTGGCGCTACATTGACGCGCTTAAAGCCCGTTACCCTGACATCGACGTGGTTGAAGATGTGCTCTACCAGGACGAAGGCGATATTCTGACGTCCGCTGGCAGCGCGGCGGGAATCGATCTCTGTCTGCACGTTGTGCGGCGGGATTATGGCATGGAAACCGCCAACAGCGTGGCGCGTCGGCTGGTCATTCCTCCACACCGGGATGGTTCACAGCCGCAGCAGCTTAGCCGCCCTGTGGCGCAGCTGCGGGAGAGCCAGCGTCTCGGACAGCTATTTGATTTTCTGCACATGCATCTTATCGAATCGCACAGCGTCGACTCCCTGGCGCGTCGGGTCGGAATGAGCCAGCGCACCTTCCTTCGTCGCTTCGAGGCGGCAACGGGGACGACGCCCGCACGCTGGTTAATCAATGAGCGCCTGCTGAGAGCAAAAGATTATCTGGAAAGCAGCCGGTTAAGCGTCGACAGCATCGCTGAGCAGACCGGGTTTGGGCAGGCATCGACATTGCGTCATCATTTTCGCCAGCAGTTCGCACTTTCCCCGGCTCAGTATCGCAAACAGTTTTCACGTTCTGACACTGCCCGCTAGCGGCATAAGTGCAAAAAAAACCGCCATTAACTGGCGGTAAATGCTTGCATGGATAGATTTGTGTTTTGGTCTCTACGTCCCGACACTCCATGGCCGGGCTGCGGATCGCCTACAACCTAACACCCGTTGTCTTAACGAAGGTTAAACAGTCTGATTAACCTGCATGGGTATTGATCTGCAAATAACGCATAAGCCCCTGCTCAGCGCTCTGTTTTGCGTCGTCATTAATGGCTTCAAGATAAAAGGAACGGGCGACACCATAAGGTGCTTTTTCAGAGGGATACACCGCGAACTGGAATGTTTTTCCTCTTGCCTGATGAGTGCAATCTAATTCCCAGCGTCGATCGTTTATTTTTTTGCTGGAGCAGGCAACGCCACCATAATCGCTGGTTAAATAGGAACCCACGCGAATTTCTGCAGACTGAATATATTCTGGTTCGTCATTACCTGCATAACGAATCCCAACAACAGCTCCAACAGCCACCGCCAGAAGCGCAAGCGCTATTATTTTTTTCATTTATGAATGACCTGTTCCTTAGCCCGAGATAACTATTATATAAGATTTATCCTTAATGCAAATATCCAATTGTGGTCCAGAAATGGAGCTTTACAAAGTTTCAGATGACTTTTAGGAAATGTCTTAACCGTAATTCCGAATCCACAATATTTGACATTTTCTTTTCGCTAATTTTAATTTTTGAATAATAACCCTTAAAAATAATCGACATGATTATCCCGCATTGTTTTTAAGCGGTGAATCCATGATTAAAAAAGGGTTATCTTTCGTCATGCTTATCTGTGCGCTGTTTTCCGGCCAGCTTATGGCCGGGCACAAAGGACACGAATATTTATGGGTCAAGAATGTGGCGCATCAGCTTCGTCATGAAGCCGACAGCGATGAGTTGCGAAGCGCTGCGGAAGAGTCGGCGGAGGGTTTGCGCGAACACCACCTGTGGCAGAAATCGCGCAAACCGGACACGCACGTTCGGTAGTTAGCTGCCCTTGCGTTTCGGCAGCGTTTTCATCAGATCGTCCGGACTGACGGACGCCACAATGCTGCCAGGCTGCGGCATTTTGAAGATGTGGTTTTTCATCTTGCCAATCACGTGCATTTCGCAGGGACGACAGTCGAATTTAAGGGTTAGCACTTCGTCACCGTTTACCAGCTGCATAGGGGTGGCCTTCCAGCTCTTAATGTTCCCTTTCGCCTGCTTAGGACACAGGTTAAAGGCAAAGCGCAGGCAGTGCTTGGTGATCATCACCGGCACATCGCCCTTCTCTTCATGCGCTTCATAGGCTGCGTCGATCAGCTGCACGCCATGGCGATGATAGAATTCACGCGCTTTATGGTTGTAGACGTTAGCGAGGAAGGATAAATGGGTGTCCGGGTAGACTGGCGCAGGGACGGTTTCCGCTTTACGGCTTCCGCGCGGATACTGTGCCAGGCGCGCGGCATCCAGCATCTCTGCCGTTTCGCGGCGGAACTGGTTAAGCAGGCTGTTCGGCACGAACAGCGCGTCCGGCAGATTCACGTCGATCGCGCGCGCGTAATAAATCGTCTGGCCCAGCTTCGCCACGCCATCCTTCAGGCTGTTAAGCGCTTTTTCCGCGTTGTTTGCCACCTCGAAATGACCATCGAGCGTATGCGTCACGCTAATGCCGTCTTCACAGGTCATGGTCAGAATTAGCTGCTCTTCCCAGCCGCCCAGCTCAATATCCACGGCGATACGGCGTTCGCTGGAGGTTTTCAGCAGCGCCTGCTGCCAGTTATGATCGAGGTTACGGTTAAGCGCCGCGTTCGGCCGCGCCTTGTAGAGATCGGCGGGCATTTCATTCGGCCAGACGCGGTAGCGGTTCTCGCCGGTTTTCTCGACCGTATTGGCACGGAAGCCTACGACCTCACGCTTAATCATCACGTTAAGGCCATCGCCGTTCGCCAGCGGTTCCGTCACTTCAACATCAAGGTGATCTTTCGCCACTTTCAGCACTTCACCCACCGGTAAACCGATAAACTTCGGTGAGTCGAACGCGCCGATATCCCCTTTACGGGCATTCACAAAATAGTCCGTGCTGCCGCGGTGGAACGTTTTGTCCGTCGACGGAATAAAGAAATGCTCGGTGCGCCCGGCCGACGCGCGCGCCAGGTCGCCGCGATCTTCGATAATGGCGTCCAGCATCTGGCGATAGTGCGCGGTGATGTTCTTCACGTAGCTCATATCTTTGTAGCGCCCTTCAATCTTGAAGGAACGCACGCCCGCGTCGATCAGCGCGCCCAGGTTGGCCGTCTGATCGTTGTCCTTCATAGAAAGCAGGTGTTTTTCGAACGCCACGACGCGGCCCTGATCGTCTTTCAGGGTATACGGCAGACGGCAGGCCTGAGAACAGTCGCCGCGGTTGGCGCTGCGGCCCGTCTGCGCGTGGGAAATATTGCACTGACCGGAATAAGCCACGCACAGCGCACCGTGGATAAAGAACTCAATCGTCGCGTCTGTCGCCTGGTGAATGTCGCGGATCTGATTCAGGTTCAGCTCGCGCGCCAGAACGATCTGCGAAAAGCCGACGTCGGAGAGAAACTTCGCCTTCTCGACCGTGCGGATATCGCACTGGGTACTGGCATGCAGTTCAATGGGCGGAATATCCAGCTCCAGAACGCCCATGTCCTGAACGATCAGGGCATCAACGCCGGCCTGGTAGAGATCGGTAATCAGACGTTGCGCGGGCTCCAGCTCATCATCATGAAGAATGGTGTTCAGGGTCACGAACACTTTCGCCCCGAAACGATGGGCGAACGGCACCAGTTCAGCAATATCGCTCAGGCTGTTGCTGGCGTTATGGCGGGCACCGAAGCCAGGGCCGCCAATGTAGACGGCGTCAGCGCCGTGAAGGATCGCTTCACGGGCAATGGCGGCGTCGCGGGCCGGGCTTAAAAGTTCAAGATGATGGGATTGCAGGCGCATACTTCGTCGTTATCCGTTATGGTCAAAATGGCGGCTATTGTAGTCAGAAGTCTGCGTCAGCGAAACAGTTTTGCGTAGCCTCAGCGGGGATAATGAATCAGGGAGTGAAAATGCACCGTCCGGTCGCTGCTGTTGCGGTAGGCGTGCGGTTTATCGCCGGCGAAACGGACGCCCGAATCGGCAGATATCGTCTGCCATTTGCCCTCGAGCTTCATCTCCAGCTCGCCGCTGACCACCACCACATGTTCAATCACCCCCGCCTCATGCGGCGTGGATTCACTCAGCGCGCCGGGTGCCAGCGTAATCGAGAAATAATCAAACCCGAGCGTCTCGTCCCACGGAAAAAGCGGTTTGACCACCATCGCCTGCTGCTGCGGGTCAAACACCGCCTGTCGGTCCGCCTCTGGCGTGATGAACGCGGAAAACGGCACGTTCAGCCCGGTGGCTATTTTCCACAGCGTCGACACCGTCGGGCTGGATTCATTGCGCTCGATTTGCCCCAGCATCGCTTTTGACACGCCGGTCTCGTCCGCGAGCTTCGACAAACTCCAGCCGCGCGTCTGGCGCAGCGTTTTCAGCGTTGTTGCAAGGTGTAGTGTGATGTCCATGGTCCCTCCTGATGGCGATCAGCATACCACTTGTACGCTATAGCGCACAGTGTTACCTTATATCGGACGTTATAACGCACAACGGAGTTTTCATGCGCCCTTCCTCTCACCTTGTTCCAGTCGCCCTGGCTGGATTTGTCGCCGTGCTGGTCGGTTACGCCAGCTCGGCCGCCATCATCTGGCAGGCAGCCGCGGCGGCTGGTGCCAGCGCGCAGCAGATCGCAGGCTGGATGACCGCGTTGGGGATTGGGATGGGCGTCAGCACGCTGGCGCTTTCCTGGTGGTACAAAGCGCCGGTGCTGACCGCCTGGTCGACGCCCGGCGCGGCGCTGCTCGCTACCAGCCTGCACGGCGTGACGCTGCCGGAAACGATCGGCGTGTTCATCTTTGCTAACGGGCTTATTTTACTTTGCGGCATTACCGGGCTTTTCGCCCGTCTGATGAAGCTTATCCCGCATTCGCTTGCTGCCGCCATGCTGGCAGGCGTGTTGCTGCAGTTTGGCCTGCACGCGTTTGCGCACCTGGAGGGTCACTTTCTGCTGTGCGGCAGCATGATTGCGGCGTGGCTGATGGCAAAAGCGCTGGCGCCGCGCTATGCCATCGTGGTCACGCTGCTGGTCGGCGGTATCGTGGCATGGGCGGGCGGTGACGTTGTCACGGATAAGCTCACGCTCTCCCTTACTATGCCTGAGTTTATTGCGCCCACGTTCACCTTCACCAGCCTGGTGAGTATTGGCGTGCCCTTCTTCCTGGTGACCATGGCCTCGCAGAACGCGCCGGGGTTCGCCACGATGAAAGCCTCCGGTTACCCGCTGGCGGTCTCACCTCTTATCGTCGTGACGGGCGGACTGGCGCTTCTGTTTTCTCCGTTTGGCGTCTTTTCAATCTGCATCGCGGCCATTACCGCCGCCATTTGCCAAAGCCCGGATGCACACCCGGACGCCGATAAACGCTGGCTGGCGGCCGTCGCAGCGGGAGGTTTTTATCTGCTTGCGGGGATTTTCGGCGGCTCGATTACCGGGCTGATGGCCGCTTTGCCGCTCAGCTGGATCCAGACGCTCGCCGGTCTGGCGCTGCTGGGAACCATTAGCGGGAGTTTATATCAGGCGCTGAATCACGAGGCGGAGCGCGACGCGGCCATCGTCACGTTCCTGATGACCGCGAGCGGCGTCACGATCCTCGGCATCGGTTCGGCATTCTGGGGGCTGGTGCTGGGCGGCGTGTGCTATGCCCTGTTTTCACGCGCGCGCCGCGCGTAGCTGCGAAGGCGTCATACCCGTCGCGCTGCGAAAGCGGTTGCTGAAGTGGCTGGCGGAGTTAAACCCACAGGCAAGGGCGATGTCCGTTAGCGGCGTCGCCGTGTGCTGCACAAGGGCCTTCGCTTTTTCCATTCTTCTCTGCATCACGTACTGATGCGGCGCCAGCCCCGTCGACTGGCGGAACATGCGGGCAAAATGGTATTCGCTGAGGGCGGCCTGCGCCGCCAGTTCAGCCAGCGTCAGGGGTTGTCCGAGGTTCTCTTCAATAAAGGCCAGCACGTTGCGCAGCACGAATGGCGATAGCCCGCCGGTGACGACCGGCAGCTTCCACTGAACGTTAGAGTAGTTTTGCAGCAGATGGGTCAGGAGCAGCGTAGAGGCCGTGCTCAGGGTGAGCTGGTTGGCATGCTGCTGCCAGTCGCAGCCGAGCAAAAACTGGCGATAAAGCGCGGTGATCTTCGGATCGCTACCAAAAATGCGCTCGTCCAGCGTCAGCGAAAGCGGGCGCTTATCCCAGATCTTCTCCCCCACGTCGCGCAGGTGTTCGTCGGTGCAGTAGAGATGGACAAACGACAGGTCATCGCGGATATCCCACGTCGATTCGCTCTCTTTTGGCATCAAGCAGAAACGGTTCGGCCCCCCGCCGTTCCTCCAGCCGCCCGGCGTTTTTTGGTAGCTTTCGTAGCCGTCCGCCACGTACAGGCTCAGGGTATGGTGGTTACTTTTTACCGTTATCGTATCGTGCTTGTTGTACCACGCTGCCAGCTGGATGCCCGAGTTCAGCGAGACGGTTTCCCGCAGGACCGCATTCTGTTGGCAAAGCGTTTCAAAGGTATCGTAAGCGTGAGACATGACCGTAAGCGCGTGATTGACTGGAATATCAGTCTAAGAAGAGTTGTCTCCCGTTGCCAGCCCCCGGGGAAGAAAAAAGCGCAAGATTTTGCAAGTCGACCGCAAGCCGGTGAAAGCCCCTGACCGATCTCAGCGGCATACTGCGGGCTTCCATGGTTTGAGAAGAGAAAAATATGAACGCATTATTATACGGACTGGTGGTGGTCATCTGGGGAACCACCTGGATTGCGATTTTCCTGCAGCAGGGTCCCGTAGCGGCACCCGTCTCTATTTTCTGGCGTTTCGCCGTCGCCAGCCTCACGATGATGGTGGTGTTACTCGCCCTGCGCCGCCTGCGCAAGCTGGCGCTGCGGGATCACCTCTTTTGTATGCTCCAGGGATGCTGCGTTTTCTGCTTTAACTTCTGGTGTTTTTACACGGCAGCGGCACATATCAATACCGGGCTGGAATCGGTGATCTTCTCCATGGCCGTGCTCTATAACGCCATTAACAGCTTTATCTTCTTCGGGCAGCGCCCGCCCGCGCGTTTCTGGACGGCGGCGGCTCTGGGCCTGACTGGGATCGTCACCCTCTTCTGGGACGATCTGCTGGCCAGCGGCTGGAGCGCGTCGCTCCTGACCGGGATTGGTCTTTCCGCGCTCGGCACCTACGGCTTCTCGCTGGGCAATATGATCAGCATGCGTCACCAGCGCAGAGGCTTGGAAACCATGACCACCAACGCCTGGGCGATGCTCTACGGCACGCTGGTAATGGGTTGCATTGCCCTGCTCAGAGGCGACAGCTTCGCGCCAGAGTGGACCATCAGCTACATTGGCGCGCTGCTCTATCTGGCCGTGTTTGGTTCGGTGATTGCCTTTGGCGCCTACTTCACGCTGGTGGGACGTATCGGTCCGGGCAAAGCGGCCTACAGTACGCTGCTCTTCCCGCTGGTGGCGCTGTCCATCTCCACGGTGTACGAAGGCTACGTCTGGCATATCAACGGAATCGTGGGGTTATTGCTGATTTTGGGGGGAAATATGGTGATGTTTACCAAACCAGAAACCTGGTTCAGACGCTTACGAATGGCGTAAATAAAAAGGCCTGCATTACGCAGGCCGTTTTATTTTATTTCGCGGTCTTTTTCACATCAAACATGGTGGCGTCCGTCGCCATGTCATCAACTACCTGTTTCAGCGTCGCAAAGCCCATCGGCGTATTTTCGTTTGCCAGCTCTTTACCTTCGCCTTTACGAACCACCTTCATTACGGACTTATTGGTTGCCGCATCAATCAGCTCACCTTCAAAGTAAAGATGGGTATCCATGGTGCGATGTCCGGTTGCCATTTGCGTACCTGCTACCACCAGCGCGACCGGCACCACTTCATAGAACTGCAGACCCTCTTTCTGCGAACTCACCCCGGTAATTGCACCGCGGAAAATCAGGCTGTGTTTACCCGGCGTGGTCACCACTGGCTTACGGGTACCAATAGCGGTTTTCATTTTGTTATTGGTGTAATTCAACAGCTCATCAAGCGTTTTTTGACCAATTTGAGTGGTCGGTTTAGGCGCAGGATAATAAGTAATCGGCGTCCAGAGAATACTGTCGTAATTAGCTTCGTTATAAGAAGGATCAACCCAACGCAGCGTTGGTTTTCCCGTCGCAGACGTCGTCTGCTGCAAGCCGGAATAGTCTTTTAAAAAGCCAGAATATTGTTCGGGAGCCGCGACTTTTGAAGAACAGCCCGCCAACGCCAACAGACCAGTAAGCACTGCAACTTTAAAAAAAGTTTGAGAACGCATGATAGTTTTCCGTGTTATCTGCAAGTATGCATTTGAAGTTATAGCAAAAGACCGATGGGTTTGTTGTGACAAAAAATGATGCGGAGAGCACAAATTGCGAAAAGACTGCCCGGAGGCGTGCCGGGCAGTGAAAAATTACTGATTTATATCCAGTTGCCAGAACAGATGTTTGCCAAACGGGTCAATTTCATAGCCCGTCACCTCCTTGCGCACCGGCTCGAAAATGGTTGAATGCGCAATCATCACCGCCGGCATTTGATCATGCATCATTTGCTGAGCCTCTTTATACAGCGCCACGCGTTTATCGCGATCGGTGGTTGATTTTGCTTCCGCAATAATTTTATCGAAGGGCTTGTAGCACCATTTCGCCGAATTTGAGCCACCGTTTGCCGAGGTACAGGTAAATAGCGGACCAAAGAAGTTGTCGGGATCGCCCGTTGCGGTCGTCCAGCCCATCAGCGCGGCCTGATGTTCCCCGCCCTTCACGCGCTTAAGATATTCGCCCCACTCGTAGGTGACGATTTTGGTCTGTACGCCGATTTTCGCCCAGTCGGCCTGAATCATTTCCGCCATGCGTTTCGCATTCGGATTGTACGGACGCTGCACCGGCATCGCCCACAGGTCGACGCTCACGCCGTTGGCAAAACCGGCCTCTTTCAGCAGCGCTTTCGCCTTTTCAGGATCGTAATCGTAATCCTTAAGCTCGCTGTCTGCGCCCCAGACGCCCGGCGGCAGGAGGTTCTTCGCCGCAGTGCCGGTGCCGTGGAACACCGCATCAATAATGGCCGGTTTGTTGATGGCCATCGCCAGCGCCTGACGGACTTTTACGTTATCCAGCGGCGGTTTTTGGGTATTGAACGCCAGAAAACCGGTATTCAGTCCGGCTTTGCTCATCAGGTTGATGTCTTTGTTCGCCTTCATGCGCGGCAGGTCCGCCGGGTTCGGGAACGGCATCACCTGACATTCGTTCTTCTCAATTTTGGCAAAACGCACGGAGGCATCCGGCGTGATGCTAAACACCAGCCGGTCCAGCTTCGATTTCCCCTGCCAGTAGTCGGCAAACGCCGTGAACAGGATCCGCGAATCCTTCTGATACTGGGCCAGCTTAAACGGGCCGGTGCCTATAGGCTCCATATCCACCTTCTCGGGCGTGGCCGCTTTGAGCATCGCGTCGGCATATTCCGCGGACAGGATCGAGGCAAAATACCATGCCAGATCGGCGACAAACGGCGCTTCCGGGTGCGCCAGGGTAAAGCGCACGGTGTGGTCATCAACTTTATCAATGCCGGTTATCAGGCTGCCAAATTCCAGACTTTCGAAGTTGGAGTAGCTGCCGTTAGAGACGTTGTGATACGGATGATTCACGTCTTTCTGACGCATAAACGAGAAAATCACGTCGTCGGCGTTAAAGTCGCGGGTCGGCGTGAAGGATTTATTACTCTGGAATTTAACGCCCTTACGCAGATGGAAGGTGTAAACCTTGCCGTCGTCGCTCACCTCCCAGCGCTCCGCCAGGCTCGGCACCAGCTCCGTGGTGCCGGGTTTGAAATCGACCAACCGGTTATAGACCGGCACGGCGCTGGCGTCCACGCTGGTTCCCGAGGTGTATAGCTGAGGATTAAAGTTTTCCGGCGATCCTTCGGAGCAATACACCAGCGTTTTCGCGGCAACGGTGGAACTGACCGTGAGTGCAGCAAGCGCCAGCGTTAAAGTTGTGAGTTTGCTTTTCATCATTTATTCCTGTCTTTTTAATTCGACGGCTAATTAATTCTTTTGCCATTTCATAAATAACATTAAAGTGATGTGGCAAACACCTGAAAAATAAATAAGGAATAAATCACTATGGGCTCGCCGCTTTCCAGACAATTAACGCACCGTTTTTTCCGCTATCTCGCGATCACCAGCCAGAGCGATCCTAAAGTCAAAACCCTGCCCTCAACGCCGGGCCAGCACGACATGGCGCGGGAACTGGCGCAGGAGCTGGCGCAGCTGGGTTTAGACGACATTGTTATTGATGAATTCGCCACGGTAACGGCGGTAAAAAAAGGCAACGTGCCCGGTGCGCCGCGCATCGGCTTTATTACCCATATTGATACCGTGGACGTGGGATTATCACCGGATATTCATCCACAAATATTAACCTTTACCGGCGAAGATCTCTGTCTTAATAAAGAGAAAGACATCTGGCTGCGGGTTAACGAGCATCCTGAAATTCTGGCGTATCCGAATGAGGAGATTATTTTCAGCGACGGAACCAGCGTATTGGGCGCGGATAATAAATCGGCGGTCACGGTGGTCATGACGGTGCTGGAAAACCTGACCGCGGAACATCAGCACGGAGATATCGTCGTGGCGTTTGTGCCTGACGAAGAGATCGGCCTGAACGGTGCAAAAGCGCTGGACCTTAAGCGCTTTGACGTCGACTTCGCCTGGACTATCGACTGCTGCGAGCTGGGGGAAATTGTCTACGAGAACTTTAATGCGGCAGCCGCTGAAATCCGCTTTACCGGCGTAACGGCGCACCCGATGTCCGCCAAAGGCGTGCTGGTGAATCCCCTGCTGATGGCGACTGATTACATCAGCCATTTTGACCGTCTGCAAACGCCAGAGTGCACCGAGGGGCGTGAAGGCTACATCTGGTTTAACGGCATTCAGGCCGGGCAAAACGAGGCCATTCTTAAGGCCAATATCCGCGACTTTGACAAGAACAGCTTTGCCGCCCGCAAGCAGCAGATTGCCGACGTTGCCGCGCTGATTGCCGCCCAACATCCAACGGCCAGGCTAAACTATCGCATTGAAGATACCTACAGCAATATCAGCAATGCGATTGGTGAGGACCGGCGCGCCATCGATCTGATGTTCGAGGCGATGGAATCGCTCGGCATCACGCCGAAACCGACGCCCATGCGCGGCGGTACCGACGGCGCGGCGCTCTCGGCAAAAGGGCTGCTCACGCCGAACTTCTTCACCGGCGCGCATAACTTCCACTCGAAGTTTGAATTCCTGCCGCTGTCGTCGTTCGAGGCGTCTTATAACACCGCACTGCAGATCTGCCTGCTGGCCGCCCGTTAAGCGGGCTTGCGCGCCAGCATCGTGGCAAAGCGCAGCTTGATGCGGTTGCCGTTTTCATCGGTGCGGTGCAGTTCGCCAACGTCTTCGTTGTATTTGAGCAACTCCCAGCCTTCGTAGTAGTTGCTCAGCTCGCCGCTTTTGAACGCAAACGGGAAGCCGACGGTGCACGGGTAATCCGCCGTGTCCATCGCGGCAACAATCAGGTTGTAGCCGCCGGGCTTGGTGCAGCGCTGCATGTTGGCGATAAGTCCCGGGATGGTTTTTGACTCCAGGAACATCAGCACCACGGTGGAGAGAATGAAATCGTACTCGCCGTCAAAACTGAGATTGTTGAGATCTTTAATCGCCGTGTGGAGGTTATCGATCCCTTCTTCCGCCTTAATGCGCTCGATATTATCGATGCTCATCGGGTTCTTGTCCCATGCGGTGACATCGTGGCCGTTAGCTGCAAGATAGAGGCTGTTACGGCCGTTGCCGCAGCCCAGATCCAGCGTTTTACCGGGTTTCACAATCTCCGCGCTGTACAGCACTTCTGAATGGGTACGGGTTAAGCCATATTTCTCTGTGAAGTAATTCTCATCGACAGTCATTGTTTTCCTGCGTTCTCATAAAGTGAAAGTGCATCCTGGATGCTATTTTAAGGCGTTTACCGTCTGGTTGCCAGCCGCTCGAAAATCGAAAAATTTGCTACGTTTAGTGAAGACGCTTATCAGAGAAATAAAGATGAACAAATATCGCCTCAGCGACGAAACCCGCCTCTGGCAATGGAAAAACGGCGACACTACCCGCTCCGTCACGCTGCGGCAGATCATCGCGACAGTGGATTTTAACGACGTGACGGCCGGCACGAAAGGCGGCTGGGTTGACGATGAGCGCGCCCTCGCGCAGGACGGCGACTGTTGGATCTACGACGAAAACAGCGTGGTGTTCGCCGGAGCGACCGTGTCCGGCAACGCGCGTCTTACCCTGCCGTGCGTCGTGAGCCATGATGCCCGTATCGGTGACAGCTGCTGGCTGGACGGCGCAGAGGTCAGCCACGGGGCGCGAATAAGTGACAACGTCACCATTCAGCAATCCTGCGTAAGGGGCGAGTGCCATCTCTACGGCGACGCCCGCATTTTGCACAATAGCGTTATCATTGCCGCCAAAGGGCTGACGCCGGACCATGACCAGATCCTGCAAATCTACGATAAGGCGACGGTGAGCCAGTCGCGCATTGTGCATCAGGCGCAGATCTACGGCGAGGCGATGGTTAATTTTGCCTTTGTTGAGCACCGCGCCGAAATATTCGACAACGCCATCCTCGAAGGTAACGACTTAAATAACGTCTGGGTGTGCGACTGCGCAAAGGTCTATGGCAACGCCCGCGTGATTGCCGGTTATGACGACGATGCTATTCCGACGGTGCGCTACAGCTCTCAGATTGCGGAGAATGCCGTGGTGGAAGGAAACTGCGTCATCAAGCATCACGTCCTGATTGGCGGTCAGGCCTGGCTGCGCGGCGGGCCGATCATGCTGGATGATAAAGTCGTGATTCAGGGACGCGCGCGGATCAGTGGCGATGTGCTGATCGAGCACCGGGTTGAAATCACAGATGATGCGGTCATTGAAGCGTTTGCCGGGGAGAGCATTCACCTGCGCGGCGAAAAGGTGATTAACGGCGACCAGCGCATCACCCGCACCCCGCTGCTGGGCGCGTTATAGGGCGTAGATCTTACCGTAGATATTCACATCGTCAAAGCGGCCATTCAGGTATTCCGCTTCCCGCAAGCACCCTTCCAGCGTAAAACCGTTGCGCACGGCAACGCTGTTGCTGTGCTGATTCGCCACCCGACACTTGATCACAAAACGGCGGATCTCCCCGCGCTCAGCGTAGTAGCGCATAAACGCCTGCAGTGACCGGGAGAGAATGCCCTGCCCCTGGTGGGCTTCATCCAGCCAGTAGCCGATGTACCCGGCTTTGTTGGCTGGTTCAATCGTATTGAACGACAGCACGCCAACCAGTTCATCACTCTTGAAGATCAAAAACATTTTGGCGTAGCCGCGCTGATGCAGCATCTGATTGCTCTGCACGTTGCGGCGGGTATCCTCCTCGCTGCCGACGTGCTGCGCCCAGTCAAAGGCGGTTTGCAGAAAGGTTTTATTTTTGACGACGAGATTATGCAGATCGGCGGCGTAGCGCTCTTCGACGGCGCGAAGCTCGAGAGCGTCAGATATCGGGATTATTTCGGATTTTGCTGCGGTCATTGCCCCTCACCCTATCCCTCTCCCGAAGGGAGAGGGAATCGATCGTTAACGCATTATCCGGTCGTCAACGTAGTTACGTTTATCCGGCGCTGGTGGGAAATACTGGTACAGCCAGGTTTCACTGATGGCATCGCCCTGGCAGCGCAGGAACAGGCGCATATCCACCGGCTCCGTTGAATCCGACGTCGGATACCAGTCAAACAGGATGCGATAGCCGTCAAACGGCTCAACGTAGAGGATCTCAACCTGCTTCGCTTCACCGCTGGAGAGCGTAATCACCGGCTCGATGCCTTTTGGCGCAGCGGCCTTCAGGTCGCCGCCGACGAAGTCGATGGCAAAGCGACGGGCCCACACTTTCGGGTAATTTTCGCCCGGTGCCCAGCCTTCCGGGAAGCCGCCCATGCCGGTACGGGTGGCGAAGACGTTGGCCAGCGGAGAACGCACCGGCGGCATGGCGCTCCAGTAGAGGCGATATTTGAAGTCCAGCTCGTCGCCCGCTTTCACCGCTTTTTCCGGCTGCCAGAAGCAGACCACGTTATCCAGCGTTTCGCCGGTAGTCGGGATCTCCATCAGGCCAACCGCGCCTTTCCCCCAGTTGTTACGCGGTTCCACCCACAGGCTCGGGCGTTTGTTATACCAGCCCATCACGTCCTGATAGTGCGAGAAATCGCGGTCGAGCTGCAGCAGGCCGAACCCTTTCGGGTTTTTGTCCATATAGGCGTTGAACTGCAGCTTCTGCGGGTTGTTCAGCGGACGACAGATCCACTCCCCGTTGCCGCGCCACATTGCCAGGCGGTCGGAGTCATGAATTTGCGGGTGAATGGTGTCACACATGCGGCGTTCGTTATTGCCGCAGCTAAACATACTGGTCATCGGCGCGATGCCGAGCTGCTTGATGTCCTTCCGCGCGTAGAGATGGTTTTCCACCTCCATAATCACCTGGCTCTTCTCGCAGTGGATTACGAATTTGTAGGCACCGGTGATGCTCGGGCTGTCCAGCAGGGTATAGACGGTAAAAGTCGTGTCGCCGGGCTTAACGGTTTCAAACCAGAATGAAGTGAAATCGGGAAACTCTTCCGGCGTATCGGTAAAGGTATCTACCGCCAGACCGCGGGCAGACAGGCCGTACTGGTAGGTGTCATCCACCGCGCGGAAATAGCTCGCGCCCAGGAAAGAGACGATATCGCGACGCGCCAGCTCCGGCGCCTTAAAGGCGCGGAATCCCGCAAACCCGAGATCGCTTTGCCCTTCCAGCTGTTTGGTATCCACACCCGTTTCACCGTAGCTGAACAGCTCCGGACGGAAGTGGATCTCGCGCGCCATAGAGGTCGACTGGTCCAGCGAGAACATCCGCACGCGGCGACGGAACCCCATCCCCATATGGAAGAACTGCACGTCCAGCTGACGCCCTTCAATGTTGTTCCACAGTGACTGTTTTTCATCGTAGCGGATGGCGTTGTACGCCTGCGGCGTCATGGTTGCCAGCGTGTCCGGCAGCGGACGCGGCGCGCCACCCCACGGGGTTTTCGCCAGGTCATGCGCCATGGATTGCAGTACGGAGAAGTCGAAACGACGGCTCTGGCCGTCAGCAATGTCAGAGTCGGCAGCGTATGCCGCTTTGGAAAACAGGGAAGCAAGGCCAGATGTGCCGCTCAGGGCTGCCACTGCCAGCGAGCCTTTTAGAAAACGTCTGCGATTCATGCCTGGAAAAACGTCCTTATGGTCGTGTGAATGTGTTTCGCGCTCGGCGAAATGACGGCAAGAAAGAACGCACAGCCTAAACAAAAATGGTTAAGAATCCAATTGTTGGCCGGTGATTATATGAACAAAGTGAGAAATATTTTCTGTCGACCAGAACGGCCCGAAAGTGGTGTAAAAAACAGTAAATACACAAAATCATTCATGCTGGATCAAGGCGGCAAGTCTGAGAATCCCCAGGAGCTTACTTAAGTAAGTGACTGGGGTGAACAGACGTAGCCAACGCAGAGGCAGCTTGAAGGATGAAGTGTATTAAAAATGCCCCGTCAGGACATCAGCTGACGGGGCGAATGAGGCGGTTATTTTACGCTGACATCGATACCCGGGAAGTACTTATCAGCGAGTTTGGCGATCGTGCCGTCGGCACGTACTTTATCAATCGCGGTATCAAGCTGCTTTTTGGTGGCCTCGTCACCTTTACGCAACCCAAAACCGATCCCACTGCCGAGGATAGTGTCGTCAGACACCGGTTTGCCGATGAAGCCAAACCCTTTCCCCTGCGGCTTGCTGAGGAAACCTGCCTGCCCGGCCGCGGACATGACCAGCGAGGCGTCGATACGGCCATTCAGCAGATCGCCCCAGGCCATATTCTGATCTTTATAAGACACCACGGTGACACCCTGCTTTTCCCAGTGCTCTTTGGCATAGGTTTCCTGAATGGATCCCTGCAGTACGCCGATAGTTTTGCCCTTCAGCCCTTCTGGCGTTGCCTCAACCGCCGTACCGGCCTTACCGACCAGCTGCGACGGAATACGGTAGATCGGCTGGGTAAAATCAATGCTCTTGCGGCGCTGCTCGGTGATGTTCATCGCCGAGTTGATGGCGTCAAATTTCTTCGCCACCAGGCCCGGGATCAGCGCATCAAAGGAGGTTTCAACCCAGCTGCACTTCAGCGCTGCCGCTTTGCAGATGGCATTCCCCAGCTCCACGTCAAACCCTTCCAGTTCGCCCGCCGCATTGCGGCTCTCAAACGGCGGGTATTCCGCTTCCAGACCGTAACGCAGCTCGGTGGCCGCGAAGGAAGGAAAAGTACACAGCAATCCCATGCCGACAACTAACGCGCGTAATTTCATCTAATACTCCTCAGCGTGGTTTAACCCGACACAGGGCCTGGGCACCTGCCCGTAACGTCGCCTCATCTTTCGCAAAAGAGAGACGAATCAATTTATTATCCGTACCGTCCGCATAAAACGCCGACAGCGGAATGGTGGCAACGCCGTACTCAACGATCAGCCGTTTCACCAGCTCGCTGTCGCGCTCGTCGCTGAACTGGCTGTAATCCGCCAGCATGAAGAACGATCCGGCGCTCGGCAGCAGCGTAAACGGTGAATCGGCCAGCAGGCTGTGCAGCAGATCGCGCTTGCGCTGGTAAAACGCAGAGAGCGACAGCCAGGTTTGCGGGTCGATCATATGCTCAGCAAACGCGTACTGCATTGGCGTATCGGCAGAAAACATTAAAAATTGATGCACTTTACAAATCTCGTCCATCAGTACCGCCGGTGCAACACAGTAACCCACGCGCCATCCGGTGACGTGATAGGTTTTTCCGAAAGAGGAAATAATCACGCTGCGCTCCGCCAGCTGGGGGTGCGTGGCCATCCCGTGGTGCGGCTCGCCGTCAAAAACGACGTGTTCGTATACTTCGTCAGACAAAATAATGATGTCGGTATTGCGCGTAAGCGCCGCCAGCTGCTGCAGGTCACTGGCAGAGAAGACCTGACCGCTCGGGTTGTGCGGCGTATTGATGATAATCATGCGCGTGCGCGGGGTGATCGCGGCGCGAACCTCATCCCAGTTGACGGCAAAATCCGGCACGGTGAGCTTGATGGCAATCGGGGTTGCCCCCTGCAGACGGACAATCGGCGCGTAGCTGTCAAAGGACGGCTCAAAGTAGATCACCTCATCGCCCGGATGCACCAGCCCGCTAATCGCCGAATAGAGCCCTTCGCTGGCGCTGGCGGTCACCAGCACCTCGCTGGCAGGGTCATACTGCGTGCCGTAGAGCGTAGCAATTTTATCGGCAATACGTTCCTTGAGCGGCTGCAGGCCGGTCATCGACGCGTACTGGTTGTGCCCCGCCTCCATCGCGCGGGTGACGCCCGCAATCAGCTTCGGGTCGCAGGAAAAATTCGGTGCGCCCTGAGAAAGGTTAATCGCGTTATGCTGCCCCGAAAGCTGGCCGATAACGGTAAAAATGGTGGTTCCCACATCCGGCAGTTTGGAGCGCGTTTGCACAGGCGTTCGTAAAGTCATCCTCTTTCCCTTCTCATGGACATTGCATAACTATTCAAACAACATCTGTGCTGTCGGGACAATCGAATTGTTGTCATAATAGCCATGAGAAAAATGCATAGCTGAGGTGTTTTCTATGTCACGCCGTTCGCTCCCCCTTAATGCCATCGACGCATTTTTAGTCACCGCGCGTCACCTCAATCTTACCCATGCCGCGGCGGAACTGTGTCTGACGCAGGGGGCCGTGAGCCGCAAGATTGCCTCCCTTGAGGCGTGGTTTGGCTTTCCGCTTTTTGAACGCCACGCGCGCGGGCTACGCCTCTCACCGCAGGGTAGCGCCCTGCTTCCGGAGTTGCAGTCCGCTTTCGAGCAGCTGCTGTCCGTGGCCGACCAGGCCCGCAGCCAGCACAGGGTGATCCGGCTGAAGGCCCCCACCTGCGCCATGCGCTGGCTGGTGCCGCGCCTGCTGGAGGTGGAGCGCGAGCATCCGGATCTGCAAATTGCGCTGACCACCACAACCGATCACAACGTCAATTTCAAAACCGAATCTTACGACGCGGCCATTGTGTTCGGCACGCACATGAGCGCAGGCGATCTGCTGTTCGACGAGGCGCTCACCCCGGTGATAAGCCCGGTGCGGGCAGGAGCAGCGCTGGGATCGCTGACGTTTCTACACCCAACAAGGGATAAGACAGACTGGTCGCTGTGGCTGGCGAAACAGGAAGGTCCGGGCTTTGCCATGCACAAAAATCAACACTTCGACACGATGGATCTCGCCATTACGGCCGCCATTCAGGGGCTCGGCGTCGCCATCGCCGACGAAACGCTGGTGGCAGAAGATGTTCACGCGGGCAGGCTGGTACGGCCCTATGAGACAAGCATAAAAACCGGCGCAAGCTACCGGCTGGTGCTGCGCGAAACGCCAGGCGAGGAAAATGGTCTCGCGGCGTTTCGCGCCTGTTTGCTTAATCGAGGCTGACGTGGTGCTTCATCACCCGCTTGAAGAGGCTCATGCGGGCGCGCATAAAGCGGTTTTCAAGCCTGAAAGCTGCATGTTTATTCACGCCAATGCGTAACAGAACGTCCCGCCCTTTACGGCACGCGGGCCAGTGCGTCGGCCCGGGCAGGATGTCGCGACGACCCGCGTCACGCGCAAAGCTCACCCAGTAATCGGCCACCTGAGCAGCAAACTGCAAATCCCTTTCGTTGACATACTGGCGTGAAGGCTCCACCTGGCCAAGGGTATCAAAGACGTAAGGCACTTCATTGCCGTGCCACGCGCCGTTAATATAGGTGGCATGTTCCGCTTCCGCGACATAGTCAAACCAATAACGCCAGCACAGTCCACCGACGCGCTGCTGGGCCTGCATCACCACGTAGCCCATCGTGGTGAACGCCATGTCGCGGCACACCTGTCTGCCCAGCTCTTCATCGCCCTTCACGCCCGGATAGAGCAGCTTAATCAGCCCCAGCCCGAAGCGGCGCTCCCGGCGAAGCTTCTGAATTTGTCCGGCGAGATCGATGCCAAACACCGCCATCACGCTGGCTTCATCGCTGTTGGAGCCAATCATCACCGGCACCGGATGCTGACGGGCGGCGAAAAAGACGTCCAGCATGGCTTCCGGCAGAACACAGTCTCCAGCGATAGGCGCCGGGGCAACGTTAAGCGGCGCGGTGAGCGGCCAGAACGCCTCGGGCGGAATGGCGCGCAGCTGCCCGGCGGTCGCATTTTCCAGCCCGAAATGGGCGGCCAGCGCTTCTCCTTTTTGCAGCGCCTGCTCGCGCGGCGTGTCCGGTAAGGTGTATCCGCTTTGCACAATCGCCTTATGGAACAATCCTTCTGCCAGCGGCGAGGCCAGCAGAGAAAGCACGCTGCGCGCACCGGCGGATTCGCCAAACAGGGTCACATTAGCGGGATCGCCGCCAAACCCGGCGATATTCTCCCGCACCCAGTCGAGCGCGGCGATCTGATCCAGCAGGGCAAAATTATGCACCACGCGCCCTTCCTCGCCTTCCAGCGCGGGATGGGCGAAAAAGCCGAGATGGCCGAGACGGTAGTTAATCGTGACCACAACCACACCGCGCGTGGCCAGCGCTTTGCCGTTATACGGCGGCAGGCCCCCGGCACCAATCGTAAAGCCACCTCCGTGCAGCCAGACCATAACCGGGAGCGGCTCGGCGCGCTCTGCGGGAGACCAGACGTTAAGGTAGAGGCAGTCTTCTGAAAACTGGCCCGGATCGCCCCCGCCCAGCTCCTGACAATACTCGCTGCTTTGCCAGCTTGAGGCGGAGAAGGCCCAGGCCTCGCGCAGGCCATACCAGGGTTCAGGGGGCCGGGGCGAGCGCCAGCGCCACTCCCCCACGGGCGGTGCAGCGTAGGGAATACCGCACCAGACGTGGACATTTTCATCGGTTAAACCAGACAGTGCGCCCTGGCGCGTTTCAACCACAGGGGCGGAAGGATTTTGCATAACGACCTTAATTTTTCCATCACACCCCAGCAGAGTAACGATTTCAGAGCAAACCGCAACGCTGTTTGCTGCGCGTTTCAGCCTCCTGGTAGAGCGTAAACTCGTCATACACCGGGCAGCCCAGCGCGTCTTCAAACGCATCGCGGCTGGCGTTACCGTGGCTGCGGGCCTGGGTTTCGTTCCCGAGATTGGACTGGAAAATCCCCGCGGCGCTGACCGGGAGAAAATCTTCGTAGGTGATGGGCTGGGCAACCACCCATCCGCGCTCAATCAGCGGCTGAGGATCGTCGCCCGGACGAAACGCATGCCGATGCGCTTCACCCGCAGGCGTCAGACGGTAGCGGAAATAAGCCAGCTCCTGACGGCGCATGAGCATTTCGCTGTCCGGGAAGGCGCTAAAGATCTCCCGCAGATGCAGCTGATGCGTCAGGTTATCTTTGCCGGTACCGGCCTGGGCGAGGAGGCTATCGTAAAGTTCACGGCCTTTCGGGGTCAGCGCCACGCCGCGCTGTTCAATCTCACCGAAGCGCGCGGTGTGGGTGCCTTTATGTTCACCGGCAAACAGCACCGGCTCTTCCAGCGCCTTAAAGCTGGTTTGACGCAGTAATACGGGCACCTCGCGACGCGGCGGCCCTTCGATCAAAATTTTTGGCTCAATACCGTACTTCGGCATCAGCTCCTGCACCCGGTCAATGTCCAGCGTGCGCGGCGTGAGGTGGTTAATATGGCAGCCCGGGAAGCAGACCACGTCGGCAATCAGACGGTGCTCGTTGCTCAGGGCCAGATAGGTCTCCCGATCGACCGTCGCATGGCGGTGCCAGCGGAAGGTTTCTAACGCTTCCTGCACAAACTTGTGCGCCTGTGCGTCAGTAAAGTGCCCTTCCGACTCGTGCAGGTCGATCAGTTCCAGGCAGCGCGGGGTGAAGATGTTGCGGTGAGAGAGGATTTCCGCGGCACGTTCGCGCAGCGCGACGTTTTCAATCAGCTCAAGACGCAGCAGCGAGGTAAAGATACGAAACGGATTCCGGCACAGCGCTGCATCTTCTATCGGACGAAACGCCGTTGAGTGGACGGGCACCCCCGCCTGAGAGAGATCGTAATAGCTGACCGGGTACATGCCCATAATGGCAAACATACGGCGCAGGGTTGAAAGTTCCTGTGCCGTGCCGACGCGGATCGCCCCGTGACGCTCCACGTTCAGGCGCGCAAGCTCATCGGCGTTAGCCAGTTGTTCATGTAATAGTGGATTATTTTCCAGAACCGCCAGGTTTACGTCCGCAACCAGTTCGAGCAAGGTGCCGTACTGCGGAACTTCCTGCTGGTACATCGCCGACATAGCCTGCGAAAAGTGTTCCCGAATGTCATCAGCCGTGATGGTGTTCGCCATGATGTCATGCCTCCAGTGAATATTACCTGGAGTGTAGAGAAACCCGTTCCTTCCGGGGGGAAAGATTTCTGATTTGTGATCTTAAGACGACAGTGGTCAAACCGTGTGCTACGGGTCCCTGAACAGCGCCGAACGGAACCGCCCTTTCAACCTGAACGCTTTTATCCAGGATTTTCCTTATAATTATTTAGGGTTCCGCTTTCTAGCTATAAAGGAGTATTTTTTGGTTCTCTCCTGAATGCAAATTAACCAATTCGAGTACGCCATTTTTTTTATCCTCATCTTTCAAATTTTTAGGCTGAAGTTAGGATTAATCTGAATGGTTGTTTACAAGTCCTTCCTGTCTATCCATATTTCCATTTTAAGCGAAGCGCAAATTTACAAATATTTAAAAATAACGCAGCCGCAAATAGCAAAACGCATTTGACGGATGCCGAACAGCGACTAGAGTTATTACTCGAACGACGAGTGATACGGAATATTTTTCGTATCGTACTGACATAACCAATATATGACTATGAGGTTTAATATGGCAGAGCATCGTGGTGGTTCCGGTAATTTCGCTGAAGACCGTGAAAAAGCATCAGAAGCTGGACGTAAAGGTGGCCAGCATAGCGGTGGGAACTTTAAAAACGATCCGCAACGCGCATCTGAAGCGGGTAAGAAAGGGGGACAGAACAGTCACGGCGGAGGCCGTAAATCTGATAACTCCTGATCTTATTTAATACTCTTTTAATAAAACCAGAGAGCATGCTGCGGGCTGAAAAGCTCGCAGTACCCTTTCTTTATTTTACCGGAGCGTAATTATTATGAATATGAAAAGCGTCGAGGATGTCTTTATTCATCTTCTGTCGGATACCTACAGCGCAGAAAAGCAGCTTACCCGAGCGTTAAGCAAGCTTGCCCGCGCCGCGTCCAGCGAGAAGCTGAGCGCCGCTTTTACCGCGCACCTGGAAGAGACGCAGGGTCAGATCGAACGTATCGACCAAATCGTCGAGCAGGAAGACGGTATCAAGCTTAAGCGCATGAAATGCGTGGCGATGGAAGGCTTAATTGAAGAAGCCAACGAAGTCATCGAAAGCACGGAAAAAAATGAAGTACGTGATGCCGCACTTATTGCCGCCGCGCAAAAAGTCGAACATTACGAAATTGCCAGCTACGGTACCCTTGCCACATTAGCAGAACAACTGGGCTATAAAAAAGCCGTTAAACTTCTCGCCGAAACGCTGGAAGAAGAAAAAGAAACCGATCTTAAACTCACCGATCTGGCCGTAGGAAATATTAACCAAAAAGCGCAGAAATGACGCAATAAAAAGGTTAAATAAAATGAGCATCAGTCCCAGGACTATTAAACGGTGCCATTTAGCGGCAGCCATAATATGGTTCATTCTCGCTATCCCCTCTGTAATATGGTGGAAGAATAGCGTGCTATGGGTCATTATCATCAGTATTTACGCCAATATTGTCGGCCATTTATCTGGCTACAGTGCCGCGCGTGCCGATCAGGCTGCTGAAAGTGAGACAAAATAAGCGAACCCCTAATGAGGATACAATGATGAATCACGTAGAACACTACCATGACTGGCTACGCGATGCCCATGCGATGGAAAAGCAAGCCGAATCTATGCTGGAATCCATGGCCAGCCGTATCGATAATTATCCTGATGTTCGCGCCAGAATTGAGCAGCATATTAATGAGACAAAACGGCAAATTACATTGCTGGAAGAAATCCTCGACCGTAATGATATTTCTCGTTCGGTTTTAAAAGATTCGATGAGCAAAATGGCGGCGCTCGGGCAGTCCATCGGCGGCATGTTCCCGTCTGATGAGATCGTGAAGGGCTCGATCAGCGGCTATGTTTTCGAACAGTTTGAAATAGCCTGTTATACCTCCCTGCTGGCGGCGGCCAAAAAAGCGGGCGACACCGCCTCGATACCTGCGATTGAGACGATTCTGGCTGAGGAACGCGAAATGGCCGACTGGCTGATTCGTCATATTCCGCAGACCACGGAACAGTTCCTGCTGCGTTCTGACGCATCGGGCGTCGAAGCGAAAAAATAACCCGGGAGAATCGCCATGTTCCGACACGTCAAACAGCTGCAATACACGGTTCGCGTTGCCGAACCGAACCCTGGCCTCGCCAACCTTTTACTGGAGCAGTTCGGTGGGCCCCAGGGCGAACTGGCTGCCGCCTGCCGCTACTTTACGCAAGGATTAAGCGATGACGATCCGGGCCGTAAAGATATGCTGATGGATATCGCGACCGAGGAGCTAAGCCACCTCGAAATCATCGGTACTCTGGTCGGCATGCTGAATAAAGGCGCCAAAGGCGCGCTGGCGGAAGGGGTGGAAAACGAGGCCGAGCTGTATCGGTCCATGACTGAAAACGGCAATGACAGCCACATCACCTCCCTGCTCTACGGTGGCGGCACCCCGCTCACTAACTCGGCGGGCGTGCCCTGGACGGCAGCCTACGTCGATACCATCGGCGAGCCTACGGCGGACCTGCGCTCAAACGTGGCAGCTGAGGCACGAGCAAAAATCATCTATGAACGGCTGATCAACGTGACCGACGATCCCGGAGTAAAAGATGCGCTGGCGTTTCTGATGACGCGCGAGGCGGCGCATCAGCTCTCCTTTGAGAAGGCGCTGCAGTCGATCCGTAATAATTTCCCACCGGGAAAATTTCCGCCAATCGAGGAATTCACCAACAAGTACTACAATATGTCTGAAGGTGGAGAGGTTCGCGGAAGCTGGAACAGCGATAAACATTTCGATTACGTTGAGTCCCCCCAGCCTGCGGTTGACGGCGGCGATGGCAGCGCAAGCGTCACGCTCACGACCGAACAGGCAACCCTGGTCAAGGCGATGGCTGCCCGCACGAAGTCCGATCCACATTCTGACCCGCTGACCGGTGCCGAGCTGGGTGCCGGTAAGACTAAACCGTAATCGGTTTTGCCGGGCAGCCATAAACTGCCCGGCAATTCTCGTGCCCCATCGTTTCAGAGGTACGGACCATGTTCGAACTCGACGCGTTCCATCTGGCCAGAATTCAGTTCGCTTTTACCGTCTCGTTCCATATCCTTTTTCCTGCGATCACCATCGGCCTCGCCAGCTATCTGGTGGTGCTGGAGGGCATGTGGCTGCGCACCAAAAACGACGTCTGGCGCTCGTTGTACCACTTCTGGCTCAAGATATTTGCCGTTAACTTCGGGATGGGTGTCGTTTCCGGCCTGGTCATGGCGTACCAGTTTGGCACCAACTGGAGCGGATTCTCACAGTTCGCGGGCAGTATTACCGGCCCCCTTCTGACCTATGAAGTGTTAACCGCCTTCTTCCTCGAGGCCGGTTTCCTTGGCGTCATGATGTTCGGCTGGAATAAGGTTGGCCCGGGCCTGCACTTCTTTTCAACCTGCATGGTGGCGCTCGGCACGCTGATGTCGACCTTCTGGATCCTCGCCTCCAACAGCTGGATGCATACGCCGCAGGGCTTCACTATTGAGAACGGACAGGTTATCCCGCAGGACTGGCTGGCGATCGTCTTTAATCCCTCCTTCCCTTATCGCCTTATTCATATGGCTATCGCCGCGTTTCTGAGCAGCGCGCTGTTTGTCGGCGCGTCGGGCGCATGGCACCTGCTGCGCGGTAACGATACCCCCGCCGTCCGCACCATGTTTTCCATGGCAATGTGGATGGCGCTGCTGGTCGCCCCTATCCAGGCGGTGGTGGGTGATATGCACGGCCTGAACACGCTTGAGCATCAGCCGGCCAAAATTGCCGCCATTGAGGGGCACTGGGAAAATCCGCCGGGCGAGGCCACTCCGCTGCTGCTGTTTGGCTTGCCGGATATGGAGGAGGAGCGCACCAAATACGGTCTGGAGATCCCCGCGCTCGGCAGCCTTATCCTGACCCACAGTCTGGATAAGCAGGTCCCGGCGCTGAAGGATTTTCCGAAAGAAGATCGCCCTAATTCGACCATCGTCTTCTGGTCGTTCCGCGTCATGGTCGGGATGGGGCTGCTGATGATTACCCTCGGACTGATCAGCGTCTGGCTGCGCTATCGCCATCGGCTATACCACTCTCGCCCGTTCCACTGGTTTGCCCTCTGCATGGGGCCTGCCGGGCTGCTGGCGCTGCTCGCCGGCTGGGTGACCACCGAGGTGGGCCGTCAGCCGTGGGTGGTCTATGGTTATCTGCGCACCATCGACGCGGTATCGCTGCACAGCACCCTGCAGATGAGCATCAGCCTGCTGGCGTTCTTCGTTGTCTACTCGTCCGTGTTTGGCGTGGGCTATGTTTATCTTATCCGGCTGATTAAGAAAGGACCGCAGCCCGTCGATACGCTGACGTCAAACACCTCGGGCACACCCGCTCGTCCGCTGTCTGCCGCTGAGTCTGTTCCGGAAGAGGAGAGAATCTGATGGGCGTCGATATCTCAGTGATTTGGTTTGCCATCATCGTGTTTGCCACGCTGATGTACATCATTATGGATGGCTTTGACTTGGGCATCGGCCTGCTGTTTAACTTCGTGGGCGATGCGAAAGAGCGCGACGTGATGGTCAACAGCGTGGCGCCGGTCTGGGACGGCAACGAGACCTGGCTGGTACTCGGTGGCGCGGGGCTTTTCGGCGCGTTTCCGCTGGCCTATGCGGTGATTATTGATGCGCTGACGATACCCCTCACCGCAATGCTGATCGGCCTCATCTTTCGCGGCGTCGCCTTTGAGTTCCGCTTCAAAGCCACGCCCTCGCACCGCAAGTTCTGGGACTACTCCTTTGCCGGCGGCTCTCTGCTCGCCACCTTCAGCCAGGGCGTGGTGGTAGGCGCCGTGATCAACGGCTTCGACGTTGAGGGGCGGCGTTTCGTCGGCTCCGCGCTAGACTGGCTCACCCCCTTCAACCTCTTCTGCGGCATCGGGCTGGTCGTCGCCTACACGCTGCTGGGCACCACCTGGCTCATCATGAAAAGCGAAGGCGCGCTGCAGGCCCGCATGCGCGAGCTGACCCGCCACGTGCTGCTGGCACTGATGGTCGTCATCGCTGTGGTGAGCATCTGGACGCCGCTCGGCTGGCAGTACGTGGCCGAGCGCTGGTTTACCCTGCCCAACTTCTTCTGGTTCCTGCCGGTTCCGCTGCTGGTCGGGCTGTTCAGCGTGCTGATCTGGCGCCTGACCCGCAACCCGGCCAGCCACGCGCGCCCCTTCCTGCTGACGCTGGGGCTGATCTTCCTCGGGTTTAGCGGCCTGGGTATCAGCCTGTGGCCAAACATTATTCCGCCTCGCATCACCCTGTGGGAAGCCGCGGCCCCACCCGCCAGCCAGCTGTTTATGCTGGTAGGCACGTTGCTGATTATTCCGGTGATCCTGGTGTACACCGCCTGGAGCTACTACGTCTTCCGCGGCAAAGTGTCGGATACTGAAGGCTATCACTGAGGAACGCTATGACGGACTGGCATACACGGGCCATTATTTACCAAATTGATACCGCGCTATTTTATGATTTGAACGGCGATGGCTGCGGGGACATCGCCGGGATAGCGTCTAAGCTACGCTATATTCGCCGCATGGGGGCGACGGTCATCTGGATCACCCCGTTTTACCTCACGCCCTTTCTCGATGAAGGCTACGACGTCAGCGACCACCTCCAGGTGGATCCCCGCTTCGGAAAGCTGGCCGATATCATCGCCTTTATCGAACAGGCCCGTGAGCTTGGCATGCAGGTCATTATCGAGCTGCTGATCCAGCACACGTCGGACGCGCATCCCTGGTTCCAGCAGGCCCGCCGCAATCCGGCGTCACCCTATCGTGATTACTACCTCTGGTCGGATAGCGACGAGGACGATACGCCCCCCATGTTTCCCGGCGTGGAAAAGAGCATCTGGAGCTGGGACGACGAGGCGGGACAATACTACCGGCACATGTTTTATCGCCACGAGCCGGATCTGAACCTCACCTCGCCCGCGGTACTTAAAGAGATTGAAAACATCATCCTCTTCTGGCTCAAGCTGGGCGTATCGGGATTTCGCCTCGATGCTGCCTCCCATCTCACCACGCAGGCAGGCAACGGTGACGAAAAAAAAGGGCTGTGGATCCTGGAACATATGCGGCGTCTTATCGAACAGCGCAATCCGGACGCGATCCTGCTGGGTGAAGTGGACGTAGACGTTGAGACCTATAAAGACTACTTCGGCAATAACGACCGCCTGAATCTGGTGCTCAATTTCTGGCTCAACAAGTATTTCTACGTCAGCCTGGCCGGGAAAAGCGCTCGCCCGCTGCGCAACGCGGTGAAGAAGATGATCGTCCCGCCTGACTCCTGCTGTTTTGCCAACTGGCTGCGCAATCACGACGAGCTGGATCTGGAAGGCATCAGTCAGAAAGACAAACAGTTTGTCCTCGACACGTTCGCCCCTGATGAGGAGATGAACGTCTATCAGCGCGGGATCCGCCGCCGCCTGGCGCCGATGCTCAACGGCGATCGGAAGCGGCTGGCGTTCTGCCACGCGGTGCTGTTTTCCCTGCCGGGTGTCCCGGTGATGCGCTACGGAGACGAGATAGGCATGGGTGACGACCTGGATCTGGAGGAGCGCTACGCCGTCCGTACCCCGATGCAGTGGGCGGGGTCACAGGGAGGCGGTTTCTCTGCGGCAGACCCGGAAAAATTTATTGCGCCGATTATCGACCGCGGCCCTTACCGCTATCAGAAAGTCAACGTTGCCGATTCGCTGCTTCACCGCAACTCGCTCCTGCACCGGATCATCGATATTGCCACTACCCGCTCGGAGTTCCCCGAAATTGCCGTTGCCCCCTTTCGCCTTATCACAATCGATGATGACGCGGTGCTGGGGATCTATTACGAGACCGACGAGCGCAGCATCCTGACCTTCGTTAACTTCAGCGACCAGCCGGTGCAGTTCACCGCCAGAGGGATCCGCAACGCCACCTGGACCGCCTGTCTCGCGGACAAGCGCTACGATGACGCGCTGATTTGCGGTAAAACCGTTCAGCTCAGTCTTGGCGGCTACGGCTACCGCTGGTTCTGGACGCACCGTAGCGCGCTGCGCTGACTACGGTTTCCGGCGGGTTATCAGACGCGTCAGCACTACCCCCGCCACCGCGATGGCGCCCAGGGCCACTTTACCCGGCATGCCGGAGGTGACGGACGGCGCGCGGGTTTTGGCCTCGTCAGTAAAGCGGCCATGGATTTTATGCAGATCGTTAACCGGCTGGTCGAGGTAGTCCCGGCGATCCGGCGCGTTGAGATCGTCGGTCATTTGGCCTTCCCAGGCCTTTTTTACCACCAGCCGGTCAAGAAAACCGGGGAAGAAAAATTGCCCGACGATGGACTGGATGGTGCTGCTGCCAACCCACAGCTCGCGCACCGGCTTTTGCGCCACCCTGAAGATGGCGCTGGCGGCCACCTCAGGCTCAAAGACCGGCGGCACCGGGCGCATCGCCCAGGCGAACTTGTTCCTCGCCCATTCGAACTGCGGGGTATTGAGCCCCGGCATCTGGACCATCGAAAGCTGGACCCGGCTGTTCTCATGCATCAGCTCGGTACGCACCGCATCGGTGAACCCGCGGATCGCCGCCTTTGCCCCACAGTAGGCTGACTGCAGCGGAATGGAACGGTAGGCCAGCGCGGACCCCACCTGGATAATCACCCCCCTGTCGCGCGGAACCATAAGCTCAAGCGCGGCGCGAGTGCCGTTTACGTAGCCAAGGTACGTCACCTCAGTCACGCGCCGAAACTCGTCAGGCGTGAGCGTACGAAACGGCGCCAGAACGGCCCCCATCGCGTTGTTCACCCAAACATCAATCGCGCCGAGGCGATACTCAATTTCGTTAGCGGCATCCACCACCGCCTGGCTGTCGGCGACGTCCGCCTGCACGGCGTGGGCATTAACGCCAAAGCGCCGTAGCTCCTCCTGGGTCGAGTGCAGGCTGGCTTCATCGCGGGCGATGAGCCCCACGTCGTAACCCGCCTTTGCAAAGTGCAGCGCCGTGGCTTTTCCCACGCCCGCCGTCCCGCCGGTAATCACTATGACAGCCATAGAACCTCCACGTGAGTTTTATCCGTTATTCCCGTCCGACAACCTTGTTACCAGTTCAGCCAGCGAGTAATGCACCGCTTTTTCGACCACATCCTGACAGTCACCGGAGAAAAGCACGGTGCGGGTCTTCGTCTCGCCGCGTATGTTCCACGCGAAGCAGACCGTCCCCGCCGCCGTGCCGTCGTCGCCCCCTTCCGGGCCCGCGTAGCCGCTGATGGCGATGCTGATATCGGCCAGGGCGATGTCGCGGATACTGGCGGCCATTTCGGTTACCGTCTGCTCGCTCACGGCCGTAAACCGCTCAAGCGTCTCAGGACGCACGCCGAGGATCCGCGCTTTTGCTTCGTCGCTGAACACGACCAGGCCGACATCATAAAATTCGGCGGTGTTTTCCTCTGCGCAAAGCGCCACCGAGAGCTTTCCGCCCGTGCAGGATTCCGCAGTGGTTAAGCGAAGCCCGAGATCGGTTAATTTGCTCGCCAGCTTTTTCGTCAGTTCACCCACGGTATTATTACTGTCGTGAAAAAGATTGCTCATCTTACCGCCTCTTATTTCTCGAAAGGAATGATTGAAATATGTCCATTGCGCTCAAGTATGGCATATTTAATTTCACTCATTTCTGTAAGCCCATTATTTTGACGCGCTGACACCAGAATATCATCACAGGATACGTCGACTTTTTTAAGTTTATCGGCTAACGGCACCCCATTCTCGACCAGAATCACCGGCGTACCATCCAGAATATTCTCCACAGGGGAAAAATATTTTTTCATCAACCCGAATATTATATCCACTACCACCAACGTGGTAATAGTAATCATCGCGCCGGTAACGGAAAAATCCTGTCCAAGAAGCGCCTGCTGCGTGGCTTCACTAATTATCAGGAGCAAGATGAGATCGAAGCTGGTCATCTGCAGCAGCGCGCGACGCCCGGCCACTTTAAATACCACCACGAGGAACAGATAAATAGCCAGCGCGCGAAAGACCATATCCATATCAGCCTCCTAGGGGTAAATGAATTGCCAGATGTTAATCTCCGGCTCGCTGTTGACGCGGATGACGGTGTTCCATTTACCGGCTCTCGAAGGTGTCGTGAAGAGTAACACGGAGAAGTTGTCTGATTTTTCCAGGTTGTTATAAACAAAATAGAGGGTCTTGCCCCGGCTGAACATGCTGTCAGGCTGTGGCCAGACGCTGCCAGGCTCGTAAACATCGCTGCTCTCGCTGGTCATGCTGAGGACATACTTCCCCTCGGTCTGCACCGGAAACGCGAGCGCCATCCGCGTCTCTGTCTCCCGTCGTCCAAAGCGTTCATAGTCTATGGTCAGTGATTTAGCAGAATTCGTTTTGACCGTGTCGCTGACCATTCCGCTGGAAAACAGACCGACAATCGCCGCGACGATAATACCCAGCAGAACGATAAAACCCACCTGACGAAATGCGTATTCAAACGTCAGCAAACGGTAACTCTCATCTATCCCGGGTAACTTTTCATTTTCACGCTTCATGGCCATCGTCACCGTTTCGCTTATTATCCGATAATTTTGATTTCTAACGCGAATGTTTTTAGGACTTATCACATTTGCCACATAAAGGAATAGCAACAATACTTAATAAGTCAAGACACGCAAAATGAAGGATATCGGATGAAATTATCACTTATTTCCGCTTTATTGATATTTCTGGTTCCGTTCGCATGGGCAGATAATAACGGGGGTTTACAAAAAGGCGAAGCGCCACCACCTCCCCACGCGCTTGATAGCGGATATCGCGGAACCGACGACGCGCGTATTATGACCATCAAACAGGCAAAAGAATTGCACGATGGTGCGACAATTTCATTACGCGGTAATCTTATTGACGGTAACGGCGATAAGTTTGTATTTCAGGATAAAACCGGAAAGATCGACGTTATTATTCCCCAGGCAGTTTTCGACGGCAGAACGGTAAAACCCGACCAGATGATCAGTATCAATGGTTCACTTGATAAAAAATCATCACCTGCCGTCGTCCGTGTTGATCGTTTGCAGAAATAATTCAGCGAAGCGTTAACGCTGCAGTTATCCATCAAATCTCACCCCTTGGCTTAAGGAGTCAGCTATGAGTGATACTAAACAACGTACGAACGCTTACCCACAGCCCCCGTTCCCGGAACAGCCGCAAACGCCGCCGGGGCTGGCATCTGAAATGCAGCCTGTACCCGACCACGGGGAACAAAGCTATAAAGGGCATGGTCGCCTTGCCGGCAAAAAAGCGCTGATTACCGGCGGAGACTCCGGTATTGGGCGCGCGGTCGCTATCGCCTATGCGCGTGAAGGCGCTGACGTTGCCATTAACTATCTGCCTGAAGAGGAAAAAGACGCTGCTGAGGTCATCGACCTGATCGAAGCGGAAGGCCGCAAGGCCGTCGCGCTGCCGGGGGACGTCCGGGACGAAACCTTCTGTCAGAATCTGGTCGAAGAAGCCGTCTCGAAGCTGGGCGGACTGGACATTCTGGTCAACAACGCCGGCCGTCAGCAGTTCCGTGAATCGCTTGAGGAACTGACCACGGAAGATTTTGACGCAACGTTTAAAACCAACGTTTACGCCCCTTTCTGGATCACCAAGGCGGCGCTGCGCCACCTGAAAGCGTCGTCCGTTATCATTAATACCTCGTCCGTTCAGGCGGTGAAGCCTAGCCCCGTGCTGCTGGACTACGCCCAGACGAAAGCCTGTCTGGCGGTGTTTACCAAATCCTTAGCCAAACAGCTGGGACCGAAAGGCATTCGCGTCAACGCGGTTGCCCCTGGCCCTTACTGGACGGTACTGCAGTCCAGCGGCGGGCAGCCGATGGAAAAAGTGAAGGAGTTCGGTGGCGACACTCCGCTGGGACGTCCGGGCCAGCCCGTCGAGATTGCCCCGCTGTACGTCACGCTGGCCTCGGATGAATGTTCATTTACGTCCGGCCAGGTGTGGTGTTCCGATGGCGGTGACGGCGTGATCTAAACCGGTAAACGATACTCTTCCGCAATGAGCAATAAATGAACAAGGATGTTCGCTTTTATTCCCCCGCCAAAAAACATGTTGTAACTCAAACAGATCAAATGTTAAAAATATTTTGCTATCAGGTTATCAAAATTAAACAACTTAACTTGTCACCCGCATCGCTCTGTTTTTAACATCGCCTATGGAAAAAAATGGTCTGTTCAGTCAGCGCATACGCTTGCGCCATTTGCATACATTTGTGGCCGTCGCTCAACAGGGAACGCTGGGGCGTGCGGCTGAAACTCTCAACCTGAGCCAGCCTGCGCTCTCAAAAACTCTCAACGAGCTGGAACAGCTGACCGGTGCCCGTCTTTTTGACCGCGGCCGGCTGGGGGCGCAGCTTACCATCGTGGGTGAACAGTTCCTCACGCACGCCGTGAAAGTGCTGGATGCGCTCAATACCGCAGGCCAGTCCCTGCACCGAAAAGAAGAGCAATCCAGTGAGGTGGTGCGCGTGGGTGCTTTGCCTACCGCGGCGCTGGGCATCCTTCCCCCCGTTATCGGCCAGTTCCACAAGCAGCAGCGGCATACCACGATTCAGGTCGCCACCATGAATAACACCATGCTGCTCGCGGGGCTAAAATCGGGCGAACTGGATCTCGGTATCGGCCGCATGTCCGACCCTGAGCTGATGGGTGGCCTCAACTATGAACTGCTGTTCCTGGAGTCCCTGAAGCTGGTGGTTCGTCCCGATCACCCTCTGCTGCAGGACACGGTCACGTTAAGCCGCGTGATGGAATGGCCGGTGGTGGTTTGCCCGAAAGGGACCGTTCCCCGCCAGACCGCCGAAACCTTGCTGCAAATGCAGGGGTGTACGCTGCCCTCAGGATGTATCGAAACGCTGTCGGCCTCGCTTTCGCGCCAGCTTACGCTGGATTATGACTACGTCTGGTTCGTTCCCTCCGGCGCGGTAAAAGATGATTTACGCCAGGGAACGCTGATCGCCCTGCCGATTACCTCCCCTGGCCCCGGTGAACCTATCGGCATTTTGACCCGCGTAGACACGCCGCTTTCAACGGGCGCGCAGACGCTGCTGAGCGCTATCCGTAAATCAATGCCGGTCTGAGACTTTTCTCCCCTCGCCCTAACCCTCTCCCCAGCGGGGCGAGGGCATTGTCCTGCGCCCTAATCAATTAATGCGAAATCATTCATTAACAATTGCGTAAAACAATTTAACAGTTTTATCATAGCGACGAATTCACCAAATGGTTCGTAAATAATTTTACAACCCCGAATTCACCCGTATTAATCATTCTTCCCTCCGCATTTATTACCCAACTGGTACACACCCAGCGCGACGGGGGGATCTTAAGGAGACAGAAATGGCATTTGGCAGCGCGCCACGTGGGATACCGCGTATCCTGCAGTGGCTTCTTGCCGGACTGATGTTGCTCATCGGTCTGGCGGTCGGCGGGCTGGGCTTTAAGCTCGTCACCGTAGGCGGAAGTGGATACTTCCTGATAATGGGCGTGGTAATGGTGATTGCCGCGATCCTGATTTTCCTCAACCGTAGCAGCGGGATCGTGCTTTACGGCATCGCGTTTATTGCCTCGCTGTTCTGGGCGGTAGGCGATGCGGGCTGGGATTTCTGGCCGCTCTTCTCCCGCCTGTTTACCTTTGCCGTACTGGCCTTCCTCTGCGCCATCGTCTGGCCTTTCCTGCGCGCGGCAAACCACAGCGCCGCGAACAAGGCTCCCGCTTTTGGCGTCGCGGCCGTGCTCGCGGTAGCGATGCTGGTCAGCCTGGGCTGGATGTTTAAGCCGCAGACCCTCGTGGCAGCGAACGAGCCCGTTCCGGTGAAACCCGTCGCCCCCGGCGAGCAGCAAAAAAACTGGGAGCACTGGGGCAATACCACCCACGGCGACCGTTTCGCCGCGCTGGACCAGATTAACAAGCAAAACGTCCGCGACCTGAAGGTCGCCTGGGTTGCGCACACCGGCGATATTCCGCAGAGCAACGGCTCGGGCGCGGAAGATCAGAACACGCCATTGCAGATTGGCGACACGCTGTACGTCTGTACTCCATACAGTAAAGTACTGGCGCTGGACGTGGATTCCGGCAAGGAAAAATGGCGCTACGATTCCAAAGCCACGGCGCCTAACTGGCAGCGCTGCCGCGGTTTGGGCTATTTTGAAGACCATTCAAGCGTGACAACGTCACAGACAGAGACACCGCCTGCGGCATGCCCACGCCGTCTGTTCCTGCCGACCACCGACGCCCGCCTGATTGCCATCAACGCGGATACCGGCAAGGTCTGCGAAGATTTCGGCGACCATGGCACGGTGGATCTCGGCGTCGGCATGGGCGAGATCAAGCCCGGATATTATCAGCAGACCTCCACGCCGCTGGTTGCCGGGAATGTCGTTGTCGTCGGCGGTCGCGTCGCGGATAACTACTCCACCGGAGAACCGCCGGGCGTAGTGCGCGCCTACGACGTTCACACCGGTAAGCTGGCCTGGGCGTGGGATCCGGGTAATCCGAACCTGACTGGCCTGCCGCCGGAAGGCCAGACCTACACCCGCGGTACGCCAAACGTTTGGTCCGCGATGTCTTACGACGCTAAGCTGAACCTGATCTACCTGCCAACCGGCAACGCCACCCCGGACTTCTGGGCGGGCGAACGTACCGCGCTGGACGATAAGTACAGTTCCTCCATCGTCGCCGTGGACGCGACCACCGGTCAGGTGCGCTGGCATTTCCAGACGACCCACCACGATCTGTGGGACTTTGACCTGCCTTCCCAGCCGCTGCTGTACGACCTGCCCGACGGTAAGGGCGGCACCACGCCTGTGCTGGTGCAGACCAGCAAGCAGGGCATGATCTTCATGCTTAACCGCGAAACCGGCAAGCCGGTGGCCAAGGTAGAAGAACGTCCTGTCCCGGCGGGTAACGTTGAAGGTGAACGCTACTCCCCGACCCAGCCGTATTCCGTTGGCATGCCGATGATTGGCAACCAGACGCTGACCGAATCCGACATGTGGGGCGCGACGCCTGTCGACCTGCTGCTGTGCCGCATTCAGTTTAAAGAGATGCGTCATCAGGGCGTCTTCACCCCGCCGGGTCTCGACCGTTCCCTGCAGTTCCCCGGCTCACTCGGCGGGATGAACTGGGGCAGCGTCTCCGTTGACCCGAACAACAGCCTGATGTTCGTCAACGATATGCGCCTGGGTCTGGCAAACTACATGGTGCCGCGCGCGAACGTGGCGAAAAACGCCAGCGGCATCGAGATGGGTATCGTCCCGATGGACGGCACGCCGTTCGGCGCGATGCGCGAACGCTTCCTGTCGCCGCTGGGCATTCCATGCCAGAAGCCGCCGTTCGGCACCATGTCGGCCGTTGACCTGAAAACCGGCAAGCTGGTCTGGCAGGTCCCTGTCGGCACGGTGGAAGATACCGGCCCGCTGGGCATTCGCATGCACATGCCAATCCCAATCGGTATGCCGACCCTGGGCGCATCACTCTCTACCCAGTCAGGCCTGCTGTTCTTCGCCGGCACGCAGGATTTCTACCTGCGCGCGTTTGATACCGCCACCGGGAAAGAGATCTGGAAAGACCGCCTGCCGGTCGGCAGCCAGTCCGGCCCGATGACCTACGTGTCGCCAAAAACCGGTAAGCAGTACATCATCATCAACGCCGGGGGCGCTCGACAGTCGCCGGATCGCGGTGATTACGTTATCGCGTACGCGTTGCCCGATAAGAAATAAGATGTGAAAAAGGGACCGAAAGGTCCCTTTTTTATCTGGTGGCGCAACTCAGAACGTTTCCCAGTTATCCCCGGAAACCGTCGCCGCCGCGCGTAGCGGAGCGCTCTTCGCCACTGGCGCAGACGACGCCGCGCGGCCCGGCTTTACACTGCTCAACCGAAACGCCCCAACCGCCTCGGTCAGACGTGCACCCTGTTCTTCCAGTGACGCCGCCGCCGCGGAAGCTTCTTCCACCAGCGAGGCGTTCTGCTGGGTCACTTTATCCATCTCAGAAATCGCCTGACTCACCTGCACGATACCGCGGCTCTGCTCGTCGGACGCTGCGGCAATCTCCAGCATGATGTCGGTCACGCGTTTAACCGCGTCGACGATTTCATTCATGGTGTTACCGGCGGCGACAACTTCACCGGAGCCCTGGTCGATCAGCGAGACCGATTCGTTGATCAGGCTTTCGATCTCTTTTGCGGCATTCGCACTGCGGCTTGCAAGGGTTCGGACTTCGCTTGCCACCACGGCAAACCCGCGCCCCTGCTCGCCCGCCCGCGCCGCTTCTACCGCCGCGTTAAGCGCCAGGATATTGGTCTGGAACGCAATGCTGTTGATGACGGCGGTGATCTCCGAGATCTTCTTCGAGCTGCTGGAGATATTGCCCATGGTTTTAACCACGCCGGAGACCATCTGACCGCCGCGGCTGGCTTTCCCGGAGGCATCTTCCGCCAGCTTGCTGGCATGATGGGCGTTATCGGCGTTCTGCTTCACCGTCGCGGTCAGCTGTTCCATGCTTGCGGCGGTTTGCTCAATGGCTGCGGCCTGCTGCTCGGTACGTGAAGAGAGATCGGTGTTACCGGCAGAAATCTCGCTGGTGCCGCGATAGATCTCCTCCGCCCCCTGACGTACGGTGCCCACCGTGTTTTCCAGCGAGTGCTGCATGGTTTGCAGATCGCGCGTCAGGCGGCCAATTTCGCTGCGCCCGGCCACATCGTCCGGCATCGTCAGGTCGCCTTTGGCGATATTCTCGATACGTTTCGCTGCCCGCTGCAAAGGATTGATTACCGTGCGGCGCAGCACGACAAAGGTCATGGCCGTCAGTACCAGCGCCAGCGCAAACGCGCCCACCATAAACATCAGGCCCAGCTGCGTGCGGCTGTGCGCCTGCGCCGTCAGCGCATTGGCACGGTCGGTACGGATCTTAATCGCCTTCAGCAGCACGGCATTGTAAGCGTCATCCAGCGGGCGCGCCGTTTCGTTTTCGTGGTTGATAATCGCTTCGAACATGCCGTTTTTGGCGAATTTCAACATCGGCTGCATGCCCGAGATATAGGCGTCGTAGCGTGCTTTCAGATCAGCGTCCAGCGCTTCGTCTGAAGAGGTGCGCACCGTACGGTTCATATAGGCGGTAAAGCTATCCTGGGACTGCTTAATGCGCTTTTCCGCCTCGCTGATGTTCTGCTTCATCGCATCCATCTCCGCGATACGGCTTGCCGCACCGGCGTGGATCAGATTGATACGTGCGGTTCGCAGATGGTTTGAGCTGTTCGAGAGCCCCATACGCACCTGAATTTCGGATGTGACATCCTGCTGATCGTTATCGGCCTGCAGCAGGAAATACCCCGCCAGACCCGAGCTCAAGGCAAACAGAAGAATAATGCCACCGAGAATGGAGGAAAACAGCGGAACCAGCCTGATGTGATGCAAGAAGCCCAGCTTGCGCTGCGCCAGCATCGAAGTAGTGTTGTCCATGACCGTCGACTCTCTTGTAGGTAAGATGCGTAAAAACACGCCTGTTAAATAGTCATCGGCACGGCAGAGATTTAGATTACGGCTAAAAACGCCGCACTGGTCACACTTTAGAGAAGATTATTATAGAAACGCCAGCGGCGAAAAACCGCTGGCAGAAGAGTTACTTGTCGCCGAAATGAATGACGGTACGGATGGATTTTCCTTCGTGCATCAGATCGAACGCGTCGTTGATCTGCTCCAGCGGCAATCGGTGGGTAATGAACGGGTCGAGCTGAATCTTGCCGACCATCGCATCTTCCACCATACCCGGAAGCTGGGTACGGCCCTTCACGCCGCCAAACGCGGAACCGCGCCACACGCGACCGGTGACCAGCTGGAATGGACGGGTTTTAATCTCCTGGCCCGCACCGGCAACGCCTATGATGATGCTCTCACCCCAGCCTTTGTGGCAGCATTCGAGCGCGGAACGCATCACGTTCACGTTGCCGATACATTCAAAGCTGAAGTCAACGCCGCCGTCGGTCATCTCAACGATGACATCCTGAATCGGTTTTTCGTGATCTTTCGGGTTCACGAAATCGGTCGCGCCCATTTCACCCGCCAGCTTGAATTTCTCCGGATTGGTGTCGACCGCGATGATACGCCCGGCCTTCGCCTGCACCGCGCCCTGAATCACCGCCAGACCAATGCCGCCGAGACCGAACACCGCCACGGTGTCGCCCTCTTTCACTTTTGCCGTGTTATGCACCGCGCCAATGCCGGTGGTCACGCCGCAGCCCAGCAGGCAGACTTTATCCAGCGGTGCCTGCGGGTTCACCTTCGCCAGCGAGATCTCCGCGCAAACGGTGTATTCGCTGAAGGTGCTGGTGCCCATGTAGTGATAAACAGGCTCGCCGTTATAAGAGAAACGGGTGGTACCGTCCGGCATCAGTCCTTTCCCCTGGGTAGCGCGAACCGCCTGGCAGAGGTTGGTTTTACCGGATTTACAGAACTTACACTCGCCGCACTCCGCGGTGTACAGCGGGATAACGTGGTCGCCCGGCTTCAGGCTGGTCACGCCCTCGCCCACTTCCACCACAATCCCGCCGCCTTCATGGCCGAGTACCGCCGGGAAAACGCCTTCAGGATCGTCACCGGACAGCGTAAACGCATCGGTATGGCACACGCCGGTATGGGTGATTTTGATCAGCACTTCGCCTTTCTTCGGCGGTGCCACGTCGATTTCAACGATTTTGAGCGGCTGGCCGGGACCAAATGCAACTGCAGCGCGAGATTTCATATGTCTTCCCTTTTTGTCAGGTGTGTGGGTTTATTTTAGATAAGAGCGCAGCAAATGGCCGACTTCTGCCATGCGTACGGCTCGCTGATCCGGCGTGGTTTCCCCGGTTACCAGCTCATCTTTGAGGTGAATTTCAACCATTTCGCCCATCAGGCCATTGGCAGCCCCGCGCACGGCGGCGATTTGCTGCAGGATGGCCAGACAGGGATCGCCCGACTCCAGCGCGCGTTCAAGGGCATCAACCTGGCCCCGAATGCGGCGGACGCGAGTAAGAATACGTTTTTTATCTTCGGGTGAATGCGGCATACGCCCTCCTGATACTATAGGGGGGTATGGTATTTAACTTTCCTGTCGATGTAAACCTTCTGTTTCCGTTTCAAAATCAGCGTATCTACCGCACATCATCAAGCAAGCGAATGAAACCTCAAAAACAGATAAACATCTGAAATATATATTTTTTTTAATAACATTATTTGCCTAACCAAATTGAAGTGCCCGTTGTTTAGTGATGATTTCATATACAACAGGAGTTAACACATGGCATGGAACAAACACGCAGCAGCCCTGCACGCACGCCAGAATGCCGGCACTTCATCGCAAAGACGCTGTGGAGAATTTACGCGTAAGGCAATACATGCAGGAGGTGTAGATATTGGCAATACACCCAACGCAAAAGACTATGGCAGTAACCTTGAACGAGCAGGTTTCAGAGTTTTAGGGCAAGGTGAAACATTACAGGAAGGCGATGTGGTTGTTATTCAGCCCTATGAGGGAGGAAATCCGGCGGGTCACATGGCGATTTATGACGGTACAACCTGGTACTCTGATTTCAGACAAAGAGATATGTGGGGTGGTCCGGGATATCGCTCCGCACGCCCTGTTTACAAAATTTACAGGAAAAGCTGATGCGTAACGTTCTTTTGATATGCCTGTTACTGACAGGATGTGCAACACAGATGGATACGCCGGAAAAACGCACTCAAGACTTTTATACATTTTACCTCACGGCTTTCGTCACAGACAGTAAAGAAGATAATCTCGATTCCCCCAAAATGCGTGAATATATCGCGCGGAGCACGCTCTCAAGGCTGCAGAAAATTCTGTCTATCTATGAACAGGAAGTTATTGATTCCGACTATTTTACCTATACCCAGGACTATGCGGCTGAGTGGATCCCTGACATAAACGTAAGCAATGCAATAAACTATGCGTCCGGAAAAGTTGTTAACGTTCAGCTGGGCGTGGGTAATGAGCAGAAACTGCAGCTAAAAGTGTATCTGCGCATAGAAGACGGTAAATGGAAAATTTATCGCGTAACTGACGTGAGCCATCATTTCGAACAGTATATTTTTGACGACAGGGCGATTGCTGCCGCACAACATTATGCCGCCAGTATAACCTCTCCATAATCAGCAAGATCGGTCAGGATTCTGGCCGTTCGGTGAGGCAAAGTGGGTCATCAGGAGGATGCAATGAACGATGCAATCAAAACGGCTTACCGCGAGCGCTTCATGACGGTGTGCGACTATATCGCCCAACATCTCGATGAACCGCTCACGCTGGAGAAGCTCAGCGCGTTAGCCTGCTGTTCGCCTTATCATTTTCACCGGCAGTTTCTGGCGTTTAGCGGCCAGCCTTTATATCGCTATATCCAGTGGCTGCGCCTGCGTCATGCTTCCTGGCGACTGGCGTTTAATCCTCAGGATAAGGTGATTGATATTGCGCTCGATGCCGGGTTCCAGAGCCCTGAATCGTTCAGTCGCGCCTTCAGAAACGCGTTTGGAAAAAGCCCGCGCCAGTTTCGGCAGCAGCCGGACTGGCTGAACTGGCACCAGCGCGTACCGAAAATGACCTTTCAGGAGCAAAAAACGATGGAAATTAAGATTGTCGATTTCCCACAGACCCAAGTGGCAATGCTTCAGCACCGTGGCAACCCGGATCGGGTAAATGACAGCGCGGCGAAATTTATTGCCTGGCGTAAAAGCACGGGTCTATCGCCAGTACACGAAAGCAGCACGTTTGGTATTGCCTGGGATGACCCGGCAACCACACCCGCAGACGCCTTTCGTTTCGATATCTGCGGCAGTATCTCTGAAGCGATACCAGAAAATGAATTCGGGGTTTGCAGTGGCGAAATCGACGGCGGGCGATACGCCGTAGCCCGCCACACGGGTTCTCTGGATACCATTTCCGCCACGGTGTGGGCGATGTTTCGCGACTGGCTACCGACCAGCGGAGATACGCTGCGCGATGCCCCGGTATTTTTCCACTACCTCAACTTTATTCACGAGGTGCCAGAACATGAGTTGCAAACGGACATCTACCTGCCGTTAAATTGACTCTCCCTTTTTTCCCCCTTTTTTCAGGTAGCGCTGAACTTGCCCGACATAGACCCCTTGCAAACTGCGACAGCGTTTGCCGTTCCTCCTTCAGCCAGCGGGTCTCCCCCGCTGGCCACTGATTAAATTTTTAGATCAAAGATAGCAACTGAAACCCTGTCATTTATGAGCCACCCACGCCTGCGCGATCGGTGCAAAAAATCAAACACACCTTTAGATAAAGGCCACTTACTCTGAAGTACGTTCCCCGATAGTATTCAGAAACATGACGAGTAATGCCGTGACTTAATAGTCACAGCTCCTCTATTGCAGATAAGCCAACCCACGGAGATAAAATGCTGTTACTTTTTACAATGTTTATATTTTCACTGACGCTTTCATTTTCTCCTGGCCCCGTTAATATGGTGATTATATCGTCTGGTGCCGTTCACGGTTTTAGAAAGACCTTCTCATTTGTCTCTGGTGCAACGATAGGGTTTACGTTATTACTTATCTTTATATGTTTCGGCTTTTACGCTGCAATCGAAAAATACCCGCTATTTTTCCGGTATCTTAATATTGCCGGTTCTTTATTCATCATGTATCTGGGCTACAAGATAGCGTCATCCCGGCCCGATATGTCATTAATAAAAACGGATTCACCCGGTTTTGTTCAGGGTTTTGTCATGCAGTGGATCAACCCCAAAGCATGGACCGCGTGCGCCTCAGGGGCTGCGATGTTTTCTGAACCCTCTACCCCTGTGACAGCATCCGTCTTTATCGCGGTCTATTTTTTTGTCTGTTACCTGTCGCTTTCTGCATGGGCATTGCTGGGAGAAAAGGTATCGATTCTTCTCAGGAGCGCGCGGCAGCTCCGTACGTTTAACGTGTTGATGGGCGGACTGCTGCTTATTACGGCGTGTTACATGCTCTTTTTAGCGTTTTAAACCCGTTATAACGAGTGAAACTCAATTGCGTTATAAATATCATTAATCAATTTGTAGGCAATACTGCTGGTCGACATATTAGAAGGCCATACGGCATAGACTTTCAGCGGTTCTAATGACCAGTCAGGAAGTATTTCCTGCATTTCTCCGCGCTTAACATCCTCCTCGCTTAAATAGCGAGGAGGTGCTGCGAGACCAATTTGTTGTCTGGCAAGGGCATAAGCGGCTTCGACATTATCTACATACACCGTGGGCGTATACGTTACGACAGCCACTTCCCCATTTTTATGCCGGAATTCCCGGTTATTCTGCCTCATATTGAGTCCAATCCATGGCAGTCGCGCCAGGTCATCAGGATGCGAAATCGTCGGGTAATGGCTGAGCAATTCCTGGGACGCAACTAACTGCCGCGGCAACACAAAAAGATGGCGAGCTTTAAGAGAACTGTCCGGAAGTTCGCCGATTCGAAATGCCACATCGATACCGTCGGCAATAATATCTCTGCGCGTATCGCTGTAAGAGATATTCAATAAAATGCCCGGATGACGTTTTATAAAATCGGCCAGATGGCGAGTAAACGCACTATTCAGAAAAACGGCAGGAAGAGAAATAGTCAGCTTATTGGCCGTTGAGATCGAGCGCTGCTTAAATTCAATGACTCCCTGCTCATATAGCGCCAGCATCGATTTGGCCGTTTCCAGCAAATTGGCGCCATCATGAGTCAGAGAGAGTTTACGGGTATTTCTGTACAGCAACGCGCAGCCAAGATTTTTTTCCAGCTTTGATAAATGCGCGCTTGCCGTTGCGGTTGTAAGCCCTAACGCTTCTGCCCCACCTGAAATGGATCCTGCCTCAGCAATTTTTGCAAACACTATCAGATAACGAATGTCATCAATCATTTATCGTCCTGTCGCGACGGCGTTACTGCGAACTACGCGTTTAATCATAGAGTTACGATATCGTACTTTCCTCCCCGGTCGCATCTCTTTTTATCGTGAGCGCTTGAACACCCCTACTAATTTTAGTGTAAAACAATAAATGTTTATTGTTTTACGATAAGCACCAGGCTAGCCTGCACGCACTTCAACTTACCCTTTGCCAGGAGAGGCATCGAATGAAAAGAAGTCTGCTGTATGGCGTTTCGCTCGCGGGGATCGCGCTTTGCGCCCCCTTACGCAGTGCGGAGCTATCCGGTTACGCGGGTCTGGGCGTCGCGGTCAGCCCCGTTTATTCGGGATCGCAGCATTATGCGCCCGGGCCGCTATTTAAAGGCGGCCTGAGTCTGAAGAGTAAAAGCTGGGGGCAATGGGATCTCTCCACGGAAGGTCTTGCATGGACATATCACTCCGACGCCCCGTTTGCCGTGAGCCTGCTGCTGGCCTCTGATGAGGGGCGAAAAGAGACGATTAACTATCCCTTCTCCGCCAGAAAAAACCGCGATCTGCAGGGAATGGGCGATATGTCCGACATGCTGATGGCGGGCGCGGAGATGCGTTATCACCGCGAGGACTGGACGATATGGTTGCGGGTGTTAAGTGCAACGCAAAAACACCGGTACGGTGGCGAGACGCAGCCGCTGGCGAGGACCGTGAACAGCGGCGTAAAGTCCACCCTCTGGCGCGGGCAGGACGTCGAATTTTCGGTCGCAGGTGACATCACCTGGTCGAACGGCGGCTATCAGCAGCGTCATTATGGCATCACCGCGAACCAGTCTCAGCGCACCGGGTTTGAGGCATATTCACCCTCATCGGGTTTACAGGAGGCTGGAGTCGATAGCGAACTGGTCTGGCACATCACTGAAAATCTGGCGGCTGGGGTGGCCGGCCGCGCAGCCTGTCTGCTTGATGAAGCGGGTAAGAGCCCGATGGTGAAAAGCCGCATGCAGTACACCCTGTCATCAATGATTCAGTACGAGTTCTGAGGCGCAAACCATGAATAAACGGTATGTATACAGCCGCAGGCGACTCTTAGCCGCAGGGGTGGTTTTTGTGTCGCTGATTGCCGCAGGCATATACCTGCAGCCGGGCGTCAGCACGCCGTCACCGCGCCAGACGGGAGATGCAACCCTGGTTTCGTTCCTGACGCCATTACTCAGCGGTGCGAGAGGCAGCGTTGCCGTTGCATTCATCACGCCGAAAGGCGTGCAGTACGCTCTGTGGGACAGCGATTTTGCAAAACAGTATGAGATCGCCAGCCTGACCAAAACCATGACCAGCAGCCTGCTGATTGAGGCGCAGCGACGCGGCGAAGCGGCCCCGCAGACCCGCGTCGGTGAACTCATTCCTGAGATAACAGGCCCGGCGAGCGATATTACCCTGGGGCAGCTGGCTTCGCACCGCTCCGGCCTGCCGCCGCTGGCGACGTCGTTACCCGAGAAAGTTCAGGTCATAAAGAGCATCATCCTGCGTGATAATTTCTGGAACTTCGACGAGAAGACATTAATAGAGATGGTGAATAAAGCCAGCGTCGAACGCCCGGCCGGATTTGACTATTCCAACACCGGCTACGCGCTGCTGGGACTGTCGCTGGCGCGTGCTTCGCATCAATCCTTTGCTCATCTCCTGCAAACGCGAATATTCGCTCAGGCGCACATGACAGACTCCGTCGTCGCCAGCGAAACGACGCCCGCCTCTTCCGCATTCAGCCACGGTCGGTCCGCTTCCGGCCTGAGCGAAGCGACGTGGGTCATGCACGCATTTGCCCCTGCCGCAGGCGTGCGGTCAACCATTGTCGATATGGTCAATTACGCTCGGTCGCTGCTGGCAGGCCAGCTCGCATGGAGCGAGGCCATGACGCCACGGTTTACGACTGACGATCCCGATTCACGCGTGGGCTATGGCTGGTTCACCACGCGTGTTCAGGGCCGCGATATCACCTGGCATGATGGTGAATCGTCGGGATTTGCTTCCGCTATTGCCTTCGACCGACAGCGTAAAAGCGCCGTGGTGATCCTCTCCGACACCGCGTGGCCGGTGGTTGTCCCGGCCATACGGCTGCTTTTAACCCAGCCATCTCAGGCAGCAGAGGCGCATCATGAACTGGATTGATATTCTCTGGGCGATACTGGCCTTCGTCTCGGCCCTGCTTTTTACGTGCGGCACGTGGGCCGCGCGGTATAAACTTCGGCTGGTGAACACGATGCTGACCGTCGGAATCATTCTCTATAGCATGGAGATGATGCAGACCATCACCCATCTGAACAGTTCAGGTTACTTTTTCAGAATGGTCACCTGGGTGATTCAGGCCTCTTATCTCGCCATTAGCGTGTATCACGTGTGGCCAAAACCGTGGATGAAACGCGGCGCTAACTGTCTGAACGGCGGCAAGATTGCCATCGCGCTGATGCTTATGTCATGCTTGAGCATGCTGGTCTTAAAATAATATGAAATATTCAGGAAGGTTCGACGTGAATGGTGCGAGGGATAAACTCAGTCTGGTGCTCATTGCAGGGGTGCTGCCGCTATTTCTCATCCTGGTATTAATCACCCCTTTGTGGATTTATTTCACCGGCGAGTCGTTTTTCATTTCCACTCTGCTAAAGCTCGCTGAGGTTCAGAATGACGATCTGGCGGTTTCGACGGTTTCGCCGCTACGCCAGATACTTCTGCTGGCGATCCTTTATCTCCCTGCGGGGCTGTTTGCCTTCGCTATCCGGCAGGGAATGAGCGTCACGCGGCAGGTTCGTCAAAAACAGATCCTCTCCCGGGCCCTGGCGAACAGCGTTCGCAAGATTGCAATCGCGATGCTAAGCCTTGGGATCGCGCTGCCGGTCTGTCGCTTTTTGATCCCTCTGACGATCGCGTGGCCGGGACATTACTACCAGATCACCCTTTTGCTTGGGGATTTTGTTCTGTTATTAACCGGCGGTTTGCTGCTGGTAACGTTTCACTCCCTGGTCGAAGGGATCAAAGCGGAAGAAGAAAATAAGGAGTTTATCTGATTATGGCTGTCGTGGTTCATCTGGACAAAATGCTGGTTGAGAAGAAAATGACGTCCAGAGCCCTGGCAGCCTTTGTGGGGATCACGGAGCAAAACCTGTCGCTGCTCAAGTCCGGCAAGGTTAAAGGGATACGTTTTGATACGCTGGCGAAAATTTGCGAGGCGCTGCAGTGTCAACCCGGCGACATCCTCTCCTGGGAGCCGGACAGCCCCGAATGACGCGCCTGCGCCAGCGTTTGCAGCTCCTCCTTAAGCCAGCGGGTTGCGCCCCGCTGGCCGCTGCGTTTATGGGAGTAAATTTTCACTTCAAACGTGCGTATCGAAAACGGTAAAGGAAAAATCCTCAGGTCCGCTGCCGCAGCCAGCTTCTCAGCGGCAAACCGAGGGATCGCCATCAGCAGGTCGCTTTCCGCTACGATAAACGGTGCGCTGAGCATCGACGGGGTTTTGATCGCAATTTGTCGGGTATAGCCCAGCTGTTCCAGCCGCACGTCCAGAACGCCCTGCTTCTCATTCCATGGCGTCACCACCAGGTGTCGGGCTGCGAGATAATCCTCCAGCGCGAGACGCGTGCGGCGCGCGTTGCTAATGACCACATACTCATCTTCAAACCAGTCGATCTCTTCCAGCTCCGGGTGCCGGATATCATCCTGAGTGCTGAACCCCAGCGCGAGATCCACTTCGCCCGCCAGCAGTTCCGTCAGCGCCGGGCTGTGCGGCAGATAGCGCAATTCGAAACGCAAACCCGGGGCCGCAAGCTGTAGTTTGTGCATCAGCGCCGGGAAAATGCACAGCGCGGTAAAGTCCGTAATCCCAATTTGTAAGCTTTCGGTACTGCTGGCCGGGTCAAACTCCGGCTGCGGGGTCAGCTCATGATTCAGGAACGACAATGCGGAAGCGATGGAAGGCGCAAGCTGAGAGGCATACACGCTGGGGGACATGCGATGCCCTTCGCGAAAAAAGAGCGGGTCATTAAGGGTGATGCGCAAACGCGACAGCGCATGGCTCAGTGCCGATGTGCTCATCGCCAGCTCGTCAGCGGCCAGCCGAACGGAACGGTGGCGGTAAATCGCGTCGAAAACGGGCAGCAGGTTTAAATCAAGGCGTCTCAGTACCGGATGCATAATATTCATCATTTGTTGATTTCATTGCACTTAATTCTTCGGACAATACTCCGTATGCTTATCGCCATCAATCGAAACACAGGAAAAACAATGAGCATCACCATTCGTCAGGCCCGCCCCGAAGATGCGGCAGCAATATACGCCATGATCTACGAGCTGGCGGTGTATGAAAAAGCGCCGGAAGAAGTGGTTACCACGCCGGAGGAGATCCGGGAAACGCTCTTTGGCGCAGGCACAAAAACCGAAGCGTTGATTGCGGAATTTGAAGGCAAGATCGCCGGCTATGCCGTTTTCTTCACCAGCTATTCGACCTGGCTCGGACGCAACGGGATTTATATGGAAGACCTGTACGTTTCTCCGGAGTATCGCGGTAAAGGCGCGGGAAGAGCGCTGCTGAAACATATCGCGCAGCTGGCGGTGAGACGGCAGTGCGGCCGCCTTGAATGGAGCGTGCTCGACTGGAACCAGCCCGCCATTGATTTTTACCTGAGCATAGGCGCGCTGCCGCAGTCCGAATGGGTTCGCTATCGTCTTGATGGCGAAGCGCTGCTGAGATTTGCCCAATAGCGACACGTGGTACCGGAGAAGATCCCGCCCGGCGGGATCGATCTGTCCTGCCTTGATCCCGTCTCAACAGATGATGAATTTATGCTACCCTTCCATAAATTTCATAAACATAGTGCAGAACGCCATGACGACAGCCCCTTTTATCCGCCCACAACTTTCCCTGCCAGACGGTGCCGACAAGCTGCTGCTGCACTCCTGCTGCGCCCCCTGTTCGGGTGAAGTGATGGAGGCTATCCAGGCTTCGGGGATTGACTACACGATTTTCTTCTACAACCCCAATATCCATCCGCAGAAGGAATACCTCATTCGTAAGGAGGAGAATATTCGCTTTGCTGAAAAACACGGCGTGCCGTTTGTTGATGCCGATTACGACACCGATAACTGGTTTGAGCGCGCGAAAGGCATGGAATGGGAACCCGAGCGTGGCGTCCGCTGCACCATGTGCTTCGATATGCGTTTCGAGCGTACGGCACTCTATGCGGCTGAAAATGGATTCAGCGTCATCAGCAGCTCGCTGGGGATCTCCCGCTGGAAAAACATGCAGCAGATAAACGACTGCGGCCAGCGTGCTGCCGCGCGCTACCCGGGTATGGTTTACTGGGACTATAACTGGCGTAAACAGGGCGGCTCCTCTCGCATGATTGAGATCAGCAAGCGGGAGCAGTTTTACCAGCAGGAATACTGCGGGTGCGTTTATTCGCTCAGGGACAGTAACCTGCATCGTAAGTCTCAGGGCCGCCCGCTGATCCGCATCGGGAAACTGTATTATGGTCAGGATGACAGTGAGAAATAACGGGTTCCCGGTATAGAGATATATCCGAAAACAGCCCTGCCGGGTACCGAAATTAACCTTTCGTCTCCCACATCCACAAAGAGCGGCTATCCTTAAATTATCAACAAAAGGAGGCAAAAATGTCTGATTTCGGTACTGATAAAAACACCCAGTTTGCTGAAGATAAAGCAAAAAATAAATTTGATGAGCTTGCAGGTTCAGCGCAGCAGCAGTTTGGTGAATTCGTAGATTCACCAAAGCATCAGGTAAAAGGTGCGGCTAAAAAATATGCCGCGCAGGCCAGCGATGCCGTTTCCGACGTCACTGAAGCTGTCAGAAATAATCCCCTCACCGGCCTCATCGCCGCAGGTGCGGTAGGTATTGTTCTCGGCCTGCTGTTGGGTCGAAAATAATAAAAGGCCCTTCGGGGCTTTATTTTTCTTAACTAAAAATTCTGACCATGCGATCTAACTCGTCCTCTTTCACGGCTCGCGATAAATAGTACCCCTGAAAGTTTTTGACGCCCAGCGCGACTAATTTTTCAAATTTTTCCTCACTGTCTACTCCCTCTGCAATACAGTCCGTTCCGGTCATATCGCTATAAATCTGTATCGCTTTAATCAGGTTATAGTCATTGTCGTTTGCCACAAAATGCTCAACGATATCCCGATCCAGCTTGAGTCCATCAAAATGCACCTGCCGCACCGGGAACATGGTTTGGTGATTAGAGAAGCAGTCATCCAGAAACAATCGACACCCCGTATTACGCAAATGCCGCATGGTTTCTGGGATCCCTTTGTCCTTCGTCACGTCAATATCTTCTGCGAATTCAAAGACCAGCTTTTCGGCCCACTGCGGTTTGAGCAGCATGTCGATAGCTTTCCTTGCCATATCAGGCAATGCATTTCCGGAGGCCAGGCGAGGTGGGATATTAACAGAAAAATAGTATTTACCATTATACTTATTAATTCCCGACACGGCGGCATGAATAACTAGCGCGGTAATTTTCAACCATATCTCATGATTTGAAATATCCGTGAGAAAACTGGCCGGCTTCACAATTTTACCGTTTTTATTCCAGCGGATCAGTATCTCAAAGCCTACGCCTTTTTTGTCACGATCGGTAATGATCTGATAAGCAGGGAAGATCTCTTTTTTATATAATGCATTAAAAATCTCTGCTTCCTTATCCGTAAACTCCGTATTTTGACTTCGCCGCTTGATACTTCTTTCCGCATTGAAATTATGCGAATCGTGTAGCCACCGCTTAATTAAGCGTAATTTCAGCACGCCTTCCTTACGGTGGGTATAAACCGTTTTATTAGATAGCCCCATTTCATCGCACATTTCTTTTACGGACATGCCACGGTAGAAATTTAATAAAACGTCAATCTCTCTTTTTGTTAGCCACTTTACGTTGTCTTGCGAAGAATTATCCCTGTAGCGATCGCGTAATAAGTACGAACGTTCCTTAAATACATGATGGTGCGTATGAGAACCAGTGACGACATCCGAAACGCGGGCTAGTCGAATCAATGATAATTGATAACTATTATTTAAAAGACTGCCCAGGGTGCGATATAGCCAGCCATCCGGTATGTCGCCATACAGGGTGACGCGTCGAATAACGGGTAACGCATTGAGCACGGACGCCAGTCGCTTCAGGCTCTCCAGGAGACTTAAGATACCTTTTCCGAGAAACACCACAACATGAGCATTCTGATTTATAAGGATATTTTCCATATCCTGTTGCGATGGCTCATCCCCATCAAAATGAATATGCGAAGCCTGTATTCCGTACTGGTTAAGGAATAGACGATATCCCTGGAACGTAAAACCGCAGGCTGAGATGACAAACTTTTGTTCATCGCACGCCCTATTTCTGAGAGAAATGTTGTGGGTCATAAACTGCTCCTGGGCACTAAGGCGCCATTTCCATTTGTGAATGCGTAAAATTTAACGCACCTGTTATAAACATTAATTTTACAGTACAGCCTAAGGGTAAGAAACAGTTATCAGCTGAACTCAGAGGAACATCTTTGCGTTAATCACCGTCGTTTAAATATACTTTTCTTTGCAAATAACAACGGCAAACATCTTATTCTCAGGGTATAATGAAAATTCCGAAAAAGAAGACTGGATACTTCATCTATCGGTTCATTCAAATACGAGAAAAATGCTATGGATAATCACATCTCATCCAGGGCCTTGCTACATCGAAGGGATGTTATAAAGAGCAATCCGCGATTCGGTGAGGCAATTTTAGAGCACTACACAATTAATGACACCATCTACAAAAAACAACCTTTGTTCTACAAGACAATGCTGCAGGAATCCCGGTTCAACATTATCCTCTCCATGTGTTGTTTTATTTTTGGAAATCAGGCCGAATCAGTTTCAGAGATTAAAGAGTTATGCTCTCGCTATAAAATAGCCAGCCCTAACAGCGTTATTGCGATCATTACAATACTGAGAACTACCGGACGCATCAGGACCTGGCGCTGCACGGAAGACCGACGCAAAACGAGAATCGCGCCAACCGAAAAAGGTCTCAATGAACTTAAGCGTTATATGTCCGGGGCATTTTTGCCCGTCAGCATTCTTTATCCGGCATTTAATATTAATGTAAACCTGCTGGATAATGATATTTTGAGAAATAACTTCTTCCGCCGTGCGGCAGAATACCTATTTCGGGGATTAACGTTCAGAAAGGTGCTACCTGAAGTGGGGTTATTTATTGATAAAGATGGAGGGCGAATGATTATGCTTTATATCTATTTGCAGGCCATGAAAAATAAATCCGCCCACGGAGCCGTCATTGACTATTCAGCGAGCACGCTCGCAAAAGAATTTTTCGTTTCGCGCATCCACGTCAACCGAATTATTAAAACGGCGCAAGAGGCGGGCTATCTTAAAGATCGGGGTGATGGAAAAATGTCGATCTATCCGGCCTTTATCGAACTGGTGGAAAACTATGCCGGTTTATATTTTGCGTATGTCACGCATTACATCAACGTGGTGCCTAAAGAACGACGCCACCTTAACAACGTGGCGTCAATGGTATAATTAACGTGGCGTTCGGGATCCCGAACGCCACTCTCTTATCTTTCGCGCAGCGCCTCTTTCGCCTTGTTTAGCGGCTTCAGCAGATAATCCAGGATGGTTTTACTGCCGGTTTTAATATCAACGGTAGCAATCATGCCCGGAAAGACCGGAAATTCCTGGCCGTGCTTATTGGTCAGATGGTTACTGTCGGTACGGATATAGACGCGATAGTAGTAGACATCTCTTTTCACTTCATCCTGCAGGGTGTCCGGGGAAATCATGGTCACTTCCCCTTCCAGCCCGCCGTAGATGGAGTAGTCATAGGCCGTAATTTTCACCAGCGCTTTCTGGCCGGGATGGATAAACGCCACGTCGCGAGGCGAAATTTTCGCCTCAACCACCATCTGATCGTCAAGCGGAACCAGGCTCATCAGCTTGCCGTTTGGCGGGATAACGCCTCCCACGGTGGTGACGTCAATATCCTTCACGATCCCGCGAACCGGGGCATTGAAGGTCAGCCGGGTCAGGGAGTCCTCACGCCCTTTCATCACCGAACGCTGGGCCTCAATCTCCGCATTGGCTTTCGCCAGCTCTTCACGGGCGCGAACGTAATACTGGTTTTTCATCTCGGTGATTTTATTCTCAAGCTCATTTTTTTGACGCTCAAGACGTAACACCTCAACCTTGCTGGCCGCCCCCTGAGTCACCAGCGGACGGGTTAACGACAGCTCGCGCTGCACCAGTTCGGCACCCTGACGCAAACCGGCCAGCCCTTTTTCGAGGCTTTCACGACGGGACTGGTAGAGCGCCGTTTCCTGTTTAACCAGCTCAACGTCGTCATCCAGCTCGTCCGGAAACGCGAGTTCCGTATCGTTCACCTCGGCCTTCAGGCGCGCCGCCGTTGCCAACGCGGCATTCAGACGCGACTCGCTCTCCAGAACGCTCGACTCGGTTTTGGTTCGGTCAAGCTGCGCGAGCTGCTGGCCGCGTTCGACGATGTCACCTTCGCGCACCAGCAGGCTGTGGATAATGCCGCCTTCCAGAGACTGAATAACCTGCTCATGAGAAGACGGTATGACCTTGCCGCTGCCGGTCGTCACTTCATCCAGTTGGAACAGACTTGCCCAGGTGATAAACGCCGCCAGCAGGGCGAACAGCGACCATGCCACCAGTGACGAGCGCGGCAGACGTGGCTCCTTCAGTCGACTATTGAAACGAGATAAATCATTCATGCCGCGCCCTCCTCTGCAACCGCCGCCGGCTTCATGGTCACGGTGCGCTGCGCGGCTTTCTGCGGCGCCATACCGTGCTGATGCAGGATCGCATCGCGCGGGCCGTCCATCACCACCTTGCCGTTTTCCAGCACGATGATGCGGTCTACGAGGTCCAGAATCGGCAGACGATGCGTCGCCACGACCAGCGTCCGGCGTTTACCCAGCCATTTGTGAAGATGCTGAATAAACTGCTTCTCGCTCATTTCGTCCAGCCAGGCGGTAGGCTCGTCCAGCAGCAGAATATTCGGGGAGACGATCAGCGCACGCGCCAGCAGCAGCGCCTGACGCTGACCGCCGGAGAGGCCCGTTCCGCCCTCGTTGATGATGGTGTTCAGCCCCATTTTCTGTTTGCGCACGAACTCCAGCGCGCCGCTGTTGACCAGCGCCTGGTGAATCTCGTCGTCGGTAGCGAGCGGGTTCCCCATCAGGATGTTGTCCCGCACGGAGCCAAAGAACAGCCGGGCCTGCTGGCCGAGCAGCTGCATGTCGCGACGTACGTCGGCCGGGTCCAGATGATTGAGGGCAATATCGTCCAGCAGGATGCTGCCCTGCTGCGGCTCCTGCATGCCCGCCAGCAGCTGCAGCAGCGTGCTTTTACCGGAGCCATTACGCCCGAGCACCGCCACGCGCTCTCCGGCGCGGATCTGCAGCTTGCTGACGTTGAGCACGGTGAGTTTCTCTTCCTCGTCGTAATAAAACCCGACGTCATCAAGCGCATAGTCGCCGCGCAGGTGGGCTTTGTGGACCTTCTTGCCGTGCTGCGGATCGTCAATCGGACGCTGCATCAGGTCGTCCAGCCCCTTGCGGGCCACCTTTGCCGACTGCCAGCGCGACAGCACGCCTGAGATCTGCGACAGCGGCGCGATGGTGCGCGACGCCAGAATCGAGGTGCCCACCAGCGCACCGGTGGTCATGTCGCCGCTGATGACCAGGTAACAGCCCACCAGCAGTACCACGGCGTAGACAATGGACTGCACCTCCTGCGTCCACGTGAGCAGCAGGCCCGTCAGCCAGCGCTGCTTCATGCCGACGCTGGCGGCGACCTCGTTGGTGTTATTCCACTGGTTCTGGAAACGCTGCTCGGCGCGCATCAGCTTGATGTCTTCAATGCCCTGCACCGCTTCCACCAGCGTGGCGTTACGGATGGCGGATTCACGCATCCCTTCGCTGGAGAGTTTCCCCAGCGGGCGCTGCACCAGCAGGCCGGGGATAAGCAGCAGCGGCACGGCGAGCAGGACCACCAGCACCAGCGGCCCGCCAATCATCCACAGAATAAAGACGAACAGCAGGAAGAACGGCAGATCGGAGATCGCCGCGATGGTGGTCGAGGTGATCAGCTCACGCACCGACTCCAGCTCGCGGATCTGAGCGATAAAGGATCCGGTTGATTTAGAACGCGCGCCGTTTTTAATCCGCAGCGCGTGGGCAAACACGCGCTCGGAGATGCGCAGATCGGCGCGTTTCCCCACCACGTCGGAAATATGCACGCGCAGCATGCGCATAATGAATTCGAACACGATGGCGATCATCACGCCGCCAAACAGAACCCATAATGTGGCTTCAGACTGTGACGGGACCACCCTGTCGTACACCTGCATGGAGAAAACCATGCCGGAAAGCGCCAGCACGTTGGCGACCAGCGCCACCAGCATAATGTCGCTGTAGCGTCGCCAGTCCTTCAGCGCCAGCTGCCAGAACCAGTTTTTCTCATAGGGTTTGATGTAGTCATCCACGCGGGCATCCGGCGTGGATTCGAGCGGGCGCAGCACCATCAGGCCCTTTAACCGCGACCCGAGCTCATCGCGCGTAAGCGTGGTCTCCAGCCCCGCGTCGCCGCTAAACTGCAGGCTGACGTTGCCTTCGCTGTCCATGCGGTTAATGACCGCGATTTGTCCGCCGGTAAATTCCGCCAGCAGCGGCAGACGCCACGGATCGAGGGATACCGCTTCCGCCGCCACCACACGCATCCCCAGCCCAAGCTGGCGCGCCATCTCCTCCAGCACCAGCTGGCGCGGAGACTGGCTTTCATGGTTAATCGTGACCCGAACATGCTCCGCGGAAAAATCCAGCCGGTAATGCTTCGCGATGATGAGCATGCCCTGCAGCCAGGGTTCGTACTGTGGATGTGTCTTCATAATGCTACGTCCTGTCCAGCGCGATAATTACGCACTGAAATGATACCTTTACGGGATGATTGAAAAACGAACACTCTCTAAACGAGCCCGCAAAATAATCTTGTGAAATATAGGGTTATGGCTATTCATGTAAAGAAACGCAAAAGGCCGCGAGGATCGCTCCCCGCGGCGTTGTTTTACGCAATTAACAGCTGATGGTTCGCCAGCAGCGTCGCCAGATCCGTCTGCACGCCGTTCAGCGTCACCAGGGTGGTTGGCGAGAACTGACCGCCGGTACCGTCCAGGTCAACCTGGATCTCGGTATTGCTGCCGTTCTGCACCACGCGGATGTAATCGCTGATATTGCCCGCGCTGCTGTCCAGCGTGGCCACGCCGTTCACGTAGCTCGCCGAGCCTGTGCCGGTATAGCCGCTGTCGGAGAGCAGATCGCGCAGGTCAATACGATCCGTGTCCGCGGTCCCTTCCCAGGTACCGACCGTGAAGCCGTTCACCACGTCGTGACCGTTACCGCCCGTTGCATCCGAGGCGTTAATCAGCTTATAGAGCAACGTATCGTGACCGCCGCTGCCGATGTTGAAGGTGTCGTTTCCGCCGCGCCCTTCGAACTGGTTATCACCGCTGTTGCCGGTAATAACGTCGTCGTAATCCGAGCCGTTGATGCCTTCAATGTTCAACAGTCGCGTGGTACCGAACCCGGTGTTCTGCGCGGTTGAGAGGCGCAAATCAACGTTAACGCCGGAGGTCGCGTTGCGGTAATCCACCACGTCCATCCCACCGGTGTTGCTCCAGGTGTCGTAGTCGGAGTGGGTATTCCAGCCGCCGGAACCGTTGTAGGTATAGGTGCCATCCTCTGCGATGAAGGTGTCGTTATACCCGGTCCCGGTGATGGTCCCGCTGTGGCCACCGGTGGCGGCTTCGGCCGTCAGGACATAGCCCTCTTTGCCGTTACCCGCCTCCAGGCCGGTCCAGGTGACGTTATCCGACACGCCGTTGGTGATCTTCAGGATCTCCGCCGAATAGGTTTCATTCGGATCCAGCCCGTAGAAGCTCACCAGCGCAGAGGTATCGTTCGACCCGATACCGGACTGGGCGTTGATGATCTGCGAGGCCACCAGCACGCCCGCGGCGTTGTACAGATTGACCGTGTTGCCGTAGTAGGCGTTGATGCCCTCGCTGTCGACAATGTGCAGATGCATCGCGGTGCCATCAGCAATGGTTTTGCTGTTTTGCACCAGCACCACCTTGCCGTTCTGCTGAGAGACCAGCAGATCCTGCGCGCCGTCCCAGTTGTAGTCCACTGCCGCCACGCCGGTGACGTTCGCCAGGCCTGACGCCAGCTGGCTGGAGGTCCAGGTGGAACCGTAACCGTTGTTGGTGAACAGCGTCGCCGTCTGCGAGCCGCCGTAGGTGCTGAGCTTGATGATGTCCATCTGCCCGTCACCGTTCCAGTCCACCGCCACCGACAGATAGCCCGCCGTGGCGTTGGAGGCTTCCACCGCGCTCTTGGTGGCAGAGAGCTTCCCGGTACCGTCGTTGTAGTAGATTACCCCGCCGTTGTTGTTGTAGCTGCTTCCCAGGTACAGATCCATGTAGCCATCGCCGTTGAAGTCCGCCCACGTCATGGATGCCGCCGTGGTGGTATTCGAGGCGTTGGCCACAAACACGTTGGTCAGGTTCTGGCCGATGGAGAGCGTGCCGTTACCGTTGTTGTTGATCACGGTTAACGAGTACGCGCCGCTGCGGTTGGTGTGCTGGACAATATCCACCGTGCCGTCGTTGTTCAGGTCGACGCCGGAGATTTCTCGCCCGGAATCGAACTGACCGTAGAACCCGCCTTCCCCGCCGGTGCCGTCCGGTGACAGAACGCCGTTGTTGTTCACCAGGTAGGTCAGTGAGTCCATACCGGCATCGCCGTACGCCAGATCCAGATAGCCATCCCCGGTTTTGTCGTACGCGATCACGCCGCCGTACCAGATGGTGGTCCCCATCGCCAGCTGGCTGGCGTTATAGGTACTGCCATCATAGGTCCACATCACCTGCGTGGAGCCGGCGTAGGTGTTCTCGGTCGCGAAAATATCCTGCGTGCCGTTACGGTCAAAGTCGGCGGCGGTCTGGCTCACCACGTAGTAGCCGCGGGTGTTGGTCAGCGTATTTCCGGCATAGCTCGAATTATCGCTGCTGGAGTAAGACTGGCCGTTAGCAATGATATTCCACAGACCGCTGCTGTTCATGCCGAGGGTCATGGTCGAGTTGTTGCTGTTCCCCGCCGTGGTCGCCCAGTCGGTATTCACCGAAGTGGTATCAATCACCAGGCTGCCGGTCGCCGTACCGGTGGTATTGCCGTTACCCGCGCTGCTCTTCACCTGCGCCGTCACGCTGTAGCTCGACACGCTCAGCGCATCGCCGTCCGGGATCTGCAGATACCAGGTGTTGTGATCCGGGTCGACCACCACCGCACCGCCCGTCTGGGAGGTGTAGGTTTTGCCGTTCACCGTCACCACCAGATATTCACCGTTCACCAGGTCAGCGGAGACAGTACCGCTGACGATCGGCGTAGTGTCCGACGTGGTCTGCGCGGTAATCGCCGCCGTGGTGGTCGGGATGCTGGTATCGACGTTCAGCACAAAGCCGTCGGATTCCGTGTAGTTACCGGCTTTGTCGGTGACGCGCACGATATAGGTGTGATTGCCGTCGCTCAGGCCGTTGTCCTGGAAGGACCAGCTTGCGCTGCCGTTCATGGTCACCTGGCCGAGCAGAACGCCGTCACGGTAGAGCTGCACAATTTCACCGTCGTCCAGGGCGCGGTTCAGCGTCCCGTTGATCAGCGGCGAGTTATCGTCGGTTGCCACCGCGCTGCCAAAGGTGCCCTGACGCTCGCCTTCGCCGTCGGTATAGCTCACTACCGTGCCTACCGTCGCTGGCGGCGTGGTGTCCACCGTCACCACCTGAGAGGCGGTGGAGCCCACGTTGCCCGCCTGGTCGATAATCCGTACCTGGTAGGTATAGTCCCCGTCAGCCAGATCGCGGGTATCGGTGTAGCTCCAGCGCTGGTTGGTGACCGTGGTATCGAGCCAGGTATTCCCGCCGTCGAGGCTGATCTGCACGCGCTCGTCGTTTGCCAGCGCGCTGCCCAGCGAACCGTTGATGGTCAGCGTAGTGTCCATGGTAATGAAATCACTCCCGGACTGGCCGGTATCGTCGCTGATGATGTCGATGGTGACGCCGTACTGCGGCGCCTGGGTATCCACCGTCACCGCCTGCGAGATGGTGGCTCCCACGTTCCCCGCCTGGTCAACGACCCGCACCTGGTAGTTATGGCTACCGTCGGTCAGGGTACGGGTGTCGCTGTAGCTCCACTGCGTCCCGCTGACGGTGGCGTACACCCAGGTGCTGCCGCCGTCCATGCTCACCTGCACGAATTCACCCGCGCCGAGCTCTGCGCCAAGCGTTCCGTGCAGCGTGTACGAGGTCGAACTGGTCAGGAAGTCGTTATTGTCGAAGCCGGTATCCACGGTGATGTTATCCACGGTCACCGTAATCGCCGCATCCGGGGCGACCGTATCGACGGTCACCTGCTGATGGGCGCTGGCCCCCACGTTGCCCGCCGCATCCACCACGCGAACGTAGTAATCATAGGTCTGGTTACCCAACGTGCGGCTATCGACGTAGTACCAGCTGTTGCCGGTGACGATGACGTTCTGCCAGGTCACGCCGCCGTCGATGCTGATCTGGGCATATTCGCCGTCGGCCAGCGTCGCGCCGAGCGAGCCGTGCAGCGTCAGGGACGTATCGTTGGTGATAAAGTCGCTGCTGCTCAGACCGGTATCGTCGCTGATGCTGTCGATAGCGATCGTTTTGCTTGCGTCCGGCGCAACGGTATCAATGGTCACCACCTGGCTGGCGGTGGCGCTGATATTGCCCGCATCGTCAATCACGCGCAGCTGGTAGTTGTAATCCCCGTCGGCCAGCGTGCGGCCATCGACATAGGTCCAGCTCAGGCCGCTGACGCTGACGTCGGTCCAGGTGACGCCGCCGTCAAGGCTGATCTGCGCGTGGTCGCCGCTGCCCAGCGCCGCGCCGAGCGTCCCTTTCAGGCTGATCTGGCTGTCGCTGGTGATAAAGTCGCTGCCGGACAGCCCGGTATCCTGGGTGATGGAATCGACCGTAATAGTGCTTGCCGCAGGCTTAGTCAGGTCAATCACCACGTCCTGGCTGTCCGTTGCCCCCACGTTACCGGCGTTATCGATAACGCGCACCTGGTACTGATACGTACCGTCCGTCAGGGTGCGGCCATCGGTGTAGCGCCAGGTGGTGCCGGTCACGGTCAGGTCAATCCAGGTGGTGCCGCCATCCAGGCTGATCTGCGCCTTCTCGTTATTGCCGAGCTGCGCGGTCAGCGAGCCGTTGACCACGACCTGGCTGTCGTTGGTGATGAAATCACTCGCGCTCAGGCCGGTATCGTTTTGCAGCGAATCAATCGTAATGCCCATCGACGGCGCGGTGAGATCCACGGTCACGGTGTGGTTATCGCTGCCGCTGTTGCCGATGGTGTTGCTGACCTGCGCGTTGATGACGTAAGAACCGCCGTCCGCCAGCGCGGTCACGTCTGCGCTGCCCACCGTATAGCTCCAGCTGCCGTCATTCTGGACGGTCGCCGTGTAGGTTTTACCGTTAAGCGTGATGGTCACCGTCTGGCCCGCCGGGGTGTCGGTGGTACCGCTGACGACCAGCGGCGTACCGTGCTCGGCGGCGTTGACGATATCGTCCTGCGCAAAGGTGTTAATGGTGATGGTTGGCACATCGCCGTTCAGCGTTACGTCGTGCGTCGCGCTGCCCGGGTTGCCCGCCTTATCGCTTACCGAAGCGGTGATGGTGTACTCCCCATCGCTCAGGCCGAGGAAATCACGGCCCGGCACGAAGACCGACCAGGATCCGTCCGCCCCGACGGTCGCCTGATAGCTGTGCCCGTTGAAGGAGACGGTCACCGTCTGGCCCTGTTCCGCCGTGGTGGTGCCGCTGATGGTCTGGCCCGCCAGCTGCTCCGCGTTGTTGACGATGTCGTCATCGGCGACGGTGCTGATGGTCACGGTTGGCGCGACGGTATCCACCGTTAAGGTGTGCGTGGTCTGGCCGCTGTTACCGGCTTTGTCGTTGACCGAGGCGGTGACCGTCAGCGCGCCCTGGCTCAGGGCGGCCAGATCTGCCGCCGGAACATCCAGCGTCCACGTCCCGTCGTTCGCGACGGTGGCGGTGTAGGATTTGCCGCCCAGCGTCACGGTGACGGTCTGACCCGCCTCCGCGCTGGACGAGCCGTGCACGGTCAGCGGCTGCTGCGCTTCCGCCGCGTTCAGCATGTCGTCAGCCGACAGCGTCGCGATGCTCACGACCGGCGCAGTGGTATCCACGCTGATGCCGTGCGTCGCCGACGCGCTGTTGCCCGCGCTGTCCTGCGCCGACACGGACACCTGATAGCTCGCGCCATCGGCCAGGGCGCCCACGTCGGCGGCCGGTACGGTGGTCGTCCAGCTGCCGTCGCTCTGGATGGTGGCCGTATAGCTCTTGCCGTTCAGCGTCACGGTAACCTGAGTCCCGCTGGCGAACTGCGCGCTGGAGCCGTTAATCACCAGCGAGTTGCCCGCCTCAGCCGCGTTGATGACGTCATCGCCGCTGAGGGTATTGATGGTCAGCGCCACGGAGGCGGTGTTCACTACCACGTCGTGAGTCTGGGTGCTGCTGTTGCCCGCGCTGTCGGTAATCGTCGCACTGAGTGTCACGGTGCCGTCGGTCAGCGCGGAAATCACGCTGGCCGGAACGCCCACGCTCCAGTTACCGCTGGCGTCCACGGTGGTGGTGTACTGGTTCGAACCGATGGTGATGACCAGCTTATCGCCGACGCTCGCGCCGGTTGCCGTGCCGCTGACGATCTGCGCTTGCCCGTGCTCCACGCTGTTGATGACGTCATCGCCCGCGACAGCGTTAAAGCTGACGGTCGGCGGCGTGGTATCAAGCGTAATCGCTTTGCCCGCGCTGCCCGGGTTACCCGCGGCGTCGCTCACGCTGACCTGCACGGTGTAGCCGTTATCCGCCAGAGCGGACAGGTCGGTACCCGGCACGTTCACGCTCCAGATTCCACCCTGCTGCACCTGCGCGGTATAGCTCTTACCGCCCAGCGTCACGGTGACCGTCTGCCCGACTTCCGCCGTGGTGGTGCCGGAAATAGCCACGCCCGCAGACGCTTCGCTGGCGTTAATCACGTTATCGCCTGCGACCGTATCAATGGTCACGGTTGGCGCGGTCGCATCCACGCTGTACTCCCGGCCCGCAGAGGCGCTGTTGCCGTGCGCGTTGGTGACGCTCACCTGCACGCTGGCATCGCCGTCCTTCAGGCCCGCGAGATCCGCAGACGGCACGGTGGCCGTCCAGTTACCGTCGGCATCCACTTTCGCGGTGTACGTCTTGCCGCCGAAGGTGATGGTAACGGTTTGGTTTTCCTCCACGTTCGAGGTGCTGCCGGACAGCACCAGATCCGCGCCTTTCTCCGCCGCGTTAATCACGTCGTCGGTGGCAATCGCATCGATGCTGACGGCAACGGCAGACAGATCGACGGTGACATCGTGGCTGATGGTTACCGGGTTGCCCGCCGCGCTCTGACCCGCAACGGTGACGGTGACCGTGCCCGCATTCAGCGCGCTAACGTCTGCCGCCGGGATCGCCGCGCTCCAGGTGCCGTCTGCCAGCACGGAGGCCGCATAGGTTTTGCCATTCACGGTCACGGTGAGCGTCGTGCCTACCGCCAGCCCGTCGCTGGAGCCGGTGACGATCAGATTCTGCCCGTGCTCGATGCTGTTGATCACATCGTCGCCCGCCACGGTATCGACGCGCAGGCCCGGCAGGCTGGCGTCGATAGTGATTTCGCGCTCGCCCGCGCCGGTGTTGCCGTGGCCGTTGGTGACGGTCGCCGACACGGTCAAATCGCCGTTGCCCAGCGCGGTCAGGACGGATTCCGGCACGTTAACGGACCAGGTGAGATCGCTCTGAACCGTTGCGGTGTAGCTGTTGCCGCCGATAGTCACGGTTACCGTGTTGCCCGCTTCCGCGTTCGCTACCTTACCGCTGATGGTCTGGCCTGCGGCCACTTCCGCCGCGTTGATGACGTTATCGCCCGCCACGGTATTGATGGTGACGGTTGGCAGCGCGGTGTCCACCAGCAGGTTCGCGGTGTTGCTCACGCTGTTGCCTACGCCGTTGGTGGCGGTCGCGTTCAGGGTATAGTTGGCCTGGCCGAGACCGGCCAGATCCGCTGCAGGAACCGTCAGGCTCCAGGTGCCGTCTGCCGCGGTCGTCGCCGCGTAGTTTTTACCGTTGAGGGTCACGGTCACCACGGTGCCTTCCGCCAGGTTGGCGCTGGTGCCGCTGACGCTCAGATCCTGACCTTTTTCTACCGCGTTCAGCACGTTATCGTCGCTGATGGCGTTGAAGCTGACCGAAGGCAGCCCGGTATCGACGGTCACGTTATGCGTGCCGGTACCGGTGTTGCCCGCCGCGTCGGTGACTGACGCAGTGACGGTTACGGTGCCGTCGCTGAGGCCGGAAATCACGCTGGCCGGTACGCCCACGCTCCAGTTCCCCGCCGCGTCCAGCACGGTGGTGTAGGTCTGGCCGCCGATGGTCACGGTGACCTTATCGCCCGCTGCCGCGCCGGTGGCGGTGCCGCTGACGATATGCGCCTGAGCGTGCTCAGCGATGTTAATCACGTCATCGCCCGCCACGGTGTTGATCGTCACCGCAGGCACGGTCACGTCGACCGTCAGAGTGTGATCAACCGACGCCGGGTTGCCCGCCTTGTCGCTGACGCTCGCCGTCACGGTGACGCTGCCGTCGCCGAGCGATGCCAGATCCGCCGCCGGAACGCTCAGCGTCCAACTGCCGTCCGCGCCTGCGGCTGTGGTGTAGTCTTTGCCGTTCAGCGTCACGGTCACGGTCTGGCCCGCTTCGGCGGTGGTGGTGCCGGATACGGTCAGATCGGACTGCGCTTCTGCGGCGTTCAGAATATCGTCAGCCGCAAGGGTGTTGATGGTCACGGACGGCGCGGTCGCATCCACGCTGTACTCGCGGCCCGCCGAGGCGCTGTTGCCGTTGACGTTGGTGACGCTCACCTGCACGCTGGCGTCGCCGTCCTTGAGGTGTACCAGATCCGCAGACGGCACGGTGTAAGTCCAGTTGCCGCTGTCGTCTACTGTCGCGCTATAAATTTTGCCGTTCAGGCTGATGGTCACGGTCTGCCCGGCTTCCACGTTGGTGGTCGCACCGGACAGCACCAGATCCGCGCCCTTCTCCGCCGCGTTAATTACGTCGTCGGTGGCGATGGCGTTGATGCTGATGGCAACGGTCGCCAGATCCACCGTCACGTCGTGGCTGATGGTAATCGGATTGCCCGCTGAGCTGTCGCCGGTCACGCTGATTTTGACGGTGCCTTCCGGCCACGCGCTCACGTCGGTGGACGGGATCGCCGCGCTCCAGGTGCCGTCCGCCAGCACCGTGGCCGCATAGTCTTTGCCGTTGACGGTGACGGTCAGCGCCGTGCCTGGCGCTAGCCCGTCGCTGGATCCGCTGACGATCAGGTTCTGCGCATGCTCGATGCTGTTGACCACGTTGTCGCCCGCCACGGTATCGACGCGCAGACCCGGCAGGTTAGCGTCGATCGCGATCTCGCGCTCGCCGGTGCCGGTGTTGCCGTGTCCGTTGGTGACGGTCGCCGTCACGCTCAGGCTGCCGTTGCCGAGCGCCGTCAGCACGTCTGACGGCACGTTGACGGACCAGGTCAGATCGTTCTGCACCGTTGCGGTGTAGCTGTTGCCGCCTATGGTGACGGTAACGGTATTGCCCGCTTCGGCGTTCGCCACGGTGCCGCTCAGGGTCTGGCCTGCCGCCACTTCCGCCGCGTTGATGACGTTATCGCCCGCCACGGTATTGATGGTGACGGTTGGCAGCGCGGTGTCCACCAGCAGGTTCGCGGTGTTGCTCACGCTGTTGCCCACGCCGTTGGTGGTGGTCGCGTTCAGGGTATAGTTGGCCTGGCCGAGACCGGCCAGATCCGCTGCCGGAACCGTCAGGCTCCAGGTGCCGTCTGCTGCGGTTGTGGCCGTGTAGTTTTTACCGTTGAGGGTCACGATCACCACGGTGCCTTCTGCCAGGTTGGCGCTGGTGCCGCTGACGCTCAGATCCTGACCCTTTTCAACCGCGTTCAGGACGTTGTCATCGCTGATGGCGTTGAAGGCCACCGACGGCAGGCCGGTATCGACGGTCACGTCATGACTGCCGGTGCCGGTGTTGCCCGCCGCGTCGGTAACCGACGCCGTGACGGTCACGGTGCCGTCGCTGAGGCCGGAAATCACGCTTGCCGGTACGCCCACGCTCCAGTTACCCGCCGCGTCCAGCACGGTGGTGTAAGTCTGGCCGCCGATGGTGACGGTCACCTTATCGCCCGCTGCCGCGCCGATGGCGGTGCCGCTGATAACGTGTGCCTGACTGTGTTCAGCCACGTTAATCACATCATCACCCGCGATGGTGTTGATAGTGACCGCAGGAACGGTCACATCCACCGTCAGGTTGTGGTCCACGGACGCCGGGTTACCCGCCTTGTCGCTGACCGATGCGGTAACGGTGACGCTGCCGTCGGTTAATCCTGCCAGATCGGCCGCCGGAACGTTCAGCGTCCAGCTGCCGTCCGCGCTGACGGTTGTGGTGTAGTCTTTGCCGTTCAGCGACACGGTCACCGTCTGGCCCGCTTCGGCGGTACTGGTACCGGACACGGTCAGATCGCTCTTCGCTTCGGCGGCATTAAGAATGTCGTCCGTCGCCAGGGTGTTGATGGTCACGGACGGCGCGGTCGCATCCACGCTGTACTCGCGGCCCGCCGAGGCGCTGTTGCCGTTGACGTTGGTGACGCTCACCTGCACGCTGGCGTCACCGTCTTTCAGACCTGCCAGATCGGCCGCTGGCACCGTGGTCGTCCATTTGCCGTCGGCGCCTACGGTCGCGGTGTAGCTCTTGCCGCCGAAGGTGATGGTAACGGTCTGGTTTTCCTCAACGTTCGAGGTCGCCCCGGAGAGCACCAGATCCGCGCCCTTCTCGGCGGCGTTAATCACGTCGTCGGCGGCAATCGCATCGATGCTGATGGCAACGGTCGCCAAATCCACCGTCACCTCATGGCTGATGGAGACCGGATTACCGGCGCTGCTCTGGCCCGCAACGGTCACGGTGACCGTGCCTGCATTCAGCGCACCCACGTCCGCAGCCGGGATCGCCGCGCGCCAGGTGCCGTCTGCGAGCACCGTTGCGGCATAGGTTTTGCCGTTGACGGTCACGGTCAGCGCCGAGCCCGCCGCCAGCCCGTCGCTGGAGCCGGTGATAATCAGGTTCTGTCCGTGTTCGATGCTGTTAATCACGTCATCACCCGCCACGGTATCCACGCGCAGGCCCGGCAGGTTAGCGTCGATAGTGATATCGCGCTCAGCGGATCCGCTGTTGCCGACGCCGTTGGTCACGCTGGCCGACACCGTCAAATCGCCGTTGCCCAGCGCGGTCAGCACGTCCGACGGCACGTTCACGGACCAGGTGAGATCGCTCTGCACCGTTGCGGTGTAGCTGTTACCGCCAATGGTCACGGTCACGGTGTTGCCCGCTTCGGCATTCACCACCTTACCGCTAATGGTCTGCCCGGCTGCCAGCTCCGCCGCGTTAATCACGTCATCGCCCGCAATGGTGTTGACGATCACGCCCGGCAGAACGGATTCCACGTTCACGGTGTGTGACGTGCTGGTATTGTTGCCGACGCTGTCCGTTGCCGATGCGGTGACGGTGTAAAGCGCCTCACCCAGCTGACCGACTTCGCTCGCCGGGACGGTAGTCGTCCATTTCCCGTTGCTATCGACCGTCGCGCTGTACGCTTTGCCGTTCAGCATCACGGTCACCACCGCGCCTGCCGCCAGGCCGGAAGCCGTACCGGAGAGGGTCAGATCCTGGGTTTTCTCAGTATTGTTGATCACATCGTCACCGGAAACGGTGTCAATGGTCAGCCCCGGCGCGGTCAGGTTCACCTCCACGCCGTGCGTGGCGCTGTTGCTGTTGCCCGCTTTATCGGTCAGCGTCGCGGTAATGGTGTAATCCCCTGCGGCCAGCGCGGTGACGTCTGCCGCAGGCACGCCAACGCTCCAGTTGCCTGAGGCATCCAGGGTGGCGGTGTACGATTTGCCGTTGAGGGTAACGGTGACCACATCACCCGCCGCCGCGCCGGTCACGGAACCGGTGACAATCAAGGCCTGCGCATGCTCGGCGCTGTTGATCACGTCGTCGTCGGAAACGGTGTGGATGGTCAGCTGCGGAACGGTGGTATCCACCAATACGTCGCGATCCGCAGAGGCCGGGTTGCCCGCCTTATCAGACACGGCGGCGCTGATGGTGTAGTTGCCGTCGGTAATACCGCTCAGATCCGCGGACGGCACGGTCACGCTCCAGCTGCCGTTAGCCTCAACGGTGGTGGTGTAGTCCACGCCGTTCAGCGTCACGGTGACGGTCTGGCCTGCTTCGGCGTTGGTCACGCCGTTAACGACCAGATCCTGCTGCGCTTCGGCCGCATTGATGATGTTGTTGTCGCTGACAATTTCAATAGACACCGTCGGCGCGGTGGCGTCCACGCTGTACTCGCGGCCTGCCGACGCGCTGTTGCCGTTCACGTTGGTGACGCTTACCTGCACGCTGGCATCGCCGTCCTTCAGGCTGCCCAAATCGGCAGACGGTACGGTGGTCGTCCAGTTGCCGTCGGCATCCACCATCGCGGTGTACGACTTGCCGCCGAAGATGATGGTGACGGTCTGGTTTTCTTCCACGTTGGTGGTGGAGCCGGACAGCACCAGGTCCGCGCCTTTCTCCGCCGCGTTGATCACGTCGTCGGTGGCAATTGGGTTAATACTGATGGCGACTGCCGCCAGATCCACCTTCACGTCATGGCTGATGGAAACCGGATTGCCCGCCGCGCTCTGGCCGTCCACGGTCACGGTGACCGTGCCCGCATTCAGCGCGCTGACGTCCGCCGCCGGAATGGCTGCCGTCCAGGTCCCGTCCGCCAGCACGGTGGCCGCGTAGGTTTTGCCGTTGACGGTGACCGTTAACGCCGCGCCCGTTGCCAGGCCTTCGCTGGAGCCGGTGATGATCAGGTTCTGAGCGTGCTCAATGCTGTTGATGACATCGTCGCCCGCCACGGTATCGACGCGCAGGCCCGGCAGGTTGGCATCAATAGTGATGTCGCGCTCGCCGGTTCCGGTGTTGCCGTGGCCGTTGGTGACGCTGGCTGACACGGTCAGATCGCCGTTCCCGATGGCGGTTAAGACCGTGGACGGCACGTTGACCGACCAGCTCAGATCGTCCTGAACCGTCGCGGTCCAGGTGTTGCCACCAACTGAAATGGTGACAGTGTCACCGCTCGCCGCACCGCTTACTTTGCCGCTCAGGGTCTGCCCGGCAGCCACTTCCGCTGCGTTAATGATATCGTCCGTGGCGACAGGATTGATGGTGACCTGCGGCAGCGCGCTGTCGACCAGCACGCCGTGGCCGGTGCTCGCGCTGTTGCCCGCAGCGTCGGTTACGCTCGCCGTCACCACGTAGCTTGCTTCGCCCAGCGCGGAGACGTTTGCCGCCGGAACGGTAACGCTCCAGTTCCCGCTGGCGTCGGTAGTCGCCGTATAGTTAATCCCGTTCAGGGTCACAATGATGGTGGTTCCGTCCGGCTGGTTACTGGTGCCGGACACCAGCAGATCCTGGCCTTTCTCGGTCGCGTTGATCACGTCGTCAACCGCCAGGGTATTGATGGCAATCACCGGCGCGGTCAGGGAAACGTCAAACGCGTGCGTCTCGGTGGTGCTGTTACCGGCTTTATCGGTGAGGGTCGCGGAGATCGTCTGTTCGCCGTTAACCAGCGCGCCTACGTCCGCCGCCGGAACGCCCACGCTCCAGCTGCCGGACGCGTCCAGCATGGCGGTGTAGTCTTTGCCGTTCAGGGTCACGGTAATCACGTCACCCGCCTGCGCGCCCGTCACCTTACCAGAGACGATCAGCGCCTGGCCGTGCTCGGCAATATTCACGACGTCGTCGCCCGCAACGATGTTGAATGAAATCTGCGGTACGGTGGTGTCGACCAGCACCGAGGAGCCCGCGCTGGCCGGGTTGCCAGCCTTATCGGACACGGTCGCCGTGACCGCCGCGCTGCCGTCGGCGATGCCTGCCATATCCGCCGCAGGCACGTCCAGCGTCCAGCTGCCGTCCGCCTGCACCTGCGCGGTGTACTGATTGCCGTTGAAGGTCACGGTGACCGTCTGGCCTGCTTCGGCAGTCGAGGTGCCGCTCAGGGTCAGATCCTGCGCCGCCTCAGCCGCATTAAGCATGTTATCGCCGCTGATGGTGTTAATGGTCACCGTCGGCGCGGAGGTATCGACGCTGAATTCCTGAGCCGAAGACGCCGCGTTGCCGTTCACGTTGGTGACGGTTACCTGCACGCTGGCGTCACCGTCTTTCAGGCTGCTCAAATCGGCTGCCGGAACGGTCCAGGTCCAGTCGCCGTTGGCATCCACCGTCGTGGTATAGGTTTTACCCGCGAAGGTGATGGTCACGGTCTGACCCGCTTCAACGTTGGACGTGGTGCCGGAAAGCACCAGATCCTGGCCTTTTTCCGCCGCGTTGAGCACGTTATCGTCGGTCACGCTGCTGATGGTGATGGCGACAGGCGCGAGATCGACGTCCACGACGGTGCCGATAACCACCGGGTTGCCGGAAGCATCCTGCGCGCTTGCCTTGATATCCAGCGAACCGTCCGTCCACTGGGACACGTCGGCCGCCGGTACTGCCGCCTGCCAGGAACCATCCGCCAGCACCGTTGCAGAATAGGCTTTACCGTTAATGGTCACGGTTACGGCGCTGCCCGCCGACAGATCGGTGCTGGTACCGGATACAATCAGGTTCTGGGCGTGTTCGATCGCGTTAATGACGTTATCGCCCGCGACCGTATCAATGCGCAGCCCCGGGAGCTGGGCGTCGATGGTGAAGTCGAGAGAAGAAGAGCCGGTATTGCCGTGGCCGTTGGTCACGCTGGCGGATACGGTGAGGTCGCCGTTGCCGAGCGCGGTGAACTGGCTCTCGCTTAACGGCAGGCTCCAGGTGAGATCGTCCTGCACGGTGGCCGTGTACGTCTGGCCGCCAAGGATGATGGTGACAGTGTCACCTGACGCCGCGTTCGTCACCTTACCGGTCAGGGTTTGCCCTGCCGCCACTTCCGCTGCGTTAACGATATTGTCGCCCGCCAGGGTGTCGATCGTGACCACCGGCAGCGAGCTGTCCACCAGCACATCGTGTGAGGTTGAAGCGCTGTTACCTACGTTATCCGTGACGCTCGCCGTCACGGTGTAATGGGCTTCTCCCAGCGCGCTTACGGCCGAGGCCGGTACGGTCACGCTCCAGTTACCGCTGGCGTCAGCGGTGGCGGTGTACTGAATGCCGTTCAGGGTCACCGTAATGGTCGTGCCTTCCGGCTGGTTGCTGGTGCCGGAGAGCAGCAGATTTTCGCCCTTCTCGGTCGCGTTGATCACATCGTCCGCCGCCAGCGTGTTGATACCGATGACAGGCGTCACGGTATTCACCACCACATCCAGCGAATTGCTTCCGGTGTTGCCGGATCTGTCGGTCACGGAGACGTCAATTGTCCAGGTGCCGTCGGTCAGCCCCTGTACGACGGATGCCGGCAGCCCAAGGCTCCAGTTGCCGGATGCATCCACCACGGTGGTATAGTCGACGCTGTTAATGGTGATGGTGACCAGGTCGCCCGCCGCCGCACCGGTGACGGAACCGCTCAGGATCTGCGCCTGTGAATGGGCGAGCTGGTTAACGGTGTTGGTGTCGGTGACAAAGTCGTTGATGGTCACCTGCGGTACGGTTGCGTCCACCAGACCCACGCGGTCCGCGCTGCTGGCGTTGCCCGCCACGTCGCTGACGGTGGCCGTCACGGTCACAATGCCGTCCGTCAGGGCACCCACATCTGCCGCCGGGACGCTCAGCTGCCAGGTACCGTCCGTCTGGACCGTGGTCTGATACGTTTTGCCGTTCAGCGTCACGGTGACCGTCTGGCCCGGTTCCGCACTGCTGCTGCCGCTTAACAGTAAATCCTGCTGCGCTTCAGCGGCATTGATGATGTTGTCGGCGGTCAGGTTATCGAGCGTAATCGCCGGCGGCTGCGTATCCACCGTGACCACGCGCGACGCGTCGGCGCTGTTGCCGCTGACGTTAGTGACGCTGACGCTCACCTGCGCGCGCCCGTCGATCAGGGTTTCCATGGCGCTGGCGGGTACGGTCAGGCTCCAGGAGCCATCCTGCTGCACCTGCGCGGTGAAGGTCTGGTCGGCGAATTTCAGCACCACGGTCTGCCCCGCCTCCACGCCCTGCGTCTGGCCGGAAAGGGTTAAATCAATGCCTTTTTCTGCCGCATTCAGCAGGTCATCGCCGGAGACGGTATCAATGGTGACCGCCACAGCGTTCAGATCGAGTTCAATCGGGTGTTCAGCCGCAACGGGATTGCCCCAGGCATCTACCGCGCTGACGCTAACCGTCATGCCGCCCGCCGTCCAGGCCTGCAGGTCCGCCGCCGGAACGCCGATCTGCCAGCTGCCGCTGGCGTTCACCGCGGTAACGTACTCCACGTTGTTGATGGTGACGATAATCTGCGTGCCTGCGGCCAGATGGGTGCTGGAGCCGGTGACGCTCAGATCCTGCTGCTGTTCGATGGCGTTGATCACGTCATCGCCGGAGATGGTGTTCACGCGCAGACCCGGCAGCTCGGCGTTGATGTTGATATCACGCTCTCCGGTGCCGGTATTACCGTGACCGTTGGTGACGGACGCGCTGAAGGTTAAATCCCCGTCGCCGAACGCCTGAAGATCCGCTGACGGGATTTTCACGCTCCAGGTCAGATCGCTTCCAACCGTCGCGGTGTAACTCTTGCCGCCTGCGGTGATGGAGACGGTATCGCCCGCCGCCGCGCCGGTAACGCGACCGCTGAGGGTTTGATCGACGCCCGCTTCGGCGTTATTGACCAGGTTGTCGCCCGCAAACGTATTGATAATGACCTGCGGAAGAACGGTATCCACCAGCAGATTCGCCTCGGCAGAACCGCTGTTACCGACGCTGTCGGTCCCGCTGACGCTGACGGTATAAAGCGTGTTCGCCAGATTCAGGACGTCGGAAACCGGCACCTGGACTGCCCAGATACCGTTTTCGACGGTGGCCTGATAGCTGACGTTGTTGAGCGTCACGGTGACGGTGCTGCCGTCCGGTAGATTGCTGGTGCCGGTCAGGCTCAGCGGCTGCATCGCCTCCTGGGCATTCAGGACGTTATCCTGGCTGATGGCGTCAATCGTAAATTCCGGCGGGTGTCCGCTCAGCGTAATGCCGTGCGTGGCGCTGCCGGTGTTGCCTGCCGCGTCAGTGACGGAAACCGAAAGCGTGTGGTTGCCTTCACCCAGCGCGCCCAGCACGGACGCCGGAACGCCCACGCTCCAGCTGCCGTCCGCCAGCACCACGCCGGTGAAGGTCTGGCCGCCAAGAGTCACGGTGACCACATCGCCCGCCGCCGCGCCGCTCGCCTGCCCGGAGATAATCTGCGCCTGGCCCTGCTCGCTGATATTGAGGGTATCGTCGCCCGCCACGGTATGGATGGTGACGACCGGCGCGGCGGTATCCACCGTGAAATCTGCCGTTACGGACGAGCCGTTGCCCGCTTTGTCGCTAACGTTAACCGTCAGGGTGTGATTACCCTCACTCAGCGCCTGCACGTCGTTCACATCAAGCGTGACGGACCAGGTGCCGTCGCTGCCCACCGTGGCGTTATAGTTTTTACCGTTCAGCGTGACCGTGACGATCTGACCGGCTTCCGCGTTCGTTTTACCGGTCAGGGTCAGCGGCTGGTTGTGCTCAGCCGCATTAATGATGTTGTCCTGCGCGAGGGTATCGACAGAGAGGGTTGGCGCAGTGGTATCCACGCCAATCGTCTGACCGCCGCTCACAGTATTACCCGCCGCGTCTTTACCGCTAACGTTCACCGTCCAGGTACCATCGCCCAGCGCCTGCGCATCTGCCGCAGGCACGTCAACGCGCCACGCGCCGTCTGCTCCCACTTCAGCCGCGTAGGTTTTGCCGTTCAGCGTCACGGTGAGTTCGGTACCCTGCGCCAGGTTTTTGCTGGCACCCGAAAGCGTAAAGCCCGCGGATTGCTCGCTGGCGTTCAGCACGTTATCGCCCGCCGTGGTGGCCAGCGTAATGGCGGCCTCGGCGGTAGAGACCGTCACGGTGATACTGCCCGCTGAGGTGGTTTTACTGCCGTCGATCTGCACGACTGACCAGGTGTGCTCCCCGTCCGTCTGGGTCGGTAACATTACCGTCCAGGTGCCGTCTTTACCGACCATGGTGCTGGCAATGGTGCTGCCGCTGCTGTCTTTGATCTGGATGGTCGCACCCGGCTGACCGGTGCCGCTAAAGGTTGGGTTGCTGTCGTCCGTGATCTCGTTTGCACTCAGCACGCCCTGCTTGTCACCCGCTTTATCCGAGAGCAAGAAGGTCGGCGTAGCGCTTTCAACTTCTTTCGTATTATCAATAACTTTCGTTTTAGTTTCGCCGTCACCGCCGTTTGCCAGCAGCGCCCCGATGGCACCGCCACCTAATGCCGCTCCCGCAATCCAGCCCCACGGGGCGTCGCTTAAGACGCTTTCCTGCTCGAGGAAAGGCTGAATGCTGCTAATCGGTGTGGCCTGCGCGGTTAACTCGGTCACCGCAGCACCCGATGCTTCCCCGGTATCGGCAAAAGAAATATGCGTCAGTTCCTGACGATCGTTGAATACCAGCTCTGACTGATTATACGTTTCAGGATCTTCAACAAAATAGTTATTGCAGCGAATAACGCTGCCATCTTTCATATAAATGAGGAGATCTTTACCCTGGCGGACATAGCGCACCACATCCTGAGCAGAACCCTGGATTTCAATCACGCTCGGGGATGAAATAGAGACCGACAGATTTCCTTCGCCGGTTAATTTCGTTTTCTCCGCCGTTTTGCGAATGATGACATCAACAACTTTTACGTTACTCATATTCTTCTCCTTGCAGGTGTACGGATTCCTGTGGATATGTCCACCAGACGGATGTAGCTATCCCTGGGAAAAAACACCCATTATTGTCAGACTTATTTCGCGCAGAAAGGCGCGTCTTTTTTTAACTCAAATCGGGTAATTTTGCGGCTGCGTTTTTCTCTATTCCGATAAGCGGCATCAAATTATCAACCGCGGAAGCATAATTAATTGCCGAACTCCAGCCGTCATACTCGGCGATTATTTTCGCTGAGGTGGCCTGCCAGACATCCTGCTCAACGCTGAGCAGATCGTTAATGCTGCGCTTGCTCAGGGTGTATTCATTTTTATAAACATCGCGGGCCCGCAGGGCATTTTCCAGCTGCTGCTTCCCCGCCTCCATTCGTCCCCGTGCGCCGGTCCAGTCCGCCTGCGCGACGGAGGCTTTTTGCAGGACATCGAAACGCGCCTGATCGACCTGAGAGGAGGCCATGGCCCGTGCGCCTTCCGCCTGCCGAACGCGCGCGGAAACCGCGCCCCCCTGATACAGCGGCGCGTCGATATTGAGCTGTATCTGGTCGTCCCAGTAGGAACGGTTGTCCGATTCATAACGGGTGCGCCCACCCTTCAGGCTTAACGTCGGCCAGTGCTGGGACTTCGCCGTTTCCACGCCATACTGAGCCGAACGTTCCATGTTCTGCGCGGCCATCACCGCCGGTATCAGGGAATAATCGATGCGGTTCAGCGAGTCAGGCTCCACGGCAAGATTCGCGGGCACCGGCGAATAGGCCTCTGCCTGCATTCCGGTTAATACCGCAAGCCTGGCGCGCGCGCTGTTTAAGGCGGCGTGATACTGCGCGACCGTCGCCTGCATGCCGGCAATGCGCGTGCGGGTCTGAAGCTCATCGGAGGTGGAACTCACGCCCGCGTCTGCGCGCAGCTTTGCCAGCTGCTCGACGTTTTTGAGCGCCTGAACGTTATCAATTGCCGCCTGCAGCAGATCGGAATAGCGTTTGACCTCTACATAGCTCAGCGCCGTTTTCTCCGCCACGTCCGAAAGCGTGCCCATCAGCTGATAGCGGTAGCTATCGCGCTGGGCGGAGGACTGGCTGATGCTGTTATTGGTTTTGCCAAAATCGTACAGCAGCTGCGTCAGGCTCAGCCCCCAGGCGGCTGAATTCTTCAGCGACCCGCTGGAATCGGTGGTCTGGCTGTGCCCTGTACTTCCGTTCAGCGATATTTGCGGCATCCAGCCGCTGCGCGCTTCATCTATTTGTGCCTGCCCAATGCCTAATTGCGCGGCCTGTTGACTAATTGACGGATCGCGATCGATCGCAAAAAGAATACTTTCTTTTAAGGTTGTCGTGGCAACCGGGGCAATGCCCACCTGACTGCTATTGGCGTACGCCGTATTTATGGCTAATGAAATGAATGCCAGTGCTGCTGTAAATCGGCGTAACATAGGCTTTCGTAATATCGTCATGTTATCTCCCTGACTCTGAGTGTTACTCAAGCAAATACCCAAGAAGAGGTATAGATAATTAGACAAATATCTTATTTAGCTACCTTGCTGAATTTAAGGTAATACTCCCCACACCCATTTCCATTGGAGATGAGATCTGCCTGCGTCTAATTTCAATTAAGAATTTACTTATTTCTTAAAGTGGTTAGCAGCATAACAAAATGCGGTATAGCCCACTACACCCACAATGTTAATGCGGTGTTACAAATAAGAAAAAACATGGGGTTTCTGGACAAAACACTGAAAATAGACTTTCAAATGAAACATATAAACCCACTGTTATTTAAGGAAAATTCCTAATTCGTAATATGCACATTTTTGCGTTAATTTCAGCGCGGGTCAGACACAAAGATTTTCAAAGAAGTGTCAGTTTAAGTAACCCGGCGGATTTGACTGAAATGAAAAACCATTAAATAACTAATGTAAGCAATTAAATACCAATAATTACGAATAAATCAGCTTTTTAATCCACTCAGAAGCAATGCACTGGTTGCATAATCCAAACCGTTAAATAAAACATAACAATAACATAGTGATTAACATTCAAAACGGCTTACTTATACCTGCTTAATAATATTTTAATAATCACGCATCTGAATCATCATGCCTCTGCACATCGTCCTAAGGACATTCCTCTTCTCTCTGCGGCTAAATGCTGTATTATGCAAACTATTGCAACATTTTGCAGGAATGTCCCTCATGCACAAAACCGCTCGTCAACGCTACGTCCTGGATTTACTCAGCGAGCAAGGCCAGGCCACCATCACCGAGCTGGCAGAAAAGCTGCAGGTATCAGCGGACACCATCCGTCGGGATCTGACCGACCTGGAAAACCAGGGCCTTGCGCAGAAGAACCACGGCGGAGCCATCGCGCTCAACCTTTCCGCCATGAATCGTCATGGACGCAACACGCTGCTGCCGGAGACCAAACAGCGCCTGGGTAAGCTGGTTGCAAAGCAGGTTCCACCGGGCTCCACCCTGTTTCTGGATGCCGGAAGCACGGTTATGGCCGTCGCCACCTTTCTTCAGGGGCCGCTCACCGTCATTACCACGTCGCTGGATATCGCCCAGCATTTTAGCGACCGGGAAGATATTGAGCTGATCCTGCTCGGCGGAAAATGGGACCACAAGCAGCGACTGTTTGCCGGCAGCGCCACGCTGTCTTTGCTGTCCCGGTATCGGGCAGATATCGCCATTCTTGGGGCGTGCGCCATTCATGCCGAACTCGGGTTGAGCGCCGGTAAAGAAGCGGATGCCGAGGTTAAACGCGCGATGCTCGACGCAAGCCATGCGCACTGGATTGTCGCCGACCACCTGAAAATTAACCGCTGCGAGCCGTATCTGGTTTCCGGGTTATCCAGCATCCAACAACTCTTTTTAGATCGTCCCTGGCCTGAGCTTGGGGACCATAGCGCACTGCAGGTTACGGTGTGCGCGAATTAACGTGGAGAAGGTCATGAGTAAAGTTCAAACAATCAACATTGCGCTGATCGGGTATGGATTTGTCGGTAAAACCTTCCATGCCCCGCTGATCCAGTCTGTGGACGGGATTAACCTCGCCGTGGTCTCTTCTCGTGATGAAGAGAAGGTTAAACGCGATCTGCCGGACGTACAGGTGGTGGCGACACCGGAAGAGGCTATTCAGCATCCTGATATCGATCTGGTGGTGATTGCCTCCCCCAACGCCACGCACGCCCCGCTGGCGACGCTTGCCCTGAACTCGGGTAAACACGTGGTCGTGGATAAACCTTTTACCCTCGACATGCAGGAAGCCCGCGACCTGATTGCGCTGGCGGATGAAAAGCAGCTGCTGCTCTCGGTCTTCCACAACCGCCGCTGGGACAGCGATTTCCTCGGCATTAAGCAGATTATCGAGCAAGGCACGCTCGGCAAGGTTAAGCACCTGGAATCACACATCGACCGTTTCCGCCCGGAAGTTCGCGTACGCTGGCGCGAGCAGAACGTACCCGGGAGCGGTCTGTGGTTTGATCTGGGTCCTCATCTGATTGACCAGACGCTACAGCTCTTTGGCCTGCCGCAGTCGGTTCAGGGGAATATCGCGACGCTGCGCGACGGCGCAGAAATTAACGACTGGGCGCACGTGGTCTTAAATTACCCGGAGCATAAGGTCATTCTGCACGCCAGCATGCTGGTTGCTGGCGGTACGGCACGCTTTACCGTACACGGGGACAAGGGCAGCGTGGTAAAAGCCAGAATCGATCAGCAGGAAGCGCAGTTGCTCTCAGGGGTAACTCCCGGCAGTGAAACCTGGGGCGAAGACAGCGACAGCATGGTGTTCTTTGGGGCTAACGGCGCACCGCAGACGATCCCTACCCCGAAAGGCGATCAGCGCCAGTATTACGTCAACGTACGTGATGCGCTGCTCGGGAAAATCACTAACCCTGTCCACCCTGTTGAGGCACTGGCCGTCATGGCCGTGCTGGAAGCGGCGGTGAAGTCGTCGGAGACGGGGTCAACGCAGCCGCTGGAGTTAACTGATGAAGAGCGTGCGCTGCTGAGTTAAAAAACAGGCCGGGTGGCGCTGCGCCTACCCGGCCTGTTTTTCGCCTTTATTGACGCTTATTCGGCATCATGCGCAGGAGGGTATTATCTTTCCAGAAATAGTGGTGCATCAGCGCCGCCGCCGCGTGCAGGCCAATCACAAAATAGCCCAGGTTCGCCAGCGTCTCGTGCCACTCTTTCAGCACATCAACCAGGTCAAAATTGGACTCCGCCGCATGCGGCATCGCCAGGCCGAAAGCAAACCATTCGCTCCCCCGGTTATACATCATCACAATGCCAATTAGCGGCAGCGCAATAAACAGCAGATACACCACCAGGTGCCCCAGATGAGACATCCCCGTCACCATCGCTTTTGGCTTCGGCTGAATCGGCGGCGCGCGGAATTTCAGGCGAACCAGCAGACGCGTCACCATCAGCACCAGGATACTGATACCGCACGAGACGTGGATCATATTGATCGCTGGACGAGCGGTGCGAGGGAAGAAACCTTTGAACTCCATGGCGCAGTAGGCGACGATGATTAACAGAAACACCAGCCAGTGGATGCCGATTTGCAGGCTTGTATATTTAGTGCGCATGTGATTTCCCGATTAAAAACAGTTATCGCGCCAACATAATCCCCTTTCCTTAAAAATTCATTAACTTTTCTGTATGGTTTTTCAAATACTTCCTCCCGCATGAAGCATCTTCAATTGCCGCCCTGTCCGTGATGGTCTAAGCCTGGATGAGTTCAAACTGTCGTATCGACACGTTTACAGGAGAACACCATGAGTAAAATTGGCATTAACGGCTTTGGACGCATTGGGCGCCTTGTACTGCGTCGCCTTCTTGAAACCCAGGACAGCAATACCGTCGTCGCCATCAACGACCTCACCTCACCGAAAGTGCTGGCCTACCTGCTCAGGCATGATTCCAACTACGGTGGCTTCCCGTGGAGCGTCGATTTCACCGAGGATGCGCTGATTGTGGACGGTAAAACCATTGCGGTGTATGCCGAAAAAGAGGCGAAGCACATTCCGTGGAAAGCCGCAGGCGTGGATATCGTCGTGGAGTGCACCGGCTTTTATACTTCAGAAGAAAAATCACGGGCGCACCTGGACGCCGGCGCGAAGAAAGTGCTGATCTCTGCGCCAGCGGGTGAGATGAAAACCATCGTCTACAGCGTGAATGACGACACCATTGACGCCAGTGACACCATTATTTCCGTCGCATCCTGCACCACCAACTGCCTCGCCCCGCTGGCGAAAGCCCTGAACGATGCGTTTGAAATAAAAGTGGGCACCATGACCACCATTCATGCCTATACCGGTACGCAGGCGCTGGTGGATGGCCCGCGCGGGAAAGACCTTCGCGCTTCGCGGGCGGCAGCAGAGAATATCATTCCCCACACCACCGGTGCGGCAAAGGCCATCGGTCTGGTGATCCCTGCGCTCAGCGGCAAGCTGAAAGGCCACGCGCAGCGCGTGCCGGTAAAAACGGGTTCGGTCACCGAGCTGGTGGCGATTCTCGGCAAGAAAGTGACCGTTGAGGAGATCAACGCCTCGCTGAAAAAGGCGACGCAGGGCAATAAATCGTTCGGGTATACCGACGAAGAGATTGTGTCGTCCGATGTTATTGGCTCGCATTACGGTTCGGTGTTTGACGCCACGCAGACGGAGGTGTCAGAAGCGGGAGAGCTGCAGCTGGTGAAAGCCGTCGCATGGTATGACAACGAGTACGGTTTTGTGACGCAGCTGGTGCGGACGCTGGATAAGTTTGCGGCGCTGTGATTCTATGCCTTTATTAAGGGTTAATATGAGCAGTGAAGCATCCCCTCTCCCTGTGGGAGAGGGTTAGGGTGAGGGGAACATACGGGTGTAGTGGTCATTCCGTTCACTTTATGTTCCTTGCTACTCTTTAACGACATAACCGGTGAACGTGCCAGGGTGGCTCAATCGCCACCACCCTGGCAACCCGGGCTCCCGGCGGTAAATCGCCGCTTCGCGGTCCCCTCAGCTTATTCCTTCAGGCTATCGGGTCGGGCATGAGCCTGCATCCCTGCAGGCCACGCCCTCTCGGCGCATCCCTGCGCCTCGCCCCGGCCTTACGGAAACGCTTCGGCGATATACAGCCGGACCAGGACATTGCTGTAAGCCAAAGGTTATTCTGAAGCGGTTGTTATCGCTTCTGATTACACCCTTAAATCGAGCGTCTGGCCAACGCATCCGCGAGGACCGGATCCTGCTGCAGCTGTTTCCACGCGGCAATCACCGCCTCAGGGAATTCAACATGCGCGATAAAATCCCGCCCGGCCGGGCCATAGCTGTTAACGTCATCATACAAACGCGGCAGCTCACCCAGAACCAGTGAAATGTAGCGGTCAACGGGCCACAGTCCGCTATTGCCCGCGATAAATTCCACGCCCTCTTTGCCATTTTGCAGCGTTGGCGTAAACCCGGGATGGCTTATCCACTGCGGTGATACGGGCTCATCCCGACAAACGCGGGCAAACGTCGACATCGTACGGCGCTGCATCGTCGGGTCCTGCACCACCAGCACCCGCCCGGTCACTCGCTGATGCTGTTTCAGCATATTCCAGCTAAAGCGCGCGTTTTCACCGCAGTTGGTGGATTGATCCTCAACCCACAGCTGCGCCTCGGGGATCTGCCAGAACGCCCGCGCAATGTCGGCAAGAATGCTCGCTTCGGCCCGCCCCGTGACCGGTACGGTGTGATAACGCGGATGACTGCCGATGGCGGCGTATAAAAAGGTGGTCGAATGCCCGATGCCGCCGCTAATCAGAAGCGGCACGTTCTTCTGAGAGGCAATCCGGCAGGCCGCGTCAATGGTTGGGATCACCGCGTTCCCTGCCAGGATGACCGCATCGACGTCCGGTTGCTGGCGGCTGCCGCTCAGGTCGTCCTGCGCCAGCCATTCACCGACAGTATTGATGGCCGCCAGCGTGGCGTCCGGCAGGATGGGAAAATGGGGCTGTTCCATGATGAACTCCTTCTCTCTATTCCTTCAGGGTAGCGACTTCAGGTTCTCAACACAACGGCGACATCGGGCCGCTCTTTTTCCTTAAACTTCCCTTCTACATTTGATTAACATGCGTAAATCATATTCACTTGAATTATCATTTGCGGCAGACGTAGAATCGCTAGCCCGCTAATTATTCAATCATTTCTAAGGTAAACGACGTTATGCGCCTGCCCGAACGCGACCCTTATGCTCCTCGCGAGTGGCAGCCACATGAGAAACCCGCCCTGCTGGGTTCCCCTTCCACGCCCGAGCACAGTACGCCAAAACGGATTGCCTACGGCGTCGTGGGCCTGCTGGTCTGCCTGACGGGAGCGCTGGGAAATGCGGTGGTGACCGCCAACCTGCAAAACCTGCAGGGGACCTTCGGCGCCTGGTCGACCGAAATCGCCTGGCTTCCCGCGGTCTACGTCATGACCAACATCTCTATCAACCTGCTGCTGGTCAAGTTCCGCCAGCAGTACGGCCTGCGCGCCTTCACGGAAGGTTTTCTGGTGCTGTACGTGCTGGTGACCTTTTTCCACCTGTTCGTTAACGATCTCAGCTCGGCGCTGATGGTGCGCGCCGCGCACGGGATGGTGGCCGCCGCGCTCAGCTCGCTGGGGATTTACTATCAGATCCAGGCCTGGCCTGCGAAGCACCGCCTGAAGGCGCTCACCATCGGGATTACCGGGTCGTCGCTCGCCATTCCTCTGGCCCGCCTGTTTTCAACCGAACTGCTGCAGCTGGACGAATGGCGCGGGCTCTATTTCTTCGAGCTGGGGCTGGCGCTGATCTCCCTGGCCTGCGTGATAGCCTTAAAACTGCCCCCGGGCGACAGGCGCAAGGTCTTTGAGAAGAAAGACTTCATCACCTTCTTTTTAATGGCCCCCGGAATGGCCCTGCTCTGCGCCGTGCTCTCTCTAGGCCGCCTTGACTGGTGGTTCGAGGCGCCGTGGATCGGCTGGTCGCTGGCGCTATCGCTGGTGCTGATTGTGGCCGCCATCGTCTTTGAACATAACCGCGCCAACCCGCTGCTTAACACCCGCTGGCTGTCGAGCGGCAGCATCGTCCGTCTGGGACTCATCATGCTGCTGATCCGTATCGTGCTGGCAGAGCAAAACACTGGGGTCATCGGCTGGCTGCAGTACGTGGGGTTACAGAACGAGCAGATGACCCACCTGGCGTGGTCCATTTTCGCCGGGATCGTCTGCGGGATTGTCACCAGCTGTCTTACCATCAAACCCACGAAACTTGCATGGCCGATTATCACCTCCCTGGCGCTGATGATTGTCGCCTCGCTGCTGGATAGCCAGTCCAACAACCTGACCCGGCCGGATCAGCTGATGCTCAGCCAGTTTCTGCTGGGCTTCGGCAGCGCCTTCTTCCTGGCGCCCGCCATGCTGGCCGCCATTGGCGGGGTGATCGCCGATCCGCGCAACCTGGTCAGCTTCTCGGTGATGTTCGGCATGAGTCAGAACCTCGGCGGCCTGCTGGGCTCCGCGATCCTCGGAACCTTCCAGACCTGGCGCGAGAAGTACCATTCCAGCCTGCTGGCGGACCAGCTCACCACGCTCAATCCGCTGGTCAACGAGCGTATCCAGATTTACACCCAGATGTACCGGAGCCTGATTGGCGACAGTTCGCTGCTGGGAACGCAGGCGATCACGCAGCTGCAAACGGTGACGACGCTTGAGGCGAATATTCTGGCTTACAACGATACTTATCTGCTGACGGCGGGCATCGCTGCCGCCACGCTGGTCTGGATTTTATGGCGCCTGTTGCGCCTGCGCATCACTGCCCGTATGGCGCTGAAGAACGCCACCGGCAATAAATAATTGAAATAGTTCTGGAGAGTTTATGAGTCAGCAGGATGCCGCTAAAGAGCAGGCCAACACCCGCAAAAATGTGCGCATTGTTTCCGTTTTCACCGCCGCTGCCATCGGTATTGTCGGCGTGCTGGTGATCCTTTACGCGTGGCAGCTGCCGCCGTTCACCCGCCACGCGCAGTTTACCGACAACGCCTACGTGCGCGGCCAGACGACGTTCATCAGTCCTCAGGTGAATGGCTATATCACCGAGGTGAAGGTTCAGGACTTTGTGCAGGTTAAAAAAGGCGACCTGCTGTTGCAGATTGATGACCGTATCTATCGTCAGCGCGTGCATCAGGCCGAGGCACAGCTGGCGATGAAAATTGCCGCGCTCAATAACAACCTGCAGCAGCGTAAAAGCGCCGAAGCGACGATCGCCAAAAACGACGCGGCGCTGAAAAATGCCCGCGCCCAGAGCCTCAAAACGCAGGCGGATTTAAAGCGCGTGAAGGATCTGGCGGCTGACGGCTCGCTTTCCGTACGCGAACGCGATGCGGCGCTGGCCAGCGCGGCCCAGGGCAGCGCCGACATCGAGCAGGCCAAAGCCTTGCTTGAGATGTCGCGTCAGGATCTGCAGACGGTGATTGTGAACCGCGGCGCGCTGGAGGCGGATGTCGAAAACGCAAAAGCGGCGCTGGAGCTGGCACAGATCGATCTGCAAAACACGCGTATTGTGGCGCCGCGTGACGGCCAGCTGGGTCAGATCGCCGTTCGTCTCGGGGCATACGTGACCGCCGGAACCCATCTCACCACCCTTGTGCCTCCGCAGCACTGGGTCATCGCCAATATTAAAGAGACCCAGCTCGCGGAGTTGCGCGTTGGTCAGCCTGTCAAATTCACCGTTGATGCCCTGAACAACAAAGCCTATCAGGGCCGCGTGGAGAGCATCTCCCCGGCGACCGGCGTGGAGTTCAGCGCCATCACGCCGGACAACGCCACCGGCAACTTTGTCAAAATTGCCCAGCGTATTCCGGTGCGTATTGAGGTGCTCGGTAAGCCTGAGGAGTCCGCGCTGCTGCGTCCGGGTATGTCGGTACAGGTGACCATTGATACGCGGGAGGCGAAGTAATGATCCTTCGCCCGATAGCAACGCTGGTGGCAGCGGTCATGCTGGCCGGATGCCAGTCCGTTGACGTGAAACAGGCGCAGCCGACGCTGCACATCCCCACCCAGTGGCGCACCGTCTCCGGCCCTGCCAGCCCGACGGAGCAGCTCTGGTGGCGCAATTTTCATGACAACAACCTGAACCGCTATGTGGATCAGGCGCTACAGCATAACAGCGACGTGCTGATCGCCCGCGAACGGATAAACGAGTATCAGGCGCGGGTCTTCGCGGCCGACGGCAGTCTCTTTCCCTCGCTTGATGCGGGCGTAACGGGGACGCGCGCCCGTTCACAATCCGCCGCGACCGGGCTGCCGGTCTACGGCACGCTGTACAGAGGGAGCCTGACGGCGAGCTACGACGTGGATATCTGGGGCGTCAACCGCAGCACGGCCAATGCCGCCGAGGCTTCGCTGGCGGCGCAAAAAGCCGCCGCTGCCGCCGCGGATTTGACCGTCGCGTCTTCGGTTGCGTCCGGGTATGTCACCCTGCTCTCGCTTGACGAACAGCTGCGGGTGACCGAATCCACGCTGAAATCGCGCGAAGAGGCATTTAACCTCGCGAAACGTCAGTTTGAGACGGGCTACAGCTCGCGTCTGGAACTGATGCAGTCGGATTCCGAGCTTCGCTCAACGCGGGCGCAGGTGCCCGTGCTGCAGCATCAGATTGCACAGCAGGAGAACGCCCTCAGCCTGCTGCTGGGAAGCAATCCCGGGGCGGTAGCGCGCAGCGAAAGCTTTGAGACGCTAACGCCGCTGAGGCTGCCGTCACAGCTGCCTTCTACGCTCCTGAACCGTCGGCCGGATATCGTTCAGGCCGAACGCCAGCTGGTTGCGGCCGACGCCTCGCTTGCCGCGTCGCGCGCGAGCCTGCTGCCGTCGATCAACCTGACCGCGACAGGATCGATACAGGATCGCACCCTGTCCGGCCTGCTGGACAACCCGCTTCAGCTCTGGAGCGTTGGGGGCAGTATTCTCGCCCCGCTGCTGAACCGCCAGGCGCTGAATGCGCAGGTGGATATTTCCCAGTCCCAGCGTAACCAGGCGCTGTACGCCTATGAAAAAACCGTGCGTAACGCGTTTGCCGAAGTGAACAACAGCCTTGATGCTATTACGCGCTATCAGGAACAGCTGACCGAGCTGCTTGCCCAGCAGAATGTGGCGCAGGAGACGCTGCGCATTGCGCAGAACCGCAATCGCAACGGCTACTCCTCCTATCTGGACGTGCTGGACGCGCAGCGCACGCTGTACTCGGTGCAGACCAGCGTGGTGCAGGTGAAAAATAACCTGCTGCTGGCGCAGATCGATTTGTACAGGGCGCTGGGCGGCGGCTGGAAGAGTGCATGAACCCGGCTTGCGCGCTGATGCCCTCACCTCGCCCCTCTCCCACAGGGAGAGGGAGAAAAATCCAAGGAGTCAATCTATGCGTCAACAATGGTCTGCAGTAGATAATTACATGATTTCTTCGCTGATCCCTGACGATGACGTGCTGAGTCAGGTACTGGAAAACAACAAGCGCGCCGGGCTGCCCGAACACGACGTGGCGGCCAATCAGGGACAGCTGCTGGCGCTGTTCGTGCGCATGACGCAGGCGCGGCGCGTTCTGGAGATTGGTACGCTGGGTGCTTACAGCTCGATCTGGATGGCGCGCGCCCTGCCGCCGGACGGAAAGCTGATTACGCTTGAGGCCGATCCCACACATGCCCGCGTTGCGCGCCAGAATATTCAGCTTGCTGGGTTAAACGAACGCATTGAATTAATTGAGGGTCCGGCGCTTAGCTCGCTGGAGAATTTCGGTGAGGTTCCGCCGTTCGACCTGATCTTTATTGATGCCGATAAGCCAAACAATCCCGGCTATCTGGAGTGGGCGCTGCACTATTCCCGTCCCGGCACGATAATCATTGGCGATAACGTGGTGCGCGACGGAGAGGTCATTAACGGGCAAAGCGACGACGCGCGCGTGCTGGGGGTGCGGCGTTTTATCGAAATGATTGGGGATAACCCGCGCCTAACCGCCACCGCGCTGCAAACGGTGGGGGTTAAGGGATGGGATGGGTTTACGCTGGCGATGGTGAACGGGTGAAAAATTGTGCCGGCTGATGCCCTCACCCCGGCCCCTCTATCAAACTAAGTGCGCCAGGTATGGCGCACTCATATCTCATGATCCCTGTTCCTCTCCATATACCATATTAGCTTTTTCATTAGGCCACTTTTGCAGCTTAGTACAACTATAGACTTGAGGCCCAAGCGCGAGGGTATAACTCAACTGCTTGTTTTCATCACGAGAGCTGCCCCAAACAATTTCTATCTCAGGATCTTCCTTTGTTACGTAACTTTTAGAAAGTTCGTCATACTTTGCGGGGGTGAATTTTGCATAGCTCAACTCGTCTGAAACCTGATCAGGTGATATGAATAAATCAATGTTATGTGTTTGGTTATTTTTAAGACCCAGTAATGTAGAATTATTGTCAAGTCTGACCATTTCAACATCAATACCTTTCCCGCATATCTGGTGCCTTTCAGCCTTAACACCTCCAAGTTGAGGTATCTCGGTCGCATAGCTGATTTGAATTAAGCTTATAGTCGAAGCAATAAGAATCCATTTGAATTTCATATATAAACCTCTATTTTATAAAGGTTAATCATATGCTTATGGATTTTAGACTTTTAGTGTAAAAATGCCTATGCGATACAGATGCTCTTATGCGCTTTTTATGCATGAACTAAAAATCGTCAGATTTGGTTTTTTTTGAACTTTATGTTGCATTACAAAAATACCAAATGGTCTTTTTATTGCTTAAGATTATGTTTTATAAGACTGTTTCTATACTCTTGTTATCCGCCCTCTCCCACAGGGAGAGGGATAAACCGGGTTTTAAGCGGAAATCTGCTCCATCGCCTGCAGGATACGCTTATCCGAAATCGGATACGGCGTACCGAGCTGCTGGGCAAAGAAGCTGACGCGCAGCTCCTCGATCATCCAGCGGATCGCCTGAACGTCTTCATCATCGCGGCGCGCCGGCGGCAGCTTGTTGAGCCACTGCTGCCACACCTGCTGCACGCTCTCCACTTTCAGCATCTGCGCGCGATCGCGGTGCGGGTCGATAGCCATTTTTTCCAGACGTTTTTCAATCGCCTGCAGATAGCGCAGCGTATCGCCCAGACGCTTAAAGCCGTTGCCGGTGACAAAGCCGCGATAGACCAGCCCCGCCATCTGCGCCTTCACGTCCGAGAGCCCCAGCGCCATGGTCATATCCACGCGCCCCTTCAGGCGCTTGTTGATATTGAACACAGCGGTAAGGATCTGCTCGACCTGTTTGGCTATCTCCACCACGGTGTCGTTCAGCTCCGCGCGCACCTTTTCATGAAGCTGAGCAAAGCCCTCTTCCGTCCAGACCGGCCCGCCCGCCTCGTGGATCAGCTTGTCCACGCCGCAGGAGATGCAGTCGTCAATCAGATCCAGCACCTTGCCGTACGGGTTAAAGTAGAGCCCGAGCTTGGCTTTGTTCGGCAGCTTCTCGTGCAGATACTTGATCGGCGACGGGATGTTGAGCAGCAGCAGGCGACGCAGCCCGCGCCACATCATCTGCTGCTGTTCCTGCGGGTTATCAAACAGCTTGATCGCCACGCTGTCGCGCTCGTCCACCAGCGCCGGCCAGGCTTTGACCTTATAGTTACCGCGCTTCTGTTCGTAGCTTTCCGGAAGCTGACCAAAGCTCCAGATATGCAGCCCGCTCTGCTCGATGCCGTCATCGGCCACCGCAGACAGCGTTTCCTGAACTTTGCCTTTCAGCGCCTCTTTCAGCTCGCTCAGGGAGCGCCCTTCCAGCAGCTTTTTATTTTTATCGTCCACCACGCGGAAGCTTATTTTCAGATGATCGGGCACCTGATCCCAGTTCCAGTCTTCACGGTCGATGGTGGTGCCGGTCATGCGTCGGAACTCGCGCTCGAGCGCGTCCAGCAGCGGCAGCTCCAGCGGCGTGACGCGGCCTAAAAAGGCTTCCGCATAGTTCGGCGCGGGAACAAAGTTACGGCGCACCGGTTTCGGCAGGGATTTGATCAGCGCAATCACCAGCTCGCGGCGCAGGCCGGGAATTTGCCATTCAAACCCGCCTTCATCGACCTGGTTTAACAGCGGCAGCGGAATGTGGACGGTCACGCCGTCGGCGTCGGCCCCTGGCTCAAACTGATAGGTCAGACGCAGCTTGAGGTTGCCCTGATGCCAGAAGTTCGGGTAGTCGAGCTGGCTGACCGACTCCGCGCCCTCTTTAATCAGCATGCTCTTTTCGAAGTTGAGCAGGTCCGGCGTCTCTTTGCTGGACTTCTTCCACCAGCTGTCGAAGTGGCGGGCAGAGATAACATCGTGGCTGATGCGCTGGTCGTAAAACTCAAACAGCGCCTCATCATCCACCAGAATGTCGCGGCGGCGCGACTTATGCTCCAGCTCCTCCACTTCCGCGCGCAGCTTCAGGTTTTCGCGGAAGAAGGCGTGGCGCGTCTGCCAGTCTCCCTCCACCAGCGCGTGGCGGATAAACAGCTCGCGGCTGAGCGCCGGGTCAATCTGGCTGTAGTTGACCTTCCGCGCGGCAACCACGGGCAGGCCGTAAACGGTCACCTTCTCGGTCGCCATCACCGCGCCCTGCGCGCGCTCCCAGTGCGGTTCACTGTACGAGCGCTTAAGCAGATGCTGCGCCACCGGCTCCACCCATTCCGGATCGATCCGCGCGGCAATGCGCCCCCACAGGCGGCTGGTTTCCACCAGCTCGGCGACCATGGTCCATTTCGGCGGCTTTTTGAACAGGCCGGAACCGGGGAAGATGGAGAAACGGGCGTTGCGCGCGCCGGTATACTCCTGCTTCTCGGCGTCCTTCATCCCAATGTGGGACAGCAGGCCGGTCAGCAGTGCGATATGGATTTCGCGATACTCCGCCGGCTCGCTGTTCACCGGAATGCCCAGCTCTTTCACCACCTGGCGCAGCTGGGTGTAGATATCCTGCCACTCACGCACGCGCAGGTAGTTGAGGAAATCCACGCGGCACTGGCGGCGGAACTGGTTCGAGGAGAGCGCTTTCTGCTGCTCGCCGAGATAGTTCCACAGGTTCACGAAGGCGAGGAAGTCGGACTCTTTGTCGTGGAAGCGACGGTGCTTTTCGTCAGACGCCTGCTGCTTGTCCATCGGACGCTCGCGCGGGTCCTGAATGGAGAGCGCCGAGGTGATGATCATCGCTTCGCGCACGCAGCCGTGCTTCTGCGCTTCCAGCACCATACGGGCCAGACGCGGATCCACCGGCAGCTGGCTGAGCTGTCGGCCCAGCGGCGTCAGCCTGTAGACCGTCGCCTGCTCGTCGGTGGTAATGGCGCCGAGCTCTTCCAGCAGACGCACGCCGTCCTGAATGTTGCGTTTGTCCGGCGCTTCGACGAACGGGAACGCCGCGATGTCGCCCAGCCCCAGCGCGGTCATCTGCAGGATAACGGACGCCAGGTTGGTGCGCAGAATTTCCGGGTCGGTAAACTCCGGGCGCGACAGGAAATCGTCTTCGGAATAGAGACGAATACAGATCCCTTCCGACACGCGGCCGCAGCGGCCTTTACGCTGGTTAGCGGACGCCTGAGAGACCGGCTCAATCGGCAGCCGCTGGACCTTGGTGCGGTAGCTGTAGCGGCTGATGCGCGCCGTGCCCGGGTCGATAACGTATTTAATTCCCGGCACGGTCAGCGAGGTTTCCGCCACGTTAGTCGCCAGGACGATGCGGCGCCCGCCGTGCGGCTGGAAGACGCGGTTCTGCTCGCTGTTCGACAGACGGGCGTACAGCGGCAGGATCTCCGTGTGGCGCAGGTCGCGCTTGCTGAGCGCATCGGCGGTGTCGCGGATTTCGCGCTCGCCGCTCATGAAGATCAGAATGTCGCCCGCGCTTTCGTTGCCCAGCTCGTCAACGGCATCGAAGATGGCCTGCAGCTGGTCGCGCTCGGTATCATCCGCCTCTTCCACAATCGGGCGATAGCGCACTTCAACCGGATACGTGCGTCCTGACACCTCGATAATCGGCGCATTGTTGAAATGCTTCGAGAAGCGCTCCGGGTCGATGGTCGCGGAGGTAATGATGACTTTCAGATCCGGGCGACGCGGCAGCAGCTCTTTCAGGTAGCCGAGCAGGAAGTCGATGTTCAGGCTGCGCTCGTGCGCTTCGTCAATGATGATGGTGTCGTACTGCATCAGCAGGCGATCCTGCTGAATTTCAGCCAGCAGAATACCGTCGGTCATCAGCTTGACCATGGTGTTATCGCTGACGTGGTCGCTGAATCGCACCTTGTAGCCGATGCAGCCGCCCGGCTCCGTCTGCAGCTCTTCGGCAATACGGTTCGCTACGGTGCGCGCCGCCAGACGACGCGGCTGGGTGTGGCCAATCAGCCCTTTCAGGCCGCGTCCCAGCTCCATACAGATTTTCGGCAGCTGGGTGGTTTTCCCCGAGCCGGTTTCCCCGGCGACAATCACCACCTGGTGGTCGCGGACGGCCTCAAGGATGTCCTGTTTTTTCTGGCTGACGGGCAGGTTTTCCGGGTAGGTAATCGCCGGGCGCGCGGCTTCGCGCAGCAAGACTTTCCCTGCCGCCTGTTCAATCTCTTTCGCCATCTCCTGGTAAATGGCCTGTTGAGCATCAGGATTTTTAACCTTCTTAACGCCGTGCAGACGACGGGCGAAGCGCTGTTTGTCGCGTAGCATCAGAGAATCGAGCTGTTGCAGGAGCATCGGGAAGGTCAATTTTTGTTGTTCTGTCATAGCGTTAAAGGGCACTACACGCCCTGATAAATTCTCTTTTTAATGATTGCTATAGAGTACCACAATGACGCCTTTCGCGCCTTATTCAAAAAATTCGAACATAGGCTTCGATATATTGCGCTATCTCTATGGCAGGATTGTGAATAGAGTGTCAACAAGCAACGGGGCAACCCCCTTCAATCAAATCCAAAAACAGGAATCACCCATGAGCAAAGTATTAGTTTTGAAATCCAGTATTCTGGCAGGGTACTCTCAGTCTGGTCAGCTGTCTGATTACTTCGTTGAACAGTGGCGTGAACAGCATTCTGCTGACGAAATCACCGTGCGTGACCTGGCTGCAAACCCAATTCCTGTGCTGGATGGCGAGCTGGTTGGCGCGCTGCGCCCAAGCGATGCACCGCTGTCTCCACGTCAGCAGGAAGCCCTGGCGCTCTCTGACGAGCTGATTGCTGAGCTGCAGGCGCATGACGTTATCGTTATCAACGCCCCAATGTACAACTTCAACATCCCTACCCAGCTGAAGAACTACTTCGACCTGGTGGCGCGCGCTGGCGTAACCTTCCGTTACACCGAGAACGGCCCTGAAGGTCTGGTGAAAGGTAAACGTGCGATCGTCCTGACCAGCCGCGGCGGTATCCATAAAGACACCCCAACCGACCTGGTTGCGCCGTACCTGAGCCTGTTCCTGGGCTTCATCGGCATCACTGACGTGAACTTCGTGTTCGCGGAAGGTATCGCTTACGGTCCGGAAGTGGCGACCAAAGCGCAGACCGATGCGAAAGCCGCCATCGACAGCCTGGTAGCAGCCTAAGATTTTGCCCTCTCACCGCCTGGTGGGAGGTTTTTTCTTTTCCCCGCATTTCGTTATCATCCGCTCCCACTCTCCAGCCGGGCGGCCTGATGTCTTCGATTATTGATTCTTTTATAGCCCCACCGTGTCACGACGACATTCAGATCCTCTGGCAGGATGAACATCTGCTGCTTATCGATAAGCCCTCCGGTCTGCTCAGCCTCTCGGGCAAAAATCCGCAAAACCTTGATTCCGTCCATTATCGTCTGGTCCAGACGTACCCCGGCTGCACGCTGGTACACCGCCTGGATTTCGGCACGTCCGGGCTGATGGTGGTTGCGCGCAATAAGGCCATCAACGCGGCGCTGTGCCAGCAGTTCAGCCAGCGCAGCGTGGAGAAAGTCTACAGCGCCATGCTTTGCGGTCATGTGGAAAATGACGAGGGAATAATAGACGCGCCGATTGCCAAAGACCCGGCGCTGTTCCCGCTGATGTCAATCTGCCCCATCAGCGGAAAACCCGCCCGCTCCCGCTATCGGGTGGTGGAACGGTTTTATCAGGGTACGGGAGTGCCGTTAACGCGGGTGATACTGACGCCGGAGACCGGGCGAACCCACCAGCTGCGCATTCACTGTCAGCAGCTGGGGCACCCAATTCTGGGCTGCGATCTGTATGGCGGTCTTGAAGCGCCGGGGGCTAAGGATGCGCCCCGGCTGATGCTGCATGCCAGCGAGTTGAATTTTATTCATCCCGTGAGCGGAGAGCCGGTTAACGCCCGTCACGCCGCCCCGTTCTGAACGCAATTTACCACATCAAATCGTCAGGGATTTTGAAGTCCGCGTACGGATCGTCTTCGTCCTGCTCTTCCTGGCTGAGCGCGCTGTTTAGCACAATGCTGTCGGCATCGCGCTGGGCAATTTTATCGGCCACCACCGCCGGAATAATCGCGTATTCGCAGTCGCCGCTGGCGTTGATGACCAGACGGGCAATCGCCAGACGACCGTTAATCAGCTGGGCCTGGGTTTGCTTGTCGACGTCGATTTTTTTGATCAGATTACCGTCGGTGAAGTTAAAGGTGATGTTACCTTTCGCCACGGTGATGCGGTTCATCTCAATCAGCTGCTTCACCTGCGCCTTAAACTCTTTCGCCAGCACGGCCTGCTTCTGCTGTTCGCTCAGCAGCTTGTCGCGCTCGATCTGCGCCTTTTTGTTCTCTTCTACCGCTTCACGGGCCTCCCGCGCCTGAACGCGTGATTTCTTTGCCGTGCGCTGCACTTTCGCCGCTTTCTTGCTGCTGACGAGGCCCGCTTTCAGCATCTGCTCTTGTAAGGTGAGTTTTGTCATGATTGTTTCTAAACCGGTTGGAAATTTTGGGGATTATAGCGTCATTAAGGGCGTGCCGAAACATAAGTAAAACATAGGACGGTTCACCATAACCGTCTGATAATTTGACGCCTGCAAAATAAAACACAATGGAACACTCCAGTGATAACGATTCATAAAGCCGACCTGCACTCTTCTGAATCCCTGCGTCTGATTGAAAAATTATCATCAGAACTGGCGAACATCACCGGGGATGGCGGTACGCGTCATTTTAACATCGACTCGATGATGGCCGAACGCGCCCTGTGGGCGGTCGCCAGGAATGAAAAAGGTGATGCCGTGGGATGTGCCGCATTACGACCACTTTCCGAACAGATTGCCGAGCTGAAACGCATGTATTCCGACAGGAGCGAGCCGGGTATTGGTAAGGTTTTACTGGCTTTTCTTGAAGCGTCGGCACAACGTTTAGGTTATAGCGAAGTCTGGCTAGAAACCCGACACGTTAATGCTCGTGCGGTGAAATTCTATGAGCGAAATGGCTACCGCGTCATTGACAACTATGGTCCCTACATCGGCAGGCAAGAAGCAGTCTGCTTAGCAAAAAAACTTGCACTAAACGAGAGTCGTGGGAATTTGTGATCAACATCATGAACTTCCCTCATGTTGCATTGAAATTAAGTCACTTCCCCTGCGCCGCGGGCTAAGGCATAAATTATGCATCGGTAACTTCTTAGCAACATGAACTTAGGATGCATAACCACAATGAGCAAAGCTTTCACATATACCCTTAAGCGCAGTTGCTTCGATGAGAATTACAACCCGTCAGAAAATACGCGTACGACCACCAACTTTGCCAACCTGGCGCGCGGGGAAAAGCGTCAGGAAAACCTGCGCAATACGCTGGTGATGATCAACAACCGCTTTAACGCCCTGGCGCGCTGGGATAACCCAAATGCCGATCGCTACGCGGTTGAGCTGGAAATCATCTCTGTCGATTTGAACATTGGCGCGGAAAAACCGTTCCCGGCCATTGAGATATTGCAAACCACGATTGTCGACAAAAAAAATAACCAGCGTATCCCTGGCATCGTCGGAAATAACTTCTCTTCTTACGTGCGGGATTATGATTTCAGCGTGCGCCTGCTGGAACACAACAAGAACCAGCAGCACTTCAGCATTCCGGAAAAGTTTGGCGAACTGCACGGCAATATTTTCCGCCACTTTGTGAATTCGCCGGAATACAAAGAGAACTTCAGCAAGGGTCCGGTGATCTGCCTGAGCGTCTCCAGCAAAGACACCTACCGCCGCACCGGTAACCAGCACCCGGTACTTGGCATTGAATATCAGCCGGATGGCGAGTCGCTTACGGAACAGTACTTCGCGAAGATGGGCCTGAAGGTTCGCTATTTCATGCCGGAAAACAGCGTGGCGCCTTTCGCGTTCTTCTTTACCGGGGATTTGCTGAGTGACTACACCGATCTGGAGCTGATTGCCACCATCAGCACGATGGAGACGTTCCAGAAAATCTATCGCCCGGAAATTTATAACGCAAACTCGGCGGCGGGACTGTGCTACCGACCGGATCTGAACCAGCAGGATCACTCCTTAACCAAAATTGTTTATGACCGGGAAGAGCGTAGCCGACTGGCGATTGAACAGGGTCGCTTTACCGAAGCGTACTTTATTAAGCCTTACCAACACATTCTTGAGCAGTGGTCTGATAACTACACGCTTTAATTCATCAAAATAGGTCTTTTATTATGAAAACATTGCTCCCGACTTCTACGGCTGGCAGCCTGCCTAAGCCGACCTGGCTTGCACAACCTGAAACCCTGTGGTCACCCTGGAAATTACAGGATCAGGAACTCCTGGCGGGCAAGCAGGACGCGCTGCGCCTGTCCCTGGATGAGCAGATCCGCGCGGGTATCGATATCGTCAGCGACGGAGAACAGACCCGCCAACACTTCGTCACCACCTTTATTGAACACCTGAGCGGCGTAGATTTTGAAAATCGCCAGACGGTGCGCATTCGTAACCGCTACGACGCCAGCGTACCGACCGTGGTTTCAGCCGTTGCGCGTCAGAAGCCGGTATTCGTGGACGATGCGAAATACCTGCGTCAGCTCACGGACAAGCCGATCAAATGGGCCCTGCCCGGGCCGATGACCATGATCGACACCCTTTACGACGCGCACTATAAAAGCCGCGAAAAGCTGGCCTGGGAATTCGCCAAAATCCTCAATCAGGAAGCGCGTGAGTTAGAGGCCGCAGGCGTGGATATTATCCAGTTTGATGAACCGGCATTTAACGTCTTTTTTGACGAGGTGAACGACTGGGGTATCGCCGCGCTGGAGCGCGCCATTGAAGGGCTGAAGTGCGAAACCGCGGTACACATCTGCTACGGCTACGGCATCAAGGCCAATACCGACTGGAAAAAGACGCTCGGCTCAGAGTGGCGCCAGTATGAAGAGGCCTTCCCTAAGCTGCAGACCTCTAATATCGATATTATCTCCCTGGAGTGCCACAACTCCCGCGTACCGATGGATCTGCTGGAGCTGATCCGCGGTAAAAAGGTGATGGTCGGCGCGATTGATGTGGCAACCAACGCCGTTGAAACGCCGGAGGAAGTCGCCGATACGCTGCGTAAAGCGCTGCAGTTCGTCGATGCCGACAAGCTTTACCCGTCAACCAACTGCGGCATGGCTCCGCTTTCCCGCCAGGTGGCTAACGGCAAGCTGAAAGCGCTTAGCGCCGGCGCAGAGATTATCCGCAAGGAGCTCGGCGCGTAATTGCCTTACGTTTGCCAGTAGAGCGGCGTGCCGAAAAACGCCACGTAATAATCAATCACCGCCCTGACGTTCAGGGGCGGATGACGTGCGTTAGGATAGATCGCCGCAATATTAAGTTGCTCCGTGTTGATGGCGCACGCCATTTCCGGCATAAGGGCAACCAGCTCGCCCCGCTTCAGCCTGTCGCCAATCAGCCAGTCCGGAAACAGGACGATCCCCATCCCGCCCAGCGCGGCAATGAGCAGCGATTCCGCATTATTGGACGTCATCAGCGGCGCGACCGGATAATGCACCCAAGACTCTCCTTTGCGACGAACGAGCCAGCGGTTAGGCCCAGACGAACCGCGATAGACCAGACATTTGTGCTGGCTCAGCTCGGCCGGATCGGTCGGGACACCGTGTTGACGCAGATACGCGGGCGACGCGGCGAGGTGGTATCGCTGCTGCCCAAAAACACGGGCGTGGAACGTCGAATCCGTCAGCATGCCGATGCGGAAGATGAGATCGGCGGCATCCCGGTGCGGGTCGATAAAGTCATCGGTCAGCGTCAGCTCAATGGTTAACCGTGGATAACGCTCGGCCAGACCTGCCAGTCCGGGCGCAACGTGTCTCTGTCCAAAAAATACCGGCCCATTTATGCGGACCGTGCCGGAGGGTTCGGTCGAACGTTCATCCAGCTCACGACGCGCCTCTTCAAAGTTATCAACCATCGCCCGGGCATAGCGGATAAACAGATGCCCGCTTTCCGTGGGGATCACCGCCCGGGTATTGCGATAGAACAGCTGCTGGCCGAGCGCGTCCTCAAGCTGGTGAACAATACGCGACACCTGGGAGGCAGATATTCCCTCTCGTCGCGCAACGACGGAAAAGTTCTGCGTTTCATAGACCGCAATAAACAGCAGCAGTGAGCGAAGGTTCATGCTTCCGGCATCTGACATTAATGCATTTCCTGCAAAGGTGTTTCCTGCATTATGGCATTTTTCTGATGGGTCTACCGACGTAATCTTCTTCGCCTGAAAACGGAGGAAGAAGAATGCAGTTTGTTTTGATTTTACTGGTGATTGCCGGCGGGATGGGCCTCTCCGTCGAGGCGGGGCTGCTGGGGCCATTAGGGGGAGAAGTGGGCGATTTATGGGCGACGTTCAGCATTTTTGGCGTCGGCGCCGCGCTGACGTTTCTGCTGATGCTGTTTTTCAGCCCGCGCAGCAGTCCGTCGTTTTTTGCCCAGCCCGGCTGGCAGCTGCTCGGCGGCGTGCTCGGCCCTGTTTACGTGGTCATTCTGACGATCGCCACGCCGACCATCGGCATCGCTCTGACGATGATTGGCATTCTGGCTGGTCAGGTCTTTAAAAGCCTGATCATTGACCACTTTGGCCTGCTGGGTACGCCGCACAGGAAGATAAACGCAAAACGTATCGTGGCGCTGGTTTTTATTATTGCGGCACTGGTTCTGGTCGCAAAGGGGTAACGAGATGACGCTGATTATGATTCTTCTGGCCGTCTGCGGCGGCGCAACGCTGAGCATTCAGGCCGCGATTAACGGACAGCTCGGCAGCAATGTCGGGATATTTAAAAGCGCGTTTCTGACGTTTTCCGTCGGCGCGCTGGTGACCGCCCTGCTCATTTTCTTCTTTGAGCCTAAGCAGGCGGTCACGCTGCTGGACGTGCCGAAATGGCAGCTCCTCGGGGCGATGTTCGGCGTGCCTTACATTGTGATCATGGTCGTGGCGGTGCAGCGCATTGGTACAGCCGTCGCTACGGTGGCGGTGATCTTCGGCCAGCTCGCCATGAGTATGCTAATTGATAACTTTGGCTGGTTGAACAATCCCGCTATTCCGTTTTCACCGAGCCGTCTGGGCGCGGTGGTTTGCCTGGGGGTTGCCCTGTACTTCATTTACTCCAGCAGCAAAACCGGCAATGTTCGCGACTAAGCTTACGTCTTCCGGGTGAAAAACAGCGTCACCGTGGCGACGGTGACGCCAAATTTCTTCATCTCGGTTTTATTAAACAGATGGGTCTCATCCTGCAGGTACATCCAGTCGTCAAACTTCAGCAGCCAGGTGCGCCCGTTGGCTTTGACATTCATGCTGTAATGCCAGTTAAAGGCGTTGCCTGCGGCCTGCCCCGTGGCAACCCCTTCAATGTCCCCTGCCGTTCCCTCGTAGCGATCGTTCCCCACGCGCCGGATGTGCCAGACCCGCTGCTGCTTCTCGCCATCGTCGTAGACGAAGTGCTCGTTGAGCGTCAGCGTATCGCCGATAACGTCTCCGGCAATTTCAACGTGGAAGCGGCGGACCTGCTTGCCGCTGCGATCCTGCACCATCCCCCACGCTTCGGTTCTGCCCTGGAAGTAGTAGAAGATATCAAGCCGCGGCTGCTGCTGGCGATACTCGGCCACTTCAGTGCTACAGCCCGCCAGCAGCATCGTGAATGCCAGCGCCATCATCAGGATACGTTTCATTTTTGGCCTCCGATTAACTGCTGACGCAGCTCAGGATATTGTGTGAGGGGATCGAGCCAGATGGCCAGAAAACGGGTGCTGAACGCTTCAGACTGGCGCGGTCCGAGTGGAATAAAGGATGTTTGCGCCGCTGATGCGCGATACCAGAACTGCCCCTGCCCATCGTTGAGAACAAACGCCAGCTGTGAGCCCGGGCGGACATCCGGCCACAGCGACTGGAGCATCCGCAGCCAGGCTTCGCTTTGCGGTTCCTGCGTCAGGATCCCCTGCGCCTGCCACTGATCGCGCGTCGCCTCGACCAGTTCATCGCGATCGATGTCGCGCGCGTAGGTAATAATCAGCGCCTGATCCTGGTCCTCCCGACCATAACGCCCGTCGGGGGTGCGGAGCTGAGAGGTATAGACCGTGAACGGCCCCCAGGTAAGCGTGGCGTCTCCCACCTTCCGCCACGCCAGCCAGTCGGCGGCCTGGGCAACGGGAACAACCAGCGTAAGACAAAGCAGCAAAAATGCAGCTCTCATTTTTGTCTCCCCATCAGCAGGTGGAAAAACAGCATCAATACCAGCCACCCCGGCGCCATCCAGCTGACGACGATAAAGGTTGGCTCCAGAAACGTGATGGCACCCAGCCGCTCGCCAAACAGATAAGCCACCGGTCCCCCCACGGCAGCCAACAGGGTCAGCAGCCAGCCGGGCAACGTGGTGGTGCGCGTCAGCTGCGTCCAGACGGAGGCAAACATCAGCCATAATGCCACCATCCATAGCGGCATCAGGGACTCGCCCGTGAAGGCAATCAGTCCCGTCAGCGCCCAGAGCGTATCCAGCAGACTCCCCGCCGCGGCCAGCCCAATGGCGTAAAACCGGTATACAGGCGGCAAGAGCAGACACGCCAGGAACGCCAGCGCAATCCAGAAAATCAGGCCCTGTTCGCGAAAGATCACCACCAGCGCCCAGTAAAGATCGAACGCGACGGCCAGCAGGAAGACCTGAAGATATCGTCTCATACGCGCTCGGCGGTCAGCTGCACCACGCTAATGGTGCGGGCGTTAAACCCTGCTTCGCAGTAGCCAAAGTAGTACAGCCACATGCGGCGGAACCGTTCATCGAAGCCAAGCTTTTCAATCTCCTGCCAGGCATGGACAAACCGCTGCCGCCAGTGGGCAAGCGTGCGGGCGTAGTCGGGACCCATGTCGAAGAGATTGCGCACCACGAAATCGGTGTGGCGCGTCATCAGCTCGTTCATCGCGGTGATGCTCGGCAGGAAGCCGCCGGGGAAGATGTAGCGCTGGATAAAATCGACGCTTTTGCTGTAGTCGCGATAGCGCTGGTCCTGAATGGTTATGGCCTGAATCGCCATCCGTCCTCCCGGGCGCAGACGCGCCTGGCAGGTGCGGAAGAACGTGGGCAGATAGCGTTGCCCGACGGCCTCAATCATCTCTATCGAGACCAGCTTGTCGTACTGTCCGGTGAGGTCGCGATAGTCGCAGAGCAGCACCTCAACCCGATCCTGCAGCCCGGCGCGGGCGATCCGCTCTGCCGCCCAGATGAATTGCTCCTGCGACAGCGTGGTGGTGGTCACCCGACAGCCGTAATGACGGGCGGCGTATTCCGCCATCGCGCCCCAGCCGGTGCCAATTTCCAGCAGGTGATCGGCCGGGCTCAGCGCCAGCTGTTCGCACAGGCGCGCCATTTTGGCCTGCTGGGCCGCCGTGAGATCCTGCTCATCCTCAGTAAACAGCGCGCTGGAATAGAGCAGCTCTTTATCCAGAAAATGGGCATAGAAGGTATTGCCCAGATCGTAATGAGCGGCAATATTTTCACGCGCCTGCGCGCGGGAGTTACGCCGGGTCCAGTGGCGCAGACGCTCCAGCGGCCTGCCGAACAGACGGAACCCGTTTTCCAGACGGCCAAGCACCTCGCCGTTGAGCGCGAGCAGCTCCAGAAGCGGCGTAAGTTGCGTGGTTTCCCATTCGCCGTCCATCCAGGCTTCTGCCGCAGCAAGGCTCCCGCCCGTTAAGACGCGCCAGTAGACGCCGGGCGTGAGGATCTGCACGTCGGCGTGCAGCGCGGAGGATGTCTCACCAAAATGAAAGGTCTGCGCCCCTTCACGCAGCGTGAGCGAGCCGCCGCGAATACCGCTTAGCAGCCTGAAAAGCAGCCAGCGCGCGATGCGTACGTTGCGCGGGATATCGGGTTCTAACGCAAAGACGGGATCGGTCATGAGCGTTCACTCCTGCTGACGGGATGGTTATACAGCGGCACGCGCTTGAGCCACAGGCGCAGCGCCTGCCAGTAAATGGCATAAACGGTTTTCAGAGTCATGAGAGGAATGCGCAGCAACAGCGAGCGCAGCGCGGGGCGCGTCAAAGGCTCCCGGCGCAGCGCCAGCGTGGCGTCAAAAACCTTCGCTTCCTGATGATTTTCAATGTGCATATGCAGCGTGTTATCCGGGTCGTTAAAGCGCCAGTGGTAGATCATGTCCATCGGGTTGAAGGGGGAAACGTGAAACGCTTTTTCCGTCGGCTGCGCATCCTGTCCGTTGACGGCATAATAATGGCGTTCATTCCACGGCGTGTTGCGAACCTCCGCCAGCACCCAGCGCAGCGTCCCCTTCCCGTCGTAGCAGTAGTAAAAGTTGACCGGATTGAAATGAAAGCCGAAATAGCGCAGCTGCGTCAGGAGCATCACCCGCCCGTCCGGACGTTCCCCGGTCAGGCTCTCCAGCCTGCTCAGCACGTTCTCTTTGAGCGGCGCACCGAGCGGGTAGTCCGCGTCGTGGAACGAGGCGGCGGCAAAGCGATTTCGCCGCACGCCGACGGACGGCAGCAGCGGCAGTTCATCGAGATCCAGCCAGGCCATAAAGACGCTGTAGCTGAATTCATGGGTTTTCGGCTGAAGGCGGCGGTGGCGTAATACGCCGTGGTAGAGGCAGCTGTTCATCTCAGTTCCCCTCTCCGACCGCTATCGCGTTGACCACGTCCAGCGCGCTGCGCACGCCGTCTTCATGAAAACCGTTGTACCAGTAGGCCCCGCAGTACCAGCTCCGGTTATGGCCGTTGATCTCGCCGCGCCGCGCCTGTGCCCGCCAGCTTTGCGGGTTAAACAGCGGATGTTCATAGACAAAGCGTTGCAGAACGAAGCGTTCATCTACCGGCGCGTCCGGGTTGAGGGTGACGCAGAACAGCGGACTGCCCGCAGGCAGCCCCTGCAGGATGTTCATGTTGTAGGTGACGCAGGCGCTGGCCTGCTCCTGCGCGCTCAGGCGATAGTTCCAGCTGGCCCACGCGCGCGGCCGCACCGGCAGCCAGCGCGGGTCGCTGTGTAAAACGACCTCGTTGCGCTGCCAGCCGATATCGCCCAGCACCTCGCGCTCTGCGGGCGTCGGGTCATCAAGCATCGCCAGAGCGCTGGCGGAGTGGCAGGCAAAAATCACCCGATCGAAGGTATGGCTGCCGTTTTCTAGCTGAAGCGTAACCCCTTGCTCGTGGCGGCTCACCCGCTGCACCGGTGAATTGAGATGCAGATTCAGACGGTCGCCCAGCTTGTCGAGCATGGCGCGGATATACTCCCGCGAGCCGCCCGGCACGACGTACCACTGCGGGCGCTGGGTGATATCCAGCAGCCCGTGGTTCTGGAAGAAACGTAAGAAAAGCGGCAGCGGGAAACGCTTCATCTCCTGCAGCGACGAGGACCAGATGGCGGCCCCCATCGGCAGAATGTAGTGGCGCGCAAAAAACGGCGTGAAGCCGTGCTGTTCCAGAAACGTTTGCAGCGTGGCGTTCGGGTCCACCTCCCCGTCCAGCGCCTGCTTTGCCAGACGATTGAAGCGGACGATCTCCCCGAGCAGCCGCCAGAATGCAGGATTCACCAGGTTTCGGCGCTGGGCAAACAGCGACGTCAGGGTGTGGCCGTTGTACTCCAGCCCCGTTTCGGGATTGTGCACCGAAAAGCTCATCTGCGTTTTTTGCCCGCTGATGCCCAGCTCGCTGAGGAGGCCCATAAAGCGCGGATAGGTCCGATCGTTGTAGACGATAAACCCGGTATCGATCGCGTAGGTGCCCTGTGGCGTCGAGACGTCAACCGTTGCGGTATGGCCGCCGGGCGTGGTGCCCGCTTCAAACAGGGTCACCTGATGGTGCCCGGCCAGGCGCCAGGCGCAGGTCAGCCCGGCGATGCCGCTGCCGATAATTGCAATGTTCATGAACGCACCATCCTGCGCAGCAGCGCGCGCTGAAGAAATGCCGGTAACCCGGAGAGCGCACGCAAAATAAAGCCGAACCCGGTGGGGAACGCGATATGCATTTTCCCTGCCGCCAGCCCGGTACGGATCGCCTTGACCGCCTCGTCAACGCTCACCCTGCCCGGCATGGCAAAGTCGTTTTTCCGAGTTAGCGGCGTATCAACAAAGCCCGGCGACACCACCGTGACGGCAATTCCTTTTGGCTCCCAGTCCAGGCGTAAACTCTCGGCAAACCAGCTCAGGGCCGCTTTGGACGCGCCGTAGGCCTCTGCCCGTGGGAAAGTCAGCCAGTGGGCCATAGAACTCACCAGCACCACGCGGTTGCCAGCCGTCAGGTGCGGCTGCAGCGCGTCAAGACAGTTCACCGGGCCAAGGAAATTTGTCGCCATAACCCGCTCCACCAGCGCCGCATCCACCACGCCTCCATCGAGATATTCGCAGGTACCGGCGCAGAGAATTATCAGATCGGCGTAGCTGCCGGTCAGCGCCTGGCGGCAGGCATCCCTGTCGGTCATATCGAACAGGCGAACGGTGAGATTGGGGCAGGTCTGATGCAGCGCGTCGAGGCGCGCCGGATCGCGTCCGCAGGCAATCACGTGGTAGCCGTCTGCGGCAAAGGATTTCGCCAGCCCGGCGCCAATGCCCGAGCTTGCGCCGGTGATCAACACCGTTTTCATGATTTGACCCTCCGCTTCACGCCGCGTACCGCCCAGCCAAGCAGAGGAAGATGTTCGTAGATCATCTCTCCCGCATCGTAGTAGTCGCGCTGGTGGGTGATGAGATCGTTTTCCGACTCCACCACCGAACATCCAGGCAGTTCGAGCGGCTCGCCTCCGGCAATGCGCGGATGCGACCAGTGCATGACCCAGGTCACAGCAAACCGGTTTCCGCTGCACAGCGGCGTATCGATGGTAAAACGGCAATGCTCGACGTTGGCCAGCAGATGGGTGAAATAGCGCTGAAGCGCGAAAATCCCGTCATGCTCGCCAAACGGATCGATAAGCGTGGCATTCGAATGGTAAAGCCCGACCAGCGCCGACGGCGGCTGGCTATCCAGTGCGGCGTAGTACTCAACAAACCGACTCACGACAGAGGGCAACGTACTCATGGGTCACATCCTGGCTGTAAACAACGTGGCGTAATCGCATAATTAAAACTTACACAATTACCGTTATTTGTCCAAGTTTGTGTTGATCTATTTTTTATTTTAAATACATATCAATAAGTTAAATGAAGGCAAAAGAGTGGATTTATAGGCCAGGTAAGGCGTGGCGCCACCCGGCTTTAACTTTCAGGATTTCCTTAAGGCAAATTCACCAGTCTTCTTCCAGGCTTATCCTTTTTAATTCATAAGGATGCCTGACATGAAACGTTTCTTTCTCTCCCTTTTCTCCAGCCCGGAATCCTTACTGCAGGTGATGAGCCAGCAGGAAATTATTGAAGCCGTCGAAGATGGCGATCGCATCATTATCGACCAGGACGGGAACGCCTCCGTGAACTACAAAAGCAACGAGGTGCGGCAGGATTTTCTGCGTCACGTCAACATGCTGAAGAGGGCCTGATATGGGAACGGCGATATTTATGGTGCTGATGGTATGCGGGTACTGGTACACCAGCCGCGACCTGTCGACACGCTTTAAAATCAAGCGCTCATTTGGCTGGGACGTCTATTTCCTGGTGGCGCTGTACGGCTGTATTTTCGTTCTGCAGGGGGTGATTGCCACGGGGCTGCTCTGGCTGCTGTTGCTTACCCTTTCCGCCGCCAATAACGCTTTTCACTTTGCCTCACCGAAATATACCGACTGGCAAATCGACTTTATGAACTGGAGTTTTTTAGGCATTCAGGCGCCGGTGGTGGTGATGCTGGCGTTTGCCATCCTGTTTTGCCTCTACCGCTCTAACTGGGCAGGCAGCGCCAGGCTGGACGGCGAAAGCCGGAAAAAGCTCTACAAACGTCTGGCGCAGTCGAGCGGTATTGAACAGCTGCTGTATCAGTGTATGGAGCAAGGGGAACTGGCGCAGGTCACGCTGCGGTCGAGGCGGATTTACGTCGGCATGATCCACACCGCGACGCTGGAATATGAAAAAACGGCCAATATCGTGCTGATCCCGATGTTAAGCGGGTACAGAGATGCGAAGACGATGAACTTTCGCATCGAGAATAACTACAGCAGGTGGTATGCGGAGCATGACATCACGCTCGACTCCGAGCCCCGCAGCGCCATGTCATTCCGGAAGGTGATTTTACTCAATCAGATTGAGAGCCTCTCGCTGTTCGATCCCGCCAGCGCCAGCGCGCTATCGCTGGCACAGCGCGACGAGAGCTCTCGCCCTAGAGAGACATCGCCATAATTCTGAGAATGCTCTGCTGTGAAGCGGTTTCGAAAAGGACGTTCTTAACGCAGAGCATGCCCTGCTTCCGGTAGAACCGGTACGCTCCCGCGTTCTGCTCAAGCACTTCCAGCCAGAGATAGCCTTTTCCCCTGCACCGGGCCATGTCGGTAATGTTGTTGAACATCACCTGGCCATAGTTCTTGCCGGTCTCGGCGGGATCGAGGTAGAGCTTGTTGAGGAGAACTCCCTTCTTCTCCGTTTCCGGGAGCGGGGCTTCCCAGGTCACTTTCATAAACCCCACGGGCCGATCGGTCTCAGCAACATACCAGGAAACAGCGTTCTCTTTCAGGCTCTGTTCAAGTACGGAAAGCGCGTATTCGCCGTCCAGAAAATCCTTCATCTCTGCGTCTGACACCCACAGATGCTGAAAATGGGCGGGATAGATTCGGTATCCCAGCTCGCTTAAGAGCGCGGCATCGGGCCCGGTGGCCCGGCGAATTCGAAGGGTCATGGAAAGTCTCCCTGGTAATCACCCGCTATGGGCATTTTGATAGAGGTCCCAGCGGTTGCCGTAAATATCTTCAAACACCACCACCGTACCGTACTCTTCCTCACGAGGTTCTTCGCAGAAATGAACGCCTTTGTCTTTCATGGCACAGTAATCGCGCCAAAAATCGTCCGTCTGAAGGAAGAGGAAAACTCTGCCGCCGCATTGATTGCCGATAAAGCTTTCCTGCCTCTCGTTAGAAGCACGAGCCAGCAAAATATTGCAGTCGCTTTCCGGGTTGGGTGAGACGACCACCCAGCGTTTACCCGGTTGAGGCGTATCTTCTACAAGGGTAAAACCCAGCTTATCTGTGTAGTATTCAATGGCACGATCGTAGTCATCAACCACAATAGCCACGCAGCCAAGGCATCGCTTCTGTGTTCTCATTTTTCGTTTCCTTTAGCCTAAATGGTTATGCTCAGCGCATTCCCACAGAATACGCGCGCATGAAAATATTTCACAGACTGATAAGTCTGTTAAGTCCGCTCCAGGTTCAGACACACCAAAACGGGTGGGTGAAAAACCTCATCCGATCGCGCTACTCTGCCTCTGATGAAGGGATGATGGGTGATAAAAAACATATGGAAATTATTTTGATGCGGCATGGAGAACCTCAGCACAGAGGTGAGTCAAAAGTGTCATACAGGGAAATGGCGGAGTGGATCGAGAGCTATAACCGCTCTTCAACGGGCAGCGATAGACCACCTGAAATGGCTCAAATCCTCTCGTACCGCGCGCTTACGTTTCTCAGCAGCCCTCTCCCGCGAGCCCTCTCATCGTTGAAAACGCTGGGGTGTTCACCAGGCTTAATTGATGAGGTTTTTCGGGAAGCGGAACTGCCGGTATTTCGTATCCCAGGGTTACGGTTATCGCCTTTTTACTGGGCGGCGCTGTTTCGTATACTTTGGCTCTGCGGCCTGTCTGGCGAGGCAGAGTGCGTAAGCGTCGTAAAAAAACGTGCCGCTAAGGCGGCCGAGATCCTCGTGACGGCGGCTAAGGGATCCGACGGGCCCGTCTTGCTCATGGGGCATGGGATCATCAACCGGTTTATTGCAAAGGAACTGATCGCATCAGGCTGGAAAGAACAGACTCGTACGGGTAAGGGGTACTGGGGAGCGGGTGTTTACAGCGTTGTGTAGCGGCACATGCGGAGCCGAGGTTTTTTAATCCTCGGCGCTCGGGTCATCGGGTCTGGCTAAGAATAATGCGATCGAACAGACGGTCACCTAACCAGACGCGCATGTCGATGAGCATCCGGGCATACTTGCCGGCTGCATAGCGTGTACGCGGATGCGGGCTTTTAACCACGCGGGCAACCACGTCCGCAATCACCTTCGGGTCGCTGCCTCTGCCATTTCCATAAGCATTTTTGACCGAGTTAGCCACGTTCGCTACCAGATGACCATAAGGGCCACTTGCTGAACGTTTGATAAAATTGCCGCTGACCACATCACCAAAGCCTGTCTCGATTAAACCCGGTTCAACAATCACAACCTTAATGCCAAATTCAGCCACTTCAAGACGCAGACAGTCAGACCATCCTTCAAGCGCATGTTTCGTTGCGTGATACCAGGCTCCCAGAGGGGTGTAAATCTTCCCTCCTATCGAAGTGATGTTAATAATGTAACCACTGCGTCTGGCGCGCATGGTCGGGATCAGCAGCTGCGTAAGGCGGGCTGCGCCAAACACGTTAACCTCAAACTGATAGCGAGCTTCATCAATACCGATCTCTTCTACCGGTCCATAAAGCCCAAAACCCGCATTGTTGACCAGTACGTCAACCCCACCCGTCTGCGATACGATGGTATCCACTGCAGCCAAAATGTCTTCATCACGTGAGATATCCATCCGCAGAGGGCGCGCGCCAAGCTGGGCGAGATCGTTCATTTTCTCAACGCTACGGGCAGCGGCGTAAACCTGATAGCCATCCTGAATAAGACGACGGGCGATGACTTTGCCCATACCTGACGATGCACCGGTGACCAGCGCGGTTTTCTTGTCCTGAGTAAACATAAATACCTCGGTGAGTAGACTGTCGTTAGTTTGCCCTCCTTCGGCCCAACGTTAACTAGCGCATCGCGCCACATTACTCGCAAATTGCGCCATCATAGCGATAAATATGCCCGTGTTTACTCAAGACGCATGGCCATCCTGGCCGCTTCAGGGGTCTGGCCCGTCCAGGTCATAAATGCGCGATAGAATGAGTTAGGATCTTCGAAACCCAGCAAAAATGCGATCTCATACCCGGAAAGACGCGTATTGCGAAGATAATGACGGGCCAGGTGTTCACGACACGTGTTGACGAGGTTACGAAAATTATCCCCTTCCAGCTCAAGCCTGCGCTGCAGCGTGCGTTTGCTCATTCCCAGACGCTCCGCTGCTTTTTCAATTGTCGCTTCGTTACCGGGAATAAGTTCCAGGAGTACCGAACGCACGAGCTCGGCGGTCGAGGCCGTGTCATTTAACTGACCGAGACGACGCTGCAGTTCCGGTTCAAATACCTGCCACATCCCCTCATTTACCGTTAAAAAGGGCCGAAGCGCATCGGCTGCGGAAAAGCTGATGGCGGGTTGTTCTCCATATTGCACGTCAGTACCAAAGAAACGAGAAAAGTGGCTGTTCTGAACCGCTGACGGTAGCGCAGGAACGCAGACCCGTAAGGGGTTAACCCGTTCGCGGCTCCCCAGCCGCAGAAGCTTGAGCAGGAAACCCAACTCTGCCACCTGCAGAAACACCGGGAGATCCGTCGCAAAAAGCCAGCGCGGTGAAACGGTAAAGTTGCCGTTTTGGTCGACCATTGTCTCCAGAACCATGGGGGCAATAAGCTTTTTATATCTGGCCAGACGCTGGACAGCCTGCATCATATTGCTACTACAGAGTGCGGCAAAAAGTGGCGGATCAAATATATCCGCAGAGATCGATTCAATAAGTGGTACGGGAAAGGCGGGATCGTTCGTTTCTGCCTCCAGCGCGTTCCAGAAGCGGATGTATTCATCCGTATCGAGTCCGCGCGTTTTTTGCAAAAAGAGATCGTCAGGTAATCCTGCCCTGCGGAGAATGCGTTCTGGCTCAAGCCCCGCGTCTTTCAGCAGCGTTTTCCAGCTTATATCGAGGGCGAAAGTACGGTTACAGGCCATTTGCTCATTCCCGGTGTGAAGGTTAGTCAACGCTAAGTATTGTTGTGTTGAGGACGTTTATCAGTCGTCGCAGGTGTAAACATTATTTGCCCACTAATAACGCTGCGGCTAATGCCCTCTTCAACGGAGTGACAACATCATCCGTATCCATGCCCATCTGTGCATGAATAATTGCGCCGTCAATGAGCAGCATGATTTCATTGACGACGCGCTCATCAGCATTCTTCGTCAGCAAGGAAATAATTTTCTTTGTTTCTGATTTATGACTGCGGCATATCGCTTTTATTTCACTTTCAATATCTTCCGATTTCGCCTCTGCGCTGGCGTTAATAAACGCGCAGCCGTGGAACTCGGGCGAAATAAACCATTCATAAAGCGTTGCAGATATCGCATCAGCCGGTATTTCGCCTTGATCGAGATGTCGACGCAGCGTGGTCTCAAACCAGTTAATCCATATTTCATGCCGATAGTGCAAATAGGCGAGAATAAGCAAGCTCTTACTCGGGAAATGGCGATAAAACGTCACCTTGGTCACTTTAGACGCTTTAATAAGGGTATCAACCCCCGTTGCCCTGAAGCCCGTGGAATAAAAAAGATCGTGCGCCGTGAGTAATATTTTATCTCTGACGCTGATTTTTGTATCGTTGCCTGCGGGTTCTGTTTTCACTTTTGGCTAGCCTCAAAAAGAATGTTGACAGCGTTATTTTACAGGCATAGATTAGCGCAAGTAGACAGACCTGTCTACATAAAATTACACTGAGGTAATCGCCATGAACACACGTCCTCCTTTACCGCCCTTCACTCGTGAAAGCGCCATCGAAAAAGTCAGGCTGGCAGAAGACGGCTGGAACAGCCGCGACCCGGCGAAAGTCGCGCTTGCCTATACGCTGGATACCCAATGGCGTAACCGCGCAGAGTTCGCCACCAACCGTGAAGAAGCCCAGGCGTTTCTGGCGCGGAAATGGAAAAAAGAGCTGGACTATCGTCTGATTAAAGAGCTCTGGGCATTTACGGAGAACCGGATCGCGGTGCGCTATGCCTATGAATGGCATGATGATTCCGGCAACTGGTTCCGCTCTTACGGCAATGAAAACTGGGAGTTTGAGCCGGACGGACTGATGAAGCGCCGCTTTGCCTGCATAAACGATATGCCAATAAAAGAATCCGAGCGCCTGTTCCACTGGCCGCTGGGCAGACGCCCGGACGATCACCCTTCGCTGAGCGATCTTGGCTTATAGGATTTTCGCATCACTCCGGGCCGCCCCGGAGTGATGACCTTACAGCGCGCCCAGCTGTTTCATCAGCGTCAGGTTGTCCTCAATATGCCAGTTAGCCACGATCTTACCGTCAGCAATCTCATAAATATCCGTGGCGATGAAATCTATTTTCTGCCCTTTTCCTTTCAGCTTGCCAAATGTTCCGGTGAATGTGCCGTGAAAATGTAAATGCGAAACCACGCGATCGCCTGAAATAATCATTTGCTCAACGTCACAGCGTAAATCAGGCACGGCTGCACGAAACGCACGGGAAGCTAAAATAGCGCCTTCCGGCCCCTGCTTACGCCCTTCCGGAGGCGTTTTATCAATAAAGCTTGCCGCCAGGGCATTACGCGCCAGGGTTTCATTACCGGTATTCCAGAACGAGGCATATTCTCTGGCGACGGCTTCATTCGCCTTTAATTGCGCCTGTGGCAGGCTGGTGTCTGCAATAAGCTGTTTTGGCTTCACCCATTCTGCCTGGGCAGAATACGCGGCGCCCGACAGCCCAATAAAAAAAAGCGCCGCAAGAACGGGGCGTAAATATGTTGACCCCATGCCGGAGATACCGCCGATAATAAAGGTTTTATGGTTCATAATGTTTCCTCCTGCAGAGTGTACGTTGGGTAATCGGTATATCCCGTGGCGGTGCCGCCAAACAGCGTGGCGGGGTCGCGCACCTGAGCGAGAGGCAGCTGGTGCGCCAGTCGGTGGGGTAAATCCGGGTTGGCAATAAACGGCCGTCCGAAGGCAATCAAATCGGCATAGCCGGCAGCAAGGATCTTTTCCGCTTTTTCAAGGCTATAGTTCCCCGCGACGATAAGGGTTCCGCTAAACGTCTCGCGTAGCGATTGTCGGAACTGCTCTGGCACCTGCGGCGCATCGTCCCAGTCGGCTTCCGCCAGGTGGATGAACGCAATCACTTCTTGTTCACACCAGGCCGCGAGAGCGAGTATGGCTTCCGTCACCTGCGGATCGTTCATCCCGCGCTGGGTAATAAATGGGGAAAGGCGAATGCCCGTACGCTCGCGGCCAATGGCCTCGGCAATCGCGCTTAACACCTCCTGGGCAAAACGGATGCGGTTCACCAGCGTACCGCCGTACTCATCCGTGCGTTGGTTGGAGGTTTGACGCAGGAACTGGTCGATCAGATAGCCGTTTCCGCCGTGAACCTCCACGCCGTCAAAACCGGCCTGGACGGCATTCAGTGCCGCCTGACGATAGTCCGCGATGATGCTGTGAATATCCTTGCGCGAGAGGGTTCTCGGCTGCGGGCAGTCAACCATTTGGCCTTCGCCCTTTTCGTTCACCACCCACACCTGCGCGTCCGGCGCCAGTGCTGACGGGGCGACGGGCAGACCATCCTGATGAAAGCTGGCGTGCGACATTCGCCCGACGTGCCAGAGCTGCGAAAAAATCACCCCGCCCGCCTGATGCACGGCGCCCGTCGTGAGCTGCCATCCTGAAACCTGCTCAGGCGAATGGATGCCCGGCGTCCATGAGTATCCCTGGCCCTGAGGCGAAATCTGGGTGGCTTCCGTGATGATTAATCCGGCGCTGGCCCGCTGCCGGTAATACTCCGCCATCAGCGCTGAGGGAATATTTCCCGGCTGAAGGGAGCGCGCGCGGGTCATCGGCGCCATGACGATACGGTTCTTCAGGTCTTGCTGACCCAGCCTGTAACGTTCAAAAAGTGAGATACGTTGCATGTTTTCATCCCTTATGGTTTGGATGAAATCACTTTACAGGCGGCATCTGGTTTTGATAATTACGCTAAAAGCAGATGCACTTTTCGGAAAATATGAATAATGGGTAAACTCGAAGACATGGCGTTACTGGTGGAAGTGGCCGAGGCCGGCGGTCTTTCTGCCGCCGGGCGACGCCTGTCGCTTTCCCCCGCTACCATGACGGCCAGGCTGAAGGTGATTGAGGAGCGTTACCAGACGCGCCTGTTTCACCGCTCAACGCGATCCATCACGCTGACCCGCGCCGGGGAAGAGTTTTATCATGCCGCGCTGCGCGTGCTGGAAGAAGTGCATCACGCCGAGTCGTTACTGACGCAAAAGGAAGGCGTGCTCAGCGGCAACATTCGCCTTTCTGCCCCCTCGGACTTTGGCAGACAGTATCTCAGCCCCGCCGTCGTGGAATTCTCCCGACGCCATCCCGACGTTAAATTTTTCATCTCGTTAAGAGAACACGTTGAGGACCTGGTCGCTAACCGGCTGGATATGAGCGTGCGTTTTGGCAACCTGCCGGACAGCAGCCTTGTCGTCAGAAACATCCGCCCGAACCATCGGGTGCTGGTCGCCTCCGGGGAGTATCTTAACGAACGCGGTATTCCCTCCACGTTTGCCGATTTAGCTCAGCACCGGTGCCTGGCGCTTGAGTCTCAGGGCGTGGTGATGAACGAATGGCGCTTTGAAAAAGATGGAGAGGAAAGCGTCGTTCGCGTAGAGCCTGCCATGGTGTGCGACGACGGGGCATTGCTTCGTCAGTGGGCACTCAGCGGAGCTGGCATCGCGGGGAAATCTTGGTGGGATGTCAAAGACGATGTTGAAACCGGAAGGCTCACGGTACTGTTTGCCGACAGCTTCACCGGCTTTAGCCGATACGATCGCAAAGATGTCGGGCTGCAGCTTGTTTACCCCCAGCGCAAACTGCAGCCGCTTCAGGTCACGGCTTTTAGCCAGTTTTTTCTCGACTGGCTAAAAAAACATTAACGCAATAAACAGTGATACACTCACCCGATACAATTCATTATCCCGTCCGAACGGCTTATGACTGCAAATATTGCTTTTTTCGATTTCGATGGAACGATAACGTTTTCCGACACCTTCACCCCGTTTATTTATCGTTCCGTTGATGAAAAAACGCTACGGCGCGGAAAGCTGCGCCTTCTTCCTTACATCCTCGCCTATAAATTGGGCGCGTTATCGGGATCGGTTTTACGAAAAAAAGTGGTAAGAATAGCGTTAGCAGGCAAATCTGAAGCTGAATTAAAAAACGCCGGGCTTTTCTACAGTAAAACAGAAATTCCTGCCCTGTTGCGGGAGAATGCCATGAAGAAAATCAGCTGGCATAAGTCTCAGGGGGATACGGTGGTGGTGGTTTCAGCCTCGCTTGATTTATACCTTAAACCCTGGTGCGAGCAGAATGGGCTTGAACTCTTATGCAGTGAAGTGGCATTTGCAGGTGGAAAAGCAACCGGAGAATACAAAAAGGGTGACTGCAGCGCTCGCCTAAAAAAAACGAAGATAACTGATCATTATGATTTATCTTCCTACAACGTCATCTATGCCTATGGCGATACGAAGGAAGATTTAGACATGCTCTCTCTTGCCTCAAAGAAATTTTATCAGTGGAAAGAAATGGCCTGATCCCGACATGAGATATCAGAAAAACATCAAAATAAGAGGCCTTAGGCGGCAATAATTATTTTGTCGCCAAAATAAGAGATAGCGCGCATTTCGCTGACACCCTCAGGACTACCCTATGAGCGGTTTTCAGGAGGAACAAAACATGAAAAAGCTTCTGATCTGTTGTTTGTTTGGTAATACCGCAAACTCTCTCGCCAAAAAGATGCAGTCACTGGCAGAACGCGAAGGCTATCCGCTGATGATTAGCGCTGTTGGGCTGGATAACTTCGCCAGCGTCGCTCCCGCTTTCGATGGTTTCCTCATCGCGCCGCACATTCAGTACAAACTCGATGAGATAAAAGAAACGGTGGGTAATACGCGCTCAATCGCCATTATTGAGAGCCTGCCCTATGCCTCTCTCGATGCGAGGAAAGTATTGGATTTCGTGAAGGAAAAAATGCCTGAACTTGCTGCCTGAAATATAAGGCCGCATCGGTTTTGCGGCCTCCTCTCACCCGGCGATCAAAACGTGTCTACACAAGGCTGGCCGACCTTATTAAGGGCGTTTTTCAACCTGGCTCTGAGTTCAATTAACGCCGCTTCTTTCTCTTCAAGCTGCTGCAGCTTGTGGCGCAGAGACGCCTGTTTTTGCTGAGCGGTAAATTTGTCGTCAACCCAGACAGCCAAAACCTCTGAAATTTCAGCTAAGGTAAAACCCAGCATTTTGGCATGTTTGATCATGTTTAAACGCTGTAAATCGACGGCGGAATAGACTTTATAGTTATTGCTGCGATTGGGTTGCGGGATATTCTCTAACAGCCCCTGTCGCTCATAGTAACGCACCGTCTCTTTCGACAATCCCGTTTTCGCACACAGTTCACCAATTCGCATCGCGTTGCCCTCACCTTGTAAAAATCACGCTTGACCGTGTACCTAAGTGCACGGTTTATGCTGTGCAGCATACATTAGGGAAACGGGATTAAGCATATGAATTCTTTTGATTATACCGGAAAAATAGCACTGATTACCGGAGCCTCTTCGGGTATAGGCCGTGATTTTGCCCGGCAGCTCGCCGCCCGCGGCGTGGCGTTGATCCTGGTCGCCCGCTCCGAGCCAAAGCTGCAGGCGCTTGCCGTAGAGTTAGCCAGAAAGCACGGCGTCTCCATCACGATTATCGTGCAGGATTTAGTGAAGCCGGAAGCCATTCCCCACATTGTGGAACGGCTTGAAACCTTGAGGCGTGTCCCCGACATTCTGATCAATTGCGCCGGCTTCGCCACCTACGGGCCATTCGAAAAACTGTCGATCGACAGGCAGCGTGATGAGATAAACGTAAACTGCATGGCCCCCGTGGAGCTGACTCACGCCTTGCTGCCGGGAATGCTGCAGCAAGGATCCGGGGTGATTATTAACGTTGCCTCAACGGCCGCGATACAACCGGATCCCTATATGGCGACTTATGGCGCAACCAAAGCCTTCCTGCTCTCGTTTTCGAACGCGCTGTGGGGAGAATATCGTTCCAGGGGCATCCGCGTCCTGGCGCTTTGCCCCGGCGCAACGGATACGGCCTTTTTTGATGTAGTGAATGCTGAGGAGGCTTCGGTAGGGGAAAGAATGCCCGCAGACAAGGTGGTCACCCTGGCGTTGAAGGCCGTGGAGAGTAACCGTAACTACCTGATTACCGGATGCGGTAACTGGCTTCTGGGGCAGCTACACCGGTTCGTGACGCGCAGGCGTCTGGTGCTTATTGTTGAAAAAATATTGCGCCCGCGTTCAGCCTAAGCAAAAACGGCTCTGTTCAGCGCAAGGGAGTTGCGCTGAAATGCTCGCTTATCGCAGGCAGATAGATGCCATAGTGCACGAAAAACAGTGATACACTTACCGCACATGGTTGATCGTCCCGTCTGAACGGCGCATGATGAATGACGGTAACCAAATCTCAAAATGGTCACTCGTTGTTAATCGTAGCCTGTCACGCTAAGCTTAAATAATGACTAAAAATATGAATCCCCCATCATCACGTGGTCCCCTTGACCACGCTGTCAGAGAGCAAATCGTCGAAGCGGCTTTTGAGCACTTCGGCCACTACGGCTATGAAAAAACCACCGTCGCCGAACTGGCTAAATCCATCGGTTTTTCAAAGTCCTACATTTATAAGTTTTTCGATTCTAAACAGGCTATCGGCGAGGTGATCTGCGCTAACCGCCTGGAGCTGATCATGGCGGCGGTGCTTTCCGCCATTGAGGATGCGCCGTCAGCAAGCGAAAAACTCCGCCGCCTTTTCAAAGCGCTCACCGAGGCGGGAAGCGAGCTGTTTTTCCACGACCGTAAGCTTTACGACATCGCCGCCGTCGCCGCGCGCGAACAGTGGCCGTCGACAGAACGGTATGCAGAAAGCCTGATGAAGCTGATTGAGAGCATCATTATCGAAGGCAGGCAGGCCGGCGAGTTTGAAAGAAAAACGCCGCTGGATGAGGTCACTCAGGCTATCCACATGGTGATGTGTCCTTTTATCAATCCCGTTCAGCTGCAGTACAACCTCGAAATGGCTCCCACCGCGGCGGTGCTTCTTTCTTCACTCATTTTAAGAAGCCTTGCCCCCTAATTTGTGACCATTGACTTTTTTGGTCACTGGTCAGAAAATGCGGAAACCGTCCTGTTACGTCGAAAAGGTTTCCCCATGCTCAGGCTCACTTCAGCCCGCGTTGCCGTATGTCTCCTGCCGTTTGCCCTGGTGGCGTGCGGCGATATTTCCGCGAGTGACGATCCGCGCACCAAGCCACCGCTTGTCCGATCCGCATCCGTCGAGCTTGCGAACAACAGCGCCCGCGCCTTCACGGGCGTGGTGGTCGCAAGAACGCAAAGCGATTTAGGTTTCAGAGTTCAGGGAAAAATCCTTGAGCGACTGGTTGATACGGGGCAGACCGTCAAACAGGGCCAGCCCCTGCTGCGCCTGGATCCGATTGACCTGAAGTTACAGGCTCAGGCGCAGCAGCGCGCGGTGGATGCGGCTCAGGCGCGCGCGCGAAAAGCCTCCAGCGATGAGGCGCGCTATCGCGGACTTGTAGCGTCCGGCGCCGTGTCTGCCTCGGAGTATGACCAGATCAAAGCGGCGGCCGATACGGCCAGGGCCGATCTCAGCGCCGCCCGGGCGCAGGCCAGCGTGGCGCAAAACGCCACGGGCTATGCCGTACTGCTGGCGGATTCAGACGGCGTGGTCATGGAGACGCTCGCCGAGCCGGGTCAGGTCGTCAGCGCCGGACAGGTGGCGATCAGGCTCGCCAGAGCGGGACAGCGTGAAGCGCTCGTCCAGCTTCCGGAAACGCTGCGTCCTGCCGTCGGCAGCGAAGCGCAGGCCACGCTGTATGGCAATGAAAAACATCCTGTCACCGCAACGCTGCGCCTGCTGTCTGACTCGGCCGATGCCGCGACTCGCACGTATGAAGCCCGCTACGTGCTGGATGGCCTGCTGGCGAACGCGCCGCTGGGGGCGACCGTCACGCTGAACATTCAGGACAATAAAGCGGAAGGTCAGGTCATGCAGGTCCCGCTGGCTTCGCTCTATGATGCAGGAAAAGGTCCCGGCGTCTGGCGCATTTCCGCCCAGCCGGCAAAGGTCGCATGGACGCCCGTCAGGGTGCTGAGCGTGGGTGAAGATGCGGCGCAGGTCACGGGCGGCGTGAAGCCCGGTGAGAAGATTGTTGCGTTAGGTGCCCATCTTCTGCACGAAGGTGAGGTCGTCAGGCTTGCCGAGCAACGCAGTGCCGCCCTGGCGGAGAATACGCCATGAGCGGAAGCCGCTTCAACCTGTCGGCGCTGGCCGTCCGCGAACGTTCCATTACGCTGTTTCTGATCGTTCTGGTTACGATTGCCGGAATTTACGCCTTCTTTGGGCTCGGACGCGCGGAAGATCCGCCCTTCACGGTAAAGCAAATGACGGTGATAACCGTCTGGCCGGGCGCCACCGCGCAGGAAATTCAGGATCAGGTCGCCGAACCGCTGGAAAAACGCCTGCAGGAACTCAAATGGTATGACCGTACCGAAACCTATACCCGTCCCGGCATGGCGTTTATCACGTTGTCATTGCAGGACAAGACCCCGCCAGCCGAAGTGCAGGAGGAGTTCTATCAGGCGCGTAAGAAGCTTGGAGATGAATCTCAGCGACTTCCGGCGGGCGTCATCGGCCCGATGATCAATGACGAATTCTCGGATGTCACCTTTGCCCTCTTTGCGTTGAAAGCGAAAGGCGAACCGCAGCGGCAGCTGGTCCGCGATGCCGAAGGCCTGCGCCAGCAGCTTCTGCACGTTCCCGGCGTGAAGAAAGTGAACATTATCGGCGAACAGGCCGAGCGGATTTACATCTCTTTCTCCCACGACCGTCTGGCGACGATAGGGCTCTCACCCCAGGATATTTTCAATGCCCTCAACAGCCAGAACGCGCTAGCCGCAGCGGGTTCCATTGAGACCCGAGGCGCGCAGATTTTTATCCGCCTGGACGGCGCGTTTGATGAACTGCAGAAAATCCGCGACACCCCTTTTGTAGCTCAGGGCAAAACGCTCAAGCTGTCCGATGTGGCAACGGTTGAGCGAGGCTACGAAGATCCCCCGACGATGCTGATACGCAATCAGCATGAGCCCGCCCTTCTGCTGGGCATCGTGATGCGTGAAGGCTGGAACGGTCTGACGCTGGGTAAAGCGCTGGATACGGAAACGGCGAAAATAAATGATAGCCTGCCGCTGGGCATGTCCCTGACTAAGGTCACCGACCAGTCCGTGAATATTCGCTCGTCGGTCGATGAGTTCATGATTAAATTCTTCGTCGCCCTGCTTGTGGTCATGGTGGTGTGTTTTGTCAGCATGGGCTGGCGCGTGGGAGTGGTCGTTGCGGCGGCGGTCCCGCTGACGCTGGCGGTCGTCTTCGTGGTGATGGAAGCCGCGGGAATAAACTTCGACCGCGTGACGCTGGGCTCCCTGATCCTCGCCCTCGGCCTGCTGGTTGACGATGCCATTATCGCCATCGAAATGATGGTGGTGAAGATGGAGGAAGGTTACGACAGAATCAAAGCCTCGGCCTACGCCTGGAGCCACACCGCCGCGCCGATGCTGGCCGGTACCCTGGTGACGGCCATTGGCTTTATGCCGAATGGCTTTGCTCAGTCGACCGCCGGGGAATACACCAGCAATATGTTCTGGATTGTCGGCCTCGCCCTGATTGCCTCGTGGTTTGTCGCGGTGGTGTTCACGCCGTATCTTGGGGTGAAGATCCTGCCGGCGATCCCTAAAGTAGAAGGGGGTCATGCCGCCATCTATAACACGCCTCGCTATAACCGTTTTCGCCAGCTGCTTGTCCGCGTTATCGCCAGAAAATGGCGGGTGGCCGGGTCGGTGGTCGCCATTTTCATCATGGCCGTGCTCGGCATGGGGCTCGTTAAAAAACAATTCTTCCCGACCTCCGATCGCCCGGAAGTACTGATTGAGGTGCAGATGCCCTATGGTACCTCGATTGCGCAAACCAGCGCCGCTACCGCAAAAATAGAAGCGTGGCTGGGCCAGCAGCCCGAAGCCAAAATTGTCACGGCCTATATTGGTCAGGGTTCACCCCGTTTTTATCTGGCGATGGCGCCAGAACTGCCCGACCCGTCTTTTGCGAAAATCGTGATCCTGACGGACAGCGAGACGTCGCGCGAGGCGCTCAAGCTCCGGCTGAGGGAAGCTGTCGCCAACGGCCTTGCCCCCGAAGCGCGCGTGCGGGTGACGCAGCTGGTGTTTGGCCCGTACTCGCCCTTTCCGGTTGCCTGGCGCGTGTCGGGGCCGGATGTCGTGCAGGTGCATAACATCGCTGACAGGGTGAAAGCCGTGCTTCAGGCAAGCCCGATGATGAGAACCGTCAACACTGACTGGGGGTCGCGCGTTCCCGTCCTGCATTTCACCCTCGATCAAAACCGCCTGCAGGCGACCGGCTTGACCTCCAGTGCCGTTGCCGATCAGCTTCAGTTTCTGCTCTCAGGCGTGCCCGTCACCTCCGTGCGGGAAGATATTCGCTCGGTTGAGGTCATTGGCCGCGCGGCGGGAGATATCCGTCTCGATCCGGCCAAAATCGAGGGTTTCACCCTTGTCGGCAATGCGGGACAGCGCGTTCCGCTGTCTCAAATCGGCAAGATTGAGATCGGTATGGAAGATCCGGTCCTGCGCCGTCGCGATCGCACCCCGACGATTACCGTGCGGGGCGATATCGCTAATCATCTTCAGCCACCGGATGTGTCGGTCGCCATCATGAAGCAGCTTCAGCCGATTGTTGATGCGCTGCCGGCCGGATACCGAATCGACATGGCGGGTTCGATTGAGGAATCGGGCAAAGCCACGCAGGCAATGATTCCGCTGTTCCCGATCATGATTGCCCTGACGCTGCTGATCATCATTTTGCAGGTGCGCTCAATCTCGGCGATGGTGATGGTGTTCTTAACCGCGCCGCTGGGGCTGATTGGCGTAGTGCCCGTGCTGTTGATTTTCAATCAGCCGTTTGGCATTAACGCGCTGGTCGGTCTGATCGCCCTTTCCGGCATTCTTATGCGCAATACGCTGATCCTGATCGGTCAAATCGATCATAACCAGAGGGACGGTCTCGAGCCGTTCCAGGCGGTGGTTGAAGCGACGGTCCAGCGCGCGCGCCCGGTCCTTCTGACCGCCATGGCCGCCGTGCTGGCGTTTATTCCCCTGACGCATTCGGTGTTCTGGGGCACGCTGGCTTACACGCTAATCGGCGGAACGCTGGGCGGGACGATCGTCACGCTCGTCTTCCTGCCCGCAATGTATGCGATCTGGTTCCGGATCCGCCCTGCTGAACAACGGGTGCAGCACCCTGCAAAAACCGTGTAAACTACCATGAGTAGATAACACTTCTGAGGAAAGCATGGTTGTTAAGCGCTTAAGAAAAGAGGACCGCCGCGTGCAGCTGCTGGAGGTTGCGCGCGGAATCGTTCGTCAGCAAGGCACGGAGGCGTTGACGCTTGGCTATCTGGCCGAGCGGGCCAACGTGACCAAGCCTATCCCTTACGACCACTTTGGCGATCGTGAAGGGTTGCTGATGGCGCTGCACCAGGATTATAGCGACCGGCAGCTGGCGAAATTCCGCGAGACGCTGGCGGTCGACAGCAAAACGCTGGAGAAGACGATCCGCTTTTTCAGCGCCGCTTATATCGACTGCGCCATTACCGCCGGGCCGGAGACCGGCCCAATCGCCGCCGCGCTGTCAGGCTCCCACGCGCTGCAGACATTTCGTGAGGCATGCGTGGCCGAATGCGCCGACTGCCTGCGTACCGCGCTTTCCCCGTTCGTCGCGCTGAAAGGCGTTCAGGGAGAAGCGGTACTGACGGCCATCATCGGCGCGGCGGACGCGCTCAGCACCGCCGCGGGCAACGGCGTGCTCGCCCGGAACGTGGCGGAAGATACGCTCAGCGGCGCCATGACCGGCGTGCTGGAGACCTACGTAAATAGCACAAAATGATCGCTGGGGGCGGATTGACACCTAAGTTACCAATAGTAATATAGGCGTCAATTCTCACCCATTCGAGGTCGCTATGTCTGCTACAAATGCCATTAATAACGCACTGATCGTGACGGCTCATCCTGTCGACAATTCGTTATCCCATTCGCTGGCAGCCCGTATTGCCGGAAAATTACGCGAGCAAGGTACGCAGGTTGAAATTGCCGATCTGCATGCTGAAGGGTTTAATCCGGCGATGACCCGCGCCGATCTCGATTTGTATCACGGCGATCCGAGCGCCCTTCCTGAAGATATTCTGCGCGAGCAGCAGCGCGTCGAGCGAGCGGATATGCTGGTGTTTGTTTTCCCCGTGTACTGGTGGTCGGTCCCCGCGCTGTTGAAAGGCTGGTTCGATCGCGTATTAACCCTGAACTGGGCGTATAAGGTGGCCGACGATGGCCGGATTGTGGGCAGCTTACGCGATGTTCCCGTCCGCCTGATTGCCACCGGCGGCAGCGATCTCAGCGGATTCGACAAACACGGCTATTCGACGGCGATTCAGACGCAGATAATCGAAGGCGTGTTTGGCTTCTGCGGGTTGAAGAACGTTAAGCTCGATATCCTTTACCAGGCAGACACGGCGACGCCTGCCCAGGTTGAGGATTTTCTGCAGGGGCTCGAGAACCTTGAATAATCAAAGTCTTCTATCCTAAAAAATGTGCAACGCTTACGGCGCACCTACTTAAGTTGGTGTGTTGAAGCGCATATTTCACCTGCGCTATAACTGAACGTACTTTTTCGCCAATCGCGAAATAAAAACAAAGGTCACTAAATGGTTAAGTCAGTTCAGCCAACAACCACCCTCACCACCACCGGAACCTTCGGCGGTGCGAGAGTATCTGTAGCAAACGACTGACAAACAGAACCTCACTCCCCGCCGGCCTGGACGGGGAAATCTCTCTCCGTTCACCACCCTCTGAATGGAGAAAGAAAATGGTTTCATCTGACAATGCTCTCTTAATTATCGACATGCAGCAGGGCCTCTTCCGGGGCCCGGTCTCACCCTGTTCCGCCGATGTCGTTCTGGCAAATATCCGTTTGTTAATAGCAAACGCGCGCCACGCTCAGGTACCCGTCTTTTTTGCCCGCCATGTTGGACCAGACGACTCCCCCTTCTCAGAGAAGGGGCCGTTAACGCAGCTGATACCCGAGCTGGACGTGAAGGAGCAGGATGTTGTTTTCACCAAGCGCCATCCCAGCTGTTTTCGGGATACCGAATTGCTGCGTGAGCTTAATCAGAGAGGTATCAAACAGCTGGTCATTGCCGGGATGAAAACAGAATTTTGTGTCGACACCACCTGCCGGGCCGCGCCGGAGCTGGGTTTCAGGACGGTATTAATTTCAGATGCGCATACCACAATGGATAACGCACATTTATCCGCCAGCGATATTATCGCCCATCACAACAGCACGCTGGCAGGCCCGTTTGTGACGCTGTCGACTGCTCGTGACTGGCTTTTTAGTACGGTGAGTTGACTCAGGTGATCGCTGATCTCTTTACCCGGCTCGCCTTTCCGCGCGCCGGGCACATAAGAGAATAATTACAGGGTAAACCCACCGTCACCCACCTGTGCCTGAGCGTACCATTTCATCAGCTTCCCGGTGCCGGGCTCGTTTTCTGCCGGTGACCATGGGGCGGTATCATGCTCGGGCACGGGCTGATACCCCCCGTGTTTCACCTCAAAAATGACGCCGCCTTTATCCAGCGACAGCACGGCATGCCAGGTACCAGCATCCATCTCCAGCACTTTGCAGTCTTCACCTAACACCACGCGCCGGGTCACGTTACCGCCGTCATCAAAATTCAACACCAGAAAGCGACCGCTCAGCGCCGTCAGCAGTTCAAACGTGTGCGGGTGGCGATGAGGGCGAACATAGGTACCTGGCTCCATCGCGATAGCCAGGCGTTGTACCGGGTCGCTCAGCTCGGGATGTAAATTGCGGTGCGCGCGTAAGCGAGGGGAATTAGCCGCCTGCTCGCTTTGCTGCTGCAGGTCACTGAAAGTAATTTGTTTCATATACACCTTTGTTAATGGGGTCAGCGGGCGACAACCCGGTTGCCGCAGGACGTTATACCATCCTAAAAAGCCGATGAGCTATGGCGTTTGTGAAACAAAACGCTGCAACGTGAGGATGCGCGTGATCGCCCCCCAAAGCGCAACGTTGAGTAAAACTCACATTGATTCCCACTATTTATCGTTTTTAAAAATTGATGCACCTGAAATACCATCCATTCACCCCTAGGATAGAAAAATAAATAATACTAAGCCTGTATGGAGCACCTATGACACTCGATGTTTTATTCCCTGTATTGAATATTATCTCGCCTCATAAATATAGCCCTGATGCAAATGTGCATGAGCTGATAACGTTACTTTCAGCAGAAAAGGAAAGCTCAGAAGCGCTATCGCCTTTCATACATCGACTGCATCTTTTGGCTTTCGCCCAAAGCAATCCGGGTAACGCCGAAGAGTTGCTCTCAGCGCATTTACCAAAAGAGGATGGGATCCTTCCGCTGCTGGACTTTGCGGAGTGGCCAAAGGTGCGTTACGCCACGTCAGGCGAAGCTCAGACGCCTGAATCGCAGGAGTATTTCCGTGACATGACCTCGGCTGCCAATCTGTTACGCACTGCGCTGATCGACGCCGAGCGAGCAAAGGGAACGCCTGCGCTTTATATTCTGGATAAATTACTCAACCTGAACAGCGCATTGCCGGAGCGATATAAACAGATGGCAAATATTCCCTACGCATAAATACGCTCAATCTGCGGAATATCCCTCAATAAATATTCCGCTATTTATTAAACCCGATTTTCATCGTAATCAAGACAGACAATATCCAAAGAGGGCACCACTGGCGCATTAAGGTTAAGCCACGCCAGCAACTGTTCAATACTCTGTCTTCTGAGCGAGTTTTTCGGCCAGACAAGGTAGTAGCCATCGCCGGTTGCGATAGCTTCCCTGAAGGGCAGCGCGAGCAGGCCGCTTTTCAGCGCGTCGAGCGTGAGGCGGAGGTCGGCCATCGCCACGCCGTGACCGTGCATGGCGGCCAGGCTTCCCTGCTCCAGGGTGTCGAACACGATCCCACGACTTACGTCAAGCCCGGGGAATAACCCGGTTCTTTTCAGCCAGCGCTTCCAGTCCCGTCTGTCAGGAGAGGGATGGATAAGATCGCACTGCGCAAGCTGATGCCGGGCAGACTCAAGCAGCGACGGGGTACAAACCGGAATGAGCCATTCACTGAAGAGCAGCCTGCTTTCCGTTGACTCGCCGAAATAGCCATTACCGAGCAGGATCGCACAATCGTAGGGCTCACGGCTGAAGTCAACGGTGTCGAAGTCCATCCAGACGCTGGCAATTTCAATTTTTGGCTTCGCGTGGTTCTCGCGAAAGGATTTAAGCACATTCAGAAGCCACCGCATCGTCAGGGTGCTGGGGGCTTTGAGTCGCAGAAGATGATTTTCGCTTCTGAAGGCGCGACACGCCCACTCAATATTCGAGAAACTTTCGCTGAGCTGTCCGGCCAGAATACGTCCGGCATCAGTGACCTCCACTCGCGGCCCCTGGCGTTTAAAGAGCTCGCAGTCGAACCACTGCTCGAGCGTCCGGACATGCCTGCTGACCGCGCCCGGCGTGATATTCAGTGCTTCAGCCGCTTTGCTGAAGGAGTTCAGCCTCGCGGCAACTTCGAAAGCGCGCAGCGCATACAGTGGAGGTAAAGACATACGTTCCCTTTCTGTGAGGTTTAGCTATGCAGTGTTTGTATTATCGGCACTCGGTGACCTGTCGCTCAGGTCCTCAGATGAGAACGTCAGCAGCAGCTCCCTGAGCAGGGACTCAAGCTGCGCGCGCTGCGGCTCAGACAAGCTGCTCAGCAGCGCATTTTGGGTTTGTGTATGCACAATCAGCGCCTGTTCGATACGCTCCTGCCCGTACGGCGTCAGGCTTACGAGGGTGCTGCGCTTGTCATCCGGATCGGCAATTCGCCTGATAAGCCCTTGCTGTTCGAGATGGCTGAGCCGGTTCGTCATCGCCCCTGAAGTGATCAGCAGCGATTTATACAGCTGCGTGGGGGAAAGACAGTACGGCTCATCGGCTCGGCGCAGCGTGGCGAGCACGTCAAACTCGCCCTCGCGAAAACCAAACTGCGCCATCGCCTGCGCCCATTCTTTTCCCAGATGCTTCATCAGCCTGAGCATTCGGCCAAAAATTTTCATCGACGAGGCGTCCAGTTCCGGCATGGCGCGGCTCCACTGGCCGACAACGAAGTCTACATGGTCTTGCATTTTCACCCCTGATGGCGTGCGAATTTATCCTGTTGTGCGGTACATCTTACGCAAAAACACATTTTATCTTAACGTTAAGATAAATGCTCGTAGCAATTTGCCCGGGCCATTAACAATCGAAAAGGACTCCATGTTGAAACGCACGTCGCCTATACTCTTCGCCGTTATCGCATTTATCGTCGGGCTGAACCTGCGCCCTATTCTGGCTTCTGTCGGACCGTTGTTTTCCGTGCTGCAGCGCGAAGCGGGACTGACCGCCACGCAATTCAGCCTGCTGACTAGCCTACCGGTCGCGATGATGGGGCTGGCCGCCCTGTGTGGGCCCTGGCTTTTAGCCAGAGTCGGCGCCGTACGAGGCATTATGCTCGGGCTCTTCATCCTGCTTGTGGCCTGCTTATTACGCGGTTTGAGCGCCTCACCGGAGAGCCTTATGGGCACCGCGTTACTGGGCGGGGCCAGCATCGGCACGATCCAGGCGTTAATGCCTGCCCTGATTAAAAAGGAATATACGCAAACGGCCAGCACGGTAATGTCGCTTTTCAGCACGGGCATTATGGCCGGTGCGGCAGTCGCCGCCGCCAGCGCCGAGCCGTTGTTTTCATGGCTCGCGCTCAAGCCCGCGCTGGCCATAGCCGGGCTGTTAGCGCTGCTTGCGCTGATACTGTGGTTAACGCTGGTTAAGCATCCTCAAGGGGAAAAAACAGCACACGAAAACGTGATGCTCTCGTCCTCCCGGACAGTACTACTGGCGATCTTTTTCGGCGTGGGAACGGGAGCCTACACGCTGGTACTGGCCTGGTTGCCCCCGCTCTATATTCAGGCGGGATGGTCCGCACGCAGCAGCGGCTACATGCTGGCCTGGCTGACGTTAACCGAGGTTGTCGCAGGGTTTGCCGTCTCCGCGCTGATCGGTAAATTCCCCGACCGCCGCGTGCCGCTGATCGCCGTATTGCTGTTGCTGCTGGCAGGATTACTGTGTCTGGTCTTTGCGCCGGGTACGACGCCTGTTTTATCCACGCTGCTGCTTGGCACCGGGATCGGCGCCCTCTTCCCGCTGTCGCTCATCGTCACGTTCGATCATGCGCGAACGCCCGCGCAGGCCGGGAAGTTGCTGTCTAAAGTTCAGGGTGGCGGTTACATGATTGCCGCGCTTATGCCGCTAATAGCGGGGATCGTTCGCGACAGTTCGGTCTCGCTGACCAGCGCATGGCTGATCATGAGTGCGGGAGTCGTGCTGCTGATCGTTATCGCGCTGAATTTTAAACCCGTCGTGGACGTGCAGGCACGATGAATGCGATACCAGAATTGAGAGTCGTATTTGAGCCAGTCGTAAGATAAATTCAGGGTGAATTTCACCTCATTCAGGAGTGGATATGCCGCAGACGTTACCGGAAATTGATGTCTTGTTCGTCGCCGGGTTCGGGCCCATTTCGCGGGATACGGAGTCCTGCACCGCGTTTTATGTCCAGACACTCGGCCTTCCGCTGAAGCCGATGGAGGGGAACAGCGATTATCTGCTCACTGAAGAGGGTCAGCTGGAAGGCGTGAAGCATTTCGCCGTCTGGCCGCTTGCACAGGCAGCCGCGTCCTGTTTTGGAGAAGAACAGTGGCCAGTTGAGTACCCGATACCGCAGGGTTGGGTTGAGTACGAGGTTCAGGATCTGGACTCGGCTACCCGCGTTCTGAGTGAAAAAGGCTATCGGCTACTGGTGGCTAACCGTTTGGAACCGTGGGGGCAAACCGTCACTCGCCTGCTCAGCCCGGAAGGTTTGCTTACCGGGCTGACGATTACGCCGTGGCTGCGGGGGTAATGGGTTTTCTCTTTGCGCGAAGCAGACTTGCATAAGGGTAATGTCTGCTTTGAGCGAGCAGCGGACGTTGAATTTGACGACTACATGCTCTCTGCCTCAGGTGTTCCCTGATGGAACACTAATTTCCATTGCCCATCCTCAGAGATTTCCCAGCATGAAGAACGAAGGGATGCATTACTGCCATCTGGATTGACAGTTCTGTAGTGCAAAATTGCGAAATTATCTCCAACGATGGTAAGCCGGAAATCACTACTAAGAATAGCTGGAACGCTATCTTCCCCCGAAAGGGCTTCAATAGTCTGTGCACGATTAACAAATACTCCTGAGCGCGTTATTTCGCTAAATCTCTCATGGAGTATCTGTTCAAGCCATATCCGATCTTTCCGCCTACTGCCATGAAGAAAACATTCGAGTCTTTTTAACGTATCCAGTAGCATAGTATTTGCCCTTATCACAATCGAACATTAACTATTAAGGTGATAATCGCTGGAATGCAACGTCCGTCCCCGGCGCAGATCTAATGTGAAATGCAGCGCTGTGGATCTGCTATGAGCGGGTTAATCATCAAAATAACACTGTATCATGACTGGAATAATACGATGAATATAAGGACAAGATTAGCTCTATCCTCTGATATAGAGGGTATTTTTGACGTCAGGACTTCGGTTAAAGAAAATCATCTCAGTCGAGAAGAAATGGAGCGGATGGGAATTACCGAGAGCGTTGTCACCGATATGATTGAAAAAAGTCGTTGCGCATGGGTTGCTGAGGATGATGGGAAAGTGATTGGTTTTTCAATGATTTTGCCTGATGAAGCATGCCTTTTTGCGGCATTTGTTCTACCTAAATATGAAGGCCGAGGTTTGGGTCGCAGACTTGTTAGACTCGCAGAGCAGGAATTATTCAAACATCATGAGGTTGCATGGCTTGAAACCGACAAAAACAGTCGTGCGGCAGAATTTTATAGGCGGCAGGGCTGGATTGAGAAAGAAAATGTAAGCGAATCCGATATTATATTAGAGAAACGTCGCTGCATTTGAGCAAAGACCTCTTTCGTAAACGTCTGCTCCTGGCACGAAACGGACATTGGCAGCCTCAACAACATGAGTAGCATTAAGGTGTATTAACCAATGAATGGAAAGCAAGTCGGTTTATTGTGTCAGCCCAACTTTTACGAAAGGGCTACCGTGACTGCGCGATTTTTTGATTAGCTTGCCTACGTATAATTCTCTGACTTCTGATGATGCAATTCGCCCAACAAACTCTGAACGGTTGGTTTCGGGGGGGATAATTAGTTCCCGAGTAAAGTACTGTTGAGAGCCTGCCTTTAGCCAGCACTGTATCTCGTAGACTTCCATCACCAAACCGCCGTAGGTTGCGTATGCAAATTGCAGGTTTTCATCTTTTGGTACTTTTGCCCAGACGCCACGCGTAGCTTCATATAATGCAAGTGCACTCATGCCAGACTTGTAGGTGCTGTTTAGCAAAAAAGCGAGCCCTGCATGTTCAGGTGCAATTTCCGTCTCTTGCTTAAGAAGGAGATGGTTGAGCTCATCCAGCGTGATTCGCCCCATAAGTGAGCTGCTTCCTCGTACTTTGTTGGTCAGTTCTCCAACACCTAAGAGATCAATACATGTTGCTTCAACAAGCTTCGCGGTTGCCTCATCCATGCCATGGCGTAGTATGTCGATTCCCAGATTTCCTGTTTTTAACAGATGATTAATTCGTTCTGATTTCGGAGAGCCATCATTACACTTTATATGATCAAGACAGCGTTCTGACTTGCCTTTGCCTATATAAAACGGTTTTTTTGATACATCTTCAGTGTCATAAAATGCATAAACATAGAACTTAGCCATCCCTAACGCTTTCGAGTATTTTGAAAAATCTTTCACAACCTTGCTTCCTTAGGACAAAAGTACTTAATTTCCCTATCGGCACCATAGTTCAGAACTTAAGAGCAAAACAAATAGCATATAGATTGACTGATCTACCTCCATTGATAAATAAGGACCAAAGTTAGCAACGTCCGCGTGTGGCACAAAGCAGTCATAAGGAAAGGCAGTAAGATCTTCCACAATCGAGGGACGTCCGTTGCCAGCTTCCATAGAATTCATTTTTCGTTAGCACTCGATTTGTGGAATGCTCCAGTCACTACAACGCCTACCTCCGCAAAGCTTCCACAATCGCCCCCTCCATTTTCTCTGGCGTGGTCATCGGAGCAAAACGCTTAAGTGGTTTACCGTCGCGGCCGATCAGAAACTTGGTAAAATTCCACTTGATCCGCTCACCCAGCACGCCGGGCAATTCGTTTTTCAGATAACGATACAGCGGGTGCGCTGCGCTACCGTTGACCTCAACCTTCTCAAACATCGGGAAGCTCACGCCGTAGTTGATATAACAGGTCTTCGAGATTTCATCGGCGCCGCCGGGTTCCTGTTTGCCGAACTGGTTACAGGGGAAGCCCAGCACCACGAATCCTCGATCGGCGTATTTTTTGTATAGCGCTTCAAGGCCAGCATATTGCGGCGTGAAGCCACACTGGCTGGCGGTATTGACGACCAATACCACCTTTCCCGCATAGTCGGCCATTGAGATAAGGCGGCCATCCAGGCGGGTGGCGGTAAGTTGATAAAAGCGAGTCATACTGAAATCCCTCAAGGCTGGCCGAAAAGTCACGGTGACCATCAACAGGGCCGCCGCCGTTTAGAAAGTTTACATTCAGGCAGGCTATTTGTGATACATTCCTGGCGCGTCAATGACCACCACACTCGCTATCAGGTATGCAGAACATAACAAAAAAAACTCGCTGGCTTCTGCTTACTCTCCCACTCCTCAGCGGCTGTGGCACGCTCTCGCAAATGTCCTCCCCGGAAGGTACTCAGGAACTTCTCACCCATGATTCGCTGGATGGCGACGTGGACAGCGTGGTGCGTCACTATATGGCGCAAAAATCCGTTCCCGGGATGACGGTCGCGGTGATCCATAATCACGGCTCGCCGCAGTTTTATACCTGGGGCGTAACCGATGCGGTCAATCGTTATCCGGTCAGGCCCGACACCCTGTTTGCGCTCGGCTCGCTCAGCAAAGGGATCACGGCGGAAGTGGTGGCGTGCCTGGTGAATGAAGGGCAACTGAACTGGAACGATCGCCTGGCGACATTGCTTCCGCCGGGTACGCCGCTTAGCGCGGATGCACAAAAAATCACCCTGCTTGAACTGGTAACCCACACCTCCGGCCTGCCGCGTCAGAATATGGATGTTCCGATGCTTGGGAAATTCATCACCTATTTAAGCACGGGCGATAATTTCTACGGCGAGCTGGATAGCGATAACGTGCTGCGTTACCTCGCCGACTGGCGGGCGCCAGAGAATAAAGTGCCGCAATACTCCAATACCGGCTACGCCCTGATCGGCTATATCCTAAAGCACAAAACCGGCGAAGATATCCAGAGTTTAGCCTCGCGCTATATATTCCGTCCGCTGCACATGGCTAACAGCAGCTTTATTCCCCAGCAGCTAAAAGGCTACCCGCAGCGGGCGCTCGGCCACGCGGGCGATCAGCCGAAATTCATCCCGCGCGGACAGCTCACGCCGGACTGGCATTTTTCCAACAACATGGTGGCGGCAGCGAGCTTATACAGTAACGCCGAAGATCTGGCGAACTATGCCCGCTATCACGTATCGACGACGCATAATCCCTTGCTGGACAGCGTCTTTGCCGAAGTGAGAAACACCGATATTCAACGTCCCGACGGAGTACAGGGTATTGCCTGGACCACCGACTTTATCGGTCTGGAAAAAATAACCTATCAGGTCGGCTATATCGGCGGCTACTCCAGCTTTATCGGTTATGACAAAGAAAAAGGCAATGCGGTGGTGGTGCTGCAAAATACCTTTAACTGGAGTAATTACATTGGCATCGCGCTGTTGATGGATATGGCGAAAAAAGACAGCCAGAGCCCTACACCGCCGACTTCGGCCTTAAATTCTCATCAAACGTCAGCCGTTTCCGGTCAGGCTCAGCCTCGCGCAGCGGCTCCACCTGGTGCATAGTGAGCTTGCAGCGTTCCACCAAAACCTGATACTCCCGCGTGCCCTGCCGTTTCCACGCCAGCTCCTGCTCGCTGAGTTCACGAATCGCTTTGGCCGGGCTGCCGATAATCAAATGGTTGGCGGGCATCTCCGCTTTCGCCTTCACGAACGCCGCCGCGCCGACGATGCTGTTTTCACCGATGACCGCCCCGTCCATCACCACCGCGTTCATGCCCACCAGCGCATTGCGGCGGATCACGCAGCCGTGCAGAATGGCGCTGTGGCCGATATGCCCGTCCTCTTCCACCACCGTGTCCTGCTCAGGGAAGCCATGCATCACGCAGTTATCCTGAATGTTGGCACCGTCTTTCACCACGATGCGGCCAAAATCACCGCGCAGGCTGGCGTTAGGACCGACGTAAACGCCTTTACCCAGAATCACGTCCCCAATCAGCACCGCCGTCGGATGAACATAGCTCTCGTCAGGCACGACCGGCGTCAGGCCGTCAATTTGATAAACAGGCATCTTCCCTCCTTATGCGCTTGTAAGACCACCAAAGCGTTGATAGTAGAGCGTGCCGGGCACGGGCAGTTCACCCACGGAGGTTTCGCCCTTCTCGCTGACAAACGCCAGAGCCCCCGGCGCGACACGCTGGTAGATGTTAATGCAGAGCTGTCGGGCGCTTTGCCCCGCCCAGTGCGCGGGCAGCAACTCTTCCGGCAGCAGCGGATCTTTCAGCACCACGCGACGATAAAAATGAATCAGCAGCAGCTGGATCTGGAAACAGCGTTCCGGCGTCAATTCCTCCGGCGTGGCCTCTTTCAGCAGCGGCAGGAGCGGCCGGAACGAGTTGATAAAGGACTCGTACATCGCGTTTTGCTCGGTTAACTGCCAGCACTCCTCCACCCGCGAACGCAGCGCGGCGCGGGAGAGCGCCAGCGGCGAGTGGGCTTCAAAGAAAATCACGTTTTCCGCCACGCCGGCATCGTGAAGCAGAGACTGCACGTCCGCCAGATGCTGCGACGGCGAGGCCATCAGGCTCGGCGCCAGCGTGCCAAACCCCTGCCAGATCAGCTGTTTTTTGACGTCTGCAAGGGTGTTTTTGTCCAGCCCCTCGGAGAGCAGCAGCAGCCATTTGCCGTCCCAGGCGGGCAGTTCCGCACGGTAGATCTTATTTTCCGCGCGACGCGTCAGGCGTAGCCCCTTATCGCTCAGGCGGTAAAAGCTGCGACGCCCGATGCGGGAAACGTCCAGCCAGCCCTCTTTGTTGAGGCGAAACAGCGCGGTACGCACGAAGCGCTCGCCAAACCCCATCCCTTCCAGTAAGGCGGCCAGGCTGCCGAGCCAAATCTCACCGCCGCGATGGGAAAGCGCGTCACCGTATAGCGAGGAGATAAGCGAGGTCCCGCTGACGGGAACGGAGCTGACCGCGTGCTGGATAAAGGCGTCGAGTTTCATGTGATTCATTCTGTTGTAATTTTTGTCCTGGATGAATCATAGCATAGGATTATGGGGTTTCCCCCTCACCCTAACCCTCTCCCAAAGGGAGAGGGAACTGTTTACACCCTCTCCTTTTGGGAGAGGGCCGGGGTGAGGGAAAACTTAGCCGTTGGCCGCCGCTTTACGCAAATCAAACACCCGGCAGGCCTTGCCCTCCGAGCGCGGGATGCTGCCGCAGTTAACGATCATGACGTCGGTGGAAATTCCCACCATTGACTTAATGCGGTGGCGCAGCTGGTGGCACACCTGGCAACGCTGCTCGTGGGTCAGCGTGAGGCTGCTCTCTTTTAGCTCTACCTTCACGGAAAGTGAATCAAGATGGCCGCGACGGTTCACCTCCAGCTGGTAGTGCGGAGAAAGATGCTCGAACTTGACGATCTCCTCCTCCAGCTGCGACGGGAAGACGTTGACGCCGCGGATGATCAGCATATCGTCACTGCGGCCGCTGATCCGGTCCATGCGGCGCATGGTGCGGGCAGTACCCGGCAGCAGACGGGTCAGGTCGCGGGTGCGGTAGCGGATCACCGGCAGCGCCTCTTTGGTCAGCGTGGTGAACAGCAGCTCACCCTGCTGGCCGTCGTCAAGCGGCGTGCCGTCGTTCGGGTTGACGATCTCCGGGTAGAAGTGATCTTCCCAGATGGTCGGGCCGTCGACGGTTTCGATACACTCCATCGCCACGCCCGGGCCCATCACCTCGGAGAGGCCATAAATGTCCAGCGCCGTAATGCCTAAGCGTTTTTCGATTTCGCGACGCATGGCCTGCGTCCACGGCTCGGCGCCGAAGACTCCCACGCGCAGGGAACAGCCGCTGGCATCGCCGCCCATCTGGCGCTCCAGCTCCTCTATCAGGTTGAGGCAGTAGGACGGCGTCACCATGATCATATCCGGCTGGAAATCACGGATCAGCTGCGCCTGTTTCTCCGTCTGGCCGCCGGACATCGGGATCACCGTCGCGCCTAAACGCTCGGCGCCGTAGTGCGCGCCCAGCCCGCCGGTAAACAGGCCGTAGCCATACGCCACGTGAATTTTGTCCTTCGCGCTGCCGCCCGCGGCGCGCAGGGAGCGGGCCACCAGATTGGCCCAGTTGTCGATGTCGCCCTGCGTGTAGCCGACAACGGTCGGTTTGCCGGTGGTGCCGGAAGACGCGTGAATGCGCACTACCTGCTCCATCGGCACGGCAAAGGTATCGAACGGATAGTTATCCCGCAGGTCCTGCTTGGTGGTGCACGGGAATTTGCGGATATCCGCCAGCTCTTTGAAATCGTCAGGGTGAACGCCCGCGGCGTCAAACTTGCGTTTGTACATCGGCACGTTGCTGTAGGCGTGATGCAGCGTCCACTTCAGACGCTCGGTCTGCAGCGCCTGTAACTCGTCAAGGGAGGCCGTTTCAATCGGATCAAGCTTTGTTGTATTTGTCATTGTAGGGTACTCACATTGTTTTTATGCTCAAACACGCTCAAGGATCATGGCAATGCCCTGACCCACACCGATGCACATCGTACACAGCGCGTAGCGCCCGCCGCGTCGGTGCAGTTCGTTGCTCGCGGCCAGCGCCAGTCTGGCACCGCTCATGCCCAGCGGGTGGCCCAGCGCAATCGCGCCACCGTTCGGGTTGACGTGCGCGGCATCATCCGGCAGGCCCAGCTGACGCAGCACGCCCAGCGCCTGCGAGGCGAAAGCTTCGTTAAGCTCGATCACATCCATATCGTTAATGCTGAGTCCGGCGCGCTCCAGCACCTTGCGGGTCGCCGGGACCGGGCCAAGCCCCATCAGACGTGGCTCCACGCCTGCCGTCGCCATCGCCACAATCCGCGTACGCGGGACTAACCCCTGCGCCTGCGCCATCTTCTCGCTGGCGACGATCAGCGCCGCAGCGCCGTCGTTGACGCCGGAGGCATTCCCCGCCGTGACCACCCCGTTCTTACGAAACGGCGTTTTCAGCCCGGCGAGCTGTTCGAACGTGGTGTCCGCGCGCGGATGTTCATCCACGCTGAACTCCGTAATCACCCCTTTTTTGCCCGGCACCTGCACCGGCACGATCTCCTGCGCCAGAATGCCGTTCTGCTGCGCCTGAGCGGTACGCTGCTGGCTACGCAGAGCGAATGCGTCCTGATCGGCACGGCTGATATTTAACAATTCAGCTACATTCTCTGCCGTTTCCGGCATGCTGTCAGTTCCGAATTGCTGATGCATGAGCGGATTCACAAATCGCCAGCCGATGGTGGTATCAAAGATCTCCGCCTGACGCTGAAACGCGGCGGTGGCTTTGCCCATCACAAACGGCGCGCGCGACATCGACTCCACGCCGCCCGCGATCAGCAGCTCGCCATCGCCCGCCTTAATGGCGCGCGCCGCAAAACCAATCGCGTCCAGCCCCGAGCCGCACAGGCGGTTAATGGTGGTTCCGGACACCGTCTGCGGCAGTCCGGCGAGCAGGGACGACATGCGCGCTACGTTGCGGTTATCTTCCCCCGCCTGGTTGGCGCAGCCGAAAATCACGTCGTCGATCCGCTCGAGGTCGAGCTGGGGATAGCGGGCCAGCAGCGCGCGCAGCGGCACGGCACCGAGATCGTCGGTTCGGACTGCGGAAAGCGCGCCGCCGTAGCGACCCACCGGGGTTCGAACGCCATCACAAATAAATGCGTCACGCATCTGCCTCTCCTGTCACGCTGCCGCCGATGCGGTGAGATTTCCCGCGAAAAAGGGCGACGGTTTTCTGTTGTTGATTCTGGATTTCAATGTCGTACACGCCGGTCAGCTTGCCCTGGTGCATCACCCGCGCGGTGGCGGTGAGCGTGTCCCCGGCAAAGCCCGGACGCAGAAAATCAATCGAGCAGCCTGAGGCTACCGCCGCCAGCCCCTGGCTGTTGCAGGCGTAGGCAAAGGCGGTGTCTGCCAGCGAAAAAAGCTGTCCGCCATGGCAGGTTTGGTGGCCGTTCAGCATCTGCGCGGTGATGGTCATGGTCACCACCGCGTAGCCTTCATCCATCTCGACAATGTCCATCCCCATCGCCTGCGCGCAGGCGTCCCGTTCGTACATCGCGCGGGCGTTATGCCAGGCGTTATGACTCATAGCTACTCTCCAGAAGCGCGCGCTGGCGCAGCAGTGAACAGGGGCGATAGCGCTCTTCGCCGTAATGGCGCTGCAGGTTCTCCAGCAGCGTCAGCAGGCGCTGCCAGCCCAGCCGCTCGCCCCAGGCGATCGGCCCGCTCGGGTAGTTAACGCCCAGGCGCATGGCGGTATCGATGTCCTTCTCGCTGGCGACCCCTTTTTGCAGGGCATCCAGCGCCTCGTTGGCAATCATCGCCAGCGTGCGCCAGACCAGCAGGCCGGGATAATCGGCAATTTGCACTACCCGATGCCCCTGCTGCTGCAGGTAGCGGATGGCCTTTTGCGTCGCGGTGCGCGTGTTGCTGGCGGCCGCCGCAATCACCGCCACGTCGCGCTCAATGCGGTCCACCACCACCACCGGGCCGTTGAGCCGCAGCGCCAGCGCCTGCGCGGTCTCACCCTGCGTTTCAATCAGGTACACATCATCAATTTCGGTGACACCGTCACGTCTTCTTTCCACGCGCATCGGGCTGAAGCTGTCGTTCACGGCCGTCACCCACTGCACGTCTGGTTTGTCACCCTGCCAGTCGTAGACGCCCTTCCCGCTCTTTTTGCCCAGCCTTCCCGCCAGCACCAGCTCCTGCTGCACCAGCGAAGGCAGAAAACGACGCTCCTGCCAGAAGGCGTTAAATACCGAGCAGGTCACCGCGAAATTCACGTCCTGCCCAATCATGTCGGTCAGCTCCAGCGGCCCCATCGGGAAACCGCCGCCGTCGCGCAGGGCGGCGTCGATAACTTCCGGCGGGGCGACCTGTTCTTCCAGGGCGCGCCAGGCTTCGGAATAAAACGGACGCGCGACGCGGTTGACGATAAATCCCGGCGTTGACTGGCAGCGCACGGGCTGTTTGCCCCAGTTCAGCGCCAGCTCGCACAGCGCGTCTGCCACTTCCGGAGAGGTCGCCAGCCCGCTGACCACCTCCACCAGCTTCATCACCGGCGCCGGGTTGAAGAAATGCAGTCCGGCGACCCGCTCCGGGTGGTGGACGTCGGCTGCAATCGCCGTAACGGAGATGGATGAGGTATTGCTGGTCAGCACCGTCTGCGGCGGGCAGATCTCTGCCAGCTGTGCAAACAGCGCCTTCTTCACCTCCAGACGCTCAGAGGCCGCTTCTATGATCAGATCGGCCGCGGAAAGCGCCTCGATATCGGTGACCGGAAGCAGCCGGGCGAGGATCTGGCTCCCGGCATCGGCGGAGAGTTTACCGCGCGTTACCCGGGAGGCCAGACGCTGGCGGATCCCGTCGATGGCGCGCGATATCGCATCGCTGGAGATATCGTAGATCAGCACCTGATGACCATGGCTGGCGGCGACTTCGGCAATGCCGGCGCCCATCGTGCCGCTGCCGATCACGGCGACAGTCCGTATGTTCAGCATCTTATTTCCCCGTAAAGTTCGGCGCGCGCTTCGCCAGAAAGGCGCTGACGCCCTCGCGGTAATCGTCGCTGCGCCCGGCCAGGCGCTGGTAGTCGCGCTCCAGATCGAGCTGGGCGTCCAGAGTGTTGGTTTCCGCGGCGTTTATCGCCTGCTTGATCAGCCCCAGCCCGAAGGTCGGTTGAGACGCAAAGTGCAGCGCCATCTGCTGCGCGGTAGTGGAGAGCTGTTCGTCATCCACTACCTGCCAGATCATCCCCCAGGCCTGAGCCTGTTCGGCGCTGATCTTATCGCCGAGCAGCGCCAGCCCCATGGCGCGGGCGCGTCCGGCCACGCGCGGCAGCAGCCAGGTGCCGCCGCAGTCCGGCACCAGGCCGAGCTTGCTGAAGGCCATCACGAAGCTGGCGGAACGGGCGGCAATGACCATATCGCAGCCGAGCGCCAGCGTGGCCCCCGCGCCGGCCGCTACGCCGTTAACCGCGCAAATCACCGGCTTCGGCAGCTTTGCCAGGCGGCGCACCAGCGGGTTATAGAAGGTTTCAACGGACTTCCCCAGATCCGGCGCCGGGCCGTTGGGGTCGACGTTGCGGTCGTTCAGATCCTGACCGGCGCAAAAGCCGCGTCCCGCCCCGGTGATCAGCAGGCAGCGAACGGTGTCATCCCGTTCGGCCTGTTTCAGGCACTCGGCAAGCTGCTGGTGCATCACGTCGTTAAAGCTGTTCAGACGCTCCGGACGGTTCAGCGTAATGGTCATTACGCCCTGCTCAACATGACTGAGAATAAATTCCACAATTAGCGTCCTTTAAAGTCGGGGGTGCGTTTTTGTAAGAAGGCGTCGATGCCCTCCCGGCGATCCTCTGTTGCAGACAGCAGCGTAAACAGCTGGCGCTCCTGGGCGAGTCCGGCCTGGAGCGGCACCTCCTGAGACTGACGCAGCGCCTGTTTCGCCGCCTGCAGCGCCAGCGGAGAGTGGCGCGCCATCAGGGCCGCCTGCTTCAGGGCATACTCCAGCGTCAGCGCCGCAGGGAAAACGTCGCTCACCAGCCCGGCGTTCAGCGCCTGCTCGGCGGAAATGCTCTCGCCGGTCAGCACCATTTTGCTGGCAAGGGATTTGCCGACGCAGCGGATAAGACGCTGGGTGCCGCCCGCGCCGGGCATAATGCCCAGCGTAATTTCCGGCAGGCCAAAGCGGGCGTTGTCACCGGCAATCACCACGTCGCACAGCAGCGCCAGCTCGCAGCCTGCGCCCAGCGCGAAGCCGTTCACGGCGGCAATCAGCGGTTTAGGAAAAGCGTTAATCCGCGCCCACAGCTGCGGGCGGATATCGTTCAGCGTGGCAGGCAGGTCTTTCTCCGCCATTTCGTTGAGATCGGCCCCGGCGGCGAAGCAGCGCTCGCTGCCGTAAATCACGCAGACGGCGATGTCGGCATCGACGGCGGCGGACTCAAGCTGCTCAGCAAGCTGCGTCAGCAGCGCATTGTTGAGGGCGTTGCGCGCCGCCGGACGGTTCAGCGTCAGCTGCAGCACGCGGCCATGACGGGTAACGGTCAATTCGCTCATGCCATCCCCTTCGCGTCGAAGTCGACGATCACGTCGGCGGTTAACGGCAGCGACTGGCAGCTCAGCACGTATCCGGCGGCCAGCTCGTCCGGCTCCAGGCTGTAGTTAGTCGCCATGTCCACCTTCCCGCGCAGCACTTTGCATTTACAGGTGGCGCAGACGCCGCCCTTGCAGGCATACGGAAGATCCGCCCCCTGACGCAGGGCGGCATCGAGAATGCTTTCGTCGTCCGCAGTCAGGGTGATTTCGCGGTCGCGCCCGTCCTGGCGCACGGTCACTTTTTGTCCATCAACCTGCACGTGCGCCGCGCGCTTAACAGTGATTCCGGAGGTGTTAAAGCGCTCAAGGTGAATGGATTTGTCCGGCATCCCCAGCGCCTTCAGCGTCGCTTCGGCGTCGTCCATCATCGCGGACGGGCCGCAGATAAACGCTTCGTCGTACTGGCGGAAGTTGATCAGGGTTTTCGCCAGCGCCTGCAGCTTTTCTCCGTCGATGCGGCCATAAAGCAGATCGCTGTCCAGCCGCTCCTGGCTGAAGATGGAAACAAGCTGCAGCCGCTGCGGGTATTTGTCCTTCAGGTCCGCCAGCGCCTGGCGGAACATCATGCTCTGGCTGCTGCGGTTGCCGTAAATTAGGGTGAAATGGCTGTTGGGTTCGGTCGCCAGCGTCGCGGAGATAATCGCCAGCATAGGAGTGATCCCGGAGCCTGCCGCAATCGCCAGATAGTGCCCCTCGCGCTCTGCCCGCGGCTGGTAGCCAAACTGCCCCTGAGGAACCATCACCTCCAGCGCCATACCCGCTTTGATCTCATCCCGCGCATAGCGGGAAAAGCGCCCTCCGTCGATGGCTTTGACCGCCACGCTGATTTCGCCCGGGGCGGTACTCCGGCAGATGGAGTAGCAGCGGCGCAGCTCGTCCCCGTCGAGCTGCGTTTTTAACGTCAGGTGCTGGCCGGGGCGGAAGCGGTAGGCGTCCTGCAGCGCCTGCGGCACCGCGAAGGTAATGGTCACCGCCTCGCGGGTTTCGGGTTCCACTTTTGCCACTGTTAATGAATGAAACGTTGTCATGGCAGCCTCAAATACATTTGAAATAGTCGAAGGGCTCGCGGCAGGTGTTGCAGCGGTAGAGCGCTTTGCAGGCCGTCGAACCAAATTCACTGATAAGCGCGGTGTCGATGCTGGCGCAGCGCGGGCAGCTCACCTCCACAGGCGCGTGCGCGTGGCAGCTATGCCCCACGGGCGGGCTGATGCCGTACTCCCGCAGGCGCTCGCGCGCGTCGGCGGTCATCCAGTCGGTGGTCCAGGCGGGTTCAAGCTGGAGCACAATGTGTACCGGGGTAAAACCGTTCGCGGTCATCGCGTCGCGGATCGCCCCCAGCAGGTGTTCCGTTGCCGGACAGCCCGAGTAGGTTGGCGTGAAGCCAATGACCCAGCCTTCCCCCTGCGCCTTCACGCTGCGCACCATGCCTAAATCGGTGATGGTTAATACCGGCACTTCCGGATCGGGGATCTGGCTTAACAGCGACCAGATCTGCGGGATTTGCGCGGGCGCGATGTCGACGAGGCGTTGCATAGCGTTCTCCTTTACCACTGCTGACCGGGATACGCGCGCTGGAGGTACTGCATTTCCGCCAGCATCGGGCCCAGATGTTCGGTATGTAGCCCCTTCTTGCCCCCGGTGCGGTACGCCACCTCTGCGGGCACCTGCAGGCAGGCTTCATTGAGACCGGCAAAGACTTCGCTTTCCCACGGCTGGCGCAGGACGCGCGGGTCAACCGCCACGCCGGCGTCAATCAGGGCCAGCTCGACGTCATCGGCTTCAAACAGCTCCGCCGTAAAACGCCACAGATTGTCGATGGCCTGCTGCATTTTTTGCGCGGACGTTTCGGTCCCGTCGCCCAGACGCACCAGCCAGCCGCGGCTGAAGCGCAGGTGGTAGCGCGCCTCTTTAATCGCTTTGGCGGCGATGGCCGCAAGCTGGCCGTCGCTGCTCCGGGTCAGGCGTTCGTACAGCGCCACGTTCCAGGCATCCATCAGGTACTGGCGGGCAATGGTGTCGGCGAAGCTGCCATTCGGCTGCTCCACCAGCAGAACGTTGCGGAACTGGCGCTCGTCGCGGCCAAACGCCAGCGTGTCTTCATCGCCCTGGCCTTCCCGCTCCGCGGCATAGGTCAGGAAATTGCGCGCCTGGCCCAGCAGGTCGAGACCGATATTGGCGAGCGCGAGGTCAATTTCCAGCTCCGGCGCGTGGCCGCACCAGGCGCCGAGACGCTGGGAAAGCACCAGACCGTTGTCGCCCAGACGCAGGGCATAGGCAGTCACTGAATTCATTCTTTGCCTCACATATGCTCGATGCCGTCGGGGATGGTGTAGAACGTCGGATGGCGGTAAACCTTGCTCTCCGCCGGGTCGAAGAACTCACCGCTCTCCTCCGGCTGGGAGGCGACAATCTCGCTCGCCTTAACCACCCAGATAGAACACCCTTCGCTGCGGCGGGTGTAGGCATCGCGCGCATTTTCCAGCGCCATGCGATCGTCGGCGGCATGCAGACTGCCCACGTGACGGTGGGATAACCCTTGTTTGCTACGTACGAACACTTCGTACAGCGGCCAGTAGACGTTGCTCATCGTGATTCCTCTTAAGCCACTTTGCGGGCGTGTTGTTTTTCCGCGTGCGCCAGTGCGGCTTCGCGCACCCACGCCCCCTCTTCCCAGGCTTTACGTTTGGCGGCCAGGCGCTCGTGGTTGCAGATGCCGCGCCCGCTAATGACCTCGTCAAACTCCTGCCAGTCGATCTCGCCGAAGCGGTAATGACCGCTCTCTTCATCCAGACGCAGGTCGGGATCCGGCACCGTCATGCCCAGCATCTCCACCTGCGGCACCGTGTTGTCGACAAAGCGCTGGCGAAGTTCGTCATTGCCGAAGCGTTTGATTTTCCACGCCAGGCTCCGGGCGCTGTTCGGCGAGTTATCGTCGTTAGGCCCGAACATCATCAGCGCCGGCCACCAGAAGCGGTTGATGGCGTCCTGCAGCATCTGACGCTGGGCCTCACTGCCCTGCGCCAGCGCCATGCAGGCCTCAAAGCCCTGGCGCTGGTGGAAGCTCTCTTCTTTACAGATTTTCACCATCGCACGGGCATACGGACCGTAGGAGGTCCGGCACAGCGCTACCTGGTTGACGATAGCGGCGCCGTCCACAAGCCAGCCAATCACGCCGATATCTGCCCAGCTCAGGGTCGGATAGTTGAAGATGGAGGAGTATTTCATCCTGCCTTCGAGCATCTTCTGGTAGATGTCCTCCCGCGCGCAGCCCAGCGTTTCCGCCGCGCTGTAGAGGTAGAGCCCGTGTCCGGCTTCGTCCTGCACTTTCGCCAGCAGGATCGCTTTTCGGCGCAGCGTCGGCGCGCGGGCGATCCAGTTCCCTTCCGGCAGCATGCCGACAATTTCGGAGTGCGCATGCTGACCAATCTGACGGATCAACGTCTTACGGTAGGCGTCAGGCATCCAGTCCTGAGGCTCAATCGCCGTCTCCTGCGCTATGCGCTGCTCAAACCGTTGTTCTTGCGTCACGTCATCACCTTTATGATTCGTTAGTTTGCAGATTAAGGCGTAATGTTGAATCACTTTGTTTTTTAAAAGTTACACAAAGGTTAAATATAACCCCAAGAATTGTTTCTTGGTTTTGTGATGCTGCTCGCAAGGCTTTAGCATCAGGCCTTTCAGAAAGCGCCTTTACGCGATGAGATTCATCCAGCCAGATCACAATGTTAACAATTCATTAAAAACTCAGCTTGATTTTTATGATTCACGATCAAACTATTAATGAGTAAATCACGTAACATTTGGAGATAAGCGATGCAGCAGTTAGCCAGCTTCTTATCCGGTACCTGGCAGTCTGGCCGGGGCCGCGAGCGCACTATTCATCACGCCATCAGTGGCGAAGCCCTGTGGAGCGTGACCAGCGAAGGGCTGGACATGGCGGCCGCCCGTCGCTATGCGATTGAGCGCGGCGGGGAAGCGCTTCACGAGATGACCTTTATCGAACGTGCGGCCATGCTGAAGGCGGTGGCAAAGCACCTGCTCAGCGAGAAAGAGACGTTTTATGCCTTGTCGACCCAGACCGGGGCGACGAAGGCGGACAGCTGGGTGGATATTGAAGGCGGCATCGGCACCCTCTTCACTTACGCCAGCCTGGGCAGCCGCGAGCTACCGGATGACACCCTGTGGCCGGAAGACGAGTTAATCCCGCTGTCGAAAGAAGGCGGCTTTGCCGCGCGCCACGTCCTGACCTCAAAATCCGGCGTGGCGGTGCACATCAACGCCTTTAACTTCCCCTGCTGGGGGATGCTGGAAAAGCTGGCGCCGACCTGGCTTGCCGGCATGCCCGCCATCATCAAACCCGCTACCGCTACCGCACAGGTGACGCAGGCGATGGTGAAATCCATCGTCGACAGCGGGCTGGTGCCGGAAGGCGCCATCAGCCTAATCTGCGGCGGCGCGGGGGATCTGCTCGACCAGCTCGACAGCCAGGACGTCGTGACCTTTACCGGCTCCGCCAGCACCGGGCAAAGCCTGCGCGTGCACCCGAATATCGTGGCGAATTCGATTCCGTTCACCATGGAGGCCGACTCCCTGAACTGCTGCGTGCTGGGGGAAGACGTTACGCCAGACCAGCCGGAGTTTGCCCTGTTCGTCCGGGAAGTGGTCCGCGAGATGACCGCCAAAGCCGGGCAAAAATGTACGGCCATTCGCCGCATTATCGTCCCACAAAACCAGATTGACGCGGTGAGCCAGGCGCTGATTGCCCGCCTGGAAAAAGTGGTGGTGGGCGACCCGGCGCAGGAAGGGGTGAAGATGGGTGCGCTGGTCAACGCCGAACAGCGCGCGGACGTGCAGGAGAAAGTGGATCAGCTGATCGCCGCAGGCTGCCAGATCCGTCTGGGCGGCAAAGCGGATTTGCAGGCCGCGGGGGCGTTCTTCCCACCAACCCTGCTGTTCTGCCCGCAGCCGGATGAAACCCCGGCGGTGCACTCAACCGAAGCCTTCGGCCCGGTTGCGACGCTGATACCGTATCGCAACGCCCACCACGCGATGCTGCTTGCCCGCGCGGGCGGCGGCAGCCTGGCCGGTACGCTGGTCACCGCCGATTCGGCGATTGCCCGTGAGTTTATTGCCGGCGCGGCGCGCGCCCACGGGCGTATTCAGATCCTAAACGAGGAATCATCAAAAGAGTCTACCGGCCACGGCTCCCCGCTGCCTCAGTTGGTGCACGGTGGCCCCGGGCGCGCGGGCGGCGGCGAAGAGCTGGGCGGCCTGCGCGCGGTGAAACACTACCTGCAGCGCACCGCGATCCAGGGCAGCCCGACGATGCTGGCCGCCATTGGCAAGCAGTGGGTGCGTGGCGCAGCGGTGCAGGAAGACCGCCTGCATCCGTTCCGCAAATACTTCGAGGAGCTGCAGCCGGGCGACAGTCTGCTAACGCCGCGCCGCACCCTCACGGAAGCGGACATTGTGAACTTTGCCTGCCTGAGCGGGGACCACTTCTACGCCCATATGGACAAGATCGGCGCGGCAGAGTCGATCTTTGGCGAGCGCGTGGTGCACGGCTACTTCCTGATCTCCGCCGCGGCGGGACTGTTTGTTGACGCGGGCGTCGGGCCGGTTATTGCCAATTACGGCATGGAAAACCTGCGCTTTATCGAGCCGGTTAAACCGGGCGATACCATTCAGGTGCGTCTGACCTGCAAGCGCAAAACACTGAAGAAACAGCGTACCGCCGAGGAAAAACCGACCGGCGTGGTGGAATGGGCGGTTGAGATCTTCAACCAGCACCAGCAGGCGGTGGCGCTCTACTCCATCCTGACGCTGGTGGCGCGTCAGCAGGGTGATTTCAGCTAAGGTCCCTGCTCCTAATCCTCTCAGCAATGGCTGAGGCCCTCTTAAATAATGTGCAAGCAGAAGCAATAACGCTGCTTTTAGACTGGCTGAGGGCCTTCAGCGATGCCCTGGTCCGGCTATAAATCGCTGAGGCGTTTGCCTTCCGGCCGGGGCGAGGCGCACGGATGCGCCGAGAGGGCGGGCTTTACAGGGATGTTACCTCCGCTCGTCCCCGATAAGCCGGAAGGAATTAGCCGAAGGCACCGCGGAGCGGCGATTTACCTCCGGGAGCCCGGGTTGCCAGGGTGGTGGCGACTGAGCCACCCTGGCACGTTCACCGGGCATGTCGTTACAGAGTAGCAAGGGACTTAAAGTGAACGGAATTACCTCCGCAGCCGTATATTCCCCCTCACCCCAGCCCTCTCCCTCAAGGGAGAGGGGGCCGTCTGTGCTGACATCATTTGTGGGGAGAGGAAATGGCCCGGCATGTGATTTATCCCCGCTCTTTTTTTAACCTGGCAAGGCTGACAAATAATCTGGCAGATGCAGGCAAACGCTTTTCTCATGGGCCTGTCAGGATAAGGCTGTCACAACACAATAATCACAACAAGATGAGGTCTACGATGGGAACCAATTCTTCTTTTTCTGCCCGTAGAACGGCGCTGGCTATGGCCGTTGCGCTGTGTTGCGCCTGGCAATCCCCTGTTTTCGCCCACGGCAGTGAGGCGCATATGGTCCCAATGGACAAAACGCTGCAGGACTTTGGCGCGGACGTTCAGTGGGATGATTACGCACAGATGTTCACCATTGCGAAAGACGGCGCCTTTGTGAAGGTCAAGCCGGGCGCAAAAACTGCCATCGTCAACGGTAAAACCCTCAAGCTTGAGGTGCCGGTGGTGATGAAAGGCAAGAAAGCCTTTATTTCCGATACTTTCATCAACGATGTTTTCCAGTCCGGCCTTGACCAGACCTTCCAGGTAGAAAAACGCCCTCACCCGTTAAACGCGCTGACGGCGGACGAAATTAAGCAGGCCGTTGAGATTGTGAAAGCCTCGGCGGATTTTAAGCCGAATACCCGCTTTACCCAGATCGCCCTGGCAGAGCCTGAGAAGGCCAAAGTGTGGGACTTTGTGCTTAACGGTACGGCAGTGGATGCCCCGCGTCAGGCAAAGATTGTGATGCTCGATGGAAAGCACGTTATCGAAAGCGTGGTGGACCTGAAGAATAAAAAGATTCTGCGCTGGGAACCGGTTAAAGACGCCCACGGCATGGTGCTGCTGGATGATTTCACCGCGGTGCAGCAGATTATCAACGAGAGTTCAGAGTTCGCCGAGGTGCTTAAAAAACACGGCATCACCGATCCGAAAAAAGTGATTACCACGCCGCTGACCGTCGGCTATTTCGACGGTAAGGACGGCCTGAAGCAGGAAGATCGCCTGCTGAAGGTGGTGAGCTATCTGGACGTGGGCGACGGCAACTATTGGGCGCACCCGATTGAGAACCTGGTCGCGGTTGTCGATCTTGAGCAGAAAAAGATCCAGAAGATTGAAGAAGGCGCCGTGGTTCCGGTTCCCATGACCCCGCGACCCTATGATGGCCGCGACCGCGTAGAGACGGCAAAAAAACCGCTCGACATCATTGAACCAGAAGGCAAGAACTACACCATCACCGGGGATATGGTGCACTGGCAGAACTGGGATTTCCACCTGAGCCTGGATTCCCGCGTCGGTCCGATGATTTCAACCGTCACCTATAACGATAACGGCAAAAAGCGCCAGGTGATGTATCAGGGGTCGCTCGGCGGCATGATCGTCCCTTACGGCGATCCGGACGTGGGCTGGTACTTTAAAGCCTATCTCGACTCCGGCGACTACGGCATGGGCACCCTGACCTCACCGCTGGTGCGCGGTAAAGACGTGCCGTCCAACGCCGTGATGCTCAATGAAACCATCCCGGACTACACCGGCGCGCCGATGGAGATCCCGCGCGCGATTGCGATTTTCGAACGCTATGCGGGCCCGGAATACAAACATCAGGAGATGGGTCAGCCAAACGTCAGCACCGAGCGCCGCGAGCTGGTGGTGCGCTGGGTGAGTACCGTGGGCAACTACGATTACATCTTTGACTGGGTGTTCCATGAGAATGGCACCATCGGCATTGATGCCGGCGCGACGGGTATCGAAGCGGTGAAAGGCGTACAGGCGAAAACCATGCACGACGCCACCGCCAAAGACGACACCAAATACGGCACGCTGATCGACCATAACATCGTGGGTACCACGCACCAGCACATCTACAACTTCCGTCTTGATATGGACGTGGACGGCATCAACAACAAGCTGGTGGCGATGGATCCGGAAGTGAAGCCGAATACCACCGGGGGCCCGCGCACCAGCACCATGCAGATCAATCAGTACGATATTGATACCGAGCAGCAGGCGGCGCAGAAGTTCGACCCGGGCACCATTCGACTGCTGAGCAACACCAGTAAAGAGAACCGCATGGGCAACCCGGTCTCGTACCAGATTATCCCTTACGCGGGCGGTACGCACCCGGTGGCGACCGGTGCGAAATTTGCCCCGGACGAGTGGATTTACCATCGTCTGAGCTTTATGGACAAACAGCTGTGGGTGACCCGTTACCACCCGGATGAGCTCTACCCGGAAGGCAAATTCCCGAACCGCTCCGCACACGACACGGGCCTGGGGCAGTACAGCAAGGATAACGAGTCGCTTAACGATCAGGATGACGTGGTCTGGATGACCACCGGCACCACCCACGTCGCCCGCGCGGAAGAGTGGCCGATAATGCCGACGGAATGGGTGCATACCCTGCTTAAGCCGTGGAACTTCTTTGACGAGACGCCAACGCTCGGGAAGAAGAAAGACGAACAGAAATAAATAACGTACCGGGCGCAATGCCCGGTTTTTCATCCATTTACTTGCTGAATACCACTCCCCGATTATAGTTATTTCTACCTCATATATTTCCACTGCATTTCTTGAACCACTTTCAGCCAGGACGCGAATTTTCCACAAGCGACGTAATACATCACTGAGAGGTTTAGGATGAAATTCAATTTGATCGTCAGGAGTCTTGCTCTGGCTGGACTTGTTATTTCCGTCAGTTCCGCGTATGCCGCAGACGCCCCGAAGGACGCCACGACTGCAACGCAACAAGCCAATAACGCCCTGTTTAATCAGCTTCCTTTCTCCGACAACACCGATTTTACGAACGCCCATAAAGGCTTTATTGCACCGATTCCTCAGGAAATTATCAAAGGGGAACAAGGGAATATCATCTGGGATCCACAGCAGTATTCGTTTATTAAAGAAGGCGATAAAGCACCGGACTCCGTTAATCCCAGCTTATGGCGTCAATCTCAGCTGATTAATATCAGCGGCCTTTTTGAAGTGACCGACGGCGTATATCAGATACGAAATCTTGACCTGTCAAATATGACCATCATTGAAGGGAAAGAAGGTGTTACCGTGGTTGACCCGCTGGTGTCGGCAGAAACGGCGAAGGTCGGGATGGATCTCTATTTTAAAAATCGCGGCAAAAAGCCTGTCGTCGCCATTATTTATACGCACAGCCACGTTGACCACTATGGCGGCGTGCGCGGCGTGGTGGATGAAACCGACGTGAAGTCCGGCAAAGTGAAGGTCTACGCGCCAGCCGGGTTTATGGAAGCGGCCGTTGCCGAGAATATCATGGCGGGCAACGTGATGAGCCGCCGCGCCAGCTATATGTATGGCAACCTGCTGAAGCCCGACGCCAAAGGCCAGGTGGGCGCGGGCCTGGGTACGACCACCTCAGCCGGGACGGTCACGCTGATTGCCCCGACCAATATCATTGAGAAAGACGGGCAAAAAGAGGTTATCGACGGCCTGACCTATGACTTTATGCTCGCGCCGGGCTCCGAAGCGCCATCGGAAATGCTCTGGTATATCGAAGAGAAAAAACTGATTGAATCCGCTGAGGACGTTACCCACACCCTGCATAACACCTACTCGCTGCGCGGGGCGAAAATTCGCGAGCCGCTGCCGTGGTCGAAATACATCAACCAGGCGATTGTGCGCTGGGGTGACAAAGCCGAAATCATCATGGCACAGCACCACTGGCCGACCTGGGGCAATGAAAACGTGGTCAAGCTGCTGAAAAGCCAGCGTAACCTCTATCGTTACATCAACGACCAGACGCTGCGTATGGCGAACGAAGGGCTGACGCGCGACGAAATCGCCGCTAACTTTAAGCTCCCGGATTCTTTGGCGCATACCTGGGCCAACCGCGGCTATTACGGTTCGGTGAGCCATGACGTAAAAGCCACCTATGTGCTGTATCTGGGCTGGTTTGACGGCAACCCGGCGACGCTGGATGAACTGCCGCCTGAAGAAGGCGCGAAGAAATTCGTGGAGTATATGGGCGGCGCCGATGCCATCCTGAGCAAGGCCAAAACCGACTTCGACCAGGGGAACTACCGCTGGGTGGCGCAGGTGGTCAGCAAAGTGGTCTTTGCCGATCCAAACAACCAGGCGGCACGTAATCTGGAAGCGGATGCGCTGGAACAGCTTGGCTATCAGGCTGAATCCGGCCCGTGGCGTAACTTCTACCTGACCGGTGCGCAGGAGCTGCGTAACGGCGTGGTGAAAGGGCCAACGCCGAATACCGCCAGCCCGGACACGGTGCGCGCGATGACGCCAGAGATGTTCTTTGACTATCTGGCTGTCCATATCAATGGACAAAAAGCGGGTGACGCCAAATCGGTGTTTAACATCGATCTGGGCAGCGATGGCGGGAAATATAAGCTGGAGCTGGAAAACGGCGTGCTGAACCACACGGCGAACGCGGAAGCAAAAGATGCGGACGCGACGCTGACGCTTAACCGTGACACCCTGAATAAAATCATCCTCAAGGAGGTGACGCTAAAACAGGCTCAGGACAGCGGAAATATTAAAATCAGTGGCGACAGCGCGAAACTTGATGCCATGCTTAGCTATATGGACAAGTTTGATTTCTGGTTTAACATTGTGACACCGTAACGGTGCACGCATAAGGGCGGTTCGTCCGCCCTTTCCTGCTTCACGTGTTTCCAGGACAGAGTAGCGAACATCAATGGAAAAAAGAAAAAAACCGACACTTGAGCGGGCAACCTGGCCAACGCGCCATGCTATGGTCATGCACGGGCTGGCGATGAACCTGCCGTGGCTGGCCTTCGTGAATATCAGCTTCGCGGTGATGATTCTGCTGCGACACGTTTTGCTTAATACCAGCGATCCCCTTTATCCCCACTCGCCGCAGCTGACGAGAATGGTCGATGCCTCCATGCTCGGCATTATCATCCTCTCAGCTGCGCTGATCCTCATGGCCTGGCGACGCATCGCCGGCATTAGCGTGGTACTGTTTATCTGCAGCGCCATCTGGTCGGTCTCCTGCTTTTGGTTTATCACCCAGCTGCTGCTCCCGCACGTCTGGCCGCTGTGCGTCATTTTATTACTCGCTGGCTTAACGGCGCTCTATTTTTATCCTGAAGGGCTACTCGCCTTTGTGCTCCCGCTCTGGATCACCTTGCCGGTAGCAAGCTGGATACGGAACGATGGCCTCAACCTTCACTTTTTTGTTATCTGGAGCGTCTTTACGCTGATCCTGATCTGCGGGCGTTTCATCCTGCTGAGCTGGTTTGACGAGGCCTGGCGACGTAACCAGCAAAATCAGCTGCTGATCTCCAGGCTGGATGCGCTGGCGCATCAGGATCCGTTAACCAAAACCGCCAATCGCCGGAAAATGGAAGTGGTGCTGGAGAACGCGGTTGAGCAGAAAAAAATTTTCTCGGTAATCATGCTGGATATCGACTATTTCAAACGCTACAACGACACCTACGGGCACCAGGCGGGTGACGACTGCCTTACCCGCGTGGCGAGGGTGCTGAAGCAGTCGGTGCGCACGCCTGAGGATGTGGTGTCGCGCTACGGCGGTGAAGAGTTCATGGTGATCCTGTTTAACTGCCCGGAAAACATCGCAGAAAAGGTGGCCCTACGTATTCAGGACGGCCTTCGCGCAGAGTCCATACCGCACAGCGCGTCAACCGTTAGCGATCGTGTCACCGTGAGCATGGGGATTGCGAGTATGGCGGAGGGATTAGCGGGCACCGAGATCATCGCCCGCGCCGATGCGGCGCTGTATCGGGCGAAAGAGGCAGGTCGGGATCGGTGGTCACTTTAATTAAAGCCGGGTGGCGGCTACGCCGTACCCGGCCTACAAAATTCGCCCGGTGCGGCTGGATGCCCTCACCCTGCCCCTCTCCCACGGGAGAGGGAACAAACACTAAAAAGGCAACCTCCAGGTTGCCTTTTGCTTTTACTAGTAGCGCACGCACACCGACTTGGTTTCACACCAGCCGTCCAGCCAGTCCGGACCAAAGTCACGTCCGGTGCCGGACTGCTTCATGCCGCCGAACGGCAGGTTAGCGTCAATCAGCGTATGGCTGTTCACCCAGACGGTGCCCGCCTGCAGCCTGTCGGTGTACTCCAGCGCCATGCTGATGTTCTGCGTCCAGACGCTGGCCGTCAGGCCATATTCGCTGTCGTTTGCCAGCTGGAGCGCCTCTTCCCCGTCGGCGACGCGCACCACGTTGACCACCGGGCCAAACACCTCTTCACGCGTCAGGCGCAGCGAGGCATCCGGGTTCACCACCAGCGTAGGCGCAACGTAATAGCCTTTGCCTTCCGGTCCCCGGTTACCGACGATCAGCTCCGCGCTGCGCGACTTCGCTTCATCAAGGAAGGTCTGCACCTTGTCGCAGTGCGCGCGCGACACCAGCGGGTTGATAAACGCCTCCGGCGACATGCCCGGCCCGACGCTCAGGGATTTCACCGCCTGCTCAAACCCGCTGACCAGCGTGTCAAACAGCGGCGCTTCAATATAGATGCGCGAGCTCGCCGCGCACACCTGCCCCTGGTTCAGGAAGCTGCCGGTCATCAGGCCTTCGATCACCCACGCCGGGTCTGCGTCTTTTAGTACGATGGCCGGATTTTTCCCGCCCAGCTCCAGAGTCACCCCGGTTAGCGTGTCCGCCGCCGCGCGGGCAATTTGCTTACCCGTCGCCGTTGAGCCGGTAAAGCTCACCTTTGCAATATGCGGATGCGAGGTCAGCGCTGCGCCGCACACCGCGCCGCTCCCGGTCACCACGTTGAACACCCCGTCCGGAATGCCCGCTTCGCTTGCCAGTTCCGCCACGCGCAGCATGGTCAGCGGCGTGGTCTCCGACGGCTTGATGACAATAGAGCAGCCCGCGGCCAGCGCAGGCATCACTTTCCACATCCCGATCATCAGCGGGAAGTTCCAGGGCACAATCCCGGCCACCACGCCAACCGGCTCTTTACGCGTCCACGCCTGATAGCGGGCGCCCTGCGGCAGCGGGATGGAAAGGTCGAGGGTCTTACCCGTAATTTTGGTGGTCAGCCCGGCGGTATAGCGCATCCAGTTCAGGGTGCAGCTGACTTCAAACATGCGGGAAATGTTAATGGATTTGCCCTGCTCCAGCGTTTCAAGCTGGGCCAGCTCTTCGCTGTGCTGTTCGACCAGATCGGCGAAATGAAGCAGGATCCGCTCGCGCTCCGCCGGCAGTTTTCCGGCCCAGCTGCGGGCGACAAACGCGCGCCAGCCGGACATGACGGCACGGTCAACGTCATCGACGCTGGCATCGGCAGTCGAGGCAATGACCTCGCCCGTGGCCGGGTTGAAGACACTCAGCCGCTTTTCACTGTCCGACGCGGCCTGACGCCCTTCAATCCACAGGCCATGCTGTCGGTCTAAAAATTGTTGCACGGCAGGCTGAATGGCCACCTGTGATTCAGACATAGGATACTCCTTCGTTATTCTTCGCAGGGTGTCCATCCAGTCTAAGTGGGGTTTTGCGTTCGCGCTTTTGTCTCTGTGACATTCGCTTTGCCACCTGTGACAGGCTCCGCAAATCGCGATAATTGCCGCTTATATCGCTGTTACCGGTGAGTGTTCTTTCCTATAGTCAGCCTCATAGCTCTGACAAAATGCAACACAAATGCAACAATGCGAAAACGTTGACGGTGCAGTGAGAGAAACGATGGCGTGTGCAAGCGAGCAGGAACAGTATCAGCAGTGGCTGGCGCAAATTAACCAGGTTTGCGGGCGTTTTAACGCGCAGCCCACCGGGGGGAAATTCTTCGGCGAGCTGGAGACCAGCTATGCGCGCAGCCTGAAGCTCAGCACCGTGACCGCAGGCGGCGTAAACCTGTTCCGCTCCCGTCAGGAGATCGCTCAGAGTAATGATGCCTGGTTCTATACCGTGTTCCAGCTCGAAGGCAGCGCGGAAATTGAGCAGGATGACCGTCGCGCGCTGCTCAGAACCGGTGACATCACGCTGATTGACGCGTCGCGTCCCTGCTCGATCAACTGGCGAGAAAAATCCCGCCAGATCTCGCTGCTGGTTCCCCGCCAGATTATTGAGCAGCAGTGTCGCTTCCAGGAGATAAGCTGCGCGACCGCCCTTTCCCGCACCTTGCCCACCGTACAGCTGAGCCATCGCCTGCTGATGGAGAGCATGAGCAATGCCGACCTGAGTGACCGGGAGAGCGAAGCGGCGCTCGAAGCGATGATCTGCCTGCTGCGCCCCGCATTCCAGCAGCGTGAAATCATTCAGCCGCGCAAGGAGCGCCAGTTCCAGCATGTGGTGGCGCTGATTGACGACCATATTCAGTCTGAATCGCTGCGCCCGGAATGGATTGCCGCCGAGAGCGGTATGTCCGTGCGCAGCCTCTACCGCATGTTTGCCGAGAAGGGGCTGGTGGTGGCGCAGTACATCAAAAACCGTCGTCTTGATCTCTGCGCGCAGGCACTGCAATCTACCGGTGATGATGAAAAGCTGGCGGGCATTGGCTACAGCTGGGGGTTCACCGACCATAGCCATTTTTCTACGGCGTTTAAGCAGCGTTTTGGCGTCTCGCCGGGTGAATACCGCAGGCGCTACCGCTAACTATTTTTTGAGCCATTTTCCGTTAATGCCCTTCACGTATTCGCCCGGTTGCGCGCGGGCAACCAGTTTCTGACCTGCCATTTTAGCCACTTCATCAACCGGCAAATTATTGCTGTCGGCCAGCTTCTGGTAGTTTTCCGTGCGCGCCGCATTGATACGATTGACCAGCGCCAGCGTTTCCGCGTCCTGTTGAATCGGGGCAAGATAGCCGCTGAGGGTTTCCCCCACGCGCCCCTGCGCCCGGGCATCGTTTAAGGTCAGCGCAGCCGCCTGCACGTTCATCCCCAGCGCCAGTAAAATCAGAGCTAATCGTTTCATGGCATCCTCAGAACAGATCGCTGCGCGATTTCAGCAGGGTTTCGACGTCTTTATCGACCTTAATGTGGATCTCATGTTCGATTTTGACATTCATATTGATGGTAATCGGCTCCTTTGGCGCCGCGACTTCAATGCGCGGCGTACAGCCGGTCAGTAGCGCGGCAACGGCAACGGTGAGCACACCAGCCATCTTTTTCATTGTTGTTCCTCACTTTCCTTGCCAGTCAAACTGCGGGGAGCAGGTATCGCCGCATGTTGCTCAAACCAGGTTTGCAGGTTGTCTCCAAAGCGCAGGCTGCGCCAGAGGGTAAAGACATTCTCATCATGGGTATAGTTCAGGTTGACGGAGCTGCTTTTGCCATCCACCCGGCTGGTCCCCTTGATGGTCGCCTGCATGGTTAATTCACCCAGATTATCTAAATTGATTCTCGTCCACGAACGCGAAATTTCCATATAGCGGAGCCAGTTAATCGCCGCGCCCGCCACCATATTATCCTTCACGATGGCGTCTGCCGTATCTTTGTCGATGCGCAGCGTCATTGGCCCCGGGTTGGTCAGCCAGCCATCTTTAATGATCCATTTTTCATTGTCCAGCCAGAACGGCAGCGCCCCGCTCACCGGCCCCGACATGGCAAACTGTTTCGGATTAACGGCGCTGATCAGCTCGCTCGAAGAGATATTGTCCACGCGCAGCAGGGCCGGATCGTGCTGAGGCATCCGCAGCTGCTGCATGGTGATCTTCCCGCCGAGGGTTTCCACCTTCACGTTGGTAAGGAGCAGCGGATTGTCCTCCGTCCAGGGATAGTCCCCCTGTAAATCCGCGGTAATGTTGCGCGCGGTCACCAGGTTTACCACTTCGCCAATGCGCAACGTGACCGGACCGCGCGTGCCGAGGGACCAGGTTCCCTCGCTGAAGCGGAACGGCAGCACAAAATCGACGCCGTTAATCTGGTTATCCGGCATCCATGCGCTGCCGGATTTCAGCACGCCGTGCCCACCGGCCTCAAAGCCCTGATCGGCCGCCGCCGAGAAGGCGACCTGCGCGTAAAGTTCCCCGTCGCGCAGCGTCATTTTCCAGTCCGGCGGGATCAGCGGCTGGAAGACGGTGAGGGACTGTTTCGGCCACCAGGCCTGCCCGCGAAGGCGCACGCCATCCCAGCGTCCGTTCACCTGTACCGGGCCGATTTTGTCCGCATGGAGGTCGCCCTTAAACTGAAAAATGGTCGGGTCGGTGCCGTCGACGCTGAAGGTCAGGACCGAAGGCGGCAACGCGCTGCCGCCGGAGAAACGGGTTTGCCCGGCGTTGAGCGACAGCGCGCCGCTGAAGGCCGGTTTTTCAGGGTCACGCAGCCAGCGTACAGGCTGCTCCAGCACCAGACGCGGCTTGCTGACCTCCATCGTACCGTACTGGAGCTTGTCAAAACCGGTGGAGAGCGCCGTCAGCTCAATAAGATTGTCGCGCCACTCGCCTTTCCCGGCGACATCCCAGCGGGCATGCATCGGCGTAAAACCGCCTTTCCCCCAGTAGCGCCACTGCCACAGGCCGTTATCAGGTAAAAAGTCGTTGGCCTGGCCGTCCAGGTGGAGTTCAAAATCCCCCATCTGGTTTTCATGGGCGCGCAGAATCGCCTGTAATCGACCGTCCACGCCCTTCTGCGTCAGCTTCACGCCCGCCAGCGGCCAGCGGATTTCATCGATATCGAGTGAGTTAATGATGCGTCCGCGCGAGCGGAGCAGCGCGCCCGGCTCAAAGGCCAGCTGCGGTTCATACAGGCTGCCGGTCAGCGTTGCGGGCAATTTGGCGTAAAGAATAAGATCGTTTTGCTTCGCCTCGCCGCTCAGATGCAGGGGCATGTCGCTGTTTTCCATGCTGAGCCTGCCGGGCCCAATGTTCAGTACCGCGTTGCCTTTCCCCGCATCACCCTGGGTAAGCACATTCAGCCGTCCGGTCAGGGTGGTGTTATCCAGCCCCTGCTGCCAGTTGTCGGCGCGAAGGGATACCCGCCCGCTCAGCGGCATCCCCGAGAGATCCCAGTTCCAGCGCCCGTCGCTGATGTTCAGCTGCTGCGCGGTGATCTGCCACGGCAGGTCGAGCAGCGGATCGGAATTGTCCCGCGCCATCACCACCAGCTGACCCTGATTGTCTTCCCAGTCCAGATCGGCATCGACCAGAGACGTCAACTGTGGCACGTTAAAGGTCGCCACCGCGTGGCCTTTCACCGGCACGCCGTCCGGCACCAGCGGCAAGGTAAACTCGCCCACCAGCTTAATCGGCTGCGGCTGGTCCGGGAGCTGTACATCAAACTGGCTGACCGAGAGCGTCTGACCGCGCAGCGTGCCTTTAATGCTGACCTGCTCGCCTTTATAGGCGATCTCCTGAATGGACGGCGTCAGCGACGCATGCAGCTCGCCCTGCCACTGCTGCCAGGGCGACAGCGTCAGACGGTGAACCGTGATCCAGGTATTGGGTAACACCGCCTGCCACTGCGCCAGCGTTTTGGGGGCGACCGTTGAGGGCGCAGACTGGGGAATTTTGCCCAGACAGACGGAATTGAGATCCAGCGCGCCGATATCCAGCTTCCAGCGGCTCGGATGTGACAGCGTCACGTTATCGATGCGGGCAATTTCGCAGTCTTCAACCAGATAGCGAAGATCGGGGATCACCAGCGCGTGGCGGGTCAGTTTCGGACTCTCTTCGAAAGCGATGCGCGTCCCGACGGGCAGCCAGATCCCGGCGAGCGTCGGTACCCACTGGGCGAGCGTCATCAGCAGCGTCAGCGGCAACAGTATGAACAGCAGTAAAAGCGCAAGAGCGGCTTTGTATTTACCCTTCATGGGCAGTTAATATCCTGATTTAGCGAAAGAATTAAGCCGGCAGTGCCGATCATTGTCGCATGTTTAGCGGTTGAGTTGAAGTTGACGCCAAGATTAAGGATAGATGCTGTAAATAGGATGAGGTAACTTTTTTGCTATGCGTAACCTAAAGAACACAATTTAGATTCAGTGGGTTACGCATAATTTCAGGCGAAGAAGCCGGAATAACTGCGTAATTAATACCTGTTCCTGGGCACTGCCAGCAGGTAAAGCATTGCGAATATCAATGACCCCCAGTACACCGAGTCGTACCGCCAGGGATCAAAATCGATATGTAAAAAACCGCTAACAAACTCATAGCCGTTGGCAAAAACGTTAATCTGGATGGCTGCAATGGCTATCACAAACAGCGTATAGGCAATGAACAGTGGGTATTTTCTTAGCCGGGTAATCTTCTGTTTCCCGAAATATAACAAGAAAAAAACTACTATAGATACAATGAAATAGTACAAAGCGGGCAGCATTGGCGGAGATAAGGACAACCCCAGTTGTTGCGACATGCATCATTCTCCCTCTTTATCAGAAACTCACCCGGTTCCTAATATCGTCCCATCACATCCAGAAGGATTGCAGTTTTCACACCCTCTTGCCATTCTTTAACGTAATTCAGACAGGCTTTTTTCGCATCCTCAACCCACTGCATTTTTCTCTACACGCCCTAACCAGATTCACGCCAAAGATTCCTCGTAGCAAGAATATCATGGAGTTAGGGTGCACATATGCTCTAGAATAATTGATAGAACTTATTGAATTCAATAATATTTTATAAATTGTAAGATAATTTTAATCATGCTAACGTGAATGCAAAATCACTGGAGAAAGTCTTATGAAACTCGCGGTATATAGCACAAAGCAGTACGACAAAAAGTATCTGCAACATGTTAACGAGGCTTACGGGTTTGAGCTTGAATTTTTCGACTTTCTTCTGTCCGAAAAAACCGCCAAAACGGCGCACGGCTGTGAAGGCGTCTGCATTTTTGTTAACGACGACGGCAGTCGTCCGGTGCTGGAAGAGTTGAAAAAACAGGGCGTGAAGTATATCGCCCTGCGCTGCGCGGGCTTTAATAACGTGGACCTCGACGCGGCGAAAGAGCTGGGTCTGAGGGTGGTGCGCGTCCCGGCGTACTCCCCGGAAGCGGTCGCGGAACATGCGATTGGCATGATGATGTCGCTCAACCGTCGTATTCATCGCGCTTATCAGCGCACCCGTGATGCCAACTTCTCCCTGGAAGGGCTGACCGGCTTTACCATGTACGGCAAAACCGCGGGCGTGATCGGCACCGGTAAAATCGGCGTCGCCGCCCTGTGCATTCTGAAAGGCTTCGGCATGCGTCTGCTGGCGTTCGATCCATACCCGAGCGCCGCTGCGCTGGAGCTGGGCGTGGAATACGTCGACCTGCCGACCCTGTTCTCGCAGTCTGACGTGATCTCCCTGCACTGCCCGCTGACGCCGGAGAACTACCACCTGCTCAACCAGGCGGCGTTTGACCAGATGAAAGATGGCGTGATGATCATCAACACCAGCCGCGGCGGGCTGGTTGACTCTCAGGCCGCTATCGAAGCGCTGAAAACCCAAAAAATTGGCGCGCTGGGGATGGACGTGTACGAGAACGAACGCGATCTGTTCTTTGAAGACAAGTCAAATGATGTGATTCAGGACGACGTGTTCCGCCGCCTGTCTGCCTGTCATAACGTGCTGTTTACCGGACACCAGGCGTTTCTGACTGCCGAAGCGCTGATCAGCATTTCAGAAACCACGCTGGGTAACCTGCAGCAGCTGGAAAAGGGCGAAGCGTGCCCTAACGAACTGGCGTAAGCGTGACGCCGGGTGACGGCTATGCCCCACCCGGCGTACTGTCTGTTTCCCAGCTCCGGTGCGCAAAGCACCACCAGAGCAGGACGGCCACCAGCGCAATCGCGCTCAGGACACTGAATGCCGTGGCAAATGAGTAATGACCCGCAATCGTGCCGGTTAACGCCGGGCTCATGGATGCCCCAACCCCCTGCATCAGCATCACCACGCTCTGCCCGGCATTGACGTGCCCGCTCCCGCGCAACAGCACCACGATAAACGACGGTACCGCGACACCCAGGATCCCTGCGGCCAGCCCGTCGAGAATTTGTACCGGGATCATCATTAACGGCGCGTCCGTAGACGCCGCCAGCGCGGCGCGCACCGGCATCACGAGCAGCGCCAGCATAATCAAGCGCCAGTAGCCGTAGCGGTCTATTCGGTGGGCGACCCAGATGGCGACGGGGATCATCACGGCCTGAGAGATGATAACGGTGCCCGCCGCGTACAAACCGGGGTTGATCGAGGCGGGCGCGGCGGCCACCCTCATGCTCAGCATCGGCAACAGCGCGGCGTTCGCCAGGTGAAACAGCAGCAGCGTCAGTCCGGTCACAAACAGCGCCCGGTTTTTAATCAGCACGGCAAAGCCGGGAACCGGCAGGCTCGCTGAAGAAGAGAGCCCCCTCGCCGCGTCGTTATCGATATCCTCGTTGCGGATGGCAAGCAGCGCGCAGAGCGTTAACAGCGTGGTACAGGTCATCAGCAGGAAAATCCCGCCGACGCCCCAGTACCAGGCAATGCCCCCTGCAATCAGTGCAGTAACAAAGTTGCCGCCGTGATTGAACGCCTCATTTTTGCCCATCTGCGCGCTGAATCCGCTCTGGCCGGTCAGCCCCAGGGTAATTCCGGCGATCAGCGGACCGACAAACGCCGCGCAGATACCGGAGACAATTTGCGAAACGGCGACAACAGCGCTCTGCTGGCTAAACCAGAGCAGGAGCGTGCTAAGAGTGATGAGCAGGCACACCAGCGCCAGCACGGTCCGCTTGCTGCGCGAGGTGTCGGTGATGAATCCCGCCGGCAGCGTGGCCAGTAATCCCGCCAGCCCACCGGCCGTCATCAGGATGCCGATATCATCGGGAGTCCAGTGGCGCTCGGTCAGAAAAATACCGAGAAAAGGACCGAGGCCATCGCGGACATCCGCGATGAAAAAACTTGTCAGGCACAATGCCCGCAGCGAACGAAGAGACATACTTCCTGCCTTTGTCTGTTATCGCCTGTAAAAAAGGAAATGTAGTATAGCGGGTATTTTTGAAAATCAGATGACGTCTTAAAAAATATGTCTTCCGAACTTAAACAATTCATAACGGAGGCTGTTTTTTCGCTTTACTCATTATCGCCCCTGACTATACTGGCAATAAATTTTCACAGGAGTCCTTCGTTGGAAAGTTATTTTATAGTCGATACGAAGGTAAGCTAGCGCGATTTCCTCGCTGCTTACCTGAAACGGTGGGCAGCAATCCTCTTTAAGCGATTGTATCCCGAAATAGTAAAACCGCTCAATTTGTGGGGCATCGCATGTTCATGTTTACACATTCACTCTTTCCGCCACCGTCGTCCTGACACGTTTAGCATTTAAACGGCGTTATGATGTGCTTAGCAAAGCACTGACGCTTATTATTTAATAACGTTAACAGGCGACAGGCTGATGTTCCCTTATATCTCACATCTGCTCGCAGCGATGCTGCTGGGCGCAATTATTGGCGCGGAAAGACAGTGGCGCCAGCGTATGGCCGGACTTCGTACCAATGCACTGGTTGCTACGGGTGCGGCAGTGTTCATTTTAAGTTCGGTATCGACTTCTCCTGATAGCCCGGGGCGTATCGCAGCGCAGATCGTCTCCGGCATAGGCTTTCTTGGTGCTGGCGTCATTATGCGTGAAGGGATGAATATTCGTGGTCTGAACACCGCCGCGACGCTGTGGTGCTCGGCCGGAATTGGCGTGCTCTGCGGATTAGGCCAGTTCTGGAATGCCGCGATGGCCAGCCTAATTATTCTCTGCGCCAACATATTGCTTCGTGAAGCCGCGCAGCGAATTAATCAGCTGCCCGTGCTCCATGAAGGCGAAAAATGCTATGTACTTAAAATCACCTGCAATGATGAGCATGAAGATGCGGTGCGGCAGAGCGTCGTAAATATGGCGAAAGAGTTGACGTTAAGTCTGAAAGCGATTTATTCGGCAACGGCGCAAGCAGAAGGTAAAACTGAAATCCGCGCGGAGGTGATGACCCGGGAGGAATACCGAAAATTACTCGATCTGATTATGGGTAATATGGGCGGAAATAAAATTATCGCGTCCGTCAGCTGTCACGCAATATGAATACTCAACCGGGCGAGAAGCCCGGTTTTTCATTTATGCATTCCTGAGTGAACGCGCGATTTAGAGATTTACTCTGTTGGCGTTTAAATTTAAGTCCGTAATGGCGACCGGTTTTCCAAGCAGGTAGCCCTGAACTTCATCACATTTATTTTTTTTAAGAAATGACAGCTGTTCGGCGGTCTCTACCCCTTCTGCGGTTACCGCCATGGAATAGGCTTTCCCCAAGTCGATAATTTTCTCCACGACTGACTGGTTCTGCGGCGAGTCCCCCAGGGTAAAAATAAAGCTCTTGTCGAGCTTAAGCCCGTCAAACTGAAACTTCCGCAGATAGCTCAGAGAGGCATAGCCGGTGCCGAAATCGTCAATCAGAATGCGGACGCCCATTTTCTTGAGAGACTTCATGGTCTGCAAGGTTTTTTCGGGGTCGGAAAGCGTAACATTTTCAGTCACTTCAATTTCCAGCCGGTTGGGTTCAAGCCCCGTTTCGTGAAGGATCTCTTTTATTCTTTCGGCTAGATCGCTTGCCTGGAATTCGATAGCAGAAATATTGACGGATACCGATAATCCCGGCAATTTATCTTTCGTCTCCGCACACGCTTTGCGTATGACCCAGTTGCTCAGGCTAATAATCAGCCCGGTTTCTTCTGCCAGCGGGATAAACTGATCGGGCATTATGGTCCCCCGAGCCGGGTGCTGCCAGCGCACCAGCGCTTCGACGGCCTCAATTTTAGAATACCGGAGGTTATAACGCGGCTGGTAAACCAGGTAGAGCTGTTCTTCGCGAATCGCGGTCTTGAGTTCTAATTCCAGTTTCCTGCGTTCAGTCAGCTTTTCCGACATATCCGGGCGATAATAGACCCATCGGTTTCTGCCGGATTGTTTAGCCTGATACAGTGCAATATCCGCGTAGCGTAGAAGATCGTTTGCGCTGCTGCTATCCCGGGGAGCAAGCGCAATGCCCATGCTTACGCCTATCGCCACATCATTGCCCTCAATGGCGAAAGGACGGTTAAGTTCTTGCACGATGCGACGACACACCTCCTCAATCTGCTCTTGCTGGCTGGTGTTACCGAGGAGCAGCATAAATTCATCCCCTCCCTGCCGTGCGACAAAATCACCTCGACGAACGCAATTTTTAAGACGTGAAGCGACCTCCCCAAGCAGGGCATCGCCGGTGGAGTGCCCGAAAATATCATTGACGGGTTTAAACTTGTCTAAATCAAGGCAAATCATGGCAAAGGGATAATGATTAAGGTCTTCTTTCGCTAACTTGCCAGCCAGAAATTCCTTAATGTGATACCGGTTCGGCAGACCGGTTAATTCATCATGGCGTGACAGGAACTCCACGCGTTTAGTTGCTTCAACTTCCTGAGAAACGTCGGTTGCCGCGCCTCGCAACACCACCGTTCCATCAGGCTGAGCAGAAAATTTTGCCAGAAGCGTGCAATATGAGGTGGATTGTTGCGCGTGAGTATAAGGACAGTTTTTAAATTCAAAGCGTTCGGTTAAGTCCCGCTGCCTGGCGCAGTCATGTGATAATCCGCTTGTCGACGGAAAGAGTTCATCCAACCTGCGGCCTATCCATTTGCTATTTTCATATCCCGTTATTGTAGAAAAACGACCCGAAAGCCACGTTATCCTTAACGATAAATCTGTTTCCCAGAACCAGTCGCTGGTTGTTTCACTGACGTCCCGAAATCGTTTTTCACTCATAATAAGATTCAACCGCGCCTGCTCGAGGAGAAACGTATTTTCGTCAAGCATTCTCGCCTTGTGCATAATATGGCGCATTAATATCACCGTCATCAATACCGTCAGAACGACTGAAAGAATGAGCAATGGCAAAAAATAAATTATTAACGCCTGGCCGGGATTTTCACCGTCCCAGATAATTTTCACATCCCCATTCTGGGTGCTTAAGGTAAATTCTGTCTGATTATTTATTTGAGAAGTGGCTGTAGCGGGAGAAGTACGAACGTTCTGGATACCGGCATCCTGCCCAATCGTGAGGAGTTTTTTAGCCGTTAACTTGTCTATAAACACCATTGTCGACGGTTTTCCGGGCATGGTTTGCACGCTCGTATCATCGCCCGTCGTTATCCATTCCGCAGAAACAATGGCCGGCACGGAATCGATAAGCGCTAGCACAGAAACCGGCACTCCCTTTTTTATACTCAACTCATGGAGTAAACGGTCTTTGGTTGATTTGTCTAACCAGCGCTCCAGCTCCTGAAGCTTCAGCTTCCCGTCAACGACGCTGTATCGCGTGCTCCCTTCCGGCGAGAGAACAAACACCCCTTCGTAGCCAAAGTTGTCATACAGGGATTTGCCCAGGTTCTGCTTATCCCATGCCCAGTGTACGTCATTGTTCAGATGAAGATGTTTGTAGGCATCTCCCCACTCGGCATTGTCTTTCAAATGACTTCGCATGCTTTCCTGGCGGGTATCGAGGGCTTTCCTTAACAAAAATTCATCGTGCGTGTCGCTGATTTCATTCACATTATCTTTTATTATTAACAGGGAAATTATTGCCGCAATAAAAATGCTTATCAACAACGTTACAATATAGGTAAAGGTTTTATTTATCAGGCCTTTAGAAGGCTCGGTGTCGGTGAAGCCCGGATTGTTCAGAGGTAGGGTCATCTTTCGCCTTCTTAACTGCTACTGCGTCGATTTTTATGCCACTTTCATTTATCGGCACAAAATAACAAAAATTTATAGCTAAAAATCTGAGGTTAAAGAATATTTGATTTCTCTAACCCAGATCAAATTATTAATCATTAACTCTTTTACTGCCTAAACTCGGTAAATTAAATATACTGTTCGAAGTAAGTTTTAATCTCACCTGTTTTATTTATAAAGAACGCATATTAAAACTATTTTTGCAGAAGACGTTACAAGCACGTTGGAGCCTATAAAAAAACCGGGCGTAAAGCCCGGTTCTTTTTTCTGACGAGACTGGATCTATTCGCTCAATCCGCGATTTTCCAGCATCGGTTCAATCTTCGGATCGTGCCCGCGCCAGCTGCGATACAGTTCAGCCAGATCCGTGCTGTTACCACGGGACAAAATCGCCTCGCGGAATTTCTGTCCATTTTCGCGAGTCAAACCACCCTGCTCGACAAACCACTGATAACCATCGTCCGCCAGCATTTGCGTCCACAGGTAGGCGTAATATCCCGCCGCGTAGCCGCCGCCGAAAATATGGGCAAAATAGCTGCTGCGATAGCGCGGCGGTACGGCGGGCAGATCCAGCCCCTCTTTTTTCAGTGCTGCCGTTTCAAACGCGTCCACGCTCAAAACGGCTTCGCTGATTCCGTGCCAGTTCATGTCCAGCAGCGCGGCAGCCAGCAACTCCGTCATGTCATAACCCTTGTTGAAATGGGTCGCGTTGAGCATGCTTTCACGCAGCGCGTCCGGCATCGGCTCACCGGTTTCGTAATGGCGGGCGTAGTGGGTAAACACCTGCGGATGGCTGGCCCAGTGTTCGTTGATCTGCGACGGGAATTCAACGAAATCGCGCGGCGTATTGGTGCCGGAAAGGGTGGCGAAACGCTGGCTGGCAAAGAGACCGTGCAGCGTATGACCAAACTCATGGAACAGGGTTATCACGTCATCCCAGGAGAGAAGCGCGACGCCACCGTTAGCCGGTTTTTGGTAGTTACAGACGTTGTAGATCACCGGACGGGCAGCAAGCTCGAAGGATTGCTCAACGAAATTCCCCATCCAGGCCCCGCCCTGCTTGGAATCGCGGGCAAAGAAGTCGCCGTAAAACAGCGCCATGCCCTCACCGGTGTGGTCGAAAATCTCCCATACGCGGACGTCCGGGTGATACACCGGAATATCGAAGCGCTCCACAAAGCGGATGCCAAACAGCTGGCTTGCGGCCCAGAAAACGCCATCGTGCAATACGGTATTGAGCGCAAAATAGGGTTTGATTTGCGATTCATCGAGGGCATATTTTGCCTGACGCACGCGCTCGGCATAAAAGGCCCAGTCCCAGGCCTGCACGGTGAAACCGCCCTGCTCGTCATCAATGACTTTCTGAATATCGGCCTGCTCGCGCTCTGCCCGGGCGCGGGCGGCGGGCACAATGCCGCGCATAAATTCCAGCGCGGCGTCCGGGGTTTTCGCCATCTGGTCGGCGATACTCCAGCTGGCGTAATCGTCAAAGCCCAGCAGGCGGGCCTGCCGGGCGCGCAGCGCCGTTAGGCGGAGGATCAGCTCGCGAGTGTCGTTTTCATCCCCTTTCTGGGTGCGCGTCCAGCCTGCTTTGAACAGGTTTTCGCGGGTCTGACGATTGCGCAGCGCGGAAAGCGCCGGCTGCTGGGTCGTGTTCAGAAGCGGGATCAGCCAGCGATCTTTTAGCCCTCGCTCCGCGGCAGCCTGCGCCGCGTCGGCGATCTCGCTGGCGCTGAGCCCATCAAGCTGGTGCGCGTAATCCACCACCAGCCCACCCGTCTTATCGGCAGCCAGCAGACGCTGGTTGAACTGGCTGGTCAGGGTCGCCGCCTCGGTATTCAGCGCCTTCAGCTCGGCTTTTTCCATTTCATTGAGACGCGCCCCGGCCAGAATAAACCGCTGATACGTCTCCTCGACCAGCCGACGGGATTCGGCGTCCAGCGCGGCACGGTCCTGCCAGACGCTCTCCACGCGGGCGAAAAGTGTGTCATTCAGCCAGATGTCGTTTGCCAGCGCGGCAAGCTCGGTGGAAAACTGCTCCTCAAGCTCCTGCAGGTACGCATTGGTGTGTGCGGAGGTCATGGCGAAGAACACGCTGCTGACGCGTGAGAGCATGGTGCCGCTTTTCTCCAGCGCCAGCACGGTGTTGGTGAAGTCCGGCGCAGCGGCTTGAGACACAATGGCGTCAATGTCCGCCCGCTTCTGGCGAAGCGCTTCATCGAAGGCCGGGCGATAGTGACCATCGTTGATTTCATCAAAATGGGGGGCCTGGTAAGGCAGCAGGCTGATGTCAAAAAAGGGATTCGTGGCCGTCATCTTTCACTCCTGAGTACGGGTATCCTCCCAGAGTAGGCCAGGCCGTCATCCCCTGCAACGCCGTCATACAAATGTTGCCTTAACGCACCCTCTTCGGCCGTGCTATGTTAGTACAACACAAAAAGCGTTGAGGAACAGTGAGATGATTATTTTAGTTACCGGGGCAACGGCAGGTTTTGGTGAAAGCATCACGCGTCGCTTCGTCGCCAACGGGCACAAGGTTATTGCCACGGGCCGTCGTCAGGAGCGTCTGCAGGAGCTGAAGGACGAATTAGGCGACAGCATCCTGACCGCGCAGCTGGACGTGCGTAACCGCGCGGCCATTGAAGAGATGATTGCCAACCTGCCCGCCGAGTGGCGCGCCATCGACGTGCTGGTCAACAATGCCGGTCTGGCGCTGGGCATGGAGCCCGCCCACAAAGCCAGCGTGGAAGACTGGGAAAACATGATCGACACCAATAACAAAGGGCTGGTCTATATGACCCGCGCGGTGCTGCCGGGCATGGTTGAGCGCAACCGCGGCCACATTATCAACATCGGCTCCACCGCCGGAAGCTGGCCTTATGCGGGCGGTAACGTCTACGGCGCGACGAAAGCGTTTGTACGCCAGTTCAGCCTTAACCTGCGTACCGATCTGCACGGCACCGCCATTCGCGTCACCGATATCGAGCCGGGCCTGGTGGGCGGCACCGAGTTTTCCAACGTGCGTTTCAAAGGCGATGACGCGAAAGCGGGCAAAACCTACGAAAATGCGAACGCGCTGACGCCGGAAGATGTGACCGAAACGGTCTGGTGGGTGGCGACGCTGCCAAAACACGTCAACATCAATACCGTAGAAATGATGCCAGTCAGCCAGAGTTTTGCCGGACTTAGCGTCCATCGTGGCTAAATCTGCCCTTCCCGGCCTGCGGGCCGGGTCTGTTTAGGGTTATAAAAGAATGGTAGTATGTTCAGGCTAACTCTCTGAGAAATGACAACTCATGGCCGCTGAATCGCAACTCAATCCCACCCAGCCCGTTAACCAGCAAATCTATCGCATTTTGCGACGTGATATTGTCCATTGCCTGATCCCACCGGGAACGCCGCTTTCTGAAAAAGAGGTCTCCGTGCGTTTTGACGTTTCCCGTCAGCCGGTGCGTGAAGCGTTTATTAAGCTTGCCGAGAACGGATTGATTCAGATCCGCCCGCAGCGCGGCAGCTACGTGAACAAAATTTCACTCTCTCAGGTACGCAACGGCTGTTTCGTTCGCCAGGCCATTGAGTGCGCGGTGGCGCGCCGTGCCGCAACGCTTATCAACGACAACCAGTGTTACCAGCTGGAGCAGAACCTGCACCAGCAGCGCATTGCGATTGACCGCAAGCAGCTCAATGATTTCTTCCAGCTTGATGATGAATTCCACCAGAAGCTGGCGCAGATTGCGGATTGTCAGCTGGCCTGGGATACCATCGAGAACATCAAGGCCACCATTGACCGCGTGCGCTACATGAGCCTCGATCACGTCTCCCCGCCGGAAATGCTGCTCCGACAGCATCATGATATTTTCAGCGCGCTGGAAAAACGCGACCCGGACGGCGTGGAAAAAGCGATGACGCTACATCTGCAGGAAATTAGCGAATCCGTGCAGCTTATTCGTCAGGAAAATAGCGAGTGGTTTAGCGAAGAGTAATATTCGCCGCCCCTTTCGGGTGCGGCGGCGTGATTAGCGAACGACTAACACCGGGATCGTGGCGTAGCGCAGAATAGATTCCGCATTTGAACCCAGCAGATGGGTGGAGATGCTCGGGTTTTTCGACCCGATGACAATCGCATCATATTCCCCCTCCTTGCTCAGCTTGATAATTTCATCGCGGACGTTGCCAAAACGCACCATGCTGTGAATATTCTCAGGAGCGATATCGAACAGTCTTTTTAACTCTTTCATTTTCTTACCGGATTCTGCGGTCATATACTCTTCAAACTTTTTTATATCGGCGTTGAACCCGCGCAGCAGAGACCGGCTGCTGGCAGGCAGAATATTGACCAGGGTGATCGACGCGCCCTCAGCTTTCGCCAGGTTTGCCGCGTGGCGAACCGCTTTGTCGCTCAAATCCATTTCAAACACGTCTACAGGCATCAAAATGTTCTTATACATAAGCCTGACTCCTTATTCCGATGAAAGGGTTATTTCCTGCACACAGGATGACATCAGGAATATAAACCAACCCTCAACGCTTCCCTGTCGAAACTATCAATTAATGAAAATAACGGTCCACTTTGTAAATTACCGTCCTGAACCGTCAGCGCCCGACGAAATAAAGAAAAAAGTGTGAGTTTGATCAAAAACAAAAACATGAAGCGCGGACTGGCGTATTTATATGCCCCGTGAACGGCAAAACCCGAAATAGCGCCGTAACGAACAGGTTAGAGAGGAGAATATACCATGATGACATACGACCGTAACCGCAATGCAATCACCACCGGCAGCCGCGTCATGATTAGCGGCACGGGTAAAACTGGCTTGATTAAAGCGATCCACAGCGACGGGCTGGATGCCGCGCAGGTACGCCGCAGCAAAACGGTTGAAGTGGAAGGATGCGAAGGTAAGTTCGAGCCGATTGAGCTGATTCGCCTGGGGATGCACTAAGCTGTGCGCAGACATGCCGCCGCGCACGGCGGCATGTGCTGAATTACCGTTGAGACGCGTAATGCGCGACGGTCGCTTTCGCGCCTTTTTGCAGCAGCGTCCGGTACGCGGTCATCACCGCAGCAACGAAGCGCGGCTCCAACGGTAACTCTTTACCAAAGATGGCCTCAATGCCGAGCAGCGCGTTAACCCGACTTTCCCCTTCCGCACTTCCCTTCACCGCCGCCTGAATCACCGCCAGTTGCGGATCGCTCACGTCGATGGCGTTACCCTGCTCATCCACGCCGCCGACATAGCGCATCCACCCTGCCACGCCCAGCGCCAGCAGCGGGAAAGGCGTCTGGTGCACCAGGTGCCAGCGCACGGAGTCCAGCATACGCTGCGGGAGCTTCTGGCTGCCGTCCATCGCGATTTGCCATGTCCTGTGGCGCAGGGCCGGGTTGCCGTAGCGGGCAATCAGGAGATCGGCATAGCGAGCTAAATCAACGCCCTTCACTTTCAGCGTGGGCGCCTGCTCGTTAAGCATCAGCGCGTGCGCGGCGAGGCGGTAGTTCTCATCTTCCATACAGTCGTTGATATGCTGGTATCCGGCCAGGTAGCCCAGGTACGCCAGGAACGAGTGGCTGCCGTTGAGCATGCGCAGCTTCATCTCTTCAAACGGGATCACGTCTGACACAAGCTCGGCTCCGGCTTTTTCCCACTCGGGACGTCCTGCCACAAAGTTGTCTTCGATTACCCACTGGCGGAACGGTTCACAGGCGACCGCCGCCGGGTCACGCACGCCGGTCAGCTGCTCAATTTTATCCAGCGTTTCGGAGGTGACCGCGGGCACGATGCGATCCACCATAGTTGACGGGAAGGTGACGTTAGCCTCGATCCAGTCCGCCAGCTCGCCGTCTACCGCCCGGGCGTAAGCGCAGGTCACATTGCGCATCACGTGGCCGTTCTCCGGCATGTTGTCACAGGACATCACGCTAAACGCCGGCAGGCCCGCCGCTTTGCGTCGCGCCAGCGCTTCCACCACCACGCCCGGCGCGGATTTCGGCTGGTGCGGGTTTTGCAGGTCGGCGACGATAAACGGGTGATCGAGCATCAGTTTCCCCGTCGCCGGTGAGTGGCAGTACCCTTTCTCGGTGATGGTCAGCGAGACAATCGCTACCTGCGGTTCGCACATCGCCGCCAGCACGCTCTCCAGCCCGTCGACCTGAGCATGCAGCGCTTTTTTGGCCACGCCAACCACGCGGGATGTCCATGCGTCGGCAGACATTTCCGCCACGGTGTAGAGGTTATTCTGCGCGTTCAAATCGGCGATCTGCTGCTCGCCGCCAATCAGGTTAACCTCACAGTAGCCCCAGTCGCTGCCGTGCTCAGCGGCGAGGATGTCGGCGTATACCGCCTGGTGCGCCCGGTGAAAGGCGCCAAAACCCAGATGAACAATGCGTGGTTGAAGGCTGTCGCGATCGTACTGAGGCAGCGTCGCGTTAGCCTGTAATAAGGTGTTTTCCATGATTAAGACTCGTTAATTAGAAAGCCGTGGATCGCTGCCACTTCTTCAGAAGCGACAGCACCCGCTGACTACACCAACTAGAATGGCAGTTGGGGTAAAAAATAACTGCCATCAACCATACTGATACTGCCGTTTGAGATTTTGATTTATATTAACTTTTGCTCATGTGGTCTGACATAAAGATAAAGTTATGTGACAGGTCACTTAAGTTATGAACCATCAACGTCGCGATGAGAGCGCGCCGTAACCCACGCTCTCTTCCGGCGCGGACTCCGCTGCGTCGTGCGCCGCGCTCAAATCACGGTCGCGCACTTCCGGCATCAGGACAGCCGAGACCAGCCCAATCGCGGAATAAGCCACCAGCATGGCGACAATCGGCCACCAGGAGCCGGTCATATTGCAGAAGATCCCCGCCAGTACCGGACCAAAGCCCACCGCCACCAGGCCGCCCGCCTCTTTGGAGATAGCCATGCGGGTAAAGCGATTTCGCGAGCCAAACATCTCCGCCATGGTGATATTTTCCAGCGCAAACAGCCCCAGCACGGCGAAGTTATGAATAACGATGATAGAGAGCATAATTGTCCCCGGCGCATAGCTCTTATCGACGATAATCGACAGCATCGGGTACGCGAGAAGAATGGCGGAGACATTGAGGATAATGTACGGCAGACGGCGCCCTACTTTATCGGAAAGCCAGCCCAGCAACGGAATGGAGATAAAACCGAGAATGGAGCTTACCATCAGCGCATCGGTCGGGATGGCTTTATCGAACAGCAGCGTCTGGACCAGATACCCCGCGAGAAACGTCTGGATCAGCCCCGAGTTGCCTGCCTGACCAAACCGCAGGCCGGTCGCCAGCCAGAAGGATTTACTTTTCACCATTGAACCGAGCGAGGTGTCCGGCTGCACGCTTTGTGCATCGTTCACTTTCTCAAACACCGGGCTCTCTTTCAGGTTCATTCGCAGCCAGATGGCGAAAATCATCACCACGACGCTGGCGAGGAACGGCACGCGCCAACCCCAGGCAATCAGCTCTTCACGGTCGAGGGCAAAGAACATCACCGCCCAGATCGCTGTGGCGCTCAGCGTCCCGCAGTTTGTGCCCATCGCCACCAGCGAAGAGATGATGCCGCGTTTCCCTTTTGGCGCGTACTCCGCCAGCATGGTCCCGGCCCCCGAGATCTCAGCCCCGGCGCCCAGGCCCTGAATGATGCGCAGCGTCACCAGCAGAACGGGAGCAAAAATCCCGATCTGCGCGTAGGTCGGCAGGACGCCAATCAGCGTGGTGCAGATCCCCATCATAGTGATGGTGATAAACAGCACCTTCTTACGACCGATGCTGTCGCCCATTCTTCCAAAGATAAAGGCGCCGACAATGCGTGCGATATAGCCTGCGCCGTAGGTTCCCATCGCGAGGATTAGCGCCATCGCGGCTGACTGTTCAGGGAAGAAGATCTCGTGAAAGACCAGGGCAGCCCCCAGCGAGTAAAGCTGAAAGTCCATAAACTCCAGGGCGGTGCCCAGCCAGCCGGAAACGGCGGCTTTCACCAGATCGGAGGTGGTTCTTTGAGGTTGTGCTTGCGTCATAATGGCTATCTCTGAAGGGTAAGATGCGTACCACATAGAGCCTGTCTGCGCAGGCTCTTAACCGCCTAAAGGATTATTGCCCGAACGTGAGCAAGACTTTGCAGCACTGCCGCTGGTCTTTCTCAAACAGTTCAATGGCGTCTGTTACATGGTGATAGTCAAAGGCATGAGTGATCAGTTTTTCCGGGTCGATCAGCCCTTTTTTCAGCCAGTCAATGACGACCGGGAATTTGTTGGCATTGAGGCGTGAGGAGAAGATCGCCAGCTCTTTGCCGGTGATGCCCTGCTGGACAATCTGGCTCGGCTCGCTGGAGAACCCCATCAGCACGATACGCGCCGCCGGAGAGGCCAGGGTAATCGCCTCCTGCAAAATCGCCGGATGACAGGCGGCATCAATGATTAACGTCGGTTTGATGCCCCGTTCGTCCAGCGCGGCCTGCAGCGACTGCTCGCCGTTATTCAACACCCAGTCCGCGCCGCTGCGCTGGGCCATTTTCAGGCGTTCGTCGATGCGGTCAACCACGATAACCTGCTTCACCTTATAGACGCCCTTCAGCGCCTGCACGGTGACCAGCCCCATCGGCCCTGCGCCGTAAACCAGCGCGACGTCCTGCCCGGTGGGGCAGGCCTGTCCCGTCACGTTGGCGGCGATGGTGAAGGGCTCAACCATGACGGCGTGTCTATCCGGAATGTCATCGGGGATAGGCCAGGCATTTTTAGCGGGTACCGCCGCGTATTCGCTGAAGCCCCCGTCGCGATGTACGCCCAGCACCACCAGCGAGGTGCAGACGTTCGGTTTTCCGACGGAACACGGATAGCAGTGTCCGCAGCTGATCACCGGATCGACCGAGATGCGCTGGCCCAGACGGGCACTGTCGACACCCTCGCCTACGGCGTCAATCACGCCAAAAAACTCGTGGCCGATCGTGCGTGGATACTTCGCAAACGGGTTATGTCCGCGATAGATGTGGCTATCCGAACCGCAGATCCCCGCCAGCGTGATTTTGACGCGAACTTCACCTGCACCTGGCGCCGGGAGTGGCCGCTCTTCAATCACCAGTTGGTTCGGCTGTTGAATCACTACGCTTTTCATCGTTCGCTCCTCGTTTACCAGTTCCACAGCGTGCCGTCTTCAAGACGGGCCACCGGCAGATAGGCCGGATCGTACGGATACTTCGCCGCCAGCTTTTCATCAAACTCGATGCCCAGACCCGGCCTGTCGCCCGGATGCATATAGCCGTTATCAAAGCGCCAGCTGTGCGGGAAGACTTCCAGCATCTGTTCGGAATAGCCCATATATTCCTGGACGCCAAAGTTTGGCACCCACAGGTCGAAATGCAGCGCGGCGGCGTGGCATACCGGCGAGAGATCCGACGGACCGTGCGAGCCGGTGCGCACCTGGTAGAGCGAGGCGAAGTCCGCGATGCGACGCATCCCGGTGATCCCGCCCGCGTGGGTAATGGTGGTGCGGATATAGTCGATGAGCTGCTCTTCGATGAGCTGCTTGCAGTCCCAGATGCTGTTAAACACTTCGCCCACGGCTATTGGCGTGACGGTGTGCTGGCGAATGAGGCGGAAGCAGGCCTGGTTTTCCGCAGGCGTTGGATCTTCAATCCAGAACATGCGGAATTCTTCAATGCTCTTGCCGAAGCGCGCCGCTTCGATGGGCGTCAGGCGGTGGTGCATGTCATGCAGGAGATGTTCATTGAAGCCAAATTTACTGCGCACCGCGTCGAACAGCTTCGGTGTGAAATCGAGGTATTTTTCGGTGGACCAGAGCTGCTCTTCCGGCCAGTCGCCTTTGGTCGCAGGCTCGTAGGCCAGCCCCTTCCCTTTGGCCATGCCGTAGGTGGTTTTCATGCCCGGCACCCCGCACTGGACGCGGATCGCCTTAAAGCCCATCTCTTTATGGCGGGCGTAATCTTCCAGCACGTCGTCAATGGTGTGACCAGTGGTGTGGCAATAGACCATCACCCCTTCGCGGGATGCGCCGCCCAACAGCTGGTAGAGCGGCATGTTGGCCGCTTTGGCTTTGATATCCCAGAGCGCCATGTCCACGGCGGAGATGGCCGACATGGTGACCGGGCCGCGACGCCAGTAGGCACCCTTATAGAAGAACTGCCAGATATCTTCGATACGGTGCGCATCGCGGCCAATCAGCTGCGGGCAGAGGTGGTCTTTCAGGTAGGAAGCCACGGAGAGTTCACGCCCGTTCAGCGTAGCGTCACCGAGGCCGACAATCCCCTCGTCGGTGGTGATTTTAAGGGTGACAAAGTTCCGCCCCGGGCAGGTAACAAACACGTCAGCCGCGACAATCTTCATAATTCCTTTCCTTACATCATTCGTTGTGATGCTGGAAATTTACCCATCAACCCTACTACCATACAAGTATAATGATCATAAAATCGGCTAACGATCACAAAACGGGGGATTAGGCCCGTCCCCACCCCGCCGCAATAATCAGCATGCCGCACAGGGCGATCAGCGCGACGCTTGCCGGGATGAGCAACAATACGGATCCCCCTTCTTCAGCCAGAGCCAGGGCAGGAAGCAGCCGATGATCTCGCATAGCGCGGTAGCAAAAAAAAGCAGCGTCGTTTTGAGCATATTTCACGTCAGGTGAGGATTTATTTAGAGATCATACCTGATGATACCCTTTACTTTTCCATACTTGCACCGCGGGTATGACGTCTTTTCGCTTTGGTGTAGAATCTGTTCGGGGTAACTTGATTATCTGCACCCGTTTAAAAGGAAACGCTATGACCACATTAAGCAAACGCCTTTGTCTGACAGCCCTGCTGGCGCTGTCATCGTTCGCCTTTGCCGCCTCTGCGACAGCGGAAACCAGCAAGCTCATTATTGAGTCTGGTGACAGCGCGCAAAGCCGCCAGAACGCCGCCATGGACAAAGAACAATGGAATGACACCCGCAGCCTTCGCCACAAGGTCAACAAACGTGCTGAGAAAGAGTGGGATAAAGAAGATGTCGCTTTTGACGCGCGCGATAAGTGTCAGCAAAGTGCAAACGTCAACGCCTACTGGGAGCCAAACACCCTGCGCTGCCTTGATCGCCGCACTGGCCGCACGGTAGCCCCGTAATGTCGGCGCCCTGCGACGTTAAGCTTCGTCCGCTGGAGCGTGAAGATCTGCGCTTCGTCCACCAGCTCGACAATAACGCCAGCGTAATGCGCTACTGGTTCGAGGAGCCGTACGAGGCTTTTGTTGAGCTGTCCGATCTCTACGATAAGCACATTCACGATCAGAGTGAACGTCGTTTTGTGGTGGAGTGTGAAGGCGAAAAAGCCGGTCTTGTGGAGCTGGTTGAAATCAACCACGTTCACCGTCGGGCGGAGTTTCAGATCATTATTTCCCCTGAGCATCAGGGAAAAGGCCTTGCCTCACGGGCAGCGAAGCTGGCAATGGATTACGGATTCAACGTTCTGAATCTCTACAAGCTTTATCTGATTGTGGATAAAGAGAACGAGAAAGCGATCCATATCTACCGCAAGCTGGGCTTTATGGTGGAAGGCGAGCTGATTCACGAGTTCTTTATCAACGGCGAATACCGCAATACCATTCGCATGTGCATTTTCCAGCATCAGCACCTGGCCGGTCATAAACCGTCAGGCGCCAGCCTGCTGAAACCGACCGCGCAGTAACCTGCGCGGTTTTATTTTCAGTAATATTCAATCGTGTTTTTGATGGTGTATTTGCGCTCAACGGCAGGTTTGACGCTGTCGTCCGTGATCGTCAGGTCGCAGCTCACCGGATTATTGTGCCTGTCGTAGTCGCAGCTCTGCTTCACGTTACCCAGCGGCTTGTCATTCAACATGCTCACTGCCGAGTAATCCATTCTTTTGCGAACGTCTTTAGACGGCGTCGACTGGACGGACAGATGCTGATCCCCGGAGACGGTGGTTTTGCCCAGCGGGTAGCCATCCGCATCGTAACGATACTTCACTTCCATCTCTTTGCCGTGCGCCGCTACCACAAAACCGTTGTCGTCGGTATCCCACGTTATCCCGGCTGACGGCAGTTCGGCCAGCTGGCATTTCCCCTGCAGCTTCACTTTTCGCTGCTGGGTTTCCGCATCAAGATAGTAATTGGCATCCAGCACCAGCGCCACGCCAGTGTTGGCCTCCAGGTCGTGCAGTTCCAGGGTATCGAAACACCCTTCCGCCGACACGGTGCCAGTCACCCGTTTGGACACTTCGCCCTTCTCGTTGAGCAGCGTCTGGGTGAAGTCTTTCACCGGGCCGCGCAGCGGATCAAAATCAAATTCGTTCGAGAAACTCGCCATCTCGGGCGTAAACGACAGCGGCGCGGAGCTGTTATCGCACCCCACCAGTGTTGCTGCCAGTAGCGTTATCGCTGCGTATTTCTTCACATTTATTACCGTACAGGGAGATTATTCCCAATCATATTAGCAAATACAGTTGTTTACACGAAGCCTGCTAAAATTAATCTCTACACAGAGAAAAGGAGCTACAGATGAAACGGTTACCCTGGATTACCGCCCTGCTGTTAATGAGTGCCTCAACGGCCGCGCTGGCGGCACCGGATTCCTGCGAGCGCGTGAAAAGCGACATTCAGCAGAAAATTATCAACAACGGCGTGCCTGAATCAGGTTTTACGCTGAGCATTGTGCCGAACGATCAGGCTGACCAGGCGGGCACGCAGGTGGTAGGCCACTGCGCCAACGACACCTTTAAAATTTTGTACACCCGCACAGGCAACGGGGCTGCTGAAGCGCAGTAATTTAGCCTCAATCCCCTTTGATTTGATGAGGATTAAGATCTAATACCCCCAAATCAGTAACACTCACCCCATCATTAGCCCGGTTATCATTTCGGGAAAAATAATACGTAATTATAATGATGGGGTGAGCCATGTCCGATACTGAACATCACGGCGGAATTAGCCGTCGAACTCTCGTGAAATCTACGGCAATAGGGTCTCTGGCGCTTGCCGCCGGCGGGATCTCGCTTCCTTTCGGCTTAAAGAGGGCCGCCGCGGCGGTGAAGAACGCCGTCCAGCCTGCTGAAGATAAAGTGGTATGGGGCGCCTGCTCGGTCAACTGCGGCAGCCGCTGCGCGCTGCGTCTGCACGTCCGTGACGACGAAGTGTACTGGGTCGAAACGGATAACACCGGCGAGGATATTTACGGTAACCATCAGGTGCGCGCCTGCCTGCGCGGGCGTTCTATTCGCCGTCGCATCAATCACCCCGATCGCCTTAACTACCCGATGAAACGCGTGGGCAAACGCGGTGAAGGCAAATTTGAGCGCATCACATGGGATGAAGCGCTGGACGCCATCACCGCCAGCCTGAAAGACGTGGTCAGCAAATACGGCAACGAAGCGGTGTATATTAACTACTCCTCCGGGATTGTCGGCGGCAATATCACCCGCTCCTCTCCTTACGCTTCGCTGGTGGCGCGCCTGATGAACTGCTACGGCGGTTTCCTGAGCCACTACGGCACCTACAGCACGGCGCAAATCGCCTGCGCGATGCCTTACACTTACGGCAGTAACGAAGGCAACAGCACATCTGATATCGAAAACACCAAACTGGTGGTGATGTTCGGCAATAACCCGGCGGAAACGCGCATGAGCGGCGGCGGGATTACCTATTATCTGGAGCAGGCTCGCGAGCGTTCCAACGCACGCATGATCGTTATCGACCCGCGCTATACCGATACGGCAGCCGGACGTGAAGATGAATGGATCCCGATCCGTCCGGGTACCGATGCCGCGCTGGTAGCGGGCATTGCCTGGGTGTTAATCGACGAAAACCTGGTCGACCAGCCGTTCCTCGACAAATACTGCGTTGGCTACGATGAAAAAACGCTGCCGGAAGGCGCGCCCGCTAACGGTCACTACAAAGCGTATATTCTCGGCCAGGGCGATGACCGCACGGCGAAAACGCCGGAGTGGGCCTCACGCATCACCGGCATTCCCGCGGATCGCATCATCAAGCTTGCCCGCGAAATCGGCTCCGCGAAGCCAGCCTACATCTGCCAGGGCTGGGGACCACAGCGCCAGGCGAACGGCGAGCTAACTTCCCGCGCCATCGCCATGCTGCCAATTCTTACCGGAAACGTCGGCATCAACGGCGGTAACAGCGGCGCGCGCGAGTCGACCTACACCATCACCATTGAACGTATGCCGATACCGGATAACCCGGTCAAAACGCAAATATCCTGCTTCAGCTGGACGGACGCCATCGCCCGCGGACCGGAGATGACCGCCCTGCGCGACGGCGTGCGTGGGAAAGATAAGCTGGACGTGCCGATTAAGTTCATCTGGAACTACGCGGGCAATACCATCATCAACCAGCACTCCGATATCAATAAAACCCACGATATCCTGCAGGATGAACGCAAGTGCGAAATGATTGTCGTCATCGACAACTTCATGACGTCGTCTGCGAAGTACGCCGATATTATTTTGCCGGACCTGATGACCGTCGAGCAGGAAGACATCATTCCGAACGATTATGCGGGCAACATGGGCTACCTGATTTTCCTCCAGCCCGTGACCGCGCCGAAGTTTGAGCGTAAGCCTATCTACTGGATCATGAGCGAAGTGGCGAAACGCCTCGGGACGGATATCCATCAGAAATTCACCGAAGGACGCACGCAGGAACAGTGGCTGCAGTACCTGTATGCCAAAATGCTCGAAAAAGACCCTCAACTGCCGTCCTATGACGAGCTGAAAAAAATGGGCATTTATAAGCGCAAGGATCCGAACGGACACTTTGTGGCCTATAAAAAATTCCGCGAGAGCCCGGAAGCCAATCCGCTGAAAACGCCATCGGGCAAGATTGAGATTTACTCCAGCAAGCTGGCGGAGATTGCGGCTACCTGGGAGCTGGCAAAAGATGAGACCATCAGCCCTCTGCCCGTCTATGCCTCGACCTTTGACGGCTGGGACGCCCCCGAGCGCGCGCAGTTCCCGCTGCAGCTGTTCGGTTTCCACTTCAAAGCCCGTACCCACTCGAGCTACGGTAACGTCGACGTGCTGAAAGCGGCCTGTCGCCAGGAGGTGTGGCTTAATCCTGTCGATGCTGAAAAACGCGGCATTAAGAACGGCGATACGGTGCGCGTATTTAACGATCGCGGCGAGGTGCGAATTGAAGCGAAGGTCACGCCACGCATCATGCCCGGCGTGAGCGCCATGGGCCAGGGAGCGTGGCATGATGCCAATATGAATGGCGATCGTATCGACCACGGCTCCTGCATCAACACGCTGACGACCCATCGACCTTCTCCGCTGGCAAAAGGCAACCCGCAGCACACCAATCTGGTGCAGATCGAGAAGGTGTAGAGGTGAAACACGAGACCCTGGTTTATTCTATGGTCACTATTATCGGTTAACACAGTCGCGCGGGCGTCATCCGCGCGAGCAAGGAAGGTTTAATGAAAGACGTCTCACATCGTGAATCGTTCGCGTTCAGCCCCCGGGTGCTGGGCGCGCTGTTTTATTTCGCTCCCGACAGCGAGCAGGCCGCGCCGCTGGTGAAAGCGCTCACCGCTGGCGAATGGGTTCAGGACTGGCCCCTGCCTTCGGAAACGCTGCAGCCGGTTGCCGATACGTTTGCCTCATCTTCCGATGAGCCGCTGGCGGACGCCTGGCAACGGCTGTTTATTGGTCCGTATGCCCTGCCCGCTCCGCCGTGGGGTTCCGTCTGGCTGGACCGTGAGTCCGTATTGTTTGGTGACTCGACCCTCGCGCTGCGCCAGTGGATGCGGGAGAACAATATCGCGTTTGAGATGCAGCAGAATGAACCGGAAGATCACTTCGGTACGTTGCTGCTACTGGCGGCATGGCTGGCCGACAATGGCCGCGAGTCAGAGTGCGATCAGCTTCTGGCGTGGCACCTGCTGCCGTGGAGCACCCGCTTCCTGACGGTGTTTGTCGAGAACGCCAACCATCCGTTTTATATCGCGCTGGGCAGGCTTGCGCAGCTGACGCTCGCGGACTGGCGATCCGGGTTGCTTATTCCGGTTGCGGAAAAGACGCTGTATCGCTAAGGGATGTGGCTTGCTCGCGGTTCGCGGGCAAGCTACGGTCAAAAGATGAGGCTTAAAAAATTTAACTCGAAACAGGAGGCATATTGAATTTAATAATATAAAATAGCTTTTCCTGGTAAGGTCAACACTTTCGTTTGATACATACAAAACAAAACCATGACTAAAAATTATTCCTTCGAAGATAAACGTAAGAAATTACTTGTTACAGCCGTGATATTCATCGTTTTAGGTGGATGGCTCTGGTATATGTCATGGGCATCTGGCATCTCCCATAATACTATATTAAAAAAATCCGTCCCTGAATGGATAACATATATTTCACTTGGCATTTTGATTGGAGCAATTTTTGTTATGCGCGCTTTTTATCTGTGCACTTTTAACAAAACATTAGAATATATTGCCAATGCTTTTTTTAGCGGCTTTTGCTTTGGGTTTGTATTGAGCTTAAATTGTTATGATATTTATGTCTATCTCTTCCCGGACAAAATAATTGGCTATGAATCTGAATATGAGGTTGTCTTTCCGGGGCCTTCGAGAGGTAAGTATGGCCATTGTGAAGCGGGTCTCTGGTTAAAAGATCAGAACACCAACAGATGGATACAGCTTTGTACAAACAAAGAATATCTGCACAGCCATCGTAAGCAGGGAATGACTGGGGTGTGGGTAACGGCTCGTGTGAATAATATTGGAAGTTACATTGTGAATTATGAGTTCATTTATTTGTAGGCACTACCCTATCTATTTTTGTTCCGGCGAAAATGAATGGTACTCAAGGTCCGCTCCTTGCTTATAGCCGTCAGCCTGATACTTCGCACCAGAGATTGCGCATTCACAGCGGAGAAACCGGCGATGGGCAGGGTCATCTCAAAATCGAATCAGGGTAAATTTCATTCATACCCACACATTTAGTGGTGGATACGTGACGACTGTTCATCTATTCTGCTTTTTCAGCGAGCAAGCCGGAGTCATTTTTAGTGGATAATCCCATAGTTCAGAAAACCATCATTATCTTTATCCTCTTCCTGTGGGTAATAAACGAAGTCAGGAGAAAGAAAAAAAAGCGTTATGACTCCGCTATTGCAGAGGCTAATGCCAGAGAACGCCATGAATGGCGCTATCTCAGATGGGGTTGGCAGGCAATACGAGTGGCGGCGGCAGTGTATATCTTTGTTCAGCTGATTCAGTTTTTACTGAGATAGATGGCAGAAGAAGGTAAGACGGGCAAGGGACATCTCACTGTCCAGGCCAACAGTAGTTGAGCCTCGGTGGTAGAAATTGTGAGTGTTCCCTGCCTGCCAGTAGCATGCGTTACAAGCCTTTAACCAGTATTTGGTTATGTATCACCGACTGATTCCCCCTCACTCGCACTCTCTTTACTTTGAATGAACCGAAGTGCCAGATAGAGGTCTGGCGCCAGAATCATGTCATCATCATTCATCGTTGGCCGGCTATCTTTAAACCAGCGCGTTAATTCCGTTTTTCTGCCCGCAAGGATTAACGTAATCTCTCGACCTTTCAGATCGCGCTTTAACTCATTAATGGTTGCCAGAACGCTGATGTCTGAATAGGTGAAGCAGGCTACGGCATCAATAACCACCCATTTAGGCTGCACTGCTGCACCATCAACCAGGTTCAATACTCGACGTTTAAAATAAGCCACGTTAAAATAGGTCAGCGGTGAGTTAAATCGATACATCAGCACGCCCGGGACCATTTTAATATCGGTTGTATTACCTAATGAGTGAATCATTCCATTTTCGTCAGTGCCCAGTAAGTGCTCAGAGGGACGAAACACCGTACGCAGGAACTGTAACAGGCCAAGCAACACCGCAAGGCCGATCCCCTGGATAACGCCGATAATTAGCACACAGCCAAACGTGAAGAAGGCCAGGCGAAATGCCTGTTTATTTCTGCGTCTCAGGTTCCATAGTCCACGTAAATCAATTAATGACCATGATGCATACATTAAAACAATACCTAACGCAGATACCGGAATAAATTGTAATGGCTGAGTGAAAAACACTACTACAATACCGATGAGTAAGGCTGCGACGATGGAAACCAGCTGACTTTTCCCACCCACTGAATCATTAACCGCGGTCCGGGAATCGGCTCCACTGATTGCAAACCCCTGAGATAACCCCGACATAATGTTCGCAATACCCAGCGCCCGGAACTCTGCATCAGCATTAATTTCATAGCCATTTTTCGCGGCGAAACTGCGGGCGGTCAGCATCAGGCTGACAAAACTGACCAACGCCAGGTTCAGCGCCGGGATCACTAAATCACGCATCGGACCGAGCTGGAACGCGCCCCAGTTGACCACGGGTAAACCAGGCTGGAAACCTTCCCCTCCAATAGTGGCAATACCATACTGTTGCGCCGATGTCGCCCATACCAGTAGCGTTGTCATCACAATGGCAATCAACGGTGCTGGCCAGTGGCTGCGATACGTTTTGATCGCCATTAAAATAATTAACGTTAAAAACGATATCCCAATGGTTAATAAATGACTGTCGGAAAGTCGGCCTGGCAAGGCCATTATTTTCTCAATAACCTGCGCTTCATCGAGTTTTATCCCCAGCACCTTGCCTAATTGCCCGACAATAATCGTCACGGCTACGCCATTAAGCAAACCCGTGAGAATGGGATGAGAAAGCAAATCGGCAAGCGCGCCCAGGCGGAACTTACTGGCAAGCAGGCACCACCCGCCCATCATCAACGTCATGATGATGGTCAGTTGCCAGTGCAGTTCGGGATTACCTGCAGAAAGAGGAAACACGACGGCCGCAATCACCGCGCAGGTCGTGGCATCAGGGCCCACAATAAGCTGACGTGAAGATCCAAAGAGTGCATACGCTATCATCGGTAAAACGCAGGAATAGAGCCCCACTATTGCCCCAACACCTGCCAATTCAGCATAAGCAATGGCCACCGGTAGCGCGACAGCCGCAACGGATAACCCAGCTTTAACATCTTGTTTTAGCCAGCTTTTATCGTAGGCTAAAAAATTTTGTAGCCCTGGCATGTAGTTCAACAATAGTTTTCCGAACACGTTGTTCTCCGGATAGGGATATTAGCCACGTCATGCTGGCACACTTCTCAGTGAGGTTCTGGCTTTGAAATGCTCCGGACTGAGGCCGCGACTGCTCGGAACCTAATAAAACGTTAACCATTTTATTATTCTGACTGGTGTTAAACATAGTGCAAAAACTACCGCTTAGCCGGAGTAGGCCAAGCTGGATGCTGCAGCGCTGCACGCTGGTGAGGGATGGATGGCCGACAGTCATAATGCCAAAAGCAGACCATCGCACCACCGATATTGGCGTTGTAACGAGCAGCCTTTTAAATCAGCCATGTGTGGTTGAAGTACGCAAGGAAAATGATTCATTTAATATGATATATAATTTTATTAACTGCTGTTCTTTTTGCAACCTTGCAATTCAATTTTTTTAAGCTAATGATTATGACTCACCAGTTGCCTAAACGAGGCTAGAAATAACCCCTTGCCCGTAATGTTATTTTTTGTTACATTAACCACATAAGTGGCAAATACAATGAGTATTATGCTGGCGTTATTTGTACAACGATTAGATTGTGGAACTAAATTGAAATATGTATTTGTACTAACATTGAGTATGGTATTGTCAGGCTGTACCGCAAATGATTGGGTGGATGCTGCAAGTGGGATAATGCAAGCTAAAGACCAACAAGAAAAAGACGCAATAAATCAGCGTATAAAATCAGCTAATAAGGCTGCAGGTTACTGATGCATCAATAATTTATACATTCCTCTTCTTATCTTTACAGACAGAAGAGGAATCATATTCCAGTCAAATTTACTGACTAAATACTCCCTTGACTCTGGCCTGTTGGCAGGAGATATAGCCATAATGTGTTCGGTTGCCATTCTTATCGAACGCCACATAAAAAGGCATTGTCTCTGCATCTTTTTTTAGCGTGTAGTTGATGCAGGTCCCTTTAATTTCTGGAACACTCATCTCACTTTCTGCTTTTCCACCCGCAGCAATAACTGAACTTTTGGTCGCACCAGGTGCGTATGTCGCTTGTACTAGTGGGTCCTTATCAAACTTCATAAAACTGAAACTACAGGCACTTAATAAAGGGACAATTAGAACTGGTGTATAGCGCATTGCATATCCTTACGCGGAATATAATCACCTAAGAAATCAAAATAATCAAAACGATATTTCTTGCTTGTCAAATTTCTTATCCAAAATATTATAAGAAGATAATGGGGTAAGTACAATCACCATTACGCAGATGCATTCTGGCTTGATTCTTTACAGACCAGTCAAAAGCGGGCATCTGTTGTTTAAGTTTTTCTTCAAGATGACGTTCGTCGTCCGGAGTACAACATTCGCGATCGAATCAGACCACGTCAACATCGCCAGATAAGGAACGATGCCAATCAACATGCAGATGATCCCATACGGCATCCCTGACAAAACCCGCGCCAATCCAGCAATCACGAAGTTGCAAATCGCGGACCGCGTAAAGCACCCGCACTCGTGAAGGATCAACCGACAATATTATCTGCAATGAATTTAGATAGTCCACCATTATTCCCGTTATCAAACAGCACCGCCCCGCCATCTCAACCGGAGCGGCTTTAATTACCGCAAAAGCGAGCTCAAAACGTTAAGCCACCGCAGCCAACAATCAGAAACTGTACGTCACCTTCAAACTCCCCGTGGGCGATGTTTTGCGTTGCACAATGGGACTATCACCCGCATCCCCCGTCAGCTGCGTCACACCCGCAGAGGCAAGGACGCTCCAGCGCGAGGTGAGCCTGTGGGTCCAGTCAAGATTCATCGACCAGGCATAAATCCCGGCCCCGGCGTCATGTCGGGCAAATCCCGATGCGCTCGACTGCGCGGCACTGACCCCGTAGTAGGTCTGCATGTACTTGTCGGATCCCCAGCTGCCGGTCAGCGCCAGCGCCACCTCATTTTTGGGTGAGGTATAGAACGGGCTGGAAATGCCGAAATGGACCGCTTCACCGTTGTCTCTTTCAGAAACCGGTACCTCAGCCTGCAGCTGCAGGTGAAGCCAGTCGGTCACCCTGTACTCCAGCCCGGGCACAACGATTGCCGAGCCTTTTATCTCGCCCATCCCCCGCAGCTCGTCGCTGCCGGAGCTGATCGAATCGCTGCTCACGTCTTTATCTTTACGACCAACCCGATAGCTCAGCGCCGCGCTGTAATCCAGGTTGCCGATGTTATTGCCGTAACCGATCCCTCGCGTGGTGCCGATAAAGAAGCCGTTTGCCATGGCGTAATCCACCACCTGAGCCGCACTGACGCGGGTTTTATCGGAACCTGAGTAGCGCGGCGCGACGTCCACGCCGCCTCCCAGGGTTAAGACGTTACCTTGGCTCTGTTCTGCCGCCAGTGCAGGCGTGACCAGTAACGCCAGAACGACGCCCGGCACGAGGTTTGTCAGGCTGCGGCCCGGAAGGAAATTGGGGAACGTATGACGCAGTTCGATGTTTCTCATTAAAGAAGCCCTTTTGGATTCAAATGATGACGATGCATGCGGTTAACCGCCTGAACGCCCATTTTGAATACCGACCCTAAGGTTCTTATGAGCCCAACATGAAGAAACACTGAAGCGCGAGCCGGTGCTGTAAACCGGGCAGGTTTCCTGATACCGTTTTTTTCTTAAGATGTTCTTCATTCACGGTTGATACAGTTACCAGTGTGAAAATTCTACTAATCGAAGACGACCTGGATCTCGGCAACGGCGTACGTATAGCCCTCTCCGATCAGGGATTTGACGTCATATGGGTACGCCGCAAAGAGGATGCGCTGCATCAGCTGGACGTCTGCGTGCCTGAACTTATTTTGCTCGACCTGGGGCTGCCCGACGGTGACGGCATGAGCCTGATGACGCGTTTGCGTCAGCAGCTCAAGGGGATCCCCGTCATCATCCTGACGGCGCGCGGCACGCTGCAGGACCGGCTGTGCGGGCTGGATGCCGGCGCGGACGACTATCTCGTCAAACCCTTTGTTCTCGCCGAACTGCTGGCGCGAGTACGAGCCCTTGCGCGACGCAGCTACGGTTTTGAGAATGAGGCGATAGAAATTCGAGGCTTATCGCTTCATGTTCCGACGCGTCGCGTGACGGTAAGCGCGCGCCACATAGACCTGACCGCCAGTGAATATGCGCTGCTGGAAACATTGATGCTGCGCGCTGACCGCGTGATAACGCGACGGTTTCTGGAAGAGCGGATATTCGGTAACAAAGAGAACCTCAGCAATGCGCTCGACGTGCATATGGGAAATTTGCGGCGAAAAATCGGCGACGGCTATGTGCGAACGGTACGGGGCGTCGGGTATGTCATTGATACCGTCTCAGTCCAGAAGGTGACCGGTTAATGCGAAACGTCTGGTATCACCTGAGGCGCCCGACGCTGGTACGGCGAATTATCATCGCCCAGATCGTGCTGCTTACCCTGCTGTGGAGTCTTTTTTTAACCTTCATTCTGTGGGATGACCTGCGCAGCCCTCCCATCCTCACGGGCAATAAGACGTATGAAACCCTTTTTACCCTGGTTGAGAGGATGGACGGACGCCCGCAGGATCGCACCGCCGTGCTGGAAGCCTTCAGCAAGGCGCTGCGTGAGGGCTATGGCGGCGGCGACGATCCCGCGCTGTCGATTAACCTCATCGTTCGCGAGAATAATGCCGTGATATTTTCGTCACAGGGAGCACCCGCAGGGGTGGAAAACACCCGGCCGGGGGAAATGGAGCACGTACAGAGTGAAGGTCGCGTCTGGACCAGCCGCACCCTCAAATCCCCTCATTCCGACGTGGAGGTTACCCTTTTCACCCCAGCCAGCGGCTGGAACTTCTTTATCTATCTGAACTCGCGCGGGTACTACATCCTGCCGCTGCTGGTTTGCTTCCCTTTTCTGCTGTTTCCCGCGTGGCTCTCAATCCGCATTGCGATGCGTCCGTGGAACAAGGTGGTCAATGAAATTTCGCTACGCACGCCGGACGATCTTTCCCCGTTAAAAGCCGTACCGAAGCACCGGGAGCTTCGCCAGATGGTGGACGCGATCAACGACTTCCTTGCCAGGGTGCGCGAAAGCGCGGAAAGGGAGCGGGTTTTCATTGCGGATGCGGCGCACGAGCTGCGTACGCCCCTCGCGGCGATGCGCATCAACGTGGAAGCGCTGCAGTCCTGGGTCATTAGCGAGAGCCAGCAGGAGCTGCTTGCAGGGGTGATTCGCAGCAACAGCCGGGCAGCGCGTCTCGTCAACCAGCTGCTGCTGATGATGCACAGCGAAGCGCGCATTGATACGGACATGGAAACCGTTCCGCTGACCACGCTCATTCAGGAACGAATGGCCGAGCTGGAACCGCTGGCGTCCGCGCGCAGAATTGAGCTGGAATTCTTCGCCGAGGATGACATATGGATCCCCGGCGTCAGGGAACGCCTGGTATCGCTTATTGACAACCTCATTGAGAACGCCGTGAAGTACAGTCCCGAGGGCGGGCGGATTCAGGTCGATGTCTGCATAGCGGATGGCTTCGCGCGGCTTCGCGTTTCAGATACAGGGCCTGGTATTCCGGTTGAACTGCGCGAGCGCGTGTTCGACCGGTTTTTCCGCGATCCCAATCAGGTACAAAGCGGGAGCGGGCTGGGGCTTGCCATCGTCAAAGCGGTGGCGCAGCAACACAACAGCAGCGTAAACCTGAGTACTTCCGCTGAAGGTGGCCTGATGGTGACGGTTGACTTCCCGAACAGCACGTTTTGCTAAATCAGAACAGGGAGTTCGATCGCAAATGCCGCAGATTGCTTCAAAATAATTACCGTATTTGTTATATTGTTGTTTATTGCTTATTCACCTCTGCGGTGCCAAAAAGAACAAGATTCACCGCAACCCAGGACAGAGAAATGTTAGATTACCGCTTCCCGACAGCTTTGCAGATGGTTCTCAGCGTAGCGATGGCGGAGCAATTGGGTGAACGTTCAACGAGTGCGATTCTGGCCTACGGTCTGGAAGCGAACCCGAGCTTCATCCGAAAATTGATGGTTCCGCTCACGCGTGACGGCATTATCGTCTCAACGCTTGGCCGTAACGGCTCAATTCATCTGGGTCGCCCGCCGGAAGAGATCACCCTGCGCGACATCTACCTTTCGGTCATCGAAGATAAAAAGCTGTGGGCCTCGCGCCCTGACGTGCCGGCCCGCTGCGTGGTCAGCGCTAACGCCTGCTGGTACTTCAAATCGATTTCCGAAGAGGCCGAAGAGGCTTCGTTAGCGGTACTGGCCCGCCATACCGTGGCAAGCGCCCTGGAAGCGGTTAAAAACGCCGATAGCAGCGGATGGGATCCCCTCCCGGACCTTATTGCCCAGTATCAAAAAACGTCGTAACGTTTTATCTGATGCGAAAAAAAACCGCCTTCACAATGAAGGCGGTTTTTTATTATCTGCAGCGTTCCTACGCGGGCAGAACGTCCCTTTCCTCTTTTTTCCCGCGCGTCACGAACTTACGCAGCGTCACGTAAAACACCGGCGTCAGGAACAGACCAAACAGCGTCACCCCCAGCATACCGGAGAAGACCGTAATCCCGGTGACGCCGCGCACTTCTGCGCCTGCCCCGTGGCCGAGGATCAGCGGAATAGTCCCGGCAATAAAGGCGATGGAGGTCATCACAATCGGACGTAAACGCAGGCGGCAGGCCTCCAGCGCGGCTTCCATAATGCCTTTGCCCTGAATTTCCAGCTCGCGGGCAAACTCCACGATAAGAATCGCGTTTTTACACGCCAGCCCCATCAGCACCACCAGCCCCACCTGCACGAAGACGTTGTTATCGCCCCCGGTCAGCCAGACGCCAAACAGCGCGGACAGCATGGTCATCGGCACGATAAGGATCACCGCCAGCGGCAGCGTCCAGCTTTCATACAGTGCCGCCAGGACCAGGAACGCCAGCAGCACCGCGACCGGGAAGACGATCAGCGCCGTGTTGCCCTGCGTCGCCTGCTGGAAGCTCAGGTCAGTCCATTCAATGTTCATCCCGTTAGGCAGGATCTGCTTAGACATCGCGTCCAGCTGCGTCATCGCCTGTGCGGACGAAAGCACGCGCGGATCGGCATCGCCAATCAGGTCCGCCGCCGGGTAGCCGTTGTAACGGATCACCGGATCCGGCCCGTAGGTGGTCGTGATTTTCACCATGCTGCCAATCGGCACCATTTCACCCTGGCTGTTGCGGGTGCGCAGATTCGCAATATCTTCCACGCTGTCGCGGAACTGCCCGTCGGCCTGCGCCATCACGCGCCAGGTACGGCCGAACTGGTTGAAGTCATTGACGTACGACGAGCCCAGATAGGTTTGCAGCGTCCCGAAAAGATCGGTCAGCGACACGCCCTGCGCTTTCGCCTTATCACGGTCGACCTGCACGTCCAGCTGCGGAACGTTAGCCTGGTAGGTTGAGATCGGGAAATGCATTCCCGGGGTCTGCATAATCGCGCCGGACATGGTGTTCACCGCGTTTTGCAGCGCGCCGTACCCCAGACCGCCGCGATCCTGAATGTATAGCGAATAGCCCGACCCCTGACCCAGACCTAAAATCGGCGGCGGCAGAATGGAGAAGCCGAAACCTTCCTGGATTTGCGCGATTTTCGCGTTGATCTCAGCGTTTATTTCCGCCGCAGTATGCTTACGCTGGTCGAACGGCTTCAGGCCGAAGAAGACCGTTCCGGTGTTCGGCGTGTTGGTGAACTGCAGCGCGTTCAGCCCCGGGAACGCCACCGCGTAGTCCACGCCTTCGGTATTCATCCCGATTTCGCTCATTTTGCGGATCACCGCGTCGGTGCGCGCCAGCGACGAACCTTCCGGCATTTTCACGCCGCCAATCAGGTACAGCTTGTCCTGCGTCGGAATAAACCCGCCGGGCACCGCTTTAAACATGACGCCAGCGGCACAGAGCAGCAGCAGATACACCACAAATACCGAGCCGCGTCGTCCCAGCGTTTTGCCCACCAGCCCCTGATAGCCATTCGAGCTGCGGTGGAAAAAGCGGTTAAACGGACGGAAAATCCAGCCGAACAGACGATCGATAAGCCGGGTCGGGAAATCTTTCGGCGCACCGTGCGGTTTTAACAGCAGTGCCGCCAGCGCCGGAGAGAGCGTCAGCGAGTTAATGGCGGAGATGACCGTGGAAATCGCGATCGTCACCGCAAACTGCTTGTAGAACTGCCCGGTCACGCCCGAGAGGAACGCCATCGGAACAAACACCGCGCACAGCACCAGCGCAATCGCGATGATCGGCCCGGACACTTCGCGCATCGCCTGATGCGCCGCCGCAAGCGGCGCAAGCCCCTCTTCTATGTTTCGCTCGACGTTTTCCACCACCACGATGGCGTCGTCCACCACGATACCGATGGCCAGCACCAGTCCGAACAAACTCAGGGTATTGAGCGAGAAGCCGAGCAGGTAGAGAATGCTGAAGGTACCCACCACCGAAACCGGCACCGCGATCAGCGGAATGATCGACGCGCGCCAGGTTTGCAGGAACAGGATCACCACCAGCACGACCAGCACCACCGCTTCCAGCAGCGTTTGCACGACCGCACGAATGGAGTCGCGTACGAAAACGGTCGGATCGTAAGGTGCCGCCCACTTCATGTCCGCCGGGAAGCGCGTGGACAGTTCGTCCATTTTCGCGCGCACCGCGTTAGACAAATCAATGGCGTTCGCCCCCGGCGACTGGAAGATACCAATCCCGACCGCGTCTTTATTGTTCAGCTGGGAACGCAGCGCATAGCTGCCGGACCCCATTTCGATACGCGCCACGTCGCGCAGGCGGACGACCGTACCGTCCTGCGTTGTTTTCAGGACAATATTGCCAAACTCTTCTTCGGTATGCAGGCGGCCCTGAGCGTTAATGGAGATCAGGAAATCGCTCTCTTTCGGCAGCGGCTCGGCGCCAAGCTGACCGGCGGAGACCTGTACGTTTTGTTCCTGCATCGCTGTGACTACGTCCGATGCGGTCAGCCCGCGGGCCGCCACTTTATTTGGATCCAGCCAGACGCGCATCGCGTACTCACCCGAGCCGAAAATCTGGATCTGGCCGACGCCGGGCAGACGCGCCAGCTCGTCCTTCACCTTCAGCGTGGCGTAGTTACGCATATACAGGGAGTCGTACTTACCGTTGGGCGAAAACAGATGCACCACCAGCGTCAGCGTCGGGGACTGTTTCTGGGTGGTAATGCCCAGGCGCCGCACGTCTTCCGGCAGACGCGCTTCGGCCTGCGCGACGCGGTTTTGCACCTGCACCTGCGCCTGGTCCGGATCGGTACCCGGACGGAAGGTGACGGTGGTGACCAGCACGCCGTCGGAGCCCGCAACGGACTTCATGTACATCATGTTCTCAACGCCGTTGATCGCCTCTTCCAGCGGCGTTGCCACCGTCTCGGCAATCACTTTCGGGTTGGCGCCCGGGTACTCCGCGCGCACCTGCACGCTTGGCGGCACGACGTCAGGATATTCGCTCACCGGCAGCAGCGGGATGGCGATTAACCCTGTGATAAAAATCAGAATCGACAGCACCGCGGCAAAAATCGGCCTGTCGATGAAAAAGCGGGAAAAGTCCATGGGTAGGATTCTCAGGTCAAGGGATCAGTTAAGGGCGCTGGTGGCGGTCATGGCAACGGTTTTGGCGTTAACCGGCATACCCGGCATAAACACTTTTTGTAAACCCTCGACGATGACTTTATCGCCAGGGTTCAGCCCCTGCTGCACGATGCGTAAACCATCTGCCAGACGACCCGGCGTAATGTCGCGGCGCTGCGCTTTCCCCTCTTTATCCACGATATAGACGTACTTACGATCCTGATCGGTCAGCACCGCCTTGTCGTCGATAAGCGTGGCTTTAAACTCGGCGCTGCCCGGCAGGCGTACGCGGGCAAAAAGTCCCGGCGTGAACTGACGCTGCGCGTTATCCAGCAGCGCGCGCATGCGGATGGTGCCGGTACTCGGCGTGAGCTGGTTATCAAGGAAGTCCACTTTGCCCTGATGGGGATAGCCCTCCTCGCCCGTCAGGCCAATCTCAACCGGAAGCGCCGTGTGGTTGCTGGACGCCCCCTGCCCGCTGCGGGCCAGGTTTTGATAGTGAAGGTAGGTTGACTCGTCCACGTCAAAGTAGACGTAAACCGTCTTCTGCGAGACCAGCGTGGTGAGAACGCTGGCGGTGTCGCCCGCTGTCACCAGGTTGCCGCTGGTGATCAGCGCCCGGCTGGCGCGACCGTCGATAGGCGCGGTGACTTTGGTGAAGTCCAGGTTGAGCTGGGCAGCGTCAACCGCCGCCTGCGCGGCACGAATATCGGCCTGCGCCTGAGTGGCGGCCGAACGACGCTGCTCCCACTCTTCACGGGAGACAACGTTGGTATTGACCAGCTTATCGGTACGGTTAGCTTCACTTTGCGCCAGGCTGGCCTGCGTTTTAGCTCTCGCCAGGTTCGCCTGCGCCTGTTCCAGCGCGGCGCGATAGGTGCGGTCATCAATGGTGAACAGCACCTCACCCTTCTTCACTTCCTGGCCGTCGGTGTAATTCACCTTATCAATGTAGCCGGACACGCGCGGACGGAGCTGAACGCTCTCCACCGCTTCAATCCGGCCGTTAAAGCTATCCCACTGGCTAATGGATTTCACCACCACGTCAGCAGCGCTGACGGCGGGCGCAGGCGGCGCGGCGTTTTGCGCGACGCTGTTGTCGCATCCGACGAGCAGCGCGGAGAGCAACATTGCTCCCAGCGCGCTCAGATGAGAATTACCCCAGGTTTTTTGCAGGCTCATTATTTTTATTCCGATAATTGTCGCCGCCGGGCAAGACGCAGCAGGAGGCACCGCGCCACTTCCTTTGTCCGGGGGCTGTCTTAAGGCCATTTGTGTCGTTCATCGCCACAAAACTGTAACAGTTGCGAATACACTATTCGCGGCGATTGTAGGAAGGCGCTTAGCTAAGTGCAAGAATAATTGTTGCACTTTATGTGCTATTTGAGCGGATGTGAAAAGACCCGTTTCGCTCAGGGATTTAAATGCAACAATAAAACTTGCAATTAATACAAAAACGCGCCACCTTTAAATGCAACAGACAAAGATACTTTTTCATCCGCTGCGTGGGGGTAACCAGATGAACACTGGCGCATTTATGCATGATTTACTCGACTGGATCGACAATAACCTGGACAGCCGCCTGGACATTGAGACCGTCGCCAGGCGTTCCGGCTACTCGAAATGGCACCTCCAGCGCCTGTTCAAAGAACATACGGGCTATCCCCTCGCCGGGTATATTCGCGCACAAAAGCTGCAAAAATCGGTTGAGCGGTTAACCCACAGCGACGAGCCGATTCTGAACGTGGCGATCGCGCTGGGCTTTGACTCTCAGCAGTCCTTCAACCGCAGCTTTAAGCGTCAATATGGTCAGGCGCCTGGGGCATGGCGGCGGAGCATGAGTGGCCCGGAAACACAGCAACTGCGCCAGTAATGCATATTTTGCTGCAACTTCGATCTGTAGCTGATACACTGTACATAAACACAGTATAGCGAGGTGCACGATGGCTGTTGAAACAAAATTTGTTGTCGTAAGAAAAGGTGAAGAGAAAATGACATTTGCCAGTAAGAAAGAGGCTGACGCTCACGACAAGCTGCTTGATATGGCCGACGCGTTCACCGACTGGCTGTTGCAAAGCGGAATGCAGATGGATGAAACGCAGGCTGAAAATCTTGGCCTGTATCTCGCCGAGCAGAAGGAGACCGTGCAGCATATTCTGCGTACCAGCAAACTTCCCGATCTCACTGCTCCAGCGGTAGCGGATGCAACAGACCCCGATGCGGCTGACACGAAAAAAATCAGGGCTGTGAAGGCGGCCTGATTGCCAGAAAACAATATTAACGATCCTGTAGCCGTAAGCAGATATCTGCTTGCGGCTTTTTTTATCCTGAACATGAAAAGAGTAAAGGAGATGGCGTGCGGCAAGGAATGAAGGAAAAGATCATCAGGATCTGTGATTCAAAAATCGCCTCTAAGGGAAGCGATGTTGGGCTTTCGTTTTATGCTTTTTTTGCTAATAAAAACGACGATCCGGAACTGCTTATGGAGGTGGCGCACTGGTGGATTATGGAGATGAAGCTGGACCATTTTGAAAAGGCAGAAAAGATCAGAAAGCTTGTCTCAGCCCTTTAACACGCTAAAGCGGGATAGCCGGTAGCATTGCGGGATTTCATCGCTCTGACCGTCGCATAACTCCTCTGAGACCATTCTGCCAATCGTCTCTGCACACGTAAGCATGCTTCTTATCGCGTGTTGTGCAGCATCCGTGTTTCTTTGACGTTGGCGCTAACAGGGTAATTTTTGTTCCTAGTGCAGTCAGTTTTGTGCCAGATGCGGACGCTGAGGATAATGTTATTTTGATGCGAAATATTTGCGTAATATTTTTTCCAATAGCGAGAAAACGACTGTTACTCTTTTGGGAGTAATTAGCTGGTAAGGTCGATATAAATAAAGTTGCCATTTTTCCTGTCGTAGTTCTGGCAGTGGCGGAACAAGTTGGCCGCTTGCTAAGTATTCCCTACAGATAAAATCGCTGGATTGTACAACCGTTTTCCCGGCCAAAGCAGCCTGAATTTCGGCGTATGGATCTGTAGTATAAAACTCAATATGACGCGGGACAAAAGTATTCACTGCGTCACTCATAAACTCAAATGAGTTTCCCGTCTCAGGATTAATTAAACCACTAAATGGATAACGCTGTCGAAGATCTTCTAAATCAGTTGGTGCTCCCAGGCGTGCAATGAGCTCAGGGGATGCGACCAAAATATGTTCAACTTGTCCGATGTTTTTAATGATAAAGTTTGGATTAGGCTCTCGCCCTACGCGTATACCTATATCGATACGATGCTCGATAGTGTCAAGTTTCATCATATCTAAACGCCAGTCGATAAATAACTCGGGATATGGACGTAGTGCAGTCAATAGTTCATATAAGATTTGTTCGTGATTTGGAAATCGAAATAATGTAATACGAACAACACCTTTCATTTCATTATCATCTCTCGCCGTCTGAAATAGTTTTTCAGAATCTTCCAGCAGTCGCTTCGCTTGGGGTAAAAATAGTTCGCCGAAGTTGGTGAGAAAGATCGAACGGGTATTGCGTTTGAAAAGAGGTTCACCAAGTTGTTTCTCCAGCTCAGCGATTGTTCGGGTTACTACTGATGGTGAAACCGACAGCTTGATGGCTGCCTCGCGGAAGTTCAGGGTCTCAGAGGCGATGATAAAAAACTTTAGAGCATCAAGTTTGTTCATGATTGTTGTGAAGCTTGCAATAATGTATTTTGATAATAGCAATTAATCTGCAGCTATTCCAGTCATATAATCGAACAATCAAATAAGTAACCTGTTTTATTTTTCATCAGAACTCAAAAGAGTAAATTATGTCAATTCAACCAGTAGAGTTAAACAAAGCCTATCGTTTATTGCAGGTCGGGCCAACGACGATGATATCGGCTAAAAATGATGGTATTGAAAATGTCATGGCAGCGGCCTGGGTGGGATTAGTAGGCAATAACAAAGTGATGGCTTTTATAGGTCCACAGGCATTTACTCGCGGGCTTGTAGAAAAAAGCGGATATTACGTTGTCCAGATCCCAGTAGTAAATCAAATGGAAATGGTTTTATATGCTGGAGGCCGCAGTTATTCCGACACCCCCGATAAAAACAGTAAAATCCCACTGTTTTATCAGAAAGAGTTTGATCTGCCTTTAGTTGAAGGTTGCGCAGGCTGGCTAGTCTGTAAGGTCATACCTAATGAAGAAAATGAAATACAGCACAATTTGTTCATGGGGGAAATTGTCGGAGCATGGAGTGATGACCGCGTTTTCAGAAATGGGCATTGGATTTTTGATGATGCGCCTGATGAATTGCGTACCGTTCATTACGTAGCTGGCGGACAGTTTTACGCCATTGGAAAAGGTACAAAATTCAATTATGGTCCGGGAAAAGACTAACTCTTACTGCTGTATAAATGTAGCCATATAACATGGCTACACAGAGGTTGTCGCATACAGCCATAAAACCAGGTAGCTATACAAACACGCCAGACTGTTACGTTAATACCTGTTTAGCCAATAAAAAGGAGATGCGCATGACCCCACACCCGCTACGCCAGATCATTGAATCCTGCGATCGCGCCATCACCACCAAAAACTATGACGCGCTGATGGAGTACTACTCCGAAGACGCGGCTCTGGTGGTCAAACCCGGCATGGTTGTTCAAGGCAAAGAAAACATCCGCAGCGCGTTTATTGCCATTTCTGATTATTTCCAGGACCAATTGATTGTGGAACAAGGGGAGATGCAGGTGATCGAAGGTGGTGGTAATGCCCTCGTTATCATGGAAACCGTTCTGCGTTTTCCTGATGGTCAGGGTGGAATAACGGAAATGTCGCGCCGCGCTACCTATGTTTTTCGGCTGGAAAGCGACGGACGCTGGCTTTGTACCATCGACAACTCCTACGGTACGTCGCTTCTGGATACCGGGAACTGAACTCGTTAATCACGGCTTCAAAGGGGCGCTGCCGCCCCTCCACGCCTGCGCCCTTAATGTGTAGTGATGCGCGGCTCCTTCACAAACTCAGCCAGCAGCCACACCATATCGTGCAGCAGGCCTGTCAGCTCTTTCGCTACGTGAGCGGGTAGCGTTCCCCCCATAACTGCTTGCGTCAGCGCCAGAACGTAGTCCACCTGCGTTAAGGTGTCCTGCCAGCAGTCCGGCACGCAGGAGTTGATTTTCTCACCCATGATCAACTGTTCAATCAGGTATGGCGGAAGATCGACATCACAGAGTTCACACAGCCTGCGCAGGGCCTGAAGGAGACGCTCGCACAGCGCTGCACGGCTTGCGACATCATCGGTTTCGACCAGTACGCTCACCAGCGCGGCGCAGTTGTCGGCGACGACAAACAGATCGGCATCGGCCGGAAGAGGTCGGGAGATAAGTTGCAGAATGACGTTTTCGTCAGACGGGAGATAAGTCAGGGTTGGGATAGTCGCCATACAAGGCTTCCTTCTATATGGAGTTTATTTAACCACCCTTTGAGTTCCTACGCTCGGGGGGTAGCGCTGACAGAGGTAGGAATACCGCCCATATAGAAAACGGCCAGCCTTACGGCTGCTCCGTCAGCGCCACCGTTATTGTAACGAGATCCGCACTGCTGCGACATACGTAATGTCACTATATGTTTGACGGGTTCCTACGCCCGATTGCGGATGTGCCGCAACGCAGGCACTTTACGACCGCGACCCGTTAAAGAAAAGACATAACGCTGAATTTCATAAGGTTACTTTGCGGTTTGCGAGGCGCCTTCCAGAAACGTTCACCGGGGCCAGACAGAGCACGCCCCACTAAATTTTGCTCCAACCTCCCCCGTGCAACTGGTGTATTGTTCCTAAACAACTCATTCCTCTAAGGGACACCTGCGCAATGATCACCATCCTCGGCAAAACCACCTCCATCAACGTGCGTAAAGTACTCTGGACCTGCGAAGAAGCAGGCATCGAGTATCAACAGGAAGATTACGGCAGCGGTTTTGCCTCAACGGAAACGGATGCCTTTCGCGCCCTGAACCCTAACGCCATGGTGCCGGTGCTGATTGATGGCGATTTCGTGCTGTGGGAGTCCAATTCCATCTGCCGTTATCTGACGCGCAAGGCCGAACGTCACGATCTGCTGCCCGCAGAACCGCAGGCCTGCGCCAACGTTGAGCGCTGGATGGACTGGCAGGCTACTGAATTTAACAACGCATGGCGCTATGTCTTCCCGGCCCTGGGGCGTAAAAACCCGGACTTTAACGACCCTGAGCGCATTGCGGCGGGAATAAAAGAGTGGAACCACTGCATCACCATTCTGGAAAACCAGCTGCAGCGTACCGGCGCATTTGCGGCGGGCGAAACGTTTACCCTCGCGGACGTGGTGCTTGGGCTGTCGGTGAATCGCTGGAAAATGACGCCGTTTGATAAGCCTAACGTGCCTTCGATTGAGGCCTGGTTTGAACGTCTTAACCAGCGACCGGCGTTTTTACGTCACGGCAATAACGGCATGGTGTAAAACTTAATTCCTGAATGAATACCGCAACGAGGCTGTTTTTTTTAATTACGAAACCCTGATTGTCGTCAGAGGGAATAATAATTAAGCCATATCCTGGACAGCCCGTTGCACCGCTTTGCTAGCCTGACTATTCAGGCAAAGCTCAACCCGGAGGTATTCTTGCTGATTAGACTCAAGAAAGAACGAACGCATAAGGAGGATCGCCGGCTTGCTCTCTGGCTGGCGACCTCGGCAGGTTTGCTGAATGCCATCGCTCTCGGGGCATTTGGTTTTTTTCCCTCACACATGACAGGCAACACCTCCCAGTTATCCAGCGAAGTTTCTTCCACCGATCTCAGCGATATTATTTTCTTCGGCTCGATTATTCTCTCCTTTGTCGCAGGCGCCATTCTTGCCCGCACGATCGTGATATGGGGCATAATCCATAACGTCAGGCTGGTTTTTTGCCAGATCCTGTTTGTTGAGGGGATATTGCTGACGGGCGTTTCCTTCTACGAAATGTATTTTCACGCTCTCACCAGCAACCGCGAGATTATTCTTTTTCTGTGCGGACTAATGGGCATTCATAACTCCACCTCCACGCAGCTTTCCGGCGGGCGGGTGAGATCGACGCACATTACCGGCACGCTGACGGACGCGGGAATTTCCCTCGCCTCCGTAATGGTGGCGATGCTGCGCAGGGATTACTCCAAAGATACGTCGGCGCAAAAAAGCCAGCTGAAAACCCACTTAACCACCCTTTTCTCGTTTATTACGGGCGGTATCGCGGGGCTGCTGCTGTTCAGGTGGATTGGGTTTAACGCCATGCTGGCGCTCGGGTTGATGCTCGCCGTGGTCGCTATCGTTTCCATTATCACCGTCTCGACGCGGGTTCGACGGGTTCGTGCCTCTCTGTGAAGATAATGTTCTATATTCGACGAAATGGCCCTTTAGATGTGACACCGTCACATCTAAAAATTCGCTTTAGGACTATTCTGCCTAACCCTCAATCAGCCCTTATGCCATAAGGCCTAACACAAGGTTGTCACTATTTTCATAGGGTTACTGATTTTACCCCTTCGCTGGAACCCTTCCCAAACGCTTGCTATAGGTGAAATACCCCTGCCGAAACATGGCATAACAACAGGCAACCGGTGGTTGCTATAACGCATGCGCACAGGGAGACACACCGCAATGCACCCATTACTCAAACGTTCGCTGCTGTTTGTCGGCGCCATTATCGTGGTCCTCGCCCTCCTCGTCTGGGGCATTGGGCTGGAAACGATCAGGGCGCGCCAGGTTGACCTGGTCTATCTCGGGCAACAGCACATGATTCTGGTTTTCTCATCGATGTTTTTTGCCCTGCTGGTGGGTATTCCAGCCGGTATTCTGCTGAGCCGCCCGGCCGCGCGGGGTATCGCCGAATATGTGATGCAAATCTTCAACGTCGGCAACACGCTGCCGCCGCTGGCCGTTCTGGCGCTGGCGATGGTGGTGATTGGCATTGGCGATACGCCCGCCATCATCGCCCTGTTCCTCGCTTCGCTGCTGCCGATCGTGCGCAATACCTACGCCGGGCTGTGCTCGGTCCCGCCGTCGCTGCTGGAAGCGGCAAACGGCATCGGGATGACCAAATGGCAGCGTCTGCGTCAGGTTGAGCTGCCTGCCGCCTGGCCGGTGATGCTCTCGGGGATCCGCATCGCCACCGCCATTAACGTCGGTACCGCGCCGCTGGCGTTCCTGATTGGCGCCAGCAGCTACGGCGAGCTGATTTTCCCCGGCATTTACCTGAACGATTTCCCGACCCTGATCCTCGGCGCGGCGGCCACCGCCCTGTTCGCCCTGATCCTCGATACCCTGCTGGCGGCGCTGGGTCGCGTGATGAGTCCCCATCTCGCTCGATAACAATAACAAGGAGCTTTTATGAGACTGATATCCGGCCTGACGGCGATGTGTGCCGCGGCGCTGTTCACCAGCCAGGCGATGGCGGCCCCGCTGATTCTGGCGACCAAGAGTTTTACCGAGCAGCACATTCTCTCGGCGATGACCGTGCAGTACCTGCAAAAGAAAGGATTTCAGGTTCAGCCGCAAACCAATATCGCCACGGTGATTTCCCGTAACGCGATGATCAACAAACAGATTGATATGACCTGGGAGTACACCGGCACGTCGCTGATCATCTTTAACCACATCAACAAGCGCATGTCGCCGCAGGAGTCGTACGAGACGGTGAAACGCCTGGACGCGAAGCACGGTCTGGTCTGGCTCAAGCCCGCCGATATGAACAACACCTATGCTTTTGCCATGCAGCGCAAGCGCGCCGAGGCGGAACATATCAACACCATGTCGGAGATGGTGGCGAAGATTGAGCAGATCCGTAAAACCAACCCGGAGAAAAACTGGCTGCTGGGCCTGGACCTGGAATTTGCCGGACGCAGCGACGGCATGAAGCCGCTTCAGGCGGCCTACAAGATGGATCTGGACCGCCCGCAAATCCGTCAGATGGACCCCGGTCTGGTCTATAACGCGGTGCGCGACGGCTTCGTTGACGCCGGCCTGATTTACACCACCGACGGGCGCGTGAAAGGCTTCGATCTCAAGGTGCTGGAAGACGATAAAGGCTTCTTCCCGAGCTACGCGGTGACGCCGGTGGTGCGTAAGGACACGCTGGAGGCCAACCCCGGTCTGGAAGAGGCGCTCAACACCCTCTCGGCGCAGCTCAACAACGACGTTATCACCGAGCTGAACAAGAAGGTGGATATCGACCATCAGTCACCGCAGCAGGTCGCCCGCGATTTCCTGCGTAGCAAACAGCTGCTGTAGGAGGCGCTATGGAGACGATTCACTACATTCTGGACAACTGGGATTACCTCTTAACCCTCACCCTTCAGCACCTGTGGCTGGTGGCGCTGGCCGTAGGTTTAGCCATCATCATCGGCGTCCCGCTGGGCATTCTGATTGTCCGCCACAGGTGGCTGGCAACGCCGGTGCTGGGAATTGCCACCATTGTGCTGACCATTCCGTCCATTGCGCTGTTTGGCCTGATGATCCCGCTGTTTTCGCTGATCGGTCAGGGGATTGGCGCCCTGCCCGCGATCACGGCGGTGTTTCTCTACTCGCTGCTGCCGATTGTGCGTAACACCCATACGGCGCTCGACAGCCTGCCGCCGGGCCTACGGGAAGCCGGACGCGGCATCGGCATGACCTTCTGGCAGCGTCTGCGCTGGGTCGAGATCCCGATGGCGCTGCCGGTGATTTTCGGCGGGATCCGCACCGCCGTGGTGATGAATATCGGCGTGATGGCGATTGCCGCCGTGATCGGCGCGGGCGGTCTGGGCCTGCTGCTGCTCAACGGCATCGGCGGAAGCGATATTCGCATGTTGATTGCGGGCGCGCTGATGATTTGTCTTTTAGCGATTGTGCTCGACTGGCTGCTGCATCGTCTGCAGGTGGTTCTGACTCCGAAGGGGATTCGATAATGATAAAACTGGAAAACCTCACCAAACAATTTTCACAGAAGCACGGCCAGACCTTTAAGGCCGTCGACAACGTTAACCTGACCGTACCCGAAGGGGAAATGTGCGTCCTGCTCGGCCCCTCCGGCTGCGGGAAGACCACCACCCTGAAGATGATTAACCGCCTTATTACCCCAAGCAGCGGGACTATCCTGATTAACGGCGAAGACACCAGCGGGATGGACACCGTCACCCTGCGCCGCAACATCGGCTACGTGATCCAGCAGATTGGCCTGTTCCCGAACATGACCATCGAAGAGAACATTACCGTCGTGCCGCGCATGCTGGGCTGGGATAAAGCGCGCAGCAAAACCCGCGCCGAAGAGCTGATGGATATGGTGGCGATGGATCCGCATAAGTTCCTCAACCGCTACCCGCGCGAGATGTCCGGCGGCCAGCAGCAGCGTATCGGCGTGATCCGCGCCCTGGCGGCAGATCCTCCGGTACTGCTGATGGATGAACCCTTCGGCGCGGTGGACCCGATCAACCGCGAGGTGATCCAGAACCAGTTTCTGGAGATGCAGCGCAAGCTGAAAAAAACCGTCATGCTGGTGAGCCACGATATCGACGAAGCCCTGAAGCTCGGCGACCGTATTGCGGTGTTCCGTCAGGGGAAAATCGTGCAGTGCGCCAGCCCGGATGAGCTGCTGGTGAAACCAGCGAACGAGTTTGTCGGCTCGTTTGTCGGCCAGGACCGGACGCTGAAGCGTCTGCTGCTGGTATCGGCGGGCGACGTCACCGACCAGCAGCCGACCATTACGGTGCGGGGCTCTACTCCGCTTCCCGAAGCCTTTGCGACCATGGATGATAACGACATTCGTGCCGTGACGGTGGTCGACGAGCACGGCAAACCGCTGGGCTTTGTGAAGCGTCGCGAAGCGCGTAACGCTAGCGGGACCTGCGCCGACATCCTCCATCCGTTCCGCATGACCGGCAAAGCGGAAGACAACCTGCGCGTGGTGCTTTCACGTCTGTATGAGAGTAATACCAGCTGGATGCCGATCGTGGATGAGGACGGGCGCTACAACGGCGAGATTTCGCAGGACTATATTGCCGAGTACCTGAGTTCCGGACGCACGCGCCGGGCGCTGAATATTCATAGCGACAGCTAACCTTTCTGGCCGGGCATCGCCCGGCTTTTTCGCACGCAGACCTTTTGCTAACCCCGCGATTTCCCGCCACAATATCGTATCGTCCCCGTTAAAACGCACCCCATGCAACGTCTTCATACCTACCCCGACATCCGCGCGATGTTTCGTCGACTGCTGATTGCCACCGTCACCGGCGTGCTGGCCGCGCTGGCCGTTGCGGTATTCCGCCACAGCATGTACCTGCTGGAGTGGCTGCTTCTCAGCAACGACAGCGGCAGCCTGGTGAATGCCGCCGCGTCGCTCTCGACCTGGCGACGCGCATTGACGCCAGCGCTGGGCGGGCTGGCTGCCGGTCTGCTGCTCTGGGGATGGCAGCGTCTGACCGCGCAGCGGCCTCATGCCCCTACCGATTACATGGAAGCGCTGGAGACCGGCGACGGCCAGTTTGACTACGGCGCCAGCCTTGTGAAATCCCTTGCCTCGCTGCTGGTCGTGGCCAGCGGAAGCGCCATCGGGCGTGAAGGGGCGATGATCCTGCTTGCCGCCCTCGCCGCCTCCCTATTCGCCCGGCGCTTTACGCCCAAATCCGAGTGGAAATTATGGATAGCCTGCGGTGCCGCCGCCGGGATGGCCAGCGCCTATCACGCCCCCCTTGCCGGAAGCCTGTTCATCGCGGAAATTCTGTTTGGCACGCTGATGCTGGCCTCGCTCGGCCCCGTGGTGATTGCGGCGGTGGTGGCGCTGCTTACGACGCAGCTTCTGGCTCCGGGCGCGGGTACGCTCTACGCGGTCCATCTGAGCGGCATCCTTACCGCGGCCGATTATGCTCTTCTCGTCGCGATGGGGCTGGTGGCGGGCCTCTGCGGACCGCTGCTGATGTGGCTGATGGACTTCAGCCACGGGCTTTTCCTGCGCCTCAAGCTTTCGCCACCGTGGCAGCTGGCGCTGGGCGGTGCGATCGTCGGGCTGCTTTCTCTCCTCACGCCTAAGGTGTGGGGGAATGGCTACAGCGTGGTTCAGGCTTTTCTGCTCGCGCCGCCGCTGCTTTCGGTGATTGCCGGGGTGTTCATCTGTAAACTGCTGGCGGTACTGGCCAGCAGCGGATCGGGCGCGCCGGGAGGGGTGTTTACGCCTACGCTGTTTGTCGGGATGGCAACGGGGATGCTGTTCGCGCAGCTTTTCGCACTGTGGCTGCCGGGTTCTGAAACGGCTATTTTGCTGGGGCTGGCGGGGATGGCAACGCTACTTGCCGCGACCACGCATGCGCCCATTATGTCGGCGCTGATGGTCTGTGAAATGACCGGGCAGTATTTTTTACTGCCCGGCCTGCTGGTCGCCTGCGTGGTGGCGTCCGTGCTGTCGCGGACGTTACGCCACGACTCGATCTACGGTCAACACGCCACCGAGGGCAGAGAGATCGATGTACTGCGCTAGCTCGCGCTGCTCGGCGCGTGGCAGATAAGGCAGCTCACCCACCAGCGGCCCGGGCAGTTTTTTGCTCAGCACGTCGATAATCTCCGCGTAGTGCGCCAGGCCCGGGTTAATGCGGTTTGCTACCCAGCCAACCAGCGGCAGGCCGTCATTGGCGATCGCCTGGGCCGTCAGCAGCGCGTGGTTGATGCACCCTTCCTGAATACCCACCACCATCACCACCGGAAGCTGCTCCTGCACAACCCATTCAGACAGCGGGCGCAGGTCGTTCATCAGGCTGCGCCAGCCGCCCGTTCCTTCAACCACCACGTGGTCCACCTTTTCGCTCAGGTTCGCAAGGCCGTCGGACAACAGGGGATAATTAATCAGACCGCTGTGCGCTACGCTGCTCTCCTCTTCGCTTAAGGCAATGGGATTGACCGCGTGATAAGGCAGTTCCAGCGACGAGACGCTTTGCAGCACCAGGGCGTCTTTATTACGCAATCCCTCTGGCGTCTCTTTACTGCCTTTTGCGACCGGTTTGTACCCTGCCACGCGTTTACCGCTTGCTGCCAGCGCCTGCAGCAATGCGCGGGATACGACGGTCTTGCCGACAGAGGTATCTGTACCAGTAACAAAGAAACGCTTAAGCATGACTCACTCCACCTCTTGGGTATGCTTCGAAAATATAAACCAGGTAAATAATTCAGTGGAGGAAGTCTACGGGATGCATGCGCTACCCGGCTTGAGATAGCGCAATTTTTCTTACATCTGCGGAAAAGAGTTAACCCTGCAACAGGCGGATTAGCAGCGAGCCGTTATACATGGCATCTTTGACCAGCGCCGCGCCGGCCATGGTTCCCTGGTTGGAAAACTGGGTACTTTCTACCGCGATATTTTTGCTGTACGCGGGAAGTGACTGCTGCTGGATACAGGCCGTAATCGCCGGGAAGAGGATCTCCGCCGCCTGGCTCAGCGGTGAGCCAATAAGGATTTTTTGTGGATTGAAGAGGTTCACCATAATGGCCAGAATGCGGCCAACGTTATTCCCCACGCCGGTAATAATGTCCTTCGCCAGCAGATCGCCCTGGCGCGCGGCGGCGCAGAGGGAATCCACCGTTAGGGGTTGTCCGTGCAGCGAGGAGCTCATGGACTGGCTGAGCCGAACCTGCGCCAGCTCCAGCACGCTTTCCACGCTGGCAATGGTCTCCAGACAACCGTGGTTTCCGCAGTAGCAGCGCTTACCGTACGGGTCGACCTGGGTATGACCGATTTCCACCAGACTGCTGCTTCCGGCGTGGAGAAGACGACCGTCGGTAATCACGCCCGCCCCGACGTTATGGTCGATAACCACCTGAATCACGTCCCGCGCACCGCGCGACGCGCCAAACAGCGCTTCCGCCATTGTCCAGGCGCTTATGTCATGCTGAATATAGACCGGTACGCCGGTATGGTTTTTCAGCACCTCGCCCAGCGGCATCTCTTTGACATCGTCGTAAAACGGCATGCGGTGGACGATGCCATTTTCGGTATCAATAATGCCCGGCATGGTGATGGCAATCGCCGTTAAGCGTTCCAGCCGCTGCTGATGGCGGATAAAGAAGCGATCGATATGCGAGACAATCGCGTCGAGGAGCGGTTCCTCCGCATTAAGCGGCAGTTCAAGCCGGTCCTCTACCACCAGCTTGCTGCTGAGGTCGCGCAGCGCAAGGAAGATCTCGCCGCGGCTGATGCGCAGCGACAGGTAGTGCCACGCTTCCGTCTCCACCACCAGCCCGACTGCCGGACGTCCACGGCTGCCCGGCTCCTGAATTTCCGTCTCCTGAACCAGGTGCGCTTCCAGCATCTCGCGGACAATCTTGGTGATACTGGCAGGTGCCAGTTGTGCCAGGCGCGAAAGATCGATACGCGAAACCGGACCAAGCTGATCAATCAGGCGATACACCGCGCCAGCGTTGGTCTGCTTAATCTGATCGATATGCCCTGGCTGACTATCAGCAACCACCTCGTACTCCCTTATTTTCGAGCTTCGAAATAAACTGTTGGCTATGGTGAAGCACTTGTATGGCTGCCGTCAAATATTTACTTAGCCATGTGATTTACCGCACATTTTTGCCCTATTTTCACTGAAAATGCCGCCCGGCAGAGGCGCTCATTAGCTGCTGTTTGAAGCGCTGTGCGGCATGGCTCTGTTCACGGTGTTTTGACCAGACCAGCCACATTTCGGAAACGGCATCCTCTTCGGCAATGGTCACCCAGCGCATTTCGCGCAGTTGTACCCGTTTAAAGGAGGCCGGAAGAATAGACACGCCCAGCCCGGCCGCGACCAGGCCAATAATGGTCATCGCTTCCCCTACCTCCTGAGTGATGACCGGGGCAAGATCGTATCGGCGCATCAGCCCCAGGATATCGTCATACAGGCCCGTCCCGACCTGCGGGTCAAAAAAGACAAACGGCTCTTTTGCCAGCTCTGCCAGCGAAACCGCCGGACGCGACGCCAGCGGGTGATCGTGCGGGATCATAGCCATCAGCGGCTCGCGCAGGATCACCTCCCACGCCAGCGTGTCCGGCAGCTGGGTGTTACGCATCAGGCCCAAATCCAGCGAACCTTCATTCAGCGGCGCAATCTGCTCGCGGGTGTTGATTTCGCGCGTCTGAATGTGAACATCCGGAAAGTGACGACGGAATGACGACAGGGTTTCCGAGACGGCGCTGATAAACGGCGCGGAAGAGGTAAACCCGATGCGCAGCTCTCCGGCTTCGCCGAGATAGAGCCGTTCTGCACGGGCGGCGGCGTCATCGACCATGCTCAGAATTTGTCGGCTGTCGATGAGAAATTGCTTGCCCGCCGCCGTCAGGCTCACGCTGCGGTTGGTGCGGGCCAGAAGGCGCGCCCCGACCTGCTGCTCAAGGATCTGAATCTGCTGGCTTAACGGTGGCTGAGAGATATTCAGGCGTGCCGCCGCGCGGCCAAAATGCAGCTCCTCGGCGACGGCGACAAAGTAGCGAAGATGGCGCAGCTCGATATTCATATTTTTAAAGTATCATTTGAGATTATTAATATATTAGACAGAATATTTACATTTTCCTACCCTGAACAGGTGGTCATACCCGTCACCAGAAATCACGGGGATGTTTAAGCAAGGAAACTGTGTGAGCCGTACAACGACTATTGATATCGATCCGGCAAGAGATATCAATGATTTACCCGCAGCACCGCAGCCGGTCCAGTTCATTAAACGTGGTACCCCCCAATTTATGCGCGTCACGCTGGCGCTCTTTTCCGCCGGTCTGGCGACCTTCGCCCTGCTCTATTGCGTTCAGCCGATCCTGCCCGTTCTCTCCCACGAGTTTGGCGTATCGCCTGCCAGCAGCAGCGTGTCACTCTCTATATCTACCGGCATGCTGGCGATTGGCCTGCTCTTTACCGGGCCGCTGTCCGACGCCATTGGCCGTAAGCCGGTGATGGTAACCGCGCTGATGCTGGCGTCGGTCTGTACGTTACTCTCGACCATGATGACCAGCTGGCACGGTATTCTGGTGATGCGCGCGCTGATTGGGCTCTCGCTTAGCGGCGTGGCGGCGGTCGGAATGACCTACCTCAGCGAGGAGATCCACCCGAGCTTTGTTGCTTTCTCTATGGGGCTTTACATCAGCGGGAACTCGATTGGCGGAATGAGCGGACGCCTGCTGAGCGGGGTATTCACGGACTTCTTTAACTGGCGTATTGCGCTGGCGGTCATCGGGTGTTTTGCGCTGGCATCTGCCCTGATGTTCTGGAAAATTCTGCCGGAATCGCGACATTTCCGCCCGACATCGCTGCGCCCGAAAACGCTATTTATCAACTTCCGCCTGCACTGGCGTGACAAAGGGCTTCCGCGCCTGTTTCTGATCGGCTTTCTGCTGATGGGTGCCTTCGTCACGCTGTTTAACTATATTGGCTACCGCCTGATGCTCTCCCCGTGGCATCTGAATCAGGCCGTTGTCGGCTTGCTTTCTGTGGCCTATCTCACCGGCACGTGGAGTTCGCCGAAAGCCGGGGCGATGACCGCACGCTATGGCCGCGGGCCGGTACTGCTGGTCTTCACGGGCGTGATGTTACTCGGCCTGCTGCTGACGCTCTTTTCCTCGCTGTGGTTCATCTTTGCCGGCATGCTGCTCTTCTCTGCGGGGTTCTTTGCCGCGCACTCGGTCGCCAGCAGCTGGATTGGCCCGCGCGCGCGTCGCGCCAAAGGACAGGCATCGTCGCTGTATCTGTTTAGCTATTACCTGGGTTCCAGCATCGCCGGGACGCTCGGCGGCGTGTTCTGGCATCACTACGGCTGGAACGGCGTGGGCGGTTTTATCGCGCTGATGCTGTGCGCGGCGCTGCTGGTGGGGAGAAGCCTGCATCAGCGTTTGAAATAAACAAACGCTATCCCCCGCATATCAGCTAATGTACGGGGGAGCGTTTCTCATGTTAGCTAAACTTAATTCGGTATTAAGTAAAACGAATTCATTATAACCATTTTGTGCATTCAGCTCTCTTCCCTCTCTCTGTAAGCTCATCGACTTCATCGTATGAAAAGAGGGATTTTAAAATGGCCATTCCAGGCAATATGTGGTTGTTCGATGACGGTGGTGCGCTTATCAAAGGCGGTTGTGATGTGCAGCACAGGGAATACAGCATTGAGTTCAAAGGATTTCACCACAATCTTTCGACGCCGACCGATAACCTGACGGGTAAACCTAGGGTAAACGCATCCACTCCCCAATGATGATCGTAAAGGAATTCGATTACTCATCACCCTATCTCTATAAAGCGGTCGCGACAGGTCAGGCTCTGCAAAAAGCCGAACTTAAATTCTACAAGATTAATGACGCAGGTCTTGAAGCGGAGTATTTCAATATTCTTCTGGAAGGCGTGCGGATTGTTTCAGTATCACCTGCAATGGCTGCGCCGGGCGACAATAATAACAACCACCTCGAAACGGTTGAATTGCGCTATGAGAAAATTACGTGGAAACATAACAACGGCAATATCATTTTCTCTGACGCATGGAGTGAACGGGCGACAGCGTAACTGGGGTACTGGTATGGATACTACGGAAGAGATTAACGGAACCTATTTCTACAGAGGTCATTCAAACGTCACTCCGGGCGAGTTACTTGAGATCATTTTTCTTGAGGAGTTTTGTATGGAGTTGAGGATAGATGCCGTTTCAGGAGCGGCTATTTTGGGCGGACAACCGTGGCTACGTACTCGGGCAAAACCTGAAGGCGCCACCCTGGGGACAAGCGTTGTTTCAAAGTACGCGCGAATAATTTTACGGGACGCTCGTCTTCCTTTCGGGATTAAAATTCCCACTCCCGTGGGAGTCAGGATGCAGCCAACTAACAAACTCGCAGCGGTAATCGGTCGCTATATCCCCTGGCTTGGATGGGCCTCACTTGCACTGACTCTTCATCGAGTTTCAACGCGCACACAAGAGAAATACAATTTGATTGCACGACCAAAAGACCGCATAGCGTGGACATCTTTCTAATGAGCATCGTAGATGACGTGTTATTTATGTTTCGGGATGAAATTCCTGGTTATCTGGATAACGACTGGCAAGAAGTTCCTCTGGAACTGGATTCTGATTTATTCGATTCACCGGGCGATGACCTACACGATGCATTAACCCGATACGAGAAAGAGTTCAACGTCGATTTGTCTGGTGTGGATTGGTCTCGCTATTTTCCCTGGCAGAATACGCCCTTGTTAAAGCGCTGGTTCAGACTGAAGCGGGAAGAAATTGAATCAACCCGCATACCGTTGACCGTAAGAATGTTTGCAGAGTCGGCAAAAGCAGGAAAGTGGCTCTACGACTGACTAATAAGGGGCTTCGCGCCCCTTGCATCAAAAGTGCACTAATCCTCCATAATTCACGATACACTCCCTCAATACTCCCAAAACGATAAGGAAGAACAAGAATGGAAAAATCATCGGCTTATCAGGCACTCACCCGCACCTTCCAGCGTCTCTCCCGCTTCTCTCACCTCTCCTCTATCGCCAGCTGGGATATGTTCACGATGATGCCGCCGGGCGGCAGCGCCGCGCGCGGCGAAGCGCTGGCGGAGATGAGCGTCCTGCAACACCAGATCCTCACCGATAAAAAAGTCGGCGACCTGTTAGCGGCGGCGGCAGGTGAAGATTTGAATGACGTCGAACAGGCCAATCTGCGCGAAATGACGCGCCACTACCAGCAGGCTACTCTGCTGCCGGAATCGCTGGTGGAAGCGAAATCCCTGGCAGGCAGCAAGTGTGAACACGCCTGGCGTACTCAGCGCCCCGCCAACGACTGGCAGGGTTTTTCCGCCAACCTGAAAGAGGTGGTCAAACTCAGCCGCGAAGAGGCTCGCCTGCGGTCTGAAGCCAAAGGCTGTACGCCGTACGACGCGCTGCTGGACATTTTTGAACCCGACATGACCAGCGCGCGTCTGGACGTTTTGTTCGGCGATATGAAGTCCTGGCTACCGGACCTGCTGGCTAACGTGGTGGAAAAACAGGCTCAACGGTCGTTTATTCCTCCGCAAGGCCCCTTCCCGACGGCAGCACAGCGTGAGCTGGGCCTGGAAGCCATGAAGATGCTCGGCTTCGATTTTAACGGTGGTCGCCTGGACGTGAGCGCGCACCCGTTCTGCGGCGGCGTCCCGGAGGACGTGCGCATCACCACGCGCTATGACGAAGATGAGCTGCTCAGCGCGCTGTTTGGCGTGATCCACGAAACCGGACACGCCCGCTACGAACAAAACCTGCCGCGCGCGTGGGCAGGACAGCCGATTGCGCTGGCGCGCTCAACCGCGATCCATGAGTCACAGAGCCTGTTCTTTGAAATGCAGCTGGGACGCAGTGAAGCCTTCCTCAGGCATCTTCTCCCTGCGGTACACGCCCGCTTTGGCAGCCAGGCGGCGTTTAGCGAAGAGAACTTCATTGCCTGGAACCAGCGCGTGAAACCTGGCTATATCCGCGTCGATGCGGACGAAGTGAGCTACCCGGCACACGTGGTGCTGCGCTATGAGATTGAGCGCGCGCTGATCAACGGCGAGATAGAGGTGGACGATATTCCCGCCCTGTGGGATGAGAAAATGCAGGCCTGGCTCGGATTATCCACCAAAGACAACTACCGCAACGGCTGTATGCAGGATATCCACTGGACCGACGGCGGTTTTGGTTACTTCCCGTCATACACGCTTGGCGCTATGTACGCCGCGCAGCTGTTCCATGCCGCCAGAACCGCACTGCCGGGTCTGCAATCCTCCATCGCCGAAGGTGATTTTTCCGCACTCTTTGAGTGGCTGCGTCAGAACATCTGGCAGCACGGCAGCCGCTTCAGCACGTCGCAATTAATCACCCAGGCGACGGGCGAAGATCTGAATATCCGTTACTTCCGCGAACATCTGACCTCCCGTTATCTTTAATCCCTCTGCCGGAGCCTGCTCCGGCACTCTTCTCACCCTTTTCAATAAGAATATGATTTAGCACATGTTGTCATGATTGCGTCGGGTGTATGAATGCGTGTCCTTCCGACACAATGAGACTGCCATCAGGTCAGGATTAAAAAAATAAAGGGATGAATGATGAAAGGCATAATGAAAACGATGTTAGCCATTCTGTGTGCGACCAGTTTAAGTACTTTCGCAGCCACGGATAATACCCCGCAAGACGCGTTCAACGATATTACCCGCTCTCTTGCAGACCTCCAGCCCATCACGTTTCAGGCTCCTGCAGAAAAATATAAGCTGCTGGTGTTTATTGATAATCAGTGCATTTACTGCAGCAACGTAGTGAAAAACGTTAAGCAATATACGGATGCCGGTTTGACGATGTCGTTTCTGACCGTTGCGCCCAACGCCATTCGCGACTCGGTAATTGAAGATATGGGGCGCGTCTGGTGTTCAACCGATAAGGTCAAAAGCCTGCAACAAGCGATGGCGGGATTTTTACCGGATAACGACACCACCACAGCCTGCTCCGATCTGATCGCGCGGCAATCTGCCCTGGCAGAACGTTTGGGCATTAGCATCACCCCGGTAATGGTGGTGATCGAGCCTGAATCACGGACGATTATAGGCAGTCAGTCTCCGGCGGCTATTCTGGCCACACTGAACAAATAACAGAGGCCCGTACGAGCAGCGGCGTTTGGCCTGTTCGTACACTTTCCTCCCCTCTGTACATTCCGTTACACGCCGATACCAATCACTCACGGAAACCTCGAATTTACAGGGATATAGTTATTTCAACGGCCCCGCAGTGGGGTTAAATGAAAAACCAAATTCGAGGGTATGAGAATGAATAAAGTATTAGCTCTGGTTGTTGCCGCTGCTATGGGTCTGTCTTCTGCTGCATTTGCTGCTGACACTACCGCAACTGCTGCACCGGCTGCCGCGCCTGCTGCAACCACCACCGCTGCGCCAGCAAAAGCGGTTCACCATAAGAAACATCACAAAGCTGCAGCGAAAAAAGAAGCCGCTGCACCAGCAACCGCAGCACCAACCGAGCAGAAAGCTCAGGCTGCCAAAAAGCACCACAAAAAAGCCGCTAAACCAGCTGTAGAGCAGAAAGCGCAGGCCGCTAAAAAGCACCACAAAAAAGCAACCAAACCAGCTGTAGAACAGAAAGCGCAGGCTGCTAAAAAGCACCACAAAAAAGCTACCAAACCGGCTGTAGAACAGAAAGCGCAGGCTGCTAAAAAGCATCACAAAAAAGCAGTAAAACACGAAGCTGCTAAACCAGCTGCACAGCCAGCTGCGTAAGAGTACAAGCTTAACCGTGCCCTTCGGGGCACGTTGGTAAACCGGCGCTGAACCGGAACAGGTTCCGCGCCGTTTTTTTATTTCCGGAGGGCGTATGCTGCGACGCTATCGGTTTGAGCTGATTCTGATCCTGCTTATTTTATGCGCGCTCATCGCCAGCCATTTTTATCTTTCCTGATTGTAGCACGCTGATTTTACTCCCACTTTAGCGCTGTCCCGTCTATAGTATTTTCATAGGGTTCACTTTTAATAATCATAATTACCCCCACCAGAGTGTGATATGCGTAAATCTGTTGTGTTGTTACTGGGAACGTTTGGTCTTTTTTCTGGATTCTCACATGCGGATGATGGCGGTGATGACACCATTAGCGCAAAAGAGCTAAAGACGCTTTTTTTCGGTCATGACGATCGTACGCGCGTCGCCGATCCCACCCAGGCGCCCTGGGATGCTATAGGTCAACTGGAAACCGCCAGCGGTAACTTGTGCACCGCGACGCTGATCACCCCACAGCTTGCCCTGACGGCAGGCCACTGCTTGTTAACGCCGCCAAACGGCAAGCCGGATAAAGCGGTTGCCTTGCGGTTTGTGTCGCAAAAAGGGACCTGGCGCTATGAAATCCACGGCATTGAGGGACGGGTTGATCCGTCTCTCGGCAAACGCCTGAAGCCGGATGGCGACGGCTGGATCGTGCCGCCGGGGGCCGCCTCATGGGATTTTGGCCTGATCGTTTTACGCTACCCGCCTTCGGGCATTACGCCGCTGCCGTTATTTGACGGCGACAAGGCCGCACTCACCGCCGCGCTGAAAGCCGCCGACCGAAAGGTGACGCAGTCAGGCTATCCTGTCGATCATCTGGATACGCTTTATACGCATACCGACTGTATTGTGACGGGCTGGGCGCAAACCAGCGTACTCTCGCACCAATGCGATACGTTGCCGGGCGACAGTGGTTCACCGCTGATGCTGAAGACAGATAACGGCTGGCAGTTGATCGGTGTGCAGAGCTCTGCACCGGCGGCGAAAGATCGCTGGCGCGCAGATAACCGGGCCTTGTCCGTGACAGGCTTTCGCGACAAGCTGGAAGCGCTGGCGCAGCAGTAAATCAGCAGCGTCTGACCTTACGTAACGCTCTTATTGACTCAATCGGCATCGGCTGGCTGAACCAAAAACCCTGCAGTTGATCGCAGCCAGCCAGCCGCAGCAGTTTCATCTGCTTCTCGGTTTCCACCCCTTCTGCCACCACCGCCATGCCCAGCGCATTGGCGATCCGCACCGTGCCGCTTACCAGCGCGGCCGCCTGCTCATCGTGGTCCACCAGCCCGGCCAGGGATTTATCGATCTTGATGGTGTCGAAGTTAAAACGCCGCAAATAGCCAATGCTGGAATAGCCGGTGCCAAAGTCATCCAGCGCCACCGCCGTACCCAGCGCTTTAAGATTGGCTATCGCCATGCGGGCACGCTCCGGGTTTTCCAGTACATACGACTCCGTAACCTCAAGCTGCAGTCGGTGGGCCGGGAAACGGGTGGTCTCCAGCACGCTGGCCACTTTTTCTTCGAATGCAGGATCGCGAAATTGCGCGGGGGAGATATTCACGGAGAGCTTTAAGTCGCCGTAAGGCTGCAGATCCTGGCAGGCCCGCTGCAACACAAACTGGCCCAGCTTGTAAATCAGACCGCTGGTCTCCGCAATGGTGATAAAAATATCCGGCCCAAGCGGCCCCTCCGGGCGACGCGGCCAGCGGACCAGCGCCTCGACGCTGCTCATTGTCTGGCTGTGGGCGTCAATAATCGGCTGATACCAGACATCAAACTCATCGCGTTCAAGACCGTCACGAATTTGATTTTCAATCGCCAGCTTGCGTTCCCGGACGCTGTTGAGCTCCGCGTCATAGTGGCTGATACGCCCTTTCCCGCTCAATTTAGCGTGATACATGGCAATATCAGCGCGGCGAAACAGTTCTGAGCTGGTGCATTCAATCAGAGTTCCGCTGGCGATACCAATGCTGGCCCCGATATGGATGGTGCGTTCCCCCAGTTGAACCGGGGTGGTGAAAAAATCCAGCACCGAAGCGGCAAAGGCGGTGGCCTGCCCCTCTGCATCATCTCCGCCGATGGTCATGGCAAACTCATCCCCGCCCATGCGCGCGAGCATTCCACCCGTCGGCACGCGTTCACTCAGCGTTTTCGCTATCGCCACGATGAGATCGTCTCCCACGCTGTGGCCGTAGATGTCATTCACATCTTTAAAACCGTCCAGATCGATAAACACCACGCTTTTGACGTCGATATCACCGCGTAAACTCACGTGGTCCAGCGCTTCGATGAGCGCACGCCGGTTTGGCAGATGGCTTAGCCAGTCCGTTCTTGCGACCAGACGCGCCTGGCTTTCACCGCGCGCGAGTTTGTACAGCCCCACGCTGCTCACCAGAATGAAAAGCAGGATCAGCCCCGAGGCCAGCACCACAATCTGCCTGATATCAGAGGATGCCGCCCGGGCGGCCTGTGCGCCTGGAAGCCGCGCCTGCCAGTTCAGATATCCGACTAACTCCCCCGCCGCGCTGTGCAGCGGCATGCTGCGATCGTCGATTTTTTCGGGGGTATAGTTGAGGCGATCGATCTGAAAGGTCGCCCCCAGGTCGGATAATATTCTGGCGTTCAGATGACGGGTAATCACCAGATAGCGGCGCGTTCCGTCGGTAACCTGTAATCTTCCGACCATCGGGCGAATCAACCCAATACCCACAAAGGCGACGCCGCTTCGCGTTTTGCTGATCCCGGCATAGATATTTTTTTCACCCACGAGCGCTCGCCCGTGCTGGTCGATAAGCGCTTTGAGCCCCTTGCCAAAGAAGTCGAGGTTTTTTTCGTTAAAGGGACGGCTTTGAAAGGATCCCCAGAGGACGTTGAAATGTTCATCCAGCACGAAGGTGCCGTCGTAGAGGTTGTTGATTTTAAAACCGGCGCCCCAGGTGTTGTACAGCCAGTCGGTATCGAGCGCAGGACGGTAGACCTCCCGCACCGCATCGTCCCAGACGGCGTTATCCAGCACCAGAGAGGAGACGCGGTTAACCGATGTCTGAATGGCCCCCTGCACGGAAAGCGCCGTGCGGTGTTCATCAATTTCATTGGTTTTGGTGCTGATAAGATGCAGGGAAAGATAGAGCAGTGCGATGATGGAGATGATTAAGCCGATGCCCGCCATAAAGACCATGGCAAACAACGTTCTCGCATTGGGAATATTGCGCCAGCTTAATGTGCGATACATCAGCCATCCTCTTCATGTTTTGCTTTTCTAAGCGTAATACAGGCAGCGAATTTCGCTGCCTGTAAATCATGGCGAGAGGTCTGTCAGGCGAGTTTTATCATGATCATGCCGGCAAGCAGCAAGATGAGTCCCATCCAGCCCTTGTTGTTTAAGCGCTGGCCGAAGAGTACCCAGCCTGCGGCCAGGGTAGCGGCGATACCAAAACCGCCCCACAGCGCATAGGCCACCGAAAGATCGATCCCTTTTACCGCCTGAGACAGCGCACTGAACGCTCCCAGAACCGCGGCAATCGACATCAGGCCATAGAGTTTACGGCGAAAACCATCGGAGAATTTCAGCAGAACGTTAGCCAGAATTTCCAGCACGATGGCGAACCCCAGCCAGGCCGCATGAACCCATTCAAACTGTTGCATGGTTCTGCTCCTTCGGCTGTTTGCCAGGCTTTCGGGTACCGGATTTAATCAGCACAATACCCGCGACCAGCGTCGTTAATCCGGCGACCTTCATTGTTGTTAATGTTTCGTCAAATATCAGCACGCTGAACAGCGTAATCAACAAAATACCGATCCCTTCCCACAGTGCATACGCCACGCCCAGCGCAATTTTTTTCACCGCAAACGAGAGGAAAATATAAGAAAGCGAAATCATCACCAGCATCAAAATAAAACCGGTGTTGCCATCGCTGACGCTTGCCCATTTCATAGACAGCGTGCCGGTAATTTCAGCGATGATAGCCAGCGCTAATAGGATCCAGTAAAACATGTTTTTCTCCTGCTTGAGAATATAATCCATCGTGGCCCGCTGCGTGCAGCAAACCAAAAAATACGAATTGAAATCAGACAGCTAAGCGCTTAGCGCCAGCTCAGGCAGAAGAAGTGACTATAGTGCGGTGCGCCAGTGTTGCTCACCAGAAAGCAGGCAGAAAGAAGTGGAGTAGACAGCGGTATTGTTTGAAGAGTACGTCCTGAACATATTGTCCATAAAATTACAATTATCCGCGTTGTTGCTTCTCGTCTTTGCGGATGAAAATTGTCCTCGGTAGTTAAACACACCAGATTTGTACCATAAGCCAGGATTTTACTCAAAGTCTTTGCAATTCTTTACCCATACCGTTTGATTTTGGTTAGTTTATTGCAACGCCTTTCACCTTTATTATAAATATAAAGAAAAATTCGGAGTCACCATGGCTAAACCCATTATTACCCTGAACGGGTTAAAAATTGTCATCATGCTGGGCATGCTGGTGATCATACTGACGGGCGTTCGTTTTGCCGCCGACATTATTGTGCCCTTTATTCTGGCCCTGTTTGTTGCGGTGATCCTTAACCCGCTGGTGCAGCGCATGACGCGGCTACGCATCCCGCGCGTGCTGGCGATTACGCTGCTTATCAGCATCATCATTGTGGCGATGGTCTTGCTGGTGGCGTATCTGGGGACCTCGCTCAATGAACTGGCGCGAACGCTGCCGAAGTACCGTTCTTCGCTGGCGATACCGCTACTTCAGCTGGAACCCTGGCTGCAGCGCGCGGGTATCGAAGTCTCGGTTGAGGAACTCCTGAAATATATCGACCCCAACGCGGCCATGACGATCGTCACCAGCCTGCTGGCTCAGCTTTCCAATGCCATGACCTCCATTTTCCTGCTGTTTTTAACGGTGGTGTTCATGCTTCTGGAGGTGCCGCAGCTGCCCGCAAAGCTGCAGCAGATGATGGTCCGTCCGGTTGAGGGAATGGGAGCGATTCAACGCGCGCTGGACAGCGTCTCCCGCTATCTGGTGCTGAAAACGGCGATTAGCCTGGTCACGGGCGGTGTCGTCTGGGCGATGCTTCTGGCGCTGGACGTTCGCTTTGCGTTTGTCTGGGGGTTACTGGCGTTTGCGCTTAACTACATTCCCAACATCGGCTCCGTGCTGGCGGCAATCCCCCCTATCCTTCAGGTGCTGGTTTTCAGCGGGCTTTATGACGCGCTGATCCTGCTGGCCGGATACCTGGTCATCAACCTGGTGTTCGGTAACATTCTTGAGCCACGCATGATGGGACGAGGGCTGGGCCTTTCTACGCTGGTGGTCTTTTTATCCCTGATATTCTGGGGTTGGCTGCTCGGCCCCGTTGGCATGCTACTTTCCGTTCCGCTGACCATTATCGTCAAGATTGGCCTGGAACAGACGGCGGGCGGGCAAACCATCGCCGTGCTGCTGAGCGATATGAGCCATAAGTAGCACGAGGCTGAGCAACCCCACTGTTCAGTTAATCGCGCCAGCCCATTGCTGGCGCCACATGCTTGAGGATCGACTCAATAACATGCGCGTTGTAGTCCACGCCAAGCTGGTTCGGCACGGTCAGCAAGAGCGTATCGGCTTCGGCAATCGCCTCGTCCTTTTTCAGCTGTTCAATCAGCTTGTCCGGCTCCGCCGCATAGCTGCGCCCGAAGATCGCGCGCGTTTTCTCATCAAGGTAGCCCACGCTATCGCTGTCGTTGCGGCTGGCACCGAAATACATCCGGTCGCGGTCGTCCATTAGCGCAAAAATGCTGCGGCTGACCGACACCCGCGGCTGGCGCGTATGCCCCGCTTCTTTCCAGGCCTGACGGTACGCGCGGATCTGTTTTGCCTGCTGAATATGGAACGGCTCGCCGGTTTCATCGTCCTTCAGGGTTGAGCTTTGCAGGTTCATGCCCAGCGTTGCGGCCCATACGGCCGTCGCATTGGAACCGGCCCCCCACCATATGCGCTCGCGCAGCCCTTCAGAATACGGCTCCAGGCGCAGCAGCCCCGGCGGATTCGGGAACATCGGCTGTGGATTCGGTTTGGCAAAGCCTTCACCGCGCAGCACCTCAAGCAGCACTTCGGTATGACGGCGCGCCATATCCGATTCGTTTTCCCCTTCCTGCGGGACATAGCCGAAATGACGCCAGCCATCAATGACCTGCTCCGGCGAGCCGCGGCTGATGCCAAGCTGCAAACGACCGCCGGAAATCAGATCCGCCGCGCCCGCGTCTTCGGCCATGTACATCGGATTTTCATAGCGCATATCAATTACGCCGGTACCGATTTCGATGGTTTTCGTTTTTGCGCCAATGGCCGCCAGCAGAGGGAACGGCGAGCTCAGCTGTCGGGCAAAGTGGTGCACGCGGAAATAGGCGCCGTCTGCCCCCAGCTCTTCAGCCGCCACGGCTAAATCAATGGACTGCAGCAGCGTGTCTGCCGCCGAGCGCGTGCCGGACTGCGGTGAAGGCGTCCAGTGACCAAAGGATAAAAACCCGATCTTTTTCATAACCATGTGTCCTGATAATGCATTGCGTTCTGTCCACTTTACGCATTACCCGGTAAGAATAAATGCCGTTTATTTAACGGAAAGCATCAAATAAATTGACTGAGTAGTGTGGTTCGTCATTCCGCTCCATAATACGATATAATCTCCCCCTCTCTTTTCCTGGCAGGTAAAACCGGCAATGGCTTTGATCCCCAAAAACTACGCGCGGCTGGAAAGCGGCTATCGCGAAAAAGCATTAAAAATCTATCCATGGGTGTGTGGACGCTGCTCGCGCGAATTTGTCTATTCCAACCTGCGTGAACTCACGGTTCACCATATCGATCATGACCATACCAACAACCCGGAAGACGGCAGCAACTGGGAGCTGCTGTGCCTGTTTTGCCACGATCATGAACACTCGAAATACACCGAAGCGGATCAGTACGGCACCACCGTGGTGGCCGGGGAAGACGCGCAAAAAGACGTGGGCGTCGCCACGTTTAACCCCTTTGCCGATTTAAAAGCGATGATGGATAAGAAGAAATAATCCTCTCGTCCCCTCGTGCTCCGCGATTTTAAAATGTCCAGGTGATAGCGGCGGTTGCAGCCCCCTCATTGCGCCGCATCACGATCGGGCTGTTATTCGCACGATCGCCAAGCCAGGTATAGTCCGCGCTCAGAACCGTTCCCCAGTGGGCATCGAACTGATGGCTCCAGGTCAGGCTGGTGTCGACGCCATAGAATCCACCCGGCGCAGCATAGCGGTGATAGCCGCTGCGGCGGCTCTGCTGCTCGCTGACCCCATACCAGGTATTCAGATAACGGCTGTCGCCAAACAGGGCCGCAGACTGAAAGGCGACCGTGTCCTGATTATTTTGTACCGGGATCAGCGTCACGGAGGCCTGATAGCTTGCCCCCTGGCTGTCCGTTAACGGCAGCGTCGCTTTGCCTTCCATACTCAGCCATGGCGCGGCCTGCCAGCCGACGGCAAGGCCGGTATTCAGGGTGGCATCAATGTCCCCCATCCCTTTCAGATTGTTTGCGCCCTCACGCCAGCCAGAATTTTTCTCAGCCCTTCCGAAGTCGTAGCCCAGCGTGTGTTCGAAATACCAGCCGCTGTCGTTTTGCAGGTCATATCCCGCCCCTTTTTGCGCTTCAATAAAGAAAGCGCCTTTACGGCCCTGCAGCACCGGAACCACCTGCCACACCTGCTTGTCTGAGCCTGAGTAACGTGGGGCATACTGCCCCCCAAGCCCGACGGTGAGGGAATCGGACGCGGCGCCATCATCCGCCTGCGCGCCAGAACTCACGGCCATCAGAAGCGGGACGGACATATACAGGACTTTTTTTATCGCTATCATACTGCTCTCCATACGGACGCTGGCGCCTCCTGATACGGGGGCGGCCACACAATGTGGGCGCAGTATGATTTGGCTGAATCAATGAATCGTCGGGATAGTGTTAAGAAATGGTCAAGGTGAACGGATGTTGTCCAGAAGAGTGCTGATTATTGAAGATGACGCCGATGCGGCTGGCGTGCTCGAAGCCTATTTACGGCGGGAAAATTACGACGTGACCATAACCGGAGACGGTCATTCCGGGCTGGATATGGCGCAGCGGTGGAAGCCCGACCTCATCCTGCTGGACGTGATGCTGCCGGGGCTTAACGGCACCGAAGTGCTGGCTGGCCTGCGTCGTAAAAGCGATGTGCCGGTGATCATGGTCACGGCCATGGGGGATACCCCCGACCGTATTGGTGCCCTGCGGTACGGTGCCGATGATTACGTTGTGAAGCCTTATCATCCGGGGGAAGTGGTGGCTCGGGTGCAGGCGGTGCTGCGGCGCAGCAGTAAAAAAGAGACGGACGAGGCGATCCTTCGCTGGCAAACGCTTGAGGTGAACGTGGCCGCCATTGTGGCGAGCGTGGATAACGGCGGCGACGCGCCCGTGATGCTCGATCTTACGCCAACGGAATTCTCGCTTCTGGCAACGCTGCTGCGTTCGCCGGCGCACCCGTTCTCCCGTCAGTATTTACTGGAGCACTGTTTGCCGGAAAGCGAAGCGCTGGAGCGCGTGGTGGACACCCATATTTATAACCTGCGTAAAAAACTCGAAGCGGCGGGGATCTCCGGCGTGCTGATCAACGTTCGCGGCGTGGGTTACAGGTTCAGACAGCCATGATTAAAAATCAGCACTCCTCTCTGTGGCGCTGGATTTGCGCGCGTATCCTGGCGCTGGCTATCGGCAGCGTGATCGTCATTGCCACCTGCATGTGGCTGCGCTATGCGGTTCAGAACTACTGGATAATGGGCAAAATGCCAGCGGCGGTCCGCCAGGAGTTTCTGACGCTCAGCCAGAACCCGCAGGCCAATCCGGCCCGCTTCCACTCGATTGTGGACACCTGGTGGGGCCTGAGCTATTCCACGCCGTCTATCGCCTCAGCCGACTGGGCCACGGTGGCCCTGCTGGTGCTGGTGATGATCCCGTTTATCGTGGTGATGGGGCTCAAACACGCCCGGCCGCTGGCGCTGCAGTTCAGCCGCCTTCGCGATGCGGCAAAGGACGTCGCCGACGGGCAGTTTGGCCGTCAGGCGGAACTTATCAAGGATGCGCCGGCTGAAATGGTCAGCTTTGCGACCGACTTTAACTCCATGACGGGGCAACTCGCCCGCTATGAAAAAGAGCTCCGCGCCTCGCACGTCGCGATGGCGCACGAGCTGCGCTCACCCCTGACGGCCGCCATCGGGCGTCTGCAGGGCATGTTAGACGGCGTGTTTGATGCCAGCCCGGCGCAGCTCGGCATGGTGATGAAACAGCTCCAGCACCTCAACCGCCTCACCGATGAGCTTCACCTTCTGTCGCTTGCCGACGCGGGTAACCTCGTGCTGGAGGACCAGGCGTTTAGTCTGGATGAGCTGATTCAGGAGCGGGCTGCCTGGATCATGCCCGAGGCTGACGCGCATCATTTCCGGATAACGCTTCGCAACCCGCGCCCCAGCCCCTTCAGAGGCGATGCGTTCCGTCTGGGACAGGTCGTTACTATCCTTATGGAAAATGCGCTACGTTACGGACGCGAGGGCGGCCACCTCGAGGTGGCGCTGCACTACGCCAGCGGTCATTACATCCTCGAATTTACCGATGACGGGCCGGGCGTGTCGCCCCAGTTCTTACCGGAAATGTTTAAACGCTTTAGCCGCGAGGAGCAGTCCCGCGCGCGGCATTCCGGCGGCAGCGGCCTCGGTTTGTCCATCGCCCGGGCGATTTGCGAGGCGCATGGGGGTGAGATTAGCGCGTCGTTACCGGAAACCGGCGGCCTCGCCGTGCACATTTTATTGCCCTGGCATCCGTCCGGTAATGAAAATCTTCACTCTTGATAAAGCCTTGACAGAACGTCGAATCTTTCTCGACGTAGCCCGCATTTAATAACGCCATTCCCTTTATGGAGCGGCGTTATGTCAGACGAATTCTTTCTCTCCCTCCGCCACTGCCTGCATCATTTGTACGGCGTGGCGCGCACCCTTTCCTGGCTGCATTTTCTTCCCCTGGCCCTGCTTGCGCTGGCGATTTTTCCCCTGACCGGCTGCGGTGATAAACACGAAAATAAGCCCGACCCCGCGCGAGCGGTACGCTACGTCGTTGTCGGGGCCGCCCAGCCCCTTCCCGCGCAGGAAAGAACCGGTGAGATCCATGCCCACGATGAAACGCCCCTGAGCTTTCGCACCGGGGGCCGGATACTGACGCGTAGCGTCGATATTGGTGACAGTGTCACTGCCGGACAGCTGCTGGCCACGCTTGACTACACGACCGGGCAAAACCAGCTCGACAGCGCGGTGGCCGACTATGAAGGTGCCAAAGCCTCGGCGCAGGTCGCCGCGCTTAACGTCAGTCGAATGCAAAAGCTTATGCCAACGGGCGCGATAGCCCGCACGCAGCTCGACAGCGCCCGTGCGGACTGGCTTGTCGCCCGCGCGCGCTTAAAAAGCAGCGAGGCCGCCTGGCGAAATGCCCGCGAAAGCCTCGGCTGGACGCGCCTGATCGCGCCGCAGGCGGGCGTCATCACCGCCGTGAACGCCTCTGCGGGACAGGTTGTCAGCGACGGCCAGTCCGTGCTGACGCTGGCGACCGGAGAAGGTCGCGACGTGGCGTTCGATATTGCCACTCCGGATGCGATCCCGCCTCTGGATAAGGCGGAATTGCGGGTTTCCCTGCTCAGCGACCCGTCGGTACAGGCGTCTGCCGCGCTGCGGGATATCACCCCGCAGGCCGATCCTCAGACCCGCACCTGGCGCGTCAGGGCCACCCTGCAAAACCCGCCGGCGGCCATGGCGCTGGGCGCCAGCGTTACCGTCACGTTGCCATCGTCAGCCCCGCGCGGCTACACCCTTCCCGCGTCGGCGCTGACCCGCATCGGCGACAAACCGGCCGTTTTTGTGATTACCCCGCAGTCGCGGGCGCAGCTGCGCGCGGTGATGCCCGCGAGCTATACGGCCACCTCCGTCATGATTGCCTCCGGCCTTGAACCAGGCGACAGGGTGATTACGGCGGGCGTGAGCACATTGCGGTCCGGCGAGCCGGTGGTTGCCGGAGAGGTTCAGCCATGAACGCGGGACCGGAAGCCAAATTTAACCTCTCCGCCTGGGCGCTGAAGAACCAGCAGATGGTCAGCTTTTTGATGTTGCTGGTGATTGCGATGGGCGTGTTTTGCTATGAGAAGCTGCCGCGTAACGAAGATCCGGCGTTCACCATTAAAACGGCCGTCGTCTCCGCGCAGTGGCCGGGAGCCTCCGTGGCGGATACCACCCGTCTGCTGACCGATACGCTTGAAAAAAAGCTGCAGGAAACGCCCTGGCTGGACTATCTCGAAAGTGAAACCCGGGCCGGACGCACCGTTATACACGTCAACCTTCGTGACGATACGCCCCCGCAACGCGTGCCCAATATCTGGTATCAGGTTCGCAAAAAAATGCAGGACATCGCGCCGTCCCTGCCTGAAGGGGTGCAGGGCCCTGCCGTGGACGACGAGTTTGACGACACGTTCGGCACAATTTATGCCTTTATTCCCGAAGGTTTCACCCTGCGGGAGGTGCGGGATCGCGCAGAGACCATACGTCGCGAGCTGATGTCCCTGCCGGATATAGGAAAAACCACCCTGCTGGGCGAACAGCAGGAGCAGTGGGTTCTCGCCTTTTCTCCGGCGCGCCTGGCCGGGATGGGGCTCGATATTCAGGAGGTTGCCGACGCCCTCCGGGCGCAAAACGCCGTTGTCCCGGCAGGAACGATGCGTACCGAAAAAGAGAACATGGCGTTAAAGGTCAGCGGTGCGCTCACGACCGAGGAGAGCTTACGCGCCGTCACGCTGCACGTGAACAATCGCTATATTCCGCTGACCGACATTGCCACCGTCACCCGGGAAATCGCCGAGCCACCGGCCCCGGCCTACCGGGTGAACGGCAAACCGGCTATCGGGCTGGCGGTGTCGATGGCGCCAACGGGCAACATGCTGCGTTTCGGCGCCGCGCTGAATGACAGAATGGCGGCCCTCAGCGCCGGGCTGCCGCACGGTATCGAGATGGTGAAAGTCGCCGATCAGTCAGCGGTGGTGAGTGACGCGGTAAGCGGGTTTCTGCGGGTGCTTATCGAAGCCGTTGTTATCGTACTGGCGGTTTCATTTGTCTCGCTGGGGTTACGGGCCGGACTGGTGGTGGCGACGGCCATTCCGCTGGTGCTCGCCATGACGTTTGCCGGCATGATGCTCGCCGGTATTGGCCTTCAGCGTATCTCGCTCGGGGCGCTGATCATTGCCCTGGGCCTGCTGGTGGATGACGCGATGATCGCCGTCGAAACGATGGTCTCCCGGCTGGAAGCGGGGGATTCCCGTCGGCACGCGGCCACCCATGCATTCAAAACGACGGCCTTCCCGATGCTCACCGGGACTCAGGTGATGATTGCCGGCTTTATCCCCGTTGGTTTTGCGGCCTCCAGCGCCGGTGAATACTGCTTTTCCCTGTTTGCGGTGGTGCTCATTGCCCTGCTCTGCTCCTGGGCTGTCGCGATCCTGTTTTCGCCGCTGACGGGCACGTGGCTGCTGCCGGAAAAAGTCAGACATCACGCTGCAGGCCCCGGCAGGATCGCGCGCGGATACGGACGGCTTTTACGCCTGGCACTGCGTCACCGAGTGGCTACCGTGCTGATTGCGCTTGCCGCGCTGGGGCTGTCAGCGTACGGCACGACGTTTATGCAGGGCGAGTTTTTCCCCGCTTCGGACCGGCCAGAGCTGCTGGTCAGCCTGACGCTTCCGGCCAACGCGTCGCAGCCGGAAACGCTAAGAGAGGTGAAAAAGCTGGAAAAGGCGCTGGCCGGAAACAGCAATATCGATCGCTATTCGACGTACGTCGGGTCCGGCGCCATCCGTTTTTACCTGCCGATGGACGTGCTGCTGGAAAATGAAAATATCGCCCAGATGGTCGTGGTGGCTAAAGATCTTGAAGCACGGGATCGTCTGCATGCGCAGCTGAACAGGATCCTGGCGACGCAGTTTAGCGACATCATCACGCGCGTGTCGCCCCTTGAGCTGGGGCCGCCCGTCGGCTGGCCCATCAAATACCGGGTGAGCGGGCCTGATTATCTGCAGGTCCGGGCGTTGGCGAACCGCCTCACGGACGCGATTGGCAGGTCTCCGTTCTCCCGCGACGTTAACCAGACGGCCGGAGAGCCGGAGAGGGTCATTACCTTAAAGGTAAATCAGACGGCAGCCAGGGCGGCGGGAATATCGTCAGAAAGCCTCGCCCGCACGCTGAACACCGTCTGGTCCGGCAGCGTTGTCACCTCCATCAGGGATAATGACCGCCTTGTCGACGTGGTGCTGCGGGCCACGGACGATGCACGTCACAGCACCGCCACCCTCTCCTCGCTCACGATTCAGGGGAATGACGGTAAAAAAATCCCGCTCAGCGCCGTCGCGACGCCGGTCTGGGGCGTGGACGATCCGGTCGTCTGGCGTCGCCAGCGCGTGCCCTTTATCACGGTGCAAACGGATCTTGCCCCGGGGATGAAGGCTGAAGCGGTATCCGCGGCGCTGCGTCCGGCGGTCGACAAGCTGCGCGCGAGCCTGCCGGCAGGTTACAGCATTGAAGAAGGCGGCGCGGTTGCCGAATCGGACAAGGGGAACAGCTCCGTCTTTACCGTTCTTCCGGTAACGCTGGTCCTCATGCTGTTGCTGCTGATGCTTCAGCTGCGGCGATATTCCCGGATGCTGCTGGCCCTCCTGATGGCCCCGTTTGGCTTGCCGGGGATCGTGCTGGCTATGTTGCCCGGCGGCACGCCGATGGGGTTTGTCGCGCTGCTGGGCGTCATCGCCCTGGCGGGGATGATCGTGCGCAACGCGGTGATACTGATTAGCGAGGTTGACGGTAATCTTGCTCAGGGGATGGCAAACGATGCCGCGATTATGGCAGCCGCGGAGCACCGGGCCAGACCCATCTGCCTGACCGCCTGCGCCGCCATCCTGGGCATGATCCCAATCTCTCATCAGGTCTTCTGGGGGCCAATGGCCTATGCGATTATCGGCGGGCTGCTGGCCGCGACGCTGGTGACGCTGACCGTGTTACCCGCGTCGTTTAGCCTGCTGTTACAGTGGGGCGATCAGCGCAAAGCCGCAGAAGACGGACTGCGCTGAGGCACCCTCGTTCCCCGACAGATTACGCGGCGGTCAGCGCAAAACGGTCTTTCAGGACATGGCGGATTTCATCCTCCGCCAGTTTCCGCGTTTCAGTGCCGTTCACCGTGATGGTTTTCAGCACATCGCCCAGCAAAATCTGGCGTCCCTCCGGGCTGTGCTGCACCACCACCCGCTTCTGCACAAAGATCGCATCCGGGTGCGTGGAGTTAAGGTAGTTGGCCGGAACGAAGTCAATCCATTCCTGAGGGGTGAGATCAAAGCCGTACTGCCGGGCCCACTCTCCCTCAACCTTCGCCTCAAGCAGATATTCGCCCTCCGCGCTGCGGCTTAGCCGAAACGTGTCGAAATCCTGCGTGATATCCACATCAAGCGTGTCCAGCGCCATCGGCGCGCGAATGCCGTAGCTGCCGAACCCGAGGTCGCAAAGCCACTGTCGGCTATCTACCTCAGCGACGATCGCCATGTGGGTTTTCGGACGCCGCGCGGGGTAGAACATCGGGCGCGCCGCCACAAAACGGTAAGGGATCCCTAACGCCTCCAGCGCCATGGCAAAAAGCCCGTTCACCTCATAGCAGTAGCCGCCGCGCCCCTGCGTTAGCACCTTATCGGCAATATCGTCTGGCGCCAGCGATACAACTTTGCCCGCCTGCACGTCCAGATTCTCAAAGGGAACGGAAAAGAGCTGATGGCGCATCAGCGCATGCAGGGTGGCCGTATCGGCAGCCGCCGGTCCGGTATAGTTTATGCGTTTGAAATAGGTGGAAATGTTGAAGTTATCGCTTTGCATAATGCCTCCTTGTCCTGAACATGCCGGACACTATAGATGGCGCGCATCAATGGCTGTATAGTCAGTTTTATCGAAAATTAGCCTGAACAGTTACCCATGTCTGCCCCGTCCCAGTCCTCTCCTCACTATCGCCGTATTGCGGATATGCTGCGTTTTACCATTACGTCCGGCGCGCTGCGCGCCGGTGACAGGATGATCTCCGCGCGCAAACTGGCCGAACGCGAGCGCGTTAGCCTTCCGACGGCGCTGGAGGCCCTTCGCTGCCTTGAGGCTGAAGGGCTGATCGTTGCGCGCCCGCGTTCAGGCTATTACATCCGTCAGACCAGCCAGCCTGCGCGCGCGGAGCCCGCGCGCTCCACGCCGGGCCCGGTCCCCGTCACCCTGTCCGCCGTGGCCCGGTCGCTGTTCAGCAGTGCAGAAGCCCGGCTGATCCCGCTGGGCGCCGCCCTGCCCGATCCCGCGTGGCTGCCGGGAGACGCGCTGCAGCGGGCGTTGCACTCTGCGGGCCGTCGTCTGGACGCGCATGGACAGAGCTACAGCCTGCCTCCGGGAAGGCGGGATTTGCGAAGCAAGATTGCCGCGCGCTCTGCCCAGTGGGGAGCCCGGTTCGGCGCGGACGATCTCATTATTACCGCAGGCGCGACGCAGGCGCTGCGCCTGGCCCTTCGGGCCGTGTGCCAGCCGGGTGACGTCGTGGCGATTGAGCAGCCAGCCTACTTTGGTACGCTCCTGCTGCTGGAGGATTTAGGCCTGAAGGCCTTAGCGATCCCCACCGACCCTGTGGAAGGCCTGCTGCTGGAACCGCTGGCGGACGCCATTCGCTGCCACCGCCCCGCGGCCGTTCTGGCCTCGCCCACCGTGCAAAACCCGCTGGGTGCCAGCATGCCCGTCGCGCGTAAGCAGGAACTGGTTGCCCTGCTGGAAGAGGCAGGTATTCCCTTGATTGAGGACGATGTTTACGGTGACCTGGTCGGCGAGGGGCAACGCCCTCCGGCCTGCAAGGCGTTCGACCAGAGCGGGAATGTGATCTACTGCAGTTCTCTGTCTAAAACGCTTGCGCCCGGATGGCGAATCGGCTGGATCGCCGCCGGACGCTACTCCCCGCAGGTCTTACAGGCGCGCATGGCCGGAGAATGGGCTGGCGCCCCGCTGCTGGAAGCGGCGACGAGCGAGGTTCTGGCGAGCGGCGACTACGATCGCCATCTGCGGCGGCTGAAGCGCCGGATCGCAGAGGGCGTTCGCGCCGTCGTGGCGCAGGTCAAGGCGAGCTTTCCACCCGGTACGCGCGTTAACGTGCCCGCTGCCGGTTTCCTGCTGTGGGTTGAACTGCCTCAGCGGGTCAACGCGCTGGAGGTGCACCGTCGCGCGCTGGCGCTGGGCATTGGCGTCAGCCCTGGCCCCCTGTTTTCCCCTGCCGCAGAGTTAACGCACTTTCTGCGGCTGAACTGCGCAAACGAACCTACGCCCCGCCTGCTGAACGCCGTGGAGCAGATTGGCGCGCTGTGTCACGAGCTGGCCGCCCGGCAGGGATAATTTCACAGATTGAGGATTGATCGTTCTTTAACGACTGCTTCAGGATTGGCACTTTTTACCGCTGCCAGAAAAGCCGTGAAGTTGTGATTCCAGAGGGTGAGATTGTTATAAAACTGCACCTGCTTTTCATTAGCACCATCACGGTAAATAACAATCCAGACCCGCCTGCTATTTATTTCGGTATTTCCCGGCCCGATTTTAATGATGTTAGCCAGCGCAATCTTACGGGTGGCGTTGTTTTTAACTTCATATAAAAACTGATCATCATAAAACCAGGTTTTACCTGCATTCCCGCCAAATATCGACGGGTTGGCAGATATCTTTTTCATCCCGTTACAGTCTGAAATGATGCGTTTTGCCTGGCGAATGCGTCTGACAAAAAAGCTTAACAGAATGAAAAGCGCAATGAGGGGCAGCGCGACTGATATCATTTTTAAACTCTCGTGCATCCCTCTGTCCCGCCATACCTTTTTTATTAACGCGTGAGTATAACGCGCCGATCGTTGATGACAACAACCCTTACGGTCAGGGAATAATCCGCGCGGCTCTCAGCTGCGCGAACAGGCGGAAAAACATCTCATCGGTGGCCTGCATTTGCGTAAAGCCCGCCCTGCGCAGCTTGCTCCCGTCACCAAACATGTCGTAGTTCCAGCCAAAGACAAAATCGGCAAAATGCCCGTCGCTCAGCTGCAAAATATCCGCTTCCGCCAGCCGCTCTTCGGCAAGCTCGCGCCATACGCCGCGATAGTCGTTAAACAGCTGATGAAATGACAGCCTCACCGGCGGCGCAGAGTCCAGTTCAAACCAGCGTGCGATGCGCGGCCACAGCTCGCTCCAGCGCCAGATATCGCCATTATTCACGTTGAACGCCTGATTCTGTGCCGCATGTGACGCGGCGGCCCACACCGTGGCCTCGGCCAGCAGCCCGGCGTCGGTATGGTCAACGATGCTGTGCCAGGCCTGTTCCGAACCGGGGAAACGCAGCGGTAACCCCAGCGCCCTGCACAGGGAGGCGTACAGGGCGATGCTCAGCGCAAGGTTCATGGCATTGCCCGGCACCGGGCTTCCTACCACACCCGGCCTGATGGCATTCCAGTGCCAGCGCTTTCCCCGCTGAAACTCACTGAGCCACGCAAGCTGCGCGGCGTTAAATTCGGCCCCCGGCACGCCGGGATCGCTTTCCCGCGCCGGGGTTTTAAACGGCCCGAGATGCGCACCATAAACTTTGTATCCCTGCATCAGGCTTACCGTCTGCAAAGGTGCCGTTTTTTCGAGGGTGCTGACCAGATTACGCAGCATGGTGACGTTCGGCTCAACCATGTCCGTCCAGTTCGCCGCGTTCGCCCAGGCGCTGTAAAAGATATGGGTGACACCGCTCAGGGCGTCCAGCGCCCGTGCGGTATCCTGCGCATCCAGTAAATCGACGTTCACCATGGGAATGCCGTCCGGGTGGGTTACCTCGCGGCGACTGAGGCCAATCACCTCCCACTGATGGTGCAGGAGCGTGTTGACCAGCTGTCTGCCGACAATGCCGCTGGCGCCCGCGACAAGGGCGACGTTGTGTTGCTGCATCTTATTCATGGTGTTTCTCCGCAAAGGGTGACAGACGCAGTGTGATCTATTATTTTTTCTGAAGATATCCCCTGAAACCGATGGCACTTATAAGCAGAATCATTAAATGAATAATAAGCTCACCGCCATTTCTACCTTTCTACGCGTCGCTGAAGCGGGCTCGTTTTCGGCGGCCGCCCGGCAGACAGGTATTAAGCAGTCCGCCGTCAGTCAACAGATCGCGGCGCTTGAGGATGAGCTTGGCGTGGTGCTGCTGCACCGTACGACGCGTACGATGAAGCTGACCGAACAGGGTGAACGTTACCGGCGTGATATGCAGCTTATGCTGGACGCCATGGGGGAAGCGGAAAGGCGTTTACATCCTGCCGACCATCGCGTTCAGGGACGCGTCCATGTCCAGTTGCCGAGCGGCCTGGGGCAGATCATTTTGCCGCATCTGCTGGCGCTACAGCGCCTGCATCCAGAACTGCAGCTGATGATTTCCCTGGATGACCGCCTTGCCGATCTGGTGACGGAGGGCGTGGATGTCGCGATACGGCTGAGCAGTGAGCCTCCGCAGGCGCACGCGGCTCGCGTACTGGGGCGGATTGAAGCCGCGCTGTTTGCCGCTCCCGGTTTTCAGGCGGTACACGCCGTCAGCGAACTGACCACGCTGCCACACGTACGGTTCAGCGGTATTCCGCTGGATGCCCCCCTGCGCCTGATTTCTGACGAGGAAACGGTCGAGGTCAACGTGAATACCGTTTTCCGTGCCAACACCAGCGACGCGCTGCTGCAGGCGCTGGAGTCCGGCATGGGTATCGGCGGCATGCAGCGACCGCTCGTGGCCAGGGCGCTGCAGACGGGCACGCTGGTGCCGGTGCTGCCCGAGTGGCGATTACCCGATCGCTTCCTCTATGCCGTCTATCCTGACGCCCGCTTTATTCCGCAGCGCGTCAGAAAGGTCGTCAGCGTGATCGAGCAGTTACTGCCTGAAATACTCTAGAAAAACTGATTGCTCCCCCTGAAATCACGTGCATTTTTTAACCGCCAGGAATAGAGTGTTTTTACCGTATCCTCTTCTTTCTGGAGCACGTATGCCGGATTACCGTTTTTTCCAAAAAGGCCCGAACCTCATTGCGATCGAGAGCGCAAACACCGATGCGGCCGCTCAGCTCATCGCCCAGGGGTTTGAGAAACAGTTTGAGGAGATTGGCGCCGCGGATGAAAAAGAGGCGCTTACCCGCCTTGCCGATATCCGTAAAAATAACGAGATCGATCGCCACAACTTCCTGGCCGGTGCGGGCCAAATGCCGTGGATCGGCGTGCTGACGGCTGCGGCAACCTGGTTGGTGCAAAAGAAATAACGCAACCATCTTCTACTTCGCCACCGGCAAATCGGCGTACCGCGTCGTATAGGCCGGTGACAGCATCTCACGCTTCATCGCCCAGGATTTCTCAATACCCTGCCCGGCAAACCATATCTTCCCTTTACCGGAATGATTTACGCTGTCCATCATCTCCATCAGCGCCGCGCTGTTGGCGCGCAGGCGATTATCGTCAAACAAATTAAGCTGGGCGACGCCGCTGCTGAAAAAGTCCGCCAGCATGACCCCGGCTTTCATATAGCGATATCCGTCAAGCCATATACGCCCCAGCGCCTCCGTGGCGGCGCGGATGATATCCCGTGAGTCATTGGTGGGCGTCATCAGGGTGACGGAAGCCTGATTACCGTAATAAATTTCGTTGTCCGCGTGCGGGCTGGTGCGCACAAATACGCTGATAAAACGACAGTATTGATGCTCGCCGCGCAGTTTTTCCGCAGCGCGTTCCGCGTAGGCGCAAATGGCCTGGTGCATCTCTTCATATTGGGTAATACGGTGTCCAAACGAACGGCTACAGATGATTTGCTGCTTCGTGGGGGTGAACTCCTCCAGATCAAGACAGGGCTCACCGCGAAGCTCGCGCGCCGTACGTTCCAGCACTACGTTGAAATGTTTGCGGATGACCCAGGACGACGCTTCCGCCAGCTCCAGCGCCGTGGTGATGCCCATAGCGTTGAGCTTTTTCGTGATGCGCCGCCCTACTCCCCACACCTCCTCTACCGGAACCTTTTCCAGCAGCTTACGCTGCCGCTCGCGGCCTGAGAGATCGACCACGCCGCCTGTGCTGGCCCAGCGTTTCGCCGCATAGTTGGCCAGCTTCGCCAGCGTTTTGGTCGGAGCAATACCGACGCCAACGGTTAGGCCCGTATTTTTAAAGACCTCTGTGCGCATCTGGTGACCGAACGCTTCCAGCGACAGGCAGTGGCTGACCCCTGAAACGTTCACGAACGCCTCATCGATGGAGTAAATCTCTATTGCCGGGGCGAGATCGGTCAGCGTCTGCATGACCCGACTGCTGAGATCGGCATACAGCGCATAGTTCGAGCTAAAAACGTAAACCTTTGACGGGTATAACTTTTCTTTGAATTTAAAATACGGCTCACCCATTTTTATGCCGAACTGCTTTGCCTCCCGCGACAGCGAAATAATGCAGCCGTCGTTATTGGACACCACCACGATGGGCTTCCCCTCCAGATCGGGGCGGAATACCTTCTCGCAGGAGGCGTAGAAGCTATTCACATCAACCAGCGCGAACATGTTTATGCGTTTTGAGCGTGTGGGTGACGACGCCGAAGATCTGCAGCTCCTCTTCGGACTGAAAGGTAATCGGCTGATAGCGAGCATTATGCGGCAGAAGTCTCAGAACCGGGCGGGTCTGTAGCTCCTTCACCGTAAACTCACCGGCGACCGACGCCACGACGATATCCCCGTGTTCGGCATTTAACGAACGATCGACCACCAGCAGATCGCCGTCGCCAATCCCCGCCCCAATCATGGAGTCTCCACTCACCTTGATAAAATAGGTCGCACTGGGGTGTCTTACTGCCAGCCGGTTTAGATCGAGACGATCCTCCACATAATCCTGCGCCGGACTGGGAAAACCACAGGCAACGCGTTCTAAAAATAAAGGTAATTCAATGTCTTGTTTTGGTTGATAAGAAAAGAGAGTGTCCATAATGCCTTTCTCGCCAGATACTGTATATAAATACAGTATTACGGATTATGGATAAGGATCAAGGTCATTTCCGGAGGCGAACCCAAACGCGTTGAAGTGTCAGAAGATTTAAAACGCGCAAAGCCCGGAAGCACATGTCGGGCTTCGCGCCTGTGACGATCAGTCCATCAGCGTATTCAATGTTTCCAGCGCGTCAGGCGGCAGCTGCAGCTCCCCCGCCGCGAGGTTTTGCCGCAGATGCGCCACGGAAGAGGTGCCAGGGATCAGCAGGATATTCGGTGAACGCTGCAGCAGCCATGCCAGCGCGACCTGCATTGGCGTTGCGCCCAGTGAATCCGCGACGGCCTGCAGCCCGGAAGATTGCAGTGGCGTAAAGCCTCCCAGTGGGAAGAACGGCACATACGCGATCCCCTGCTGCGCCAGCAGATCCACCAGCGCGTCATCCCCCCGGTTCACAATGTTGTACATGTTCTGCACGCACACCACCGGGACCATCTTCTGGGCTTCCGCAACCTGAGTGGCCGTGACGTTGCTCAGGCCAATATGACGCACCAGCCCCTGCTGCTGTAATTCGGCCAGGGTGGAGAGCGGTTCAGCAATCGACCCTTCCGCCGGCCCGTGTGCGCTAAACATAATCCGCAGGTTCACCACGTCCAGCACGTCCAGCTGCAGATTACGCAGGTTGTCATGCACCGCCTGAGTCAGTTCCTGCGCGGAAAAGGCCGGCAGCCAGGCGCCTTTATCGTCTCGACGGGCGCCAATCTTGGTGACGAGCGTGAGATCGTCCCGGTAAGGGTGAAGCGCCTCGCGGATCAGCTGGTTAGTGACATGAGGACCATAAAAATCACTGGTATCAATGTGGTTCACCCCGGCCGCCACCGCTTCGCGCAGCACGTCCAGCGCGGCCTGCTTATCCTTCGGTGGGCCAAAAACGCCCGGTCCGGCGAGCTGCATCGCACCGTAGCCCAGTCGTTTAACCGTCCGCGTCCCGAGCGCGTACGTCCCGCTTTTATCAATGCTGCTCATGTTAACCTTCCTCATAAAAATGATCCGGATTTACAACAGGTTCCTCACCGGAGCCCTTAGTTAAGCGCGAGTTAAATTAAAGTTTAAATTCTATACGACGATAGTATTGGTGTACCTCTGCATCCTTTCTAACGGACGACCGCTATGCTGAAAAATTTGCACGTGATTACCGGTATTATCTTTGCCCTCACCATATTCTGTCTGCTGCAAGTTGTCACGGGAGGGTTGTTCTACTCTGCCGTCAGCAACGATCGCCATAACTTCCAGAATTCCGGCGTGCTCAATGCCCAGCAGGAGAGCCTGAGCGACAGCGTAAACACGCTGGTGAAAACACGCGTCACCGTCACCCGCGTGGCGATCCGCTACCTGAAAAACCAGCGTGACCCGGCTTCCCTTGCGGCGATCAACAAACTGCTTGGCACCGCGGGCGACTCGCTGGCAAAAGCCGAAGCCTATAACAAAGAGTGGCAGAAACTGCCGCAGGTTAACGGCCAGCAGGCGGCATTGACCGACGAGATGCAGAAATCCTGGAACCAGATGCACGAAGTGATGCGCTTATCGATTGAGTATCTGCGCGCCGACAACTACCAGGCCTATGGCGATCTGGACGCGCAGCAGGCGCAGGACGATATGGAAGCGGTCTATAACCGCTGGCGCGCCGAAAACAACACCCTGCTGAAGGCCGCAACCGAAGAGAACCAGAGCAGCTTCACGCAGATGCAGTGGACGCTGGCGGCTATTCTGCTGGCCGTTATCGCGGTTCTGGTGGTCATCTGGCAGGGTTTACAACATCTGCTGTTAAAACCCCTCCACTCCATTATGAACCATATTCGCGCCATTGCAGGGGGCGACCTGACGCAGGAGATCGCAATCTCTGGTCGCAATGAGATGGGTCAGCTGGCCGCTGGCCTGCATGAGATGCAGCAGTCGCTGGTGACCACCGTCAGCGCCGTACGTGGAAGTACCGATTCCATCTACACCGGCGCAGGCGAAATTGCCGCGGGGAGCAACGATCTTTCCGCCCGCACCGAGCAGCAGGCCGCCTCGCTCGAAGAGACCGCCGCCAGCATGGAAGAGCTGACCGCGACGGTTAAACAGAACTCCGATAACGCCCGTCAGGCCACGCTGCTGGCGAAAAACGCCTCTGAAACGGCCGCGCGCGGCGGTCACGTCGTGGATAACGTGGTTCGCACCATGAACGAAATCGCCGACAGTTCGCAGCAAATTGCGCATATTACCGGCGTGATCGACAGCATCGCGTTCCAGACCAACATTCTGGCGCTAAACGCCGCGGTGGAAGCGGCACGCGCCGGGGAACAGGGCCGTGGTTTTGCGGTTGTTGCAGGTGAAGTCCGTACGCTGGCGAGCCGCAGCGCGCAGGCGGCGAAAGAGATCAAAGGGCTTATCGAGAACTCCGTCAGCCGGGTGAATACCGGTTCTGAGCAGGTCAGCGAGGCTGGCACCACCATGAAGGAAATTGTCGCCGCCGTGACCCGCGTGACCGATATTATGGGTGAGATTTCATCTGCCTCTGACGAGCAGAGCCGCGGTATTGAGCAGGTGAGCCTGGCCGTTTCGCAGATGGACAGCGTGACGCAGCAAAACGCCGCGCTGGTGCAGGAGTCCGCCACGGCGGCTGCAGCACTGGAAGATCAGTCCGAGCAGCTGCGCCAGGCGGTGGCCGCGTTTCGTCTGAACGGCAAAGAAAAAGCGGTCGCCCCGCGCCCGGCCAGTCTGAAAACGCCACAGCTGCTGCGCCCGGCGACGACTACCGCCTCTACCGACAGCAACTGGGAAACGTTCTGAGTCACCGGCGGGCGAGGATATCGCCCGCTAGCGGCTGCGCTTGGCGTGCCGCTCCCAGTTTTCCTGTTTTGCTTCATCGGATTTACGCAGTGAAACGTAGCATGCCCCGCTGCCGCCGTGATGCGGCAGCGCCACGCAGAAGGCCTGCACTTCCTCAAACTCGGTTAGCCAGCGCGCCAGATAGCTGCGCACCACATTGGGATGCGAGTTCTGCTCGCGCCCTTTCCCGTGAATGATAATCAGATTGCGTAACCCGTCGCGTCCGGCCTGACGAATAAAAGAATAGAGCATCTGACGGCAGCGTTCGGCGGGCTGGCGCAGGAGGTTTAAGCTGGCCTGGCGGGCATATTTACCCGCGCGCAGCTTATCAATAACGCCCTGCTGTACCCCTTCGAGCTGGAACGCCAGCGGTTCTTCCAGGGGAAGAACGTCAAGAAAATCCAGCGTCAGGAAGTTATCCAGCTGTTCGCTATCCACCTCCTCGCGCGCCCGCGTATTGCGGCTGGGCTGCCAGTGAATATCCGCGCAGCGCTTCAGGGGCTGGACATCTTCCATGGCGTCAAGAAAAAATGATTTGTCGTCAGGGTTCATGGACATCCTCCGGCTACATCTGAGGACTGTACTATACCTGCGCCAGAGACCGGCCTCAATCACCGTTACAGGCCGATGCGTGACAATAATATTAACCTGATGAATATATATAGTCATTATTAAATAAAGTTAAACCAGACTTAACTAAAATTTCAGCAAAGTTAAAATACGTGATTTATGTTAAAAATTCATTAAATCAATCACTCGCCTGCCTTTCATTTTTCGGAAAAGGTGTTATACCTAAATATACCTGCCTCATGGATATAATACTCAGGATTGGCGAAAGGACGCACTGCTGTGTGTACTATAGGGTCTGTTTGATGTCGGACAGATCCTGTTTTTTTTATATATCTGTCACGCGACGACTATTTTTCTCGCTTCCCTTCTGAATTGCGTAATTAATGACTCAGCAAGGGGCGTCTGACGTGAATCACGGCGCTGAATTAAATAATAGGTTGCTTTAGGAAGCGATTCGACAACCGGCAGCATGACCAGACGGTGCGCCAGCAGCGGGTCAAACCCTAGCTCCTGCGGCAATATGCTTAAAAAATCACTTTGCGCAACCAGGCTAATACAGGAAGAAAATGTTTCGCAAACCACACCAATTCGCGGTATTTGCGAACGATCGCTAAATACCTCCTCTAATTGCTTATAATAACTTCCACGCGGCGTCGGCATTGTCCAGTTATAATGCAGGAGTTCATTAATTGACGTTGCTCCCATTGCCGGGTGACCTTCCCGACAAAATACCGCAAACGGTTTTTCGAAGAGCTTTTCAAACGTAAACTCCTGGTCGTAAGGCCCCTGATAATAGGTGTTGATGGTGAAGTCCAGCTCGCCCTGGCGTAATTCATTGATCATCGACACCAGCTGCCCCTCCATAATCCGCACCTTGACCTGCGGATGCTGCGCATGGAAGCGGGTGATAACGGCGGGCATAAGCGTGCGTGAAACGCTGGCCCCCATCCCGATGTTGATCTGCCCGGCCAGCTCCCCCTGCCGCTGACGGATATCATCCTGCGCCGCGCGCAGCTCTTCCAGAATCAACCTGGCGCGCTGGTAAAAGCCCTCACCGCATTCGGTCAACGCGACGCCTTTACTCCTGCGCACGAAAAGCTGCGCCGCCATGCCCTCCTCCAGCTCTTTAATGGATTTGGTCAGCGCCGGCTGGGAAAGATTCAGCGTCCTGCTGGCACCGCGAATGCTGCCCTGACGCGTTACCTCAACAAACGCCCGGATTTGATGAAATTTAATCTGGAATGTCATAGCCCGACCGATAACCGTTGTTTATCAGAGTAAAGAAACTGTCATCTACTTTAATGGAAAGGGATGTGCGAGGGTAATTCCTGAACGGTTAAAACTGTGAAAAATCGGTTAGTGATAAGTAAAAACTATCACAGCGTGAAGCAGTTCACATATTTTAATGATGACAGGAACAGATATGGACACACTGGCGCAGTACATCCAGACGTTATCCCCGCAGCTGAGCGCATGGCGTCGCGATTTTCACCATTTCGCGGAATCCGGCTGGGTAGAGTTTCGAACGGCCGCGAAAGTCGCGGAAATCCTCGACTCGCTGGGTTATGAACTGGCGATGGGTCGCGACGTCGTGGATGCCGAAAGCCGAATGGGGCTGCCCGATGCCGCTACCCTGGCGCGAGAGTTTGCCCGCGCGCGGGCGCAGGGCGCGCCTGATAAATGGCTGGCGCCGTTTGAAGGCGGGTTTACCGGCATTGTGGCGACGCTCAATACCGGCCGCCCTGGACCGACGCTGGCGTTTCGCGTCGACATGGATGCCCTTGATTTAAGCGAAGCGCTGGATGAAAGCCATCGCCCGTTCCGCGACGGGTTTGCTTCCTGCAATCCGGGAATGATGCACGCCTGCGCGCACGACGGCCACACCGCTATTGGCCTGGGGCTGGCGCAGGTGCTTAAGCAGAATGACGCGCAGCTGAGCGGCACCATCAAGCTGATCTTCCAGCCTGCCGAAGAAGGCACCCGCGGCGCGCGCGCCATGGTTGCCGCCGGGGCGCTGGACGACGTGGACTATTTTACGGCCATCCATATTGGTACCGGCGTGCCTGCCGGGACGGTCATTTGCGGCAGCGATAACTTTATGGCCACCACCAAGTTTGACGTGAGCTTTACCGGCGTGGCCGCACACGCGGGCGGTAAACCCGAGGACGGGCGTAACGCCCTGCTCGCCGCCGCGCAAGCCGCCCTCGCCCTGCACAGCATCGCCCCCCACAGCGACGGCGCATCTCGGGTGAACGTCGGGGTGATGCAGGCGGGCAGCGGACGCAACGTGGTGCCCGCAAATGCCCTGATAAAGGTTGAAACGCGCGGCGAAAGCGAAGCGATTAATCAGTACGTCTTTGAACGCGCGCAGGCGGTGATAAACGGCGCAGCGGCGCTCTACGGCGTGCGCGCCGAGATGCGCCTGATGGGTGCAGCCACCTCCAGCGCGCCGACGCCGGCCTGGGTTGATTACCTGCACGAACAGGCGAACCAGGTTTCCGGGGTTATTCACGCCATCGATAAGGTGAAAGCGCCAGCAGGCTCCGAAGACGCCACGCTGATGATGGCCCGCGTGCAGGAGAACGGCGGCATGGCGTCCTATATGGTGTTCGGCACGGATTTGAGCGCCGGACATCACAATGAAAAATTCGACTTCGATGAGCAGGTCATGACCATTGCCATTGAAACGCTGGCGCGAACTGCGCTCAATTTCCCGTGGACGCGAGGTGTGTAATGCAGCAGAACTACGCTTTTATTGCCGATGCGATCGACACGCGATGTCGGACGTTTACCGATATTGCCGACGCGATCTGGGATCGTCCTGAAACCCGCTTTGAAGAGTTCTGGTCCGCCGAACGGCTCGCCAGCGAGCTGGAGGCCGAGGGCTTTACGCTGACGCGCGAGGCCGGCGGTATTCCAAATGCCTTTATCGCCAGCTTCGGCAGCGGGAAACCGGTCATCGCCCTGCTGGGCGAATACGACGCGCTGGCCGGGCTAAGCCAGCAGGCGCACTGCGCGACGGCGCAATCCGCCACGCCGGGAGCCAACGGTCACGGCTGCGGGCATAACCTCTTAGGCACCGCGGCGCTTGCGGGCGCGGTGGCGGTGAAAAGCTGGCTTGAGCAGCACGGCGGCAGCGGAACGGTGCGTTTTTATGGCTGTCCCGGCGAGGAAGGCGGCTCCGGGAAAACCTTTATGGTGCGCGAAGGCCTGTTTGATGACGTCGATGCCGCCGTCACCTGGCACCCGGAAGCCTTCGCCGGGATGTTTAACGTCAGCACGCTGGCGAATATTCAGGCCGCCTGGCGTTTTCACGGCGTGGCGGCACACGCGGCCAACTCCCCCCATCTGGGACGCAGCGCGCTCGACGCCGTGACGCTGATGACCACCGGCACCAACTTCCTCAACGAACACATCATTGAGAAAGCGCGCGTACATTACGCCATCACCGACACCGGCGGGATTTCGCCCAACGTGGTGCAGGCGCAGGCCGAGGTGCTGTACCTGATCCGCGCCCCGGAGATGGCCGATGCGCAGCAGATCTACGAACGCATCGAAAAAATCGCCCAGGGCGCGGCGATGATGACCGAAACCACCGTCGAGTGCCGCTTTGATAAAGCCTGCTCAAGCTACCTGCCGAACCGCACGCTTGAAGCGGCGATGTATCGCGCGTTGCAGCACTACGGCACCCCGCTCTGGACGGAGGAAGAACGCGCCTTCGCCCGCGAGATCCGCGCCACCCTGACGCCCAACGATCTGCAAAACAGCCTGAAAAATATTGCCGCGACGGGGGGGGACGCGGGTAAAGCCTTTGCCCGGCGCCATCAGGAGACGCTGCTGGTGGATGAAGTCGCGCCCTATGCCGTCACCGACAACGTGCTGGCGGGTTCAACCGACGTGGGCGACGTCAGTTGGAAAATGCCGGTCGCCCAGTGCTTCAGCCCCTGCTTTACCGTCGGCACGCCGCTGCACACCTGGCAACTGGTGGCGCAGGGACGTACCTCCATTGCCCACAAAGGCATGCTGCTGGCCGGGAAAGTGATGGGCGCGACCGCGCTCAATCTTCTGCAGGACGCGGCTATGCTGAAAAAATGTCGTGAAGAGTTCGAACAACAAATACAAGAAAAACCGTACGTGTGTCCGATCCCGCAGGACGTGACACCGTCACCTTTAAAATAAAAAAACGCAACACAACACTCCCGAGGAACGCCCATGAGTATGTCTTCCATACCTTCGCATTCCCCATCCGGTAAGCTCTATGGCTGGGTTGAAAGGATCGGCAATAAAGTGCCGCACCCTTTCCTGCTGTTTATCTATCTGATTGTGATTTTGATGGTCGCCACCGCCGTGCTCTCCGCCTTTGACGTGAGCGTGCGCAGCCCGGCTGACGGCAGCCTGGTGGCGGTGAAAAATCTGCTCAGCGTTGACGGGCTGCACTGGTTTTTACCCAACGTGATTAAGAACTTCAGCGGTTTCGCCCCGCTGGGGGCCATTCTGGCGCTGGTGCTGGGCGCCGGGCTGGCTGAACGCGTGGGCTTGCTGCCCGCGCTGATGGTGAAGATGGCGTCTCATGTGAGCGCGCGTTACGCCAGCTATATGGTGCTGTTTATCGCCTTCTTCAGCCATATCTCCTCCGACGCCGCGCTGGTGATCATGCCGCCGATGGGGGCGCTGATTTTCCTCGCCGTCGGGCGTCATCCCGTGGCGGGCCTGCTGTCGGCGATTGCGGGCGTGGGCTGTGGATTCACCGCCAACCTGCTGATCGTCACTACCGACGTGCTGCTCTCAGGCATCAGCACGGAGGCGGCGAAGACCATTGATGCGGCAATGCACATCAGCGTGATCGACAACTGGTACTTTATGGCCAGCTCGGTGATTGTCCTGACGATTGTTGGCGGGCTGATTACCGATAAAATCATCGAGCCGCGCCTGGGTAAATGGGAAGGCCGTAGCGATGAAAAGCTGGAAACCCTGAGCAAAGAGCAGCGCTTCGGCCTGCGCGTGGCCGGCGTCGTTTCGCTGGCCTTTATCGCGCTGGTGGCGCTGATGGTGGTGCCGGAAAACGGCATCTTGCGCGATCCGGTTAAACATACCGTTCTGCCGTCGCCGTTTATTCAGGGCATTGTGCCGCTGATTATCCTCTTCTTCTTTGTCGTTTCGCTCGCCTACGGTATCGCGACCGGCAAAATCCGCCGCCAGGGCGATCTGCCGCAGCTGATGATCGAGCCGATGAAGGAGATGGCGGGCTTTATCGTAATGGTGTTCCCGCTGGCGCAGTTTGTGGCGATGTTTAACTGGAGCAACATGGGCAAGTTTATGGCCGTGGGCCTGACCGCCGCGCTGGAGGCTGCCGGGCTAAGCGGCGTACCGGCGTTTGTCGGCCTGGCGCTGCTGTCATCCCTGCTGTGCATGTTTATCGCCAGCGGCTCCGCCATCTGGTCAATTCTGGCCCCGATCTTCGTGCCGATGTTTATGATGCTGGGGTTCCACCCGGCGTTTGCCCAGATCCTGTTCCGCATCGCGGACTCCTCGGTAATTCCGCTGGCGCCGGTTTCGCCGTTTGTTCCGCTGTTTTTAGGCTTCCTGCAGCGCTATAAACCGGAGGCCAAACTGGGTACCTACTATTCGCTGGTTTTACCCTACCCGCTTATCTTTTTAGGGGTATGGCTGGTGATGCTGGTGGCATGGTATCTTGTCGGCCTGCCGATTGGGCCGGGGATCTACCCGAGGCTGAACTAAAGGAATGAGGATGCTGAGATTACTCGAAGATAAGATTGCGACGCCGCTCGGGCCGCTGTGGGTGATCGCGGACGAGCAGTTCTGCCTGCGCGCCGTCGAATGGGAAGAGCACAGCGACCGGATGGAAGAACTGCTCAATGTTCACTACCGATCGCAGGGGTATGAACGTATCCGCGCCACCAACCCGGGCGGACTGAGCGACAAGCTTGCGGCCTACTTCGAAGGCGATCTCAGCATCATCGACACTCTGCCGACCGCCACGGCAGGTACGCCTTTTCAGCGCGAAGTGTGGCAGGCGCTGCGGTCCATTCCCTGCGGGCAGGTCATGCATTACGGCCAGCTCGCGGAACAGCTAGGCCGCGCAGGCGCCGCACGCGCGGTGGGTGCCGCTAACGGCTCTAACCCGGTCAGCATCGTGGTGCCGTGCCATCGCGTCATTGGCCGCAACGGTACCATGACAGGCTATGCCGGCGGCGTGCAGCGAAAAGAGTGGTTGCTGCGTCACGAAGGGTATCTCCTGCTGTAGCTCCCAGGCTTTTTGTGCTTAATTTTCTACCGGTTAGGCTAAAAATCCATAATCAAGCTGTGGAATTTCAAGAAGATGGCGACACGTTGCCGTCTCTTGTCCTTATTGAGGGTTTGTCAGGCTTACGTACTTACCAAAAAGATGTTAAAATTGACCAATATCAATTAAGGCTTGAGCAAACCTATGATCCCGGAAAAGCGAATTATACGACGCATTCAGTCTGGCGGTTGTGCTATCCATTGCCAGGATTGCAGCATCAGCCAGCTCTGTATCCCGTTTACCCTGAATGAGCATGAACTCGATCAGCTTGATAATATCATCGAGCGCAAAAAGCCTATTCAGAAAGGGCAGACGCTGTTTAAAGCGGGAGACGAACTGAAATCGCTCTATGCTATCCGTTCTGGCACCATCAAAAGCTACACCATCACCGAACAGGGTGATGAGCAGATCACCGGCTTCCATCTGGCGGGCGACCTGGTGGGCTTTGATGCCATCGGCACGGGCCATCACCCGAGCTTTGCTCAGGCACTCGAAACCTCAATGGTTTGCGAAATCCCGTTTGAAACTCTGGACGATCTGTCCGGTAAGATGCCAAACCTGCGTCAGCAGATGATGCGTCTGATGAGCGGTGAGATCAAAGGCGATCAGGACATGATTCTGCTGCTTTCTAAAAAGAACGCAGAAGAGCGCCTGGCCGCGTTTATCTACAACCTCTCCCGCCGCTTCGCCGAGCGTGGCTTCTCGCCGCGTGAATTCCGTCTGACGATGACGCGTGGCGATATCGGTAACTACCTGGGTCTGACCGTGGAAACCATCAGCCGCCTGCTGGGTCGTTTCCAGAAAAGCGGGATGCTGGCCGTTAAAGGTAAATACATCACTATCGAAAACGGTGAAGCGCTTGCCGTTCTTGCCGGCCACGCCCGCAACGTGGCGTAACTCTCCGCATGTTGATGACCAGACTGATAAATTCTTGTGATTTATTGGTCTGGTATAATCACTTCCGTTTCAAGAAATTTTCACCGCAGCACGTCCCCACACAGCGCCCGAAAGGTTCTCGTTGAGGTTATGATTTGAGAGAAAGTTTGTTTTTCGTTTCAGTCGTGATTGCCTCTGTGACCTTTATCTTCATCTGGATCATGCTTGTCGGCCCGATGAAGGGGGAGGAAAAAACCTACGTCCAGGACTCCACGACCTTTGCGATAGCGGTGATGGTGCTGCTGTTTATTGCGTTTATCGCGGTGACGACGACGGTACTTTTCCTCTGATAAATTTTCATGAATTATTGATCTGGCAAAACCTCCCCTCTGTTTCATTCAGGATATATAGGTTACTCTTTTAATTACAGACTGTGGTGACAGTAGTAAGGAGACCTGTATGGCCAAGTATCAAAACATGCTGGTAGCTATCGATCCAAATCAGGACGATCAGCCGGCATTACGACGTGCTGTGTATTTACATCAACGGATTGGTGGCAAAATCAAAGCGTTTTTGCCGATCTATGACTTCTCGTATGAGATGACCACCCTTCTGTCGCCTGACGAGCGCACCGCTATGCGTCAGGGCGTCATCAGCCAGCGTACCGCGTGGATCCGTGAACAGGCGAAGTATTACCTGGAAGCGGGCGTGCCCATTGATATTAAAGTGGTCTGGCACAACCGACCTTTTGAAGCCATCATCCAGGAAATTGTCGCCGGTGGGCACGACCTGCTGCTGAAGATGGCGCACCAGCACGACAAGCTGGAATCCGTGATCTTCACCCCGACCGACTGGCACCTGCTGCGTAAATGCCCTTGCCCGGTCTGGATGGTGAAAGACCAGCCGTGGCCTGAAGGCGGGAAAGCCGTTGTGGCGGTAAACCTCGCGAGCGAAGAGGATTACCACAACTCCCTGAACGAGAAGCTGGTGAAGGAGACCATCCAGCTTGCCGACCAGGTGAATCATACCGAAGTGCATCTGGTTGGCGCCTATCCGGTCACCCCGATTAACATTGCCATTGAGCTGCCTGAATTTGACCCGAGCGTGTACAACGACGCGATCCGCGGTCAGCATCTGCTGGCCATGAAAGCGCTGCGCCAGAAATTCAGCATCGATGAGAAAATGACCCACGTGGAAAAAGGGCTGCCAGAAGAGGTTATCCCGGATCTGGCGGAACACCTGCAGGCGGGGATTGTGGTGCTGGGAACCATCGGCCGGACCGGCATTTCTGCCGCCTTCCTCGGCAACACCGCCGAACAGGTGATCGATCATCTGCGCTGCGACCTGCTGGTCATTAAGCCGGATGATTACCAGACGCCGGTTGAGCTGGACGATCCGGAAGACGATTAATGCCAGCGCCACCCGGTAATAAAAAAACCGCCGAATTCGGCGGTTTTTTCGTATCAACGCAACTTACAGCGCTTTCAGAATCGCATCCACGCTGGCTTTGGCGTCGCCAAACAGCATGTGGGTGTTTTCTTTGAAGAACAGCGGGTTCTGAACCCCGGCATAGCCGGTATTCATGGAGCGTTTGAAGACGATTACGTTCTGCGCCTTCCACACTTCCAGAACAGGCATACCGGCGATTGGGCTACCCGGATCGTCCTGTGCAGCAGGGTTAACGGTATCGTTAGCACCAATGACCAGCACGGTGTCGGTATCAGAGAAATCATCGTTGATCTCGTCCATCTCCAGCACGATGTCGTAAGGCACTTTCGCCTCCGCCAGCAGCACGTTCATGTGGCCAGGCAGACGCCCTGCCACCGGGTGAATACCAAAGCGAACCTTGATGCCCCGCGCGCGCAGTTTCTCGGTGATTTCAGCCACCGGATACTGCGCCTGTGCCACCGCCATGCCGTAGCCCGGAGTGATGATCACGGAATGCGAGTTTTTCAGCATGTCTGCGGTATCTTCCGCAGAAATTTCACGGTGCTCACCCACTTCTTCATCCGCACTGGAAGAAGAGCCATCGGTCCCGAAACCACCGGCGATAACGCTGATGAACGAGCGGTTCATCGCCTTACACATGATGTATGACAGGATCGCACCGGAAGAGCCCACCAGCGCACCGGTGACGATCAGCAGGTCGTTGCTCAGCATAAAGCCTGCCGCCGCCGCTGCCCAACCGGAGTAGGAGTTCAGCATCGAGACAACCACCGGCATATCCGCACCGCCGATGGACGCCACCAGGTGCCAGCCAAACGCCAGCGCGATGATGGTCATTACCAGCAACGCCAGCACCTGCAGACCGACGCTTTCGGTACGCACGAAGACCACCAGCAGTACAAACGACACCACCAGCGCCGCGAGGTTCAGCTTATGACGGTTTGGCAGCATCAGCGGTTTAGAGGAGATCTTCCCGCGCAGCTTGCCGAACGCGACAATTGAGCCGGTGAAGGTCACCGCACCGATGAAGATACCCAGGAACACTTCCGTCAGGTGGATGTTGACCAGAATCGGCTCCAGGCCCGGTTCGTGGTACAGGTAGCTATTGAAGCCCACCAGCACCGCCGCCAGACCCACGAAGCTGTGCAGAATAGCAACCAGCTCCGGCATCTCGGTCATTTCAACGCGTTTTGCCAGGCGAATACCAATCGCGCCGCCGATGATCATCGCCACCAGGATCCACGCCACGTTGCCGGTATCCGGCCCGAAGATGGTGGCAATCAGCGCAATCGCCATCCCGGCGATACCAAAGTTATTTCCCTGCTGAGACGTTTCGTGTTTGGAAAGCCCCGCCAGACTGAAAATAAACAGGATTGCAGCAACAATGTATGCGGCTGTCACTAATCCTCCAGACATATGCTACCCCTTAGCCTTTACGAAACATTTTCAGCATGCGCTGAGTCACGGTGAAACCACCGAAAATATTGATACTGGCGATCAGCACCGCGATAAAGCTCAGGAAGCTGATCCAGCCGCCGTGACCAATCTGCAGTAACGCCCCCACCACGATGATCCCGGAGATGGCGTTGGTTACCGACATCAGCGGCGTATGCAGCGCATGGGAGACGTTCCACACCACGTAGTAGCCCACGACGCAGGAGAGCGCGAAGACGGTAAAGTGGCCGAGGAACTCTTTTGGTGCGACGTCAGCCAGCCAGCCGAACAGAATAATCACCAGCGCCATGATCGCGTATTTGCGCCACGGAGAAGCCGGTTTGGCGGGTTCTTTTGGCTCAGGTGCCGCTTTCGTTGCCGCCTGAGGCTGAGCAGAAACCTGAATAGGCGGCGCAGGCCAGGTAATTTCACCTTCACGGACAACGGTGACGCCGCGCACCACCACATCGTCGAAATCAACGGTGACGTTGCCGTCTTTCTCTTTGCAGAGCAGCTTCAGCAGGTTGACGAGGTTGGTGCCGTAGAGCTGAGAAGACTGCGTTGGCAGGCGGCCCGGCAGATCGGTATAGCCGATCACCTTCACGCCGTTAGCGGTCGTGGTTACCTGATTTGGAACGGTATATTCACAGTTACCGCCGTTTTGGGCGGCCAGATCGACAATCACGCTGCCCGGCTTCATGGAGTCAACCATCTCACGGGTGATCAGCTTCGGCGCCGGCTTGCCTGGGATAAGCGCGGTGGTGACAATAATGTCGACATCTTTCGCCTGGGCGGCGAAGAGTTCCATTTCGGCTTTGATAAAGGCTTCGGACATCACCTTCGCGTAACCGTCGCCGCTGCCTGCTTCTTCCTTGAAATCCAGCTCAAGGAATTCGGCGCCCATACTCTGGACCTGTTCCTTTACTTCAGGACGGGTGTCAAAGGCGCGTACGATAGCGCCCAGGCTGTTTGCCGCACCGATTGCGGCAAGGCCCGCCACGCCTGCGCCAATCACCATCACTTTCGCCGGAGGGACTTTACCCGCGGCGGTGATTTGACCGGTAAAGAAGCGACCAAACTCGTGGGCCGCCTCAACAATAGCGCGGTAGCCGGCAATGTTTGCCATGGAGCTTAAGGCATCCAGCGACTGCGCGCGCGAAATGCGCGGCACGGAGTCCATCGCCATCACGGTCACGCCGCGGGCCGCCAGCTTCTCCATCAGCTCCGGGTTTTGCGCAGGCCAGATGAAGCTCACCAGGGTCGTTCCCGGATTGAGCAGCGCAATCTCACTCTCTTCCGGTGCGTTGACCTTCAGAATCACCGGCGACTGCCAGACGTCAGCACCGTCGACCACTTCCGCGCCGGCCTGGATAAAGGCCTCGTCATCGAAACTCGCCAGTTTGCCTGCGCCGCTTTCAACCGCGACCGTAAAACCCAGTTTAAGCAGTTGCTCCACCGTTTTCGGTGTTGCCGCTACGCGGGTTTCATTGGCTAACCGTTCTTTTGGTACCCCAATACGCATAGTTTTCCCTTCCATCGGTTTTTGATGATGGTTTATCGATAAATGCCCGCGGTTTGTATCAATTTTCGCCATCGCGCGAGCGACGAGAGATGATTAACCCCGGAAAATAAAACAGTAACAAACTGTCTATAACCTACTGAAAATAGCGCCCGTGATCTACCGGCAGAAAACACTATTTCTTACTTTATCTGTGAAAAATAAGCGATCGGCGTCACTGACAGTGATATTTACCTTAAATTCACTGCCAGAACCGATAAATCGCGCAAGCGAAGCGGTAAAAACATGATATAGCGCCATAAGAGAACAACTTGTTAACATTAAATTAACTTGTAAAAGTCATATGCTTTATCAGTTTTACTTGTCAAACGCGTGTTTTTTCAACATATCACTAAATGTTATCGAATAAGGTGATTCAGTAAGCACAGGCAGTGAAAAATGGCGCAGACAGCGACGGGTTTTAAATGCAATAATCGGGACCGTCTCAAATTAACAACAATACCAGTACATGGTTTGCGCAAGGCGAAGGATCATTTTTATGAAGCTTAAGAACACACTCCTGGCGTCCGCACTTCTTTCCGCGACCGCCCTGTCTGCGAATGCCGCAACAGAGTTAACGCCGGAGCAAGCGGCAGCGTTAAAACCTTTTGACCATACGGTCATTGTGGGTCGTTATAATTCTATTGGCGACGCCGTCGCCGCTGCATCAAAAGCCGCTGATAAAAACGGGGCGGCCTCGTTTTATGTCGTTGACCAGTCCGATTACGGCAACAGCGGTAACCTGCGCGTGACCATCGCGCTGTTCAAAGACAATGCGCCAAAAGCTGACGCACCGAAGAACCGCGTCATCAACGGTGTTGTTGAACTGCCGAAAGATCAGGCGATTGAGCTGGAACCTTACGACACCGTCACCGTACAGGGCTTCTATCGCAGCCAGCCTGAAGTGAACGATGCCATCACCAAAGCCGCGAAAGAGAAAGGGGCCTACTCCTTCTTCATCGTGCGTCAGGTCGATGCTAACCAGGGTGGCAACCAGCGTATTACCGCGTTCATCTATAAAAAAGATGCGAAAAAACGTGTTCTGCAGAGCCCGGATGCCATCCCGGCAAATTCAGAAGCAGGCCGTGCGGCAATCGCAAAAGGCGGCGAAGCAGCGAAGAAAGTTGAAATTCCTGGCGTAGCAACGACCGCTGCCCCAAGCGCTGAAGTGGGCCGTTTCTTCGAAACGCAGTCCACGAAGGGTGGCCGTTATTCCGTTACGCTTCCGGACGGTACCAAAATTGAAGAGCTGAACAACGCCACTGCAGCGCAGATGGTGCCGTTCGACAGCATCAAGTTTACCGGCAACTACGGCAACATGACGGAAGTCTCTTACCAGGTCGCGAAGCGTGCGGCGAAGAAAGGGGCGAAGTACTACCACATCACCCGCCAGTGGCAGGAACGTGGTAACAACGTGACCATCAGCGCCGATCTGTACAAGTAACAACATCGTTGACGAAAGGCGGCGCAATGCCGCCTTTTTTTGTTACTTTTTTTGAATTTCTGCCTCACGTCATTGCATGCATTCGTTACACTCCGTAAAATCCCGCGCCTTAATGTGATCCACCATTTTTATGCGCCTGAGCGAAATAATTATTCTGGATTTTGACCTTTCATAACAGGAAGCCAATGGAAAAGAAACTTGGCCTGAGTGCTCTGACTGCACTCGTTTTAAGCTCAATGCTGGGTGCGGGCGTATTCAGTTTGCCGCAAAATATGGCGGCCGTTGCCAGCCCTTCCGCGCTCATCATTGGCTGGGGCATTACGGGTGTCGGCATACTGCTGCTGGCCTTCGCCATGCTGCTGCTCACCCGCATTCGCCCGGATCTTGACGGCGGCATTTTCACCTATGCGCGTGAAGGTTTCGGCGAGCTGATTGGCTTCTGTTCCGCGTGGGGATACTGGCTGTGCGCCGTTATCGCCAACGTCTCTTACCTGGTGATCGTCTTCTCGGCGCTCAGTTTCTTTACCGATACGCCTGAGCTGCGCCTCTTTGGCGACGGAAATACCTGGCAGTCTATTGTGGGCGCCTCGGTGTTACTCTGGTTCGTCCACTGGCTGGTGTTACGTGGCGTACAAACGGCCGCCAGCATCAACCTGGTGGCGACGCTGGCGAAACTGGTTCCGCTCGGCCTGTTTATCGTTCTGGCCTTTATTGCGTTCCGTATGGACGTTTTCAAGCTTGATTTTAGCGGCGTTGCGCTGGGCGTTCCCGTCTGGGAGCAGGTGAAAAACACGATGCTGATTACCCTGTGGGTATTCATCGGCGTCGAAGGCGCGGTCGTGGTTTCTGCCAGGGCCAGGAATAAACGCGATGTGGGCCGCGCCACGCTGCTGGCCGTACTGGCCGCGCTCGGGGTCTATCTGCTGGTGACGTTGCTGTCGCTGGGCGTGGTGGCGCGGCCTGAGCTGGCTGAAATGCGTAACCCGTCAATGGCAGGCCTGATGGTGAAAATGCTCGGTCCCTGGGGCGACGTGGTGATTGCCGCAGGGCTGATCGTCTCCGTCTGCGGCGCTTACCTGAGCTGGACCATCATGGCGGCTGAAGTGCCGTTCCTGGCCGCGACGCACAAGGCGTTTCCACGCCTGTTCGCCCGTCAAAACCAAAACAGCGCGCCGTCGGCATCGCTCTGGCTGACCAACATCAGCGTTCAGGTTTGTCTGGTGCTGATCTGGCTCACAGGTTCAGACTATAACACCCTGCTGACCATCGCCTCGGAGATGATTCTGGTACCCTATTTCTTAGTGGGTGCGTATCTGTTAAAAATTGCCACACGCCCGGCGCATTATGTCGTGGGTGTCGGAGCCTGTATTTACGGCCTGTGGTTGTTGTATGCTTCCGGGCCTATGCATCTGCTGCTGTCGGTGGTGCTGTACGCGCCGGGTCTGCTGGTGTTTATCTATGCCCGCCGCACGCATCAGCTGGAGAACGCGCTGAAACGTCGTGAAATGGCATTAATTGGACTGTTACTGGTTGCTGCCCTGCCGGCAACCTGGATGTTAATGGGATAGCATCGCCTTTCCCATTGTTGAACTGTAAAGGAGAATACGATGGGAAATGCACCGCTTCGCCCAATACTGATTACCGGTGGAGGCCGCCGTATCGGCCTCGCCCTCGCCCATCACTTTCTCAACCTTCGCCATCCGGTCATTGTCAGCTACCGTACGGAATACCCGTCGATTGAAGGGTTACGCAAAGCCGGGGCAGTCTGCATTCAGGCTGATTTTTCGACCGATGAAGGCATTCTGGCTTTCGCGGAAAAGGTAAAATCCACCACGACGGGGCTACGCGCGGTGATCCATAACGCCAGCGCATGGCGTGCCGAAAAACCCGGTACGTCACTCAGCGAAACGCTCTCCGCCATGCTGCAGATCCACGTCAATGCCCCTTACCTGCTTAACCACGCGCTGCAGGATCTGCTGCGCGGCCATGGGCACGCGGCGGGTGATATTATTCACTTCACCGATTATGTGGTGGAGCGCGGCAGCGACAAGCACATCGCCTACGCGGCCAGTAAAGCCGCTCTGGATAATATGACGCGCTCGTTTGCCCGCAAGCTAGCGCCCGAGGTGAAGGTGAACGCCATCGCCCCGGCGATGATTTTGTTTAACGAAAACGATGATGCGGAGTATCGCCAGCAGGCCCTGAATAAGTCGCTCATGAAAATTGCCCCAGGCGAAAAAGAGGTGATTGACCTTGTGGATTACCTGCTCACGAGCTGCTATGTCACCGGCAGGACCTTTGCCGTGGACGGCGGCCGCCCGCTGCGCTAGTGAAAGCGGCTCCAGAAGAAAATTAACACCCAGGCGCTGAGTGCCCAGCAGACCACCGCCCCGCTCAGCGCCAGGGGAAGACGCAGAAAACCGGTGAAATACCACAGCGAAAGCAGGTAGAGAAAATACGGAATGATAGACCACATGCCAAACACGATGGTCGTGCGTAACGCTTCCGTGCCCCGCTCAGAAGCCACGATATAGTGAGCAATCAGCGCAAAGGTCGGAAACAGCGGGATTAGCCCGGCAATGTAGTAGTTTTTCGTTTTTGCCAGAATGCCAATCAGTAACACCACCAGCGCGCCCAGTGCGGCTTTGATCACCAGCCCCATACTTTTCCCTATAACAATCAAGTAACAATATGAGCCAGAATAACGGAACCGGCGTTAATTTTGAAAGATTAATGGAAGGTTAAGGTTCCGCGGTGTATGTTGGCTTTTTTCACGAAAACAGACGCTGTATGAATAAGATTGTTTATGTTGAAGACGAACCCGAAGTCGGACAACTGATCGCCGCCTATCTGGGTAAACATGATATGGACGTCATTGTTGAGCCTCGCGGCGATCGCGCCGAAGAGGTGGTCGTCCGTGAAAACCCGGATCTGGTGCTGCTGGATATTATGTTGCCAGGAAAAGACGGCATGACGCTCTGCCGCGACCTGCGCGCCCGGTGGGAAGGCCCTATCGTCCTGCTCACCTCACTGGACAGCGATATGAACCACATTTTGTCGCTGGAGATGGGTGCCAATGACTACATTCTGAAAACCACACCGCCTGCCGTCCTGCTTGCCCGCCTGCGCCTGCATTTGCGCCAGCACGCCAGCGTCGAACGCGAAGCGCCCGCGCCGTCACTGACGCCGCACAAAGCGATGCGCTTCGGTACGCTGTCTATTGACCCCATTAACCGCCAGGTGCTGCTCTCCGGCGAGCTTATCGCCCTCTCCACCGCAGACTTTGACCTGCTGTGGGAGCTGGCAACGCACGCCGGGCAAATCATGGACCGCGACGCGCTGCTGAAAAACCTGCGTGGCGTGAGCTATGACGGAATGGACCGCAGCGTTGACGTAGCGATTTCGCGTCTGCGCAAAAAGCTGCAGGATAACGCTACCGAGCCCTACCGCATTAAAACCGTGCGTAACAAGGGTTATCTGTTTGCCCCGCACGCCTGGGAAACCTGATTCCGTTATCTGGCTAGCATAACGTGCGCGAAATGAAGGTATTACACAGCAATGCCCTCTCTTTCGCGCATTTATTTTTACGTTTGCGCAACAATTAACTTGCTAAGCATGCGAACTATCCCATAATTAAATCTTCATCCATCCTTTCTACAGCCAGCACTGCCCCGGCAACATACAGACTCTTTTTTCACCGTGAAGCTCTTACGATACCTCTCCCATAAAATCTTGAAATGAGGATTTAAGCCCATGAAATATGTATAGCTACAGTCAGGTAGAAGCCATCAAAACCAATCTGGAATGGATTGTTAATCAGGCTGCGCTTAGCCATTCCTCCCCCTCACGCGCCGATCAAAAAGCGCTCTTTGATCTCCTTGAGCTCATCCAGACTTACGAAATACTTCTGGATTTGATTAACGAATTCGGTACCGATGTGATTGATATGCACATTGCGGAAGGACTGGCCATAACGGAAACACTCATCGCCAAGGTAAAAAACAGCGCAATTGCCATGTAACGCGCTCCTCAGACATGAAAATATCGACGGGTTTTCACGTATATTCTGCACAAAGCGTTTTTTCGGTGAGACCCATTGAAAAAGCTGTTTGTGCAGTTTTAGTGTGCAGAAAATTCGCAACTCATTGAAATGGCTTTATTTGTCATGGTATCAGTGAGTTAGCCAGAAACGTTTAACGGACATATACGGACATGCACGGTCTTTTTGATGCCCCTATCGGTGTCCCTTCTTTCAAAATGCCCCCAAATTTGCCCCCAATATTCCCCTGTTTTGCGAAGCTCCTTCCGGGTTCGCAACACTCTGCTTTACGTCTCTCTATCTGATCAGCATGGTCGCCACGAATTCGTTTGTAAGACTTAACCAGCGCATCTCTTTTTCTCCCTGCCCTATACTTTCAGTCTGATATCTGGCTGGAGGTTTCTATGTGTGGACGCTTTGCACAAGCCCAAACCCGTGAAGAATATCTGGCATACCTCGCAGATGAAGCCGATCGAGACATCGCATTCGACCCTGAGCCGATTGGACGTTACAACGTGGCTCCAGGCACGAAGGTCCTGTTGCTAAGCGAACGAAACGAGCAGTTACATCTTGATCCTGTATTATGGGGTTATGCCCCGGGATGGCGGGATAAAGCACCCCTGATTAATGCGCGCGTCGAAACGGCGGCCACCAGCAGAATGTTTAAACCTCTATGGCAACATGGCCGCGCGATCTGCTTCGCCGATGGATGGTTCGAGTGGAAAAAAGAAGGTGACAAAAAACAGCCCTACTTCATTCACCGTGCCAATGGCCAACCAATATTTATGGCAGCGATCGGCAGCACACCATTTGAGCGTGGTGATGAAGCTGAGGGTTTTCTTATAGTGACATCGGCAGCGGATAAAGGTCTGGTCGACATTCACGACCGCCGGCCACTTGTTTTGTCACCAGAAGCGGCACGTGAGTGGATGCGGCAGGATATTGGTGGGAAAGAAGCTGAAGAGATCGCAGCCGACGGCACTGTGCCAGCTGAGATGTTTATCTGGCATGCAGTGGCCCGTGATGTTGGAAATGTAAAAAATCAGGGGAGAAAATTGATAGAACAAACAAATATATAATCTGCCGTACTTTTGATGCGCACTTTATATTTGGTTAAATATTATCTTATCTTAAGAAAGGAATATATTTGCAGCCATCGGACCACTAAGTCCATTTATACGATAAAATTCAACACGAACACCTGGCTTTAACGTTTGGATTTCACTATTACTTAACGCAGAAACATGCAAAAAAACATCTTTTCTGCCATCTGATGGGATAATCAATCCCTTTCCGCTCTTGAAGTCAAAACTTTTGACAACTCCTGTCATTTTACGAGACAAATATTTTCCTAATGGTAATCCAGATTTCACTATACAGGATCAGTTAATAATAGCTAACACTATTTTAACGGCCTTCTAGAAGGCTAAGATAAAATTTGCTTAATCATTCAACACGTGCCTTAATGGTTTGGCTGATTCGGTGCGATGATGAATCTAACTTTTCCAAAAGCCGTTCTCATAACTAGGTGTTATCTCTGATATCCCTCCTCTTGAGTCCATACATATACCAGCATACGTTTCTTATCATGAGCTTGCTTGTCAGTTTGAAATGTTCAAACGGAGTTTGTATGTCATCTAAAATCATAGGTCTTGTTAAGTGGTTTAACGAAGATAAGGGGTTTGGCTTTATCTCCCCACTCGATGGAAGTAAAGATGTTCTTGTTCACACTTCTTCCCTGCTGGGAGAAACATTTAATACTCTTTTTGAAGGACAAAAAGTCAAATTCGCTATCATAGCTGGAACTAAAGGTCCAGTCGCTGCCAATGTAACACTTTGCGATAGATAATTTTTAGATGGTTTGCTTAAGCCAGCATGACTTTATTAGTGAAAGGTGATGTTCGGTTACTCACATCATTACAACAGGCCAGCATATTTACTTACCATCAAGTTTGCTGACCGATGTGATGAAATGCAGGACTGCTGCATGAACAGTCTCAAAGCAGAAGCTAACTGCTTATAAAATACTAAAGTGCGTAAGAGGTTAGGCAGCCTCCAAAAGCATCACTTCTTATTTTTTTAATAATTTTTTTAGAAGCGCTGGGAAGATTTGAACAAAGCACAGCAGTATGGGCACACCAACTGAGCCCCCTTTTGTACACGATTGTAACTATGTTCGGAATCTTTTGAGCAGTTTGGACAAGGACATTTTACTAAATAATTTCGGCGGAATTGAGTGTTTTTACGTGCAGACATAGACTTCTCCAGTTCAAATGGACCGTTACAGTACACGTTAAGAAAGTATAATGCTTGTTTTAATTTCGAAAGAGGCAAAAAAAATGAACAAACAGAACCCTTTCGACCACCTGCAGGGGCTAGAAACCCTCAAAATACATGGTGATATATGAAAAAAGTAATCGTTTTTTTTAATGGTAAGCCAAGTAAAGTTATCACTGTGCTTAAAGGTGTGACATCAATACGCGAAGAATATCCTAATGGAGAAGTGATAAACCTTCAGATAATGTCAGCAGGTTTTCCCTCTTTAACAGGTGACCATGAAGTGGTCCATGTGGCATCAGATCGAGAGCTTACCTCTCAGGAAATATTAGATGCGGCGCAGAAGTATCTTTGACGCCAGGGATTCAACACAGACATTCATGAAATCATTATTATAACTACGTTTAATTATTATAGCCTGCTTAACGCAGGCTTTTTTTACCCCCACACAAACATTTATAATTAAGACATGTACATCCAACACCATGGCAATATGACTTTATTGCTGAGGCAACCATAAGGCTTCCATGAAAATCCTGCATTACACAGTATTAATAGTTCTTGAGGCCCCATTCTTAGATAATAATATCAACCCTCTTATCTTGGGTCTCTTGCATGACCGAAACTATTCAAGTAAGTCAAACCGAGGTGTCAAACTTCCATCCCATGCATTCATTGGTTCAGAGGGTCAGGCAGTTTTAGAGTGGGAGTCTGAAAAAGATGGAGCAGAAAAACTAAAAAAAAGACTCTACCAGATGCTGCATGGAATTACACGTTTAGAAAAATCTCCCACAGCAATTTTTCTAATGATTTGCCCAGAAGATAAAACCTTAACCTTTGTCTCAAGACTTAAAGTAAAAAAATGAACATCGATATTTTAACCTTCACCATCTGAAAATTCCGTGACCGTGAAAACTGCGAAAGAAAATCATGAGGCACATCAGTAAATATTGTATCATTTGCTAAGCATTGCTGTTACATTCGGTTTAATGATGAATCCTCCTAAGCGGCAGGGCTAATTAACCTGATGATTTGTATATCCAGCGGCTCATCCTGAATTTCTGAAGCAGCGAGTCACGAGTGGTTAGTTCAATGACTCACCGGGAGGCACCCGGCATCATACCCATAAGCCCCTGTATAATTGCAGGGGCTTATTTACATTACAAAAGCATAGTAGTAGACATATTAATCTTAATACTCATAGCCGATAATTAGGTTCGAATGAATATACCGTTTAAAGGATCATCTAACTTTTATTAGGTCTGAATACCTCGTAGTATACCGTGGAGATAACATATCCCGTTTCATCTGCCACTGCTGCTGTATGCCCTGCCCGGCAAAATAAAGCGTTCCCTTTCCATCTTTCCCGTTCAGATAATCCAGAACTTCCATCAACCTCTCGCTACCAGCACGCGGCGCGTTCTCATCGAACAGGTTGAGCTGGGCCACGCCTTGGCTGAAAAAATCCCCAAGCATGATCCCTGCCTTCTGGTACCGGTGGCCATCCTTCCAAATTTTGTCCAGACACTTTACAGCGGTGTTGATGATGTCGCGAGAATCCTGAGTGGGGGTGAGAAGCTTCATGGACGCACTGTTACCGTAATACGGCTCGTTAAGCGCAAAGGGAGAGGTTTTCACGAACGTAGAGATAAAGCGGCAGTACTGATGTTCACCCCGCAGTTTTTCAGCACCACGGGCGGCATAGCTGCAAATAGCCTGGCGCATCTGTTCATACTCAGTAACGCGTTCGCCGAATGACCGGCTGCAGACGATTTCCTGCTTAGCTGGTGCAAACTCCTCCAGATCCAGACATGGTTCGCCGCGTAGTTCCCGGACAGTTCGCTCCAGGACGACATTGAAGTGCTTTCGAATAATCCACGTACTCTGCTCTGAGAGGTCGAGAGCCGTTTTGATGCCCATGGCGTTCAGCTTCTTACTGATGCGCCTGCCGACGCCCCAGACGTCCCCCACCGGAACCAGAGCAAGCAGTCGGCGCTGGCGATCAAGATTGGATAGGTCCACTACCCCGCCCGTTTGCCGCTGCCATTTTTTGGCGGCATGGTTTGCGAGCTTAGCGAGGGTTTTGGTCTGCGCGATGCCAACCCCAACTGTCAGGTGCGTACGCTTTAGAACTGTAGCGCGGATCTCTTTCCCGAAGTCAGTCAGGTCCCGGCAGTTGCGAACGCCAGTCAGGTCGCAAAAAGCTTCATCGATACTGTAAATTTCGACGCGGGGGCTCATTTCCTCAAGCGTCGTCATTACCCGGTTCGACATGTCTGCGTACAGCTCGTAGTTGCTGCTGAAGCAAACAACCCCAGCGCGCCGAAATAAGTCCTTTTGCTTGAAGAAAGGCTCTCCCATTGTAATTCCAGCGGCCTTGGCCTCGGCGCTGCGTGCGATTACACAGCCATCGTTATTCGAGAGAACGACAACCGGTCGCCCTTTCAAATCGGGCCGAAACACCGTCTCGCATGATGCGTAGAACGAATTCACATCACAGAGCGCAAACATACTCAGCTCGCCGATTTGACTATGAAAGTAACAACGCCGAAAACGTCGAGCGTATCTTCGCTGCCTACAACAATCGGGCTATAGGCGCTATTCATTGGGATGAGTTGGACAGTTGGACGTAGCTGCAGGCGTTTAACAGTAAATTCCCCTTCCACCGCGGCGATGACAATGTCACCGTGCTCAGCTGTGCGCGAACTGTCCACCACAAGCAGATCACCATCGCTGATCCCGGCTTCGATCATTGAATCACCTGCGGCTTTGACGAAGTATGTTGAGCTCGGGTGAGCGACAAGTAACTCATTGAGATCGATGCGCTGTTCAACGTAATCAGCCGCAGGGCTTGGGAAACCACACTGTACTAAGTCACTGAAAAGCGGGAGAGCGATAATTTCTCGCAGTTCTGTTGGCCTAATGAAGTCCATTGCGCACACCTCTAGCACTGCTTTTATATACAGTAGTTGTGTTTGTATGTGTCCGCAAGATACAGGCCCTACCATTACTGCTTAAAGCTTCGCCGTTTCGCTTGTAAGTTTCTCTCTCGTTTCGAATTATGACTTTTGTAAATTATTCGCTTCAAACTCCATTTGAGTAGTTGTAATCCAAAGCCCCTACATCCAGTTCTTTGATTAGCCTTTTGATGCAACTAACTTCATCCATTAGCGCAAGGATGGCTTCATGGTGAAGGGCGGCGGCCACACCGAAGGTATCGACTGATTTTACATCCTCTATTTCTGAGCCATCTCGTAACGTTGTTTTTCCATATGATTTAACTGCTTCAGGAAAAACCTTCTCAACTTCCTGAGCAATGAAGCCATACCCATGCGCAGGAGTGTCGAGGCGATCCCATTCAACGCCTCGAAGCTGCTGCATTTTCATAAGTGGATCAGCGATTACCGTTACATTCTCTTTGATACGCTCATCAGATGCCGTTACCCAATTGCCTGTGGCAGCGCCATTGGAATGGAAAACCCAGGTGACCATCCCTTCCTGATTAGACCCTTTCAGGTTTAGTGTGACATTATCAAAATTAGCCCCGCCACCACGGGCTCCCCCGAAAGACCATTCTCCTGTATACCAGGTGCCTTTGATGAGGTTGACGTAATTACCTGTATTTGGGTTATAGCCACTGGCCACGACCAGGCTGATGCCGTTATTCATCAATCCACCGCCACCATTATCCCCTGAATTGATGGCAAATCCGGGGTTACCGTTAATCCCTGGCTGGACTGTAATTGGGCTCGTAATTTTCCCACCCGCTTTCTGATCGACAGTATTTAAGCGCGAATCATCGCCTGCGGCTACCGTTCCAGCCGCAGTTCCGACGTCCATGGTGGCGCTGTCTCCCAAACCGAGGTTTGTGCGAGCGCCTGATTCGGTTGTCGATCCGGTACCGCCTTGGTTAACAGGCACTGCCCCGCCGCTCTTCGTTGCCATATTGTCAGACAGATATTTCCATGAAGGGCCGTTGAAGGTAGTGCCGTCTGGCAGCTTCACTGTGATGTTTCCAGCGGCGGTGTAAACCTGCTGCCAGTTCTGTTTGTCGTAATTCAGTCCACGCAGTGCTTCAGCACTTTGCGCCACCAGCGCGGCAGTTACCATGTTCAGCGCCACGCGGGGAACTGCTGACCAGGCCGCACCGGATTGCGTTGGCCCGGTAAAGTTGCTGACCAGCGTCAACTGGGTATTGCTCTCGACTGATTTGACTGGCAGCGTATACGGAACGCCGCCCACAGTAGAGACAATGAAGTCACCTGCAGCGATTTCAGTTGCAAATGCCGTTCCGCTACCACCAACAATAGCGGACCCGTTTGTGAGGGTAATTGTACCTGCCGACATAAAAAACTCCTGAGCTCAGATAATAAAAAACCCGCCGAAGCGGGTTCTTGTTTTGTTCATTTTGAACAGGTCGACCTGGTGAAGTTATTTTTGCTCACCCATCGCCAGTTGAAGGGGTAGCCTGCTCTATATTCTGTCTGACTGGCTACTTTACGCACACCATAAATCTGTACCGACTGAACCTGGCCACCAATAAGCGCTTCTGCCTCGCATAATGGTTCCTGCTTTTGCAGAACTGAACCGGAGCAAGCAGAAAGAAACAGGCAGAATACCATCGCGAATATTATTTTTGTCATTTCACACCTTGGCTAGTTTTTAATAAGTAAAACTAACGCAGCGGTATTAAAATATAAAATAGATATAACAGATCAATTATGTGGATTTGATCGCTTAAAACGATCAATCATAGGCGGCAGTGTTGATAGCCGTCAAAGCTATCCCAGTCGTTGTCCCACCAGCAGCAGAACCGGTAGCCGTGGTCGAAGGCGCGGCATTAATTCTGGTTGATGAACCATTAAACCGACATCCTGAGTAAGCGGTGATATTCACAATGGTGGGTGGTTTAGTGTTATTGTTCTGGATTATCTGGGAGCCAAGAATAGCGGGTGCCACCGCATAACTACCAGGCAGAGTGACGTCAATATTAATTCCACCTGTCGTAGCTCCAGGCGACCCAACAGTCACAAGGTCACTCAGTATCCGACTTTCGTTTGTCAGAACCAACTTCCCAGTGGCATCCCAGATAGCAAATCCCCATTTTGGCAATGTCTGAGGATAAATAGCAAAGATGTAAGCCGTTAATGTATGTGCCTGTCCATAAGGATTGCTCGATCCAACAAGAATATTTCCTCCTGATCTGGCCGCAGTGACTATTGTAGGCTGAACTGTATCACTCGTTTTGCAAAAAACCATTGCTGGATAAGACACGTCCAGAGCTACTTCTGCAGATGCACCGTGATATGCCCCGCTTGCTACTGAATTAACCACTACCTTCCTGTAGAGACAAAATGGTGTGGACTGTGGCGTGATAAAGGGATTCCCATTATCCAGAGCTATCAGTGCGCCATAATCTGCCATTACGCCTTCTCCACAAAAACTACGAGCTCACATTCAGAGGCTGGATAGTTTCCAATCCCTACGCTGCTTGCAGCGCCGAGAGTTATCGTATTTCCGCTTGCGACGATACGGCGCCCCACCGATATCGCCCCCTTATCCAGAGAAACGACAAACCCGACCTTCATTCCTGCCGGAATGGTAAACGACCAGCTTCCGGAGTTCTGCCCTTCAGAAAGTTGAATACGGCCGACCACTGAAACTGGCTTAATACCATAATTGTTCGGATTGCCATTGGCATCCCATGTCTGAATGCCCCACGTCATTAAAATACCCCTGTAAGTTTGCCAATCTGTACGCGGAGGACGCCGTTCGCATCCCTGATGCTGTCAGTAACGTTCGTAGTCTTTCTTGCGCCCTGCCCGTCACTGCCGTAGTTTTCCCAGGTCCCCCCTTTATCCAGTTTCCACCCGGACTGCCCTGGGACGTAATTGTTGGACTGGATGAAGTTGCCGATTTTGGCATTGGTGATGGTGCCATCCTGAATAAACGCTGAGCTCATAAATACCTGACCATTAACAACCGCGAACGGTGAATACTGGGTATCATCGCTGCCACTCACCAGCACGAACTGATTAGCGTTAAAACCAACACGTGTAACTACTGGCTTCCCGGCCTCAGCAAGCACGGCAATCGACATCCCGGCGTTGTACATCACACCGTTTATCCTCACGCCTGTTTTGAGGGTGTAGATTGCCGAAGCGCCGGAGGCATCAACAACGGCTGTAAGCTTGTCTTCCAGGGAGGCGGTGACGTTGTTGATCTGCGCCTGCACCTGTGTCGACATTTCGGCCATTGCCCTGTCCACCTCAGCAATAGTCGTTTTCACAACCAGAATATCGGCGCGAACCTCTCCGTATTGCGCCCATTGATGTTCAACTGTTCCGTGGTTGGCCAGCGCGTTCTGCATTGTGGCTTCAAGATTGGTATCAATATCGCTGGTCAAGCGGTCGCCGTCGGCCGAGGTAAGGAAATCGTCTGCGATTTCACCCAGATAATCATCGGCGTTATCGTTAGACATCCCCCTGATCCAGTCGGTATAACCGGACTCGTTACCCGTTTTGTCTACCAGTTGCGCGCGGTACCAGAATTCCTGCCCTGCTTTAAGGCCGAGCTGGGTGTATTCCGCAGATGGATAAGGCACATCTGAGAGCAGGAGTGGATCTGAAAAGTCACTGTTGGCAGTGTACTGAATTTCCGTTTTTAGCGTATCGCCGGTGTTTGCCGGAAAACCCCAGTTCAGACGGATCCCCCAGTTAATGCCCGTGGCCGTGAATCCTAATGGCTTAGGCGGATTACCTACTTTGCCGGTCAGGATCTTCTCTTCTGAATATCCCCATCCTGAGGAAATTTCAGCGGCATTAATTGCGCGCAAGCGCACCAGGTAGCGCCCGGAATAAATCCCCGGGACGTCGAATGACGTGGTGGAGCTGCGCGGCACGTTAACCCAGTTCCCGTCATTGCGGCGCCACTGCGCCTCATAAGCGATGGCATTTTGTGCCTGGTCCCAGCTCACTCTCATGGTTTCGACGCTGATATTCTGCTGAACCACCGAAAACGAGCTGATCGCGATGTTGGCTGGCGGCGACTGATTGCCTGGAGGGATGACACTTACCGGCCGCTGATCAATGATGGCACCCGTATCGATTCGGGCATATTTATCCGGATCGTGATTTGCCCCCGTGATGGTATATGTCCCGTCATTGTTATCGGTGACACTAATTACCCTGTACTGCTGCGCATAGAGTTCATCAGATTCAATTACCCATCCAGCCTCAGCCTGCGGAAGTTCACTAAAGGAAGTTGTTACGGTGACCATTTCACCGGACAGGGACTGAATCGTCCGGGATTGGGTAATGCCCGACGGCAGGTTTACCATTATCCTGTCACCGGCCTTAGCACTTGGCACCCGGTCAAGTTTGAGTACACGACCATTAACCGCGGATAATCGACCACCTAAATCTCTCCCTGAAAGATTTCGGTCAGAAACAGCAATTATGTAGCCCGGCTGAGGAATATTGCCGTCCAGACCAACGTCAAACGTTACAACCCTGTCTTTATTGTTGGTCAGGATCCCCCAGCGCCCTTTCCTGTTTGCCTCAGACTGTCGGGTGCACCCGATGGCGGTGATCTCAAGCTGGTTGAAACCATAGCGCGCCACCAGCGCTTGCTCGAAGACGGGCTCCATTGCATCAGCATAGCCATTTGCCGGATCAGACCAGGATACAAGAGCGTTTGTATAGCGACTTTTGGTTGTGCTGCTGGCATACACAAATTTGCCGTCGACGACGTTAGCGTGCGTGTAGGTAAAATCGACATCTCTGGGCATGTCTGCAAGGGCAACAATCTGGTCGTCTCCCCAGTAGGTCATACCTCGAAAAATGGCAGCGAAGTCTCGCAGGACAATGTAAGCGTCATTTCGATCCTGAATGTATACGTTGCAGGTGTAACGAGGTTCAGTTCCGCTGCCGCCCTTACCATCCGGTACTTGTTGATCACAATATTGAGAGACCTGATAAAGCGTCCATTTGTCGATATTGGCTGCCGTTAGCCGATTACCAAGGCCGAAGCGGTCAGTGACCACCAGATCGTAAAATATCCACGCAGGGTTATCCGTCCATGCCCACTTAAATGCGCCCGTCCAGGTGCCGCTGTATGTTTGTGTTTCAGGGTCATAGTTATCGGGCACACGAATAACACGCCCGCGGGGCTCGCAGGAAATTTGCGGAATTGAACCATTGAACTGGCTCGAGTCAAATTCAATGTACAGAAGCGCGGTATTCGGATAACGCAGTTTCGCGTCGATTACTTCTGTGAAGCTTTGCAGCGTCATCGTGTCGCCAATCTTCGCGCTATTGGCATCGGCTGTAATCTTGCGCAGCCTGATGGTCCATGTGCTGCCCGCCTGAGGTAAATCAATACGGTGGCTGCGTTCATAACCGGAGGTGGTTTTCCCGGTCACGCTGGTATTTAGCACCGTCTGCCAGGTACCGCCATCTGTCTGAAGGTCAATTGCGTAGTTGACCGAATAGCCAACCAGATCGCCATCGTCCTCCTGTTTGAAGAGAGAAGGCCATTTTAGACGCAGGCGAACAGCTGAAAGCTGCGTATTGGTGACCGTGCGCGTCCATGCAGTGGTGCTGGAAACTTCGGAACCTACATTGATTTCATTTTCGGTACCCGGGATCCCTTGAATGTATTTTTGCGCCTGAGTTCCAGAACGAAACTCCCACGCCACACCGCTGAAGTTCTGCGAACCATCTGCGTTCTCAAGTGCAGTGCCATCGAGATAAATATCGCGCGCAGTCAGGCCACCAGCAAACTCCCCCTCTCCCAGCGCGAGAAGGATTTTTGCCTTGGCTACTGACTGCAGATCGTCTGGCTGTTCCGTAGGAGTTCTTGAGCTTGAACTGCCGCCCTTGCGGCCTTTAATAGCGGTTGCTATAGCCATATTGCGCCCATAAAAAAAGCCACCCGGAGGTGGCTTATTGAAATGTATTTAATCTAGTAGAATTCAACTTTCGTATTCGCTGTCATTAATACTGGCTTCGGCACAGGATTCCCTGCGCTCTGCATTGTTAATTTACATATTTCAGGGACAAGCTTTTCGGTATAATGACAAGTATTCGTTGCTGTATAACCTTCCGAGTAAACTGATGTGTTTATAATTTTATAATCAAGAGGCTTCCTGTCTTTGTCAACATAAGATATTTCGTTTTTAGAGAGGACCTTACCAGAACCATAAAACTCAGAACGTATCAAATTAGAATTATCATCATAAAAATGCTCAGATATTTTCTTACCCAAATAATAGGTGTCTTTAATTAAGCCATTCGAGTAAAGACTATATCGCAACTCGTCACCATTTTCATTTTTAGTCAAAATATTACATTTTTCATCGAGCTGTATAGAGAAAGGCTTACCATCTCTTTGGCCAACAAGACTACCATTGCTATTTTTTAGATTTGTTTCATGACCAGACGAAACGTTATCAAGATCTAAGCTTTCGACACAACCATTCTTAGCTAGTCTGATGGCTATTTTATAAGTGACCTTACCATTTTCTTCAACATCAGTATCTAATGATTTGATAGCTCCTTTAACTGGATTGAAATCAAACATAGTAGATAAATTATAGAGGAGAGGTATGTAATTGTTATCAGCTAAAGCCATGCCTGAAAATAAGGAAGTACAAAGGAAAAGAGTAGATATTTTTTTCATTTTTGAATCTAAGCTCAAGTTACCCCATATTAAGTAAGCTCATTACACCATGCTTACTGCTGATCTTCAACATAGATACCGGCGGAGATGATCGCGCCACCTATACGGCGCCGTCCGTACAAGAGAGGTACCGGATTGCCCTGAGCTGTCGTATTTGTTACTCCACCAAAGGCATAACTAGCCTTGTTGTCTGCCGATTGCTTGCTCGCAAGTCCGGTTGTCTGTGGAGATAGCATCTGCACAACACCGCCAAGGGCCATCGCAGCGCCAAATTGCAATAGAGGTACGCCAACAGCACCACCTCCAAAGTATGACGCCACAGCACCAACTGCGACCAAAGCCACGCCTAAGATGGTCTGGAATACTCCACCACGTTTACTCCCGAGGATAACCGGCGCGATACGGATATCAGCGGTGCTCTGATCCATAGAGAGTTCATCATCGTTCAGGTTACGCTTTCCACTGAATACAGCGTAAGTAAGCCCGCGCTGCTTACTAGTATTCAGGAAACGCTCAAAACCCGGCACGATCACACACAATGCACGAACGGCTTCTTTAGGCGAAGCAACAGAAAGTTTGAATTCACGACCAAATGTTGAGCCAAGTATTCCATAGAGGCGTATGGTTCTCATCGGCTGACCAGTTAAAAATGTCATACATGCCTCCAAAGTCTCTCTTGACTAAGAGAGACTGTTAATGTTGATAGACTTTTTGATGTTTTTACCACGCAATCCAAGAATTCAAATCAACTTACTTATTATTGGCTGACGGATTAGCAACTTCTGGGTGTTTTTTATTGAATTCTATAAAGCTACTTGGGCATTCCTTTGAAAGTAAATAATAATTTACTAAACATGCATCCGCCTTAGCTTCATCGCTCGAATGATACACACCATCTGCCAAAGATAATGTCGGAGCTAAATACCTGGCTTTAATCAACTCTTGCCCCAACGCCAAAGCATCCTTAGAAGTAGCTGCTAAACAAGACGTAAGAGCACCGTCAAATAACGTCTTATTACCTTTGCAATTTAAGGACGCATCTAAGAAGGACTCCTGTAAATCGGTGCGCACTTGAATAAATGCAGGATCAGTAATATTTGAACCAGCCAAGATTCCTATCAGACCTAACCCACCTCCGATTGTAGCAATGGCTGAACCGTTGGCGAGGTTCAAATCTCCCCATACCAACCATCGCAACAGGAAAAAACTCACTGCTACGGACGTTATCAAATATCCAAACCCAGTCCATAGATTGTGACTGCGCCCGAAGAAACTCAAGCATGCAAGCCCGACCCCAACGACAAATGGAACGCAGACCACGACCATTTTAATATAAAAATTATTCAAGTTGACAAATGCCACATTAATATCCGTTAATGAAGTAAGTTGGACTCATTATTATATAAACTTCGATTGATGGCGAAGGATTTTGTTTGTCCTCTCACGCCAATACCCACCATATGGCACACGCTGGCTTAAATGACCGTAAAGATGATGAAGTAAGATATCACCTTCAAGCAATATGCCGGCATGGTTCCACTTGCTAGACTGAACTTGCATGATCACCATATCCCCCGGTTGCAGCGGCCCGTCGAATTCACGGAAACCACACTCATACCAGCAATCCTGATAGAAATTGTCCGGATAGCAGTCCTCCCACCACGGATAATCAACACGGTAATCTTTCAATTCGATACCATGTTCCTGCCTGTAATAGCTCATCACCAGTCCCCAACAGTCATAGTGTCCAAGCACAAACGGCCGCCCGATCAGTGGCAAATCACCGCGGGGAGTGATGGTGCGAAAGTCGCCTTCCGGCCAACTACCAATATGCCAGGGCAGCAACGTTGCATCGCATTGAGCCTTGTCCAGTTCGCTTGGTTGGGTCGTCGCGTCGGGGTGGCTATGTACGATTCCCGTTATCGTCCCCCAGTCTTCAGCAGCAGCGTAATCCTCTGGCGAAAGGTGAAACTGTTCCGTTGGTTCGGCAGCCAGATTACGGCATGGGAAATAGCGTTCCACCCGACTTTTCTGCGCTATTACACCACAGCATTCGCGGGGATATTCTTTCGCGGCATGCACCAGGATGTCCTGAATTGTTTTCTGACGCATGTTAACTCCTGATCAAAGATGTTCCAGGAAAACCACCGAAAGGAAGTTCATTGTGTTCACCAAACCGAAGCTTGCAGGCGGTGAGCGTGCCGTTACATTCATCCAATGAGGGATCGCTTACCGGATTGTTGTTTTTGTCGAAGTAAAGCGTGCCCGTATAATCGCACCCATCGCCGGTGCGGTACTTATTCCGGATGCACCAGGTACACAGGGAATGAAGCTGCCTGGTCGGGATCATCAACCCCTGCAGATCCATCGGGCTGGTAAGAACAAACTCGATACTTTCACCGGGAAGCTCGCTATTTTTACCGTCGATATAGAAAACCCGCTTTCTCACCTGCAAGGGATCTGCTGTTGGATTTCCATCCGGGAAATTGCGCTCATCCAGGTAATGCGCAAAAGTTTCATGAATCGTAACTTTGGCCTGCAGCATATCGTCATATGCCAGACAGAGCGCAGTGATAGAACTGTCAATGTTGGCAACGGTGAGCGTCGGCTGGGCGCTACTGCCATCGGTTGAAGCTTCCAGTCCCTCGAGCTTATATGGCCAGGCACCATACTCTTCGCCCTGCCACCAGATACTCTTCGCCTTTAACTTTGATTCGTCGCCACCAGCCGCCGTAATCTCTTCTTCAGTATGCGGGAGGTTATAAGCGTGAAAGCGCAGAACGTCGTCCAGACCAAACGTAGAACCGTCTACCTCAAGAAGACGTATTTTTTCACCCGGTTCGAGGCGTTGATAATCTTCAGTAATCATGGTGCGTATGCCTGTTTGAAGGTTGCTTTTATGGTCATCACTTTGCTGGATAGCGGCTGGGCTTTAATGGAATCAGCTTCAATCCGGTATAAACCGGTTTCGCCAACAGGAGACGTCCAGATAAAGGATTTTGTGATGTGCTTGCGGCAAAAACTCAGCGCATCGAGCATCTCTGCCTTTTTTCCCGTTAAGGTCATCGGCCATGACTGTTTTTCAGGGTTGATGCCTTCACCGGCGATCTGTTCAAAGCCGTCTCCGAAGGATGCAGAGCGTGTTGCGTAAGTGAACTCCCCTTCCATTCCCGCTTGAATCTGGGTTCGCCAGGTAAATGTTTCGATCGCCACCTTTCCTCCGGGCATAAAAAAACCCAGCGAAGGCTGGGTTAATCACGTGAGATCCTATTTATTATTAAAACGATTCCACAGTCGAAATTCGGTAGACATAAGGCCCACGTTGCGATCCGTTCTCGTCAATTTCGTTGTATGTAATGATGCCGTCAACATTTAGAGGGACATCCAATACATCAATTGTGGCTATGTTTTTGTGGATTGTTGACCCCCAATCAAGAAGGGCTAAACCTTTCCCAAATTCTTCCATTACAAATGGGTATCGTTCGACTCCCCATGCCTCGTAGTTTTCTACAACGCCAAAACCGAAGGAAGCATTGTCATAATTGAGTTTTTTGTCATTCAGAACTGGAGAAACGAATGAAATACTCGATTTTTCATCCCCGACCCATAGAGCCGTCACCTTAACTGAAGCCATTTCGTGTCCCTTAAGCCATTAATTTCAGTGACATAATCATACCAGTCAAAATGCCCGGATGGTGGTTATTTATGGCACGATTACCAAAAAGGGATATAACAAATAACGGTCACTATTCATCATCTCGATCTCGTCGCATTCCAGATTAGACCACCAGGCTGAAGCTGTTTGGCAATTCCAGTACGAACAGACTGATCGATGGTCTGTTTGTAAGCCCGAGAAATAGCATCGTTATTGCCGGAAGTCTGCTGGTGAGTGTTCTGGTTTTGAACGACCACGGAAGTTTGAACGGTTACGCCGCCAGCTGCATTCGATTGCAGCCCATACATTGGGGCTGTGCCAACATAACCACCGTTTGCATACCCCTGAGCTCCACGCATAAGCGCATAGAGATTGCCAACACCTAATGCACTTGTCGCTTCCTTCGTAAACACAAACTCACCGCCGTGTACAACGCCTTTCGGTTGGTATTTACCGCCATCTCCCGTGTAGCCGCCTCCATCAAAACCGGGGACCAAACCACCACCTGAGAAACCAAAGAACGCGCCGATACCGGTTCCACCAAACGCTGACTTCATTCCATTAACCAGAGCCAGTTGGGTCAGCATCTGGGCGATGCCCTTGAGGAAAGTGGAAAGGAAATCTGAGAAGTTAGATTTACCTGTTGTGAAGAAATCAGTCAGGGTGCTGGCCATGCCGGTGAATGCGTTGCTGGTAACCGTCTGCACCTGGGAGTACACATTGGTCGCGCTGTCTTCGAAATCAACCCATCCCTTTTTCGCGCCGGTCAGCCAATCACCGCGTAGCTGATCCTCAGCATTATAGTAATCGTTAGCTGCCTTAAGCTGTTTCTGATATCCCTCTTCATCCAGCGAACCACCCGTATTTTTCCAGCCGGCGGCGAGCTGACTTTTTGCCAGCTCTCGCTGCGCCTGGCGGTCACTCATCCCCGCGCCACCCAGTAATGCGGCCTGTTTCTCAGCCATTTGCGTGACGTATTTCTGCGAGGTATCCATGCGCTTGTTCAGCAGTTCCTGCGCGGAAATCTGATCACCCAACAGGGCTTTCTGCCGCGCTAACTGTAGCACCTGGTCTTTACTCGCGAGCAGAGATTGCTCCTGCTTTGTCAGAGAGCGAGATCGGGAGGCCTCTTCCAGCACCTGAAATTTCGCTTCCGTAGTCCAAAGGGCTTTGCGCTGTTGGCTAATAGTATCGTTCAGCCCTTTATGCTGCTGCAGCGCGCGTAACTGTGCCTGAAGCGCCAGTAGCTCGGCCTGGGCAGCATCCGTACTGCGATCGCCAGCCGATAAAGTGCCCTGCTTTCCGGTTTTGGTCTTTTTACCAAAAGAAGCGACTCCTTCCCGATCCTTCTGGGTGGTTGCGGTACTTATCTTTCTGGTCGTATCGAGGTATTTACCTGCGCTGATATCAGCCGCATCCCAGTCTTTTTTCAGCTGAGAAACACTGTCTCCATAAGCACCGGCCATTTGTTCGTTATAGTCCTGCCATCCCTGCAAAGTATCCGTTTTCGCCCAGTCAGGAATGAGATTAATCGCAGCAGCGATAGAGGAAGAAATGATCTGGTTCAGTTTCTGGAAAACTATCGCAACGCTGTAATAAATTGCGTTGAATTCCTTCAGTGTGTTTGATGCCAGCTCAGCTACCCACTGACCGATATTCTGCATGGCCTCAGACGCCCAGTCTTTGATATCCAGCCACAGGCGACCAAACGGTGTCAGCGAGTCGTAAGCCTGCTCTCCACGTTCTGCCATCGTATCGCCAAACAGGTCCATAGCCTGTGTAACGGCCGCGGTCTGGTCCTTCTGTTTCACCAGCTCATCAATGTGCTTAAGCTGCGAAACAGTCAGGAAATTGTATTGTTCGTTTAGACTCTGAAGGGCTTTAACCGGATCCTTTTCTATATCCTGATATGCCTTGGTGATGTCCTGCGCCGAAACAATACCGGTTTGAACTGCTAGTGCCGTAGAGCCTGCCACTTTTTCAAGCTGCTGCTGTGTAAGCGATCCCATGCTAATCAGTTCAGTCATCAGACTTTGAACGGTTTCTACAGTAGCGCCAGTAGAGGCAGCAATCGACTGGGAGGAAGCCATTATCTGGAGCGCTGACGTGCCTGCAATGTTGCCAGTCCTGATAATGGCCTTGTTAATTTCGTCGTAGGCTGTGAAGTAGTCCGCTCCCGCTTTTGCAGCAATCAGAACAGCACCGGCCAGGCCACCAATGGCCACTCGGGCAGGAGTCACCATCGATAACATCGCTTTCAGAGCATTGCCTACACCGCCAAACGAATCGCGCAGCTGGCCACCCTGCTGAATGGCTACCATATAAACCGGCATACCGGACGCCAATGAAGTTACGATGTCGGTCATTTGCATTGGTAGATAACGCATCGCGTTGCGGTATTGCCCCGCGCTGATCGCTCCTGACTTCCACGCTTCCTCCTGCTCTTTCAGTCGGGCGATCATCGGTGCAGCACGATCGGACACGCCAAGTTGGGCTGCTTTTAGCTCTAACAGTTCTGCGCGCGTTTTTCCGATTGCTGTGACCTGCTCTTCCAGCGAATCGATAAAGGTTTTGCCCGCCGCCGCTGCACGCTGCGCTGCCTGTGCCTGTTCAATGCGAGCCCGCCCCTCTGCGGTCTCAGACTCCATGACCTGCGCCAGTTTAGCTCGGGTCGTCTCAAGCACGCTGTTGTAGCGAGTAAAGTCCTCGTCTCCCACCAGCCCTTTACCGCGAAACTTCGCCAGGCTCTCCTGGATCGTGTCCAGTTCATCCAGCGCCTTGTTGACCGGGCTGATTTTATTCAACAGGTTCTGCAGCTCCTGGCGCTGTTGCTTCAGGCTTTCGCTGTTCTTCTTCTGGTTGTCGATACCGGTGCGGAACGTACTGTTCAGGTCATCCGCTTTACCTGCCGCGGCGGACGCGGTCTCCTGAAAGCGATCCAGTGCCTGATTACCGCGCTCCAGCTCACTGGTATTTACACGCAGGGAAATCGTGGCGATATCGTTACTCATTACGCCCTCTCTTTATGCATAATTTTTAGCGCAGCACTTTCCATCACCCGGATGTCCGAAAGCGCGGTTGCCTCGTCGTCGACGTTGTGCAGACGCATTACCCAAGGCAAAACGTTATAGTCGAGCCCGGACGCGCCGCCCATTCCCGTTCGCCATTGCGTGCTGACAGCCTGAAATACCAGGAATGAAGGCCAGATATCGGGCCAGACATCTACGAAATTATCGTCATAGTCATCCGGCGTAAGCCCGTAAGGCGCCAGATCTGCCGCGGTGGGTTCAGGCGTATAGAACGCAGAGGCAACCGCTATCAGTTTTTTTCGCGCTGCCCCATCAGCTCGCGGTAGTAGGTTTCCGGGATGGCCTTCATCGCCGCCGGATAGTTCTCCAGCAGCACCGACAGGTTTTCCGCGTTGAATGCGTCGGGAAGTGCCCAGCCAGCAATGATTTCCATCAGAAAATCAGTGGCGGTTTTGCCATCCATTTTCTCCAGATCCGCAAGTTCTTTGAGTGGCTTGTGATTAAACGTGAAGGTCAGCACACCATCCTCATCGCCGGCTCGGGGGATCGAGACATTGGCTTTAAATGTTGGTTTGGGCTGAAGAGTGAATTTGGTCGCCATCGATACCTCTTAACTGAAAAAAGCCTCCACAATGGGAGGCATGGAATGGTGAAAGCTCTGACGGCTAGGCGGCAGCGTCAGTCACCTTGTAGAACGTCATCGCCGGTGACTGCAGGTTTAGCACCACACTCACTGTCTCTACCTCGTTAACTGCAGTAGTTGGCGTATCGTCAAAGGACGCCGTGGCCGCCCAGTAACGGTTTTCCTTCGCCTTCGGCACGTACATGTAAGCCGCAATCGTCTCTTCGTCTTCGTCCAGTTGGCGCAGCAACGGATATACCGGGAGAGTTGAGTCGTGAGCAATCGAGTAGGTCTGAGAGACTGCGGATTTATAGGTATTCAGGTTTCGCTGGCGGTCGTCGCTCAGGAACTGAATCTGTGTGGTGTTCTGATCGCCACCAGATTTCGACACCTCAGTAATTTGCGGCAGCTCGGTCCATTCAAGAACCTTGCGGATCGAACCGGTACCGCCACCAGCGGCATATTTGTTTTTGTTGGTGGTATTGATATTGCGAAGAGTTACGGCGCTTTCGGCAATCGCATCAATTTTTGCAATGACGTTATCAACACCGGACCAGTTGCAGTTCACATGAACAATATCACCCACCTTGAGTGCGTCCGCTTCACTCACGGTGATCACCATATTTTCGGCGTTCGTCGCCCCGGTGAAAGATATGGCTGGGCCATAGCCCGATGCCAGATAGACGTGGGCGCCATTAGGCAATGCAAAGCCCATATTGGTTACTCCTTTAGAAACGGGAAAACCGGCAAAGAGCCGGTCAGGTTTAGTAGGTTGTGAGGATTAGCTGGAGATATCAGCTCGATAATTGAGACTAACGGGAACGGTATAAGAGACAGATGTAGTGATCCCGCGGAAAACACCAGGCGTTTGATCTATCCAGCATGTAAAACCCCTGCCTTCAATCTCCTGCCCCTCGGGGAACAATTCAGCCACGCGGTCAGCCAGAGCAACGACGGAGGTACGGCCGGAGCCGGCTGGCGCCACGACATTAATCTGGTACACGCCTGAATAAGTCCGGCAGCGCAATCCGAGATCGATTGTTCGCGGCGTAACGGGCATATCGTGAACGGCCAGGTACATCTCGTTAGCAGGAGGTGTGAACGGCACGTTCTCCCATGCAACCGAAATGCCCTCGGCATCGGCCCAGGCACCCAATCTGGCGGCCAGTGCAGATGCAATATCAGGAATCACTTAGTCACCTCCCTGACAGCTTCCTCAAAGAAGCGTTGAAACTCAGCTGCAGTTATGCGGACCATACCGCCCGGAGCCTGTGTGGAATGCCCCATTTCAAGCGGGTAGGCATAGGGCACGTTGTTGCAGAAATAAATGGCCTTCATCCCGACTTTGAAGAGCGACAGCGTGTAATTCCCTGCGGCTTTTGTCAGATTTCCGGTTTTATCTACACGTCCCATTTCATCTGTGGTCGGTGCATCAAAAGACACCTGCCAGTTACCGCGAAAGCGTCCGCCCGTATATCCGGGCGGCGCTTTGATATCCATCCCATCCACCAGTCGAGCTTTCTTCTTAAGTCGTCCGGTTTTAGTCAGGTTTGCAGGGTCCGATTTTTGCGCTTCGTTATGGTCGTATACCGCCTGATTGTAAGAGGCTGCCGTCTGGTTGATGCCCCAGAGTTCGGGGTTGCCGACAGGTGACATCATCACCAGTTGATTAAGGATCCGAATGCCGACAGCACGTACGACCGCTTCCTGATTCGCTTTGGCTTTGTCCACGAACGCGGTGATGGCAGCCGTGAACGCCTTATTATCGTCCATGTTATGCCCTCAACTGAGCTTTGTAGCAGAGCACCACAGCGCCCGGTTTCACGGGGTTTGGTTTAACTACGCGGTGGCTTACGCCGTCCACGTCGATCAGATCGCCGGTTTTAATGTCCTTCTCAGCACTGAAGACAATCCGAACATCGCCGTTTTCAATGACGGTTCCGTCAATTTCACCTGGCGAGTAATCCGTCTTCACTCCTGTGGCGGTGAACTGGATATCATCGGAACGATGCTCTACACCACCGATGACGATTAACGTGCCCTTACGCGTGACGTTGTATGCAATGCCGTTCTGCTTGAGCATACGAGTCGTTGTCGTCTGCATTCGCTGATAGTTGATGGTCATTACGCGCGCTCCGCGAAAGTATTGATTGCATATCCACGCCCACCAGCCAGGTCGCCGAGAATAGCCATTACCGCCGGGTAAGTTGGCGTAAACACCTCACCGTCGGCAACCGCATAAGTCATGGTTACGGCACCTTCGACACGTTCGGTTTTCACAGCGGCTTCGCGCACGCTGGAGAGTAAATCGCCGTCGATTGCCTCTACCGCCAGCATGCACTGCGCGGTTATAACCTGCCGTGGTACTTCATCCGGCGGGAAATCATGTTCATCCAGAACGACATTCACGCGTGGCCATGCCAGCGGCTGTCGAGGGGCTGCTTTGGAACCTACCCAATCAAGCCCTTCCAGGTAGTCCATCGCCTTAATCAGTAACGGTGCGAGATTTTCAGGCAGCTCAATCCCTCTCAGCGCGGCAAATGACGCCAGTTCATCTTCGCTGGCGTAACTGTTAACGTCAGCGGCGGTGATATCATTATTAATCATCTGAGCATCCGGTGAATGGGGCTTACGCCCCATCGATTAGCCAGCTGCAGGTGCGGTGAAGGTGATTTCCTCACTCGATTTAGCAATACCATCAACAGTACCAGTGACTGTGAAAGTACCTGCCGTATCAGAGGTGAGTTTGACCGTCGCCCCACCAGCAGAGCCGGTTTGAGAACTGGCAGTGCTGAGCGTGCCGCCGGTTGAATTCCAGGCAACGGTTTTGCCGGAAACACCTGCGCCGTTTAGGGTGTACTTCAGGGAAATGGTGACCGCATCGGTGCTGTCAGCGGTTGCGGAGGTTTTATCCGCTGACAGCGTTACTCCCCCGCTGCGGATCCCAGTTTAATGAGCACGCCAGCCGTAGATTTGTTGCTGGTGAAGTGCTTCTTCCAGTTACCTGCAGTGCCGATTTTGGTCAGGTCCGGGTTATCACCTTTTGAGGTATCCCAGCTGTAACCCAGCAGGTCGACATTCACCACGCCTTCAGCACGGTACCCGATCGCCAGGTTTTCCTGATCGTTGATGTCGTAGGAACGGAACCCCGGCGCCTGCGACTCGGTGACGGTGACCGCTCCGGCCACCAGCCCAAGAATCGCATCCGCGTCCATGGTATCGGTCACCAGCACAGGTTTACCCAGCGTGCCCGGCTGCCCGCCGTAAACCACCACGCCAGCTTCTTCGTAGATTTTGTTGGCGATCGCCTCATCCACGATGTCGAAGTAAGTGGCGGAGTGCATAACGAAGAGCACAACACGGTTGAACTTGTCGCCGTACTTACGCAGGCCGCGCGTCAGGGTCTTCTTACCATCTGTTTCGATATCGGCGGTAACCACCATGTCCGCGTTGGCGCCAATAGCTGCCGTCAGCGCCTTCAGGCCATATTTCACATAGCCTTCCAGCGTCGCGTCAGCCACATCAGTGCCGATCACTTCGGAAAACTCGTCTACAGAGCGGCCGCGGCGTTTGAACGCTTCTTCGGTTGTTTCGTATGGACCGTATTTCCACGGCGCTTTGACGGATACGGCTTCACCGGCGCCAATCTTCTTACCCGTCACTTTTTCGGTGGAGTTAACGTCACGCGATTCGATAGAACCGCCCACTTTGTAGAAGGCTCGCTTGCGGAAATCGCCTTCAATCAGCTCGTTATCCAGCAGGATCGCACCGTTGGAGGACGCGTTGAAAATAGCCAGGTTGTCCTGGCGGCGCTCAAGGAAAGCGGTCTGCGCCAGGTCGTCATAAATGATCAGGTCACTATTAACAGTGGTAGACATGGGTTAATCCCTTATTTCGGAAGTTTGAGGAAGGCCTGCTGGCCATGCTTGCGGATGTAGTCCGCTTTGTCGCTGGCGCTCATTTCGGAACGTTTCAGGCTGCCACCACCGTTTGGTTTGTGTCCGCCCGCGCCGGTGCCTTCCGCGCGTGGGAACAGATGCGGAGCCGTCTCCTTAAGAGACTCCGCCCACTCAAGCGGGCTTAGTGGGGTTTTGCCGTCTTTACCGAACAGAACATCGCCATTTGCATCAACTGCTACGGCCTCGCCTTCGTCGTTGAGCTGGAATGTGCCTTTGGCACGCAGAATCAGATCGTCGGATGCTTCCGGCAGCGCGCCAGCTTTTGAGGCTGCTGCACGGATTGCATCGCCCAGGACTCGATCCCGGAATTTGTTGGAGAACGCTTCGGCTTTGTCGGCGCGTTCATTTGCGGCTTTAATCTGCTTATCAACGTCAGCACGCAGACGCTCGGTGCGCTTATCGAGCACCTCATCGATTTTCCCGGCGGCAATCAGCTTTGCCTCTTCGTCGTCGGAAAAACGCTGCAGGATCCCGCGCACTGCATCAGGGTCGATACCATCGAAGCGAGACAGGTTTTCTTTTTGCTGCTTGATGGTCCCCAGCAGCTCAGAGTTTTTTGATTTTAGGCCAGTGACTTCGCTGGTCACGCGCTCATCAATCAGCTTCTGGATTTCTGGGGTGATTTCGATACCACCGCCACTGCTGCCCTCACCGCCGCTTTCAGGTGCGTAAAATTTCAGAAGCATGTTTCGAATTAACATAATTTCCCCTTGGGATTTTGCCGGGCCTCGCCCATAAAAAAGCCCCGGCGGATGCCAGGGCGTGATGTATGAAATGGTTGTTAGATATCAGTGCCTGAGAGCTGCTTCAGACGTTCGAGGCTTATCCATTCCCCTTTGTCAGTGAACATATCAGCCAGGTTGATTTCACCCGCACGGAACAGACGGCCACGCTCGGCACCCAGAACCCGATCCTGGCGTAGTGCCGGCTGGCGCGCGAGCCATTCCAGATACGTGGTGTTACCTGGTACCTGCCCATCCATGCTGGCACGAGTGCCCTCGTCAATGTCGTCGATATCAATGCCGAGTTCGCGCCAGGACTTGAGAATTAGGGTTTCAGTAGAACGGCAGCAGAAATGAATCTTCCCGGGTCCCTGTAGGTAAGGCACCTTATGCCCGACCGGTTTGTTATCCAGGGTATAGCGCAGCAGGTCACGAATAACGCAGTCGTGGCTGGTTTTATTGTCCAGCGTAGACAGCCACTGTTTGCCTTTCACGATATCGCTGTTGGCACTGGTGAAGCTGTTGCGTGCTGTGGCAGCCAGATGATTTACGACTGTTTTAGCGATGCTGGCGGCATTTGCCCTGCTCATCTGCAGCGCGCCGTCGCGATAGTCTTTGTTGGCGTGGCCACGAACATTGCGGGCTATAGTTTCTACCGTGTCGCCGGCAAGATAACCCCGGCGGACGGCATTCACGATACGCGCCAGCCTGTCCGACTCCAGATTCTCCGCCCATTCACTCAACAGTCGACCCTGGAAGGGTTGCGCCATCGCCGCGGCATACACCATGTCGGCTGTAATGCCCTGCAGCGGATATCGCGCTAGCACCTGAGATGGAAGAAGGGAACCGAACAGGCTCAGCTGATAACTGGCTTCGTTCTTTGCCAGCGCCACCAGCTCATTCTCGAGCCCTGCCTGCATGGACGCTACGGCTTGATGGTTAAGCTCGCGCACGCTGCCCAGTAAACTCTGCAGACGATTAACGGTGAAGCTCTCCGGAGGCAATCTGTCCAGCGCATCCAGCAGGCGTGCTGACAGTTCTGCGTCCGTCTCGTTGAGCAACTTCACCATCCGGTTTGCCACTCCAGTGGCGTAGCGGCTTAACCAAACGGAATGTGCGATAGATTCATCACGCAGGCTTTCGTTAATGGTGGGCATATCAGCCTCCCGTCAACGTTGGTGCCTGATTGCGAAGCACATCAATAACCTCGTCCGGACTGTCCGCCGGGTCTATAAGGTCAAGCTTCTGCAGTGCGCGAATCATATCGCTATCGCGCAGCGCACCGGACTGCCAGGCGTTGACGATTGCCGTCACCATGCCCGACTCAGCAACCTTCGCGATGAATTCCTGATTGATGGTGTAACTCGTCGTTTCGCCCTTAACGCCGAGGTACTTCGCACACCAGCCAAGCGCCAGCGTGTAGGCCTCGGAAACGTTTGAAACGCAGATACCGAGCACGGATGTGGAAGATGTTTGCTCACCACTCGCCTGGGTTGCTGTCTTCGCCGTGGCGTTCTGTTCAATCAATCGGGCGCCCAGTTGCACCATGTAATCGCGCTTACTGTCCATGGCCTCTTTAGCAAGCATGTTCGGCTGCGCCTGGGCATAACCAAACGAGCCTTCTTTGGGAAGCAAAAGCGGTGATCGGGAACCAATTTTCACGCCCTTCTTCTCGAGGTGATCGCGCCATCCGGTGTCGAGCCCAGTCATGTACGGCTGCACCTGGCCACAGAACCACACGCTGTCTTCATAATCAGCACTGTTACGGTAATGCCCATGGTTTATCTCTACCAGCGCGGCCAGCGGTGAATCATCGATAGTTGGATCGTTGTTCTGGGCCCCGACGAATGTGAACGGGATTTCATCCCAGTAGTCCTTTCCTTTCGGCTTAGGGTGGTACTCACTGTCAACGGTGTAGGTTCCGCTTGCAGTGCCACCAGCCCGGCGCCATACCCGGCAGATGAACCGCCCTTCTTCCAGCGCCAGCTCGCGGTACTGGATTTCATCCTTGTAAGCGTAACCATCCGGCTCTTCTACGCATTCGCGCAGGACCACAAGCACCAGCTGATCGCGCCCGTTAATTCGCTTTGTTCGCCAATTAATGATGTTCTCTGCCGGGTAGCGGAGGATGATCGCCTCATCGGATTCTTCAGCGTAATCGACGTAAATGCCCTCTCGCGCAACCTCCAGCACGTTCTCAGCCACCAGCTGTGACTGCTGATAGATGCTTGTACCGGCCCCGTCAGCATTGTCCAACAGGTATTTCAGCTTTTCAGGACCGTTAAACGTGGGGTCCTTGCGATACGCCATCCCAAGCATGCCGATCTTCGTATTACCGGCAATCGCATAGAACACCGCGCGGCTCAGATAGTCCTCATTACGCTTACGGTTGCGCGTGGATTTATCAGTTGGGTCGAGATAAGGCAGGTACTTATTACCCGCAGCCTTTACGGCCTCAGCGCCTTTGCAAAAGTCCCTGTATTTCCGCCAGGCAGCAGAAGCCGCCCGGTGTTCTGGCCGAACCCAGGTGATGTCGTCGTTTGCCATATCAGAAAGTGGTGTCCATGGTGATTGAGTATGCCGGTTTCACGATCGGGTAATCCTTCACGATGAAGTACCCACCAGCATCATTGGGGTGATCGTTATCAGCTGATTTGTCCGGTTCGCCATTAGGCGCCCAGATTTGCTGCTCGAGGCTCTCGGTGTAAACCGGGCAGTTCTGAACGTTCACCAGATAGCGGCGTTCTCCGTTGGCGTTGCAGAACATGGCGTTCATTGAGTTGATACGGTCCTTAACCGGCGGGTTGGCATCATCAACAATGACACTGAATCCTGCATCGTTGAGCTGAGCGATATCGGTCTTGCTGGCGTTCTGAGATTTGCGTGAATCCCCTGATGCATCCGGATAGATGTAAATCTCCCGGTTTTTAACGTAGCGACCATCCTCGTAGCGCCAGAACTCTTCCTGAATGCGCTTAATCATCGCCGGCGTGTCATAGATCTTAACCAGCTCACGAACCGCACGCGGCAGGCCATTACGCTTAACGTGAACAATCGCGGCCATTTTTCCCACGTTGAAGTCCATACCAATGAACAGCGGATCCCCATCCTGAATCTCGTCAGAACAGTTATTTAGCTTACGGTTGAAGGTGTGGTAAATGGTCCCGCTGTTAAGGTTGGTGAACTTCCCGCGCAGATAGGCCTGAATCAGTTCGTCAGGGTAAGAGCTCAGCAGCGATGGGATGTAATCAGGCGGTAGATTCTTCGCATTGTCGAACGTGCTGGCCTGAATCAGTCCGTATAGAGCCGCAAGCTCTGGCTTTTCACGCACAGCCTTCACGAACTGCTGGTAGACGAATTTGAACCCCTCCGGCGTGGTCGTGACGTCAATACCGTTACGCAGCCCATCAACCTTGTAACGCATACGGGCGATGATTTTTCGCCAGGCCTGCTGCGCTTTAGCAGCCGCCATGACGTCCAGCTCATCAACCATCGCGTTACCGATTTTGAAACCGACTATCGATCCGGGCTTCTCCATTGAACGGCAGATTGTGGTCCCGCGGTATCGTCGCCCCTCGTAGAAGTGAACCTCTTTGTTCCCCTCATTGATTATGACGCTCAGCCCCCAGTCAAAGGCGACCTCTTCAATCGTCGGGTAGAAGATGTCACGGATCTGCGGGTACGTCGGCGCGAAATAACCCTGGTTGATTTTAGGATGCTCCCACATCCCCTTACAGATGCCGCCACAACCCACCCATGTTTTACCGGAACCGAACCCGGCAACGTAAGCCTTGAACTTGTGTTGCATTGCGAGGAAGCGCGCCTGAGGAATGTTAAGTGTCGGGCTGATCCCCATCGTCCGCCCTCGTGTCCACTACGTTGATATTGATCTGCACTGGAGTTGGTTCATCGTTCTCACCATCACCCGCCAGCTCTTTACGGAGTTTCTCGACCTCAAGCTGCCGGCGCTCGATTTCAATCTGCTGCAGACGTTGTGCGAACTCGCTATCAGCAAGGCCAAGTCGTTTCATCACTGCTTCGAACATGCGCTCACGGCTGATTGCAGTTATCTCGACGCCATTCTTGCCAACCTTCACGCCGGAGTATGCGAGCCGGGAAACTGCGGGAAGTTTACGTGTATCAGGGAAGTAAGGCTGGCCAATGCCGTCACCATTGCAGCGTGGGCATTCTGGATTTGGTTCTCGGTTGTGGTCGTAGCCGTAACCACCGGAATCTTCGGGTTCACGTCTGTCACGCTCAACAGCCTCGAGCCTTTTCTCTTCGAATTCAACTGCATCGCGCCACTGGTAGTGATGACCGAAGCCCCAGCAGTAACGACACGCGCCGCGACGATACTGCGAAAGCTGGTTTGCATCGAAGGTGGCGAGCTGCCACATCTGGGCCAAGACCTCATCGGCACTGCCAAGCGTGCGCACAATGGAGGCTTTCTGCTGCTGCGCAATGGCCTGCGCAACGTTAGGATTCGCTATGAGCTGACGACCGTAGTTTGGGTCACTATAACCAGCACGCGCAGCGGCGGCCGTGGCGTTATTGTCCTTCAGATATTCAGCAATAAAGCGCTTTACCTTCGCACTTAGCTTTATGTCCACCAGCTCTTCTGCGCTTTTATCTTTCTGCGCAGTGCGCACTATCTTTCGCGGGTAAATTTTTGTATTTTGCGCAGCAGTTTTCTTGATATAGCGGCGAGCAGTTACATAATTAAGATTATGCGCCTCGCACCATTCCTTAGGGGATATGCCAGTAGCAGCGTGATCAGACAGGAACCGCTTCTGCAGCTCGCCCCAGTCCGGCTTAGCCATTGTTACCTCTAAACTGAATGAACTTTAGACGTCACTCACAGCTTCAGTATTTGAAGCAATGAAGTCTTTTTCTCAAAGAAACCTTGAAATGAGGATTTAAGTTTATGAAATATGTATAACTACGATGACGTACATAAAATCAAGGCCAATCTCGAGTGGATAGTGCATCAAGCCTCTGCCCGGTCTCATTTGCGCACTGAGCATGATCAATTAGTGATTTCCGATCTAATGGAACTCATCCAGACATATGAAACTCTTCTTGACCTCGTAAGCAAATTTGGTGCTTCTGTCTTAAATTCGGAAATCATAGCGGGTCTATCAATCACAGAGGAATTCATCGCTAAAGTTAAGCGAAACGAGGGTGCGATGTGAGCGACCAACACACTGAGTGGCGATTGATTTGTGTTTTGAAGCTTCAAACTGGTGGATTACAGTTTGAAGCTTGGGTTATTTAATTGCCGTACAGTCGATTGAAAAGCGCATTTTTCATCGCATTAGAATCAATCGGATCCACGTTTAACCAGGTCAATGTCTCACGATTCTTTTCTGCATTGAAATCAGAAAACACACCATGAATATCACCGCTATCAGGTGAGTAGAGAACAGCAATATTCTGTTCTGGACAACTGTGTGGTTTACACCCTGACAGTGCAATATACTTTTTGCCCGCAACTGTTACTTCGGTTGATGGCGTGCTCGTGCCACCACTTTTTACCCATGCAGGAAGTTTGTTTTTACTAATCAGCTGGGAGTAGCTTTTAGACGTGCTTTTTGCACTGGCGAAATCAGAAAGATACTGCCCCACGTCGGCAAGAGCACTGAAAGATACAAAAGCCATAGCAGCGATAAACACTTTACCTTTCATATTAATCCTCATTCCATAAAGACATCTCAACACTATACCTTATCGGCTACTATGTCAGCCCTACAGTTAGCTAGAGGATTCCATATTACTGCCTATCCCAAGTGATTAACTCAGAATCATCCTAATAGCTACCGCTTATGCTTGTTGATTACGGACTGCTTGCCAGACTATTCAAGACTCTGATGAGGAGTTTGCCAACTCCAGGGAAACATCCATAAAAAGAGCAAGTGAAACTGAGACTCTGGTAGCCCTCCTTGTGAGGGCATTTTTTTACAATGCTGCGCTTCGCTTGTTAAATATTGAGTCTTTTCTACAATTTAATAGTGCTTTGCTATGTCAGGTAAAGCCGTCGTTCAGGAATACCCGTGTGCTCAAGGACGAGCCATCCCTAATTCTTTCTTTCCAACTCGATCTGCCTTATGCCAGCGAAATTATTGTTGCCCTTTTCAATTACAGCCAGTAGCGGCTTAATCCACAATACTGCCTGGCAGTACGTCATGGAGTTGGTGGCAACGGCACGATCATCGGCTGTGTCAGGTCCATTGGAATCGGTGTGCATGGCGCTGGCACGTAAACGGTGCGCGTATTTGAGCAGCCCACCAGCAATGTCAGCAGGAACAGGCAGATCACAGGTTTTTTCACGGCGGAGAATCTCCCGGTATTCGATTACGGTTTCTTCGGTGCTGGTGTCAATCAGGGAGTTGAGCCTATTGGCATGTTCTGCAACCTGATTGAATCGATTGAAGTTGAATGCCTGGGTAGCGATAACCTGCCCCTGCAGAGAATTGTCACTTCGCAGAACGTCGTTTTCACTTTGAAGATTACTGGCCTCCAAGCAGCTCTTAACGAGGGCGACCGAAAGGCCAGCAATAATGACAACGCCGATAATACCCGGATTAATTTTCACTGGTCTATCCCCCAGCACGCCAGCGCACTTTCCTGGTCTCGCCGTTCTACCTGACCGTAGCAGCCGTTCTTCTGACCTTTAGTCATGCTGCAATCGCGACCACCGTCTTTAATCCACCAGCGGATTGCCTCGCATGCCCCGCGGCGGTCACCGGCATTAATGCGCTTATAGAACGTGGACGGGAAGCACTTACCCGGCCCGATGTTGTACGGACAGAAAGATGCGATCCCAGCTTTCTGAGGTTCGGTAAGCGGTACCGTAATATTGCGATCAACCCACGCCAGAGCCTTATTGCGTTCGATGGCGTTCACCTGATTGCATTTGGCCTGAGTCAATTTCATGCCCTGCACAACCGGTTTACCATCAACCATCGTTGCGCCGCGGCAAATAGTCCAGATACCGCCGCCATCTTTGTAGGCCGTGAGGCTGTTACCCTCTTTCTCATTCAGAAACTGATCGAGAATGACGGATGCAGGAGCACCAGCCAGTACCAGCCCCAGAACTGCAGTACTCAACTTTGCTCTGGATCCCATCACTCACCTTCCTTTTGTAATGCCTCAACGACCACGCTTGCAGCGGCAGGACGCTCGTGAAGGGGTTTATCACATACGCCTTTCAGGTAGTCATTGACCATTTTTGTTCGCTTCTCATCCTCTCTACGCCTGCGGTTTGCATCCACCCGCCCGTTAATGTAGGAGGCAAGCGAGATAAGCAGACCAGCAGCGCCAAAAAACATGAACACCAGATCCTGAGTGGTAAACCCAATTGCTGACGCCAGAGCTGCTACCCACGCGAAGAACTGCGTGAAGATGTTCCCTGAATCATTCATTTTCATGGTCTCTCACCTCGCTTTGTGCGGGTGCTATTGCTAGAAATAAAAAAGGCCGCCATATGGCAGCCTTGTGAGGGTTGTAACCTGCTGGAGCTTCCCTCTTCTGAGGAATGCAATAAATTAAATAATCCTTAAGAAGAACTATTTAAAGCTTTAAAACAATTAACTATTCGCATAGTTTTTAGATGTTATCATTTGCGTTAAGTTAAAAACTTATCCTCAAAGGGATATAAGAAATACAAGCGGGTAGCACTGGCATTATTAATGCGGAGAAGATTGATGTCGTTCTCCGCACTTTTTAGTGCACTGAGCAAGCTATCAAATATCTACCTGCCACTACATCAGTGCCAGAAACATGATCAGACATTCAGCCCCCTCTTGCTCTGCCTCCCCATACAGAAAATTTGAGTGGATAGATAAAAAAAGCCCGCTCTTTTGGAGCGGGCCAATCAGTTGACTATTTGAAAGGTAGGTGTGATTGAAACCAATGACTCAGTAGTGAAGCTGTATCGGCTGATTCACATAAGGTTCAGGAGAACCACCGAGCATTCAGTAACTTCTCACGACTTAAAGCGTAGCAGTAGTTTTCCAAGTCATAAAAAAAGGCCTGCGTTTTATGGCAGGCTCTCAAGGAATTTGAAACTTGTGTTGTTGTTTTCATGGTGCCGGGTGCCTCCCGGTGACTCTACCCCAGTCAGCAAAGACGCGCGCATACCTGCAGACAGCAGTTGACTGGTACGCCCTTTCGCATAGAAAGGATTCACCACGTGAATAAATTACGATGAATTCATTCGCATGGTCAATATGTCTTGCTATGGGCACTCTTAAAACGAGGGATAACAAAAAAAGCCGCCGATAGGCAGCTTTGAAAAATGTTTGGCTCAGTTTTCATCAGGAAAGAAGATAGTTTGTTGCGCCGGGCGCCTCCCGGTGAGAATGACTCCAGTAAACATTCCCGCGTCTGAGAGGTTTCCTTTTCAGGTAACTACTGGAACGCCCCACCGCAGAGGGGGATTCGCAACACTCACAGTATAGACATAGAAACTTAAAAAGCCCCACGGGGTTAACCGCGGGGCTTTAAACGAAGGCAATAACCCATCGTTAGAGGAAAACTACCACAGATTCGAGAAAAGTAAATAGCTCACGATAAAATAATGCCCTATTTTGTTATCTGCTTAAGCTGCGCATCAGCCCAAGCCTCTTCGATATCAAACTTGGTGATTAGCTGATCGTAAAATGGCTTAACAGACTTTTTCCAAGTATCGAGGCTGATTGCATCCGTTATCTGACACACCGCGGCGTAAGCCTCAGTTGATGGAATTCTTTCATACCCCCGCCCGCTGCAGCGTTTGCAATCAGCCAGAACCGGAACGCCCTGCTGTTTTGTAAGAGCCTGATTAATGGCTTTCCCGCGTCCATGACAGTCATTACAGGCACAACTAACGACCCTCTTACCCTTACACTGTGGACATAGAACTCGAGTGACTTCCCTAACCTGCCTGTGCACCTCATAGTCGGAAGGACGAATATCTTCGACGCCCATTTGCAAAGACAACTTCACGAACCTCTTCTCTCTTGCCGGAGTGTGAGACTTCATGCTGAAAACCTCAGCGTCGATAAACCCTTCCCCGTTGCAGCCATCGCACTGCTTCACGCTGGCGGCGCTGCGGGAATAGTCCTCAAACGCGAAGGTGGCCAGCTGGTGCATCACTAATGGCTTAACCCTGGCATCCAGTTTGCGCAGGGCAGCCACCCGATCGCACTTGGTCAGCGCGTACTGGGCCAGCAATTCGATCGCCCTCTCCCGGTCGTTGCTGCTGATCCCCAACTTCCCGAGAAAAGCACTGTACCCCATGGCGGCCCGTTCCTGTGTCATGCCCATAGCGGCCATGATATCCGTTCCGGTCAATGAGTCTGACGCCGTTGCACGCGGAGAGTCGCTGATCATTGTCGATTTGGCGAAGTGATATTTGAGGGTATTTTCAAGATTCATGCGGTCTCCAGCTCGGTAATGGTGAGTTCTAATTTCCCGCCCTTAACGACAGGCATTTTCACAACGCGATAGTCGACAACCTGGCAGTCATCCAGCCAGAATCCCGCCTTGGTTAAAGCGTCGAATGCAGCTTTCTGCAGGTTATCCAGATCGCGCCGCCGGCGGTCGGGCATGTGACAATCAATTCGGATTTTGAGTGGTGCAGCTGTCCGAATATTAAGCCGGGCGCTTCGAATGAGACTGGCGACCGCATAGCGATACGCGACGCCATCTGCGCTAATGTGAGTGCGCCCGCGGTTGTGCCGGTAATACCGGTTGTTGCTCGGCGGCCAGGGCAAAGTGATTTGATATGTCTTCACGTTCACCCCCACATCCGGTTTCGCCAGCGGCTATCCGGGCGCGCTGGTGTATTTGAGGTTGGAAGGAATGCTCTGACAGTCCAGGTCACGTAATCCGGGTTTAGGCTGCGTTCAACTCGCACGCCGCGCGCTTTGTAACGCTTAACCAGTTCGTCGGCCTGTTCGGTGCTGCAATCGGTGTGGTGGAACCAGGAATACTTCATACCATCACCCCGCGAAGCCAAGCAGCTGCGCGGCGACGTTTTCGGCCTCGTCACGGCTACGGAATGAACGCGACAGGACCCAGCGCCAGAGGACATCGAGCGCGGCCTTATAAAGTTGCTGAAACTCGAGTTCGTCCATGTTGGCGAATGAGATGCTACGAGGATGCTTTTTGAGTGTTCCGTCAGGTAGCTGAATGGCATCAAAGTGCCCTGCTTCGACGATCACCCAGGAGCAGTAAGCATCGAAGGACTTGCACAGCCTAATGCCATTCGTGACTCGCCGGTAAGCAACCTGCTCAAGATACTGCTCAGCAGCATCGATCAGCGACCCCTCATTCCCACCATAAGTAGCGAGGAACTTGGCGTAGCCGGTGATCAGCTTCCGCTCGTTGCTAGAAATAGCCCCACCGGTAGGTTCCCAGTATTCAAACCCGAGATTGAGAAGCGCGAAAAAGCGCCGATGGAATGCCGGGTTACGTACCCGCCTGAACTCGGCAACAAGAACATCGCCGAGCCGGGTTTTGGATTGCAGAATATCGCTGGTCTCGGGCGTAGCCGGGATCAGTATTCCTGAGTGGTGTTTGATAAGTTGTAATTCTAGCGCCATGGCTCTCTCCGTGGCGCATCAGGTATAGGGTGTTCAGGCCTATGAAAGAATAATATCAGACGGTGGTGTAACTCGGTACCCCAGCCGTTTTGCAAATTGCATGAAACCGTTAAGAGTGAAGATCTCTTCATCCTCAAGTAACGGTCGTAATGAAACTATTCCATTTACTCGATAAACCAGATATCTCCCTTCCGCCGGGAAGCTATAGATAACTGCTTTATCGGCCCTTCTGACCACGTCGTACCATTGATCATCTGCATTAAAGGCACCTGCACTACACACTATTTCCCCCAGAGCGACTTATTGACGCGGTAAACAGTAATCGGGAACAGCCAGGGGAACGCAAACAGCGATACTCTTTGAAACTGCTCCAGTGAAATTCACGCGATTAATAAAACCACTCGTCCGCGCTTTTCCAGGTCTCCTGCAGGATATGTTCGACCTCCTTCTTGTCGCCTCCGAAAACAGTCAACCCATCATTGCCGGCACGCTTAATCGTAAGCTGGCAATCATCAAACTGTTTACTGAGTTTTTTGACAAGTTCTGACTCTAGCGCAGGTATAGCTCCATCAGGAAGTTTCTTCATGCGATCAATGGTTAACTCGATTGTCATTTTTCCCTCCACAATGAATTACTGTATGTATATACAGCATATTTATAAACTTATCTTACGGATTTTGCAACGCTTTCAGAACATCGAATGTGAATCAACCGATTTTTCTTGTAGAAAAAATCAAGTGTTCAATCCAGGCGGTAACCTAGATAAAACTCATCTTGCGTTGCAAAATAGCATAAGGATTTTAAAAGGTTGGAATTCATTCGCTTCAAAAACGGACATGAAAGCGATGAGTTAGAAAAGAGAAAAAAAACCTCACTTATGTTAAAAAATGGGTGATTATTAAATTGGTTTAATTTTAGCCAAATGTGATAAAGTGAAATACATTCATTGAGAGGCTAATAATCATGTCTGTTATCGATTACGCAATGAAACTGTTTAGAAGTGTATTAACCACCACCGTCACCTGCCCTTTTTGCGGATTAAAATCCACTCAGTCTTCCTCTAAACTGCGTCTAAAAAGCCCCATGCTTAGTCCGGGGTGTAAAGCACTTTTTATCTCTCCGCGCTAGCTTCACAGCCGATGTTCTACACTTAATAAAATATCAGCAGTTGTCAAATCCCCGATGCCTTACGCCCATCCTGAGAGAACGTTTCTGAACTGATTTCGCATCTGCTCCTGCGCGTTAACGTAGCAAAAGAGCAACCCAATGAAAATGAAACCTATTGCGTGGTTTAAGCGTTCTCGTATTCTGCCCGAAGGCAGCGCAAACATATCAGCCCCAGCCAACGATTCGGGAGGAGAAAACTATTTACGTTCGGAACTGTTTTCTACCCCTCAGTTGGAACGCTTTGGAAGAAAACTGGCTCGTACGCACAAATTGTCTCCGGAAATACTCCCGTACTACCTTCTTAAACGACTAACTGACAATGAAACGATAATTACGCGATGTTGCTATCTACTCAATGCAGGAAAAAAAACGAGTATCATGCCCGCAGGTGAGTGGCTGCTGGACAACTATTACCTGATTGAAGAGCAGATTCGCATGGTACGCCAGCACTTACCGAAAAGCTTTGGTAAGGGTCTTCCGGTACTAGCCTATCCACATAGATGTCCCAGAATTTATGACTTAGCCTCAGAGGCCATAGCGCATGGCGACGGACGCTGGGACACCAGCAGCCTTACCAGTTATATTTCCGCCTATCAAGAGGTGACACCTCTGACGTTGGGGGAGATATGGGCTTTGCCAGGAATGCTGCGTCTAGCGCTGATAGAAAACCTGCGTCGTGTGAGCAACGAAGTGACCCAGGCCCAGCAGGAGCGAAATCTTGCAGATATGTGGATAACGCGAATTTTTGATTGTGCAGAGAATGCTCCCGCCGACCTAATTTTGATTGTTGCCGATATGGCGCGTAATCATCCTCCACTGAGCAGTGCCTTTGTTGCTGAAATGGTTCGTCGTCTGCAGGGACATGGCAATGCTCTTGCACTCCCTCTGAATTGGATTGAACAACGTCTTGCAGAGCAAGGTGTTACAACTGAGATCCTGATTCATCGCTTCAATCAGCAGCTTGCCGCCAGCCAGCTTTCCGTCAGTAACAGTATTTCGGGTTTACGTCTGCTGAGTGAAACGAACTGGTCTGATTTTGCAGAGACCATCAGCGTAGTCGAGCAAACTTTACGCCTTGACCCAGCTGGTATATATCCTCGCATGCACTTCGACACCCGAGATCATTATCGCCATGTGATTGAAACGCTTGCCAGGGATGCGAGCTTGAGTGAACCGGAAGTTGCAAACCGCGTGTTGGCAATGTCTTGCGAACCGAGTCTAGATCCTGAGCACCGGCATATCGGTTATTTTCTGCTTGGGGGTGGAAGGCCACAACTCGAACAACTTTTGTCAGTTGAAAGGTCTCTATTGAAATGGCTACGGCAGAGTATGAATAAATCGCCCCTTCTGTCATGGCTTGGTAGCCTGAGTCTCTTGACCACGGCCGCTACGGCTACCATATTGTATGAAACTGCACTACAGGGTATATTCTGGCTGCTCATCACCCTAGCACTCCCCCTTATTGTTGCCATTAGTCAACTCGCCAGCGATATGCTTAGCGAAGCAACGACACGCTTTCGTATTCCCAGACCTCTGCCGCGGATGGACTTTTCAAGTGGGATACCAGTTGAATATGCCACAATGGTTGCGATCCCTTGCATGCTGACAAGCTATGAAAGCCTCAGCAAACTTCTCTCTCGCCTGGAAGTCTGCAGCCTTGGCAATCAGGATGAAAATCTCTACTTTGCACTTCTTACCGATTTTCCGGATTCATCAACTGAGGATACCGAGGAAAACACTGTCCTTTTAAGGCAAGCGATTGCTGAGACGCAGAGACTTAATCGGCGCAACCCTAGCGGCCGATCTCGATTTTATCTACTGCACCGCCGGCCGGTGTGGAACGATTCGCAGAGAATCTGGATGGGATATGAACGCAAGCGGGGCAAACTAGCTCTTCTTAACAGCTGGTTACGCCAACCGGGAACCCAGTTTTCGAGCGTTGCAGGCTTTCCCTCGCAGGCTTTGCCCGGACGGATTAAATACGTCATCACTCTTGACAGTGATACGCTCCTTCCTCGCGATACCGCCCATAAACTGGTGGCCACAATGGCGCATCCGCTGAATAAACCAGAATATGATCCAACGTTCCAACGAGTCGTTAAAGGGTACGGAATTTTACAGCCAGGCTTAGCAGAGGAAATGCCTCTTTACGGTCAGGGGCACTACGCCGCCATGCGCAGCAGCGTCCCGGGTAATAATCCCTATTCGATGATGTCTTCAGATATATATCAGGATCTTTTTGGCGAGGGATCGTTCGTAGGCAAAGGTATCTATGATGTAGATATTTTTGTCCAGTCCACTGCCAACGTCTGTCCGGAAAATCTTGTACTCAGTCACGACCTGCTCGAAGGATGTTACGCCCGCTCTGGTCTGCTGAGCGACGTTTTACTTTACGAACAATATCCAACTAATTATATCTCAGACGTCGCACGTCGTACGCGCTGGATCCGCGGAGATTGGCAACTGCTCAATTGGTTAAGGGTTCGGGTCAGAAAAGCTGACGGAAGCAGGGAAAAAAATCCATTGTCCATCCTTTCTCGTTGGAAATTATTGGATAATCTCCGACGCAGCCTGGTAGCGCCGTCGATCATGCTGCTTGTATTGAGCACGCTGCTCTGGCTCCCCAACCCTTTATACTGGTTTAGCGTGCTTACGCTAATATGGTTTCTTCCTGCGGCGCTTAGCATAGCATGGGATCTCGGTCATAAACCGCACCGCCGTCCCCTTAAACAACATCTGCAACTGGTCTCAGCTGGAGCCTTGAAGCGCATTTCACGTATCGGTCTCACGATTATGATACTACCCCACGAGGCCGGTTACTCATTATACGCTATTGGAGTTACGCTTTGGCGACTTGGTGTAAGCCAGCGTAACCTCAACCAATGGGTAAGCTATAACCCAGATAACTACCAATCCAGTATCTCGGTTTTAGGTTTTTATCGGGAAATGTGGCTGAATGTTGCCTGCGGTCTGAGTCTCACATCACTAGCATTGGTGTTTGATCCGCTGATGCTGTTCATCGCATTGCACATTAGCGTCGGGTGGTGCATAGCTCCCATTATTATGGCTTGGCTGAGCCGCCAACCCGCGCGTAAGCCCTTTTTGCCAGATCATAAGCAGAAACTTCTGCTGAGACAGACAAGCCGAGAAATATGGTCTTTTTTTGAGACCTTCGCCACAGCGAAAGAAAATTGGCTCCCCCCCGATAATTATCAGGAAATACCGCAGCCGACGATCGCGCACCGTACATCCCCTACCAACATTGGGTTATCACTACTGGCTAACCTTACTGCCTGGGATTTTGGCTATTTGCCAGGCGGCAGCGTCTTACAACGCATAACGCTCACGCTCGACTCTCTTGATAATATGGAACATTTTCGTGGTCATTTATATAACTGGTATGACACTCGAACACTTGCGCCGCTCAGTCCGCGTTACGTATCAAGCGTGGATAGCGGTAATATGGCTGGACATCTATTGACTCTGCGTGAAGGGTTACTAGCCATGCGAAACCAGCCGATTTTGAATGGCGAAAGAATACTTGCAGGGTTAAACGATACATTATTACTTCTTGAAAAACACTGGGGGCCGGGGGCACCGGATACACTTAAAGAGCTTCAAAAGCAGTGTTTCAGCTCAGTGGAACTTCCTTCGGGAGCTCTTTACAGCGAACTTAAAAAAATGCGTACTCAGTGCAAACATCTTACCGCTGCGAGTCAGCAGGAAGGTGATCTTGTGGTGCGCTGGGCCGAGCATCTGGAGCATCAGTTGGTTGAATTATGCCACGAATGGTCACATCTGCTCGCGTGGTTACCCCCTACATACCCAAGCGAGACATTGCCAACACTAAGCTGGTTGGCGCAGAGTACCGATACCGGAGAAGGAACGCCTCCTGCATCAGTTATTACTCACGCCCGTTTGCGGCTGGATATCATTAGCGAACTTGAAAAGAGGTTAAATGACCATGCGCGAATGGATTTTGCCTTTCTCTACAGCGAAGCTACCAGCCTGCTCAGTGTCGGATATAACTGCGACACAAATACCGCCGATAAAAGCCACTATGACCTTCTGCCCTCTGAAATCAGGCTGACAAGTTATCTCGCTATCGCGACAAATCAGCTTCCGATGAAAAGCTGGTATGCGTTGGGAAGGTTGTTCACCAATATCGACAATGAAACCTCGTTAATGTCATGGAGCGGCTCGATGTTTGAATACCTGATGCCGAATCTAGTGATGCCAAACTGGCGTGGCAGTTTGCTTGATGAAATGGGCAAATCCGCGGTGACACGTCAGATTAACTGGGGCAAGGAACGTGGCGTACCATGGGGCGTTTCTGAGTCCGGCTATCATGCATTTGATGTCCAGCGTAATTATCAGTATCAGGCATTTGGGGTACCTGGACTCGGTCTTCGCCGAGGACTTGCGGACGATATGGTAGTCGCGCCGTATGCAACACTGCTGGCTCTGCTCGTTTACCCCCAGAAGGCCTGCGAAAACTTACTTAGACTGGAGCAGAGCGGTGCGCATGGCGAATACGGGTTTTATGAAGCGCTGGACTACACGCCATCACGGCTTGCTACCGGGCAACTGTACGCGGTTGTACAGTCCTGGATGGCACACCACCAAGGGATGGGATTCCAGGCGCTAGCGCATATCCTGCTTGATGCCCCAATGAACGAGCGATTTATGGCAAGCCCCACCTTTATATCGGCGAATCTTCTATTGCAGGAACGCGTCCCGGATGCAGTCGATCTTTACAGCCCTCGCCGTCATTTTGAATCCCATGAAGGAAGGGTTAAACCGGTGCGATATGAACCGAGAGTTTTCAGTCATGTAGACAGCCCTACTCCGGAAGTACAGCTGCTCTCAAATGGGCATTACCACTTGATGCTGACGCCAGGTGGTGGAGGATACACTCGCTGGAATTCGATTTCAGTTACCCGCTGGCGCAGCGATACAACCCGTGATAACTGGGGATCGTTCTGTTATATCCGTGATCCGCATACGAATGAGGTATGGAGCAATACTTGGCAGCCCATGGGCGGAAATGCGAACAGCAGCGATGAGATAATCTTCACCGACGCAGGCGCAGAATTCAGGCGTACCTTCGGAGCCCTTAGCGTTAGGACACAGGTTGTAGTTTCCCCGGAGGATGATATAGAGCTGCGGCGCGTCACCCTGGTACACCATGGCCGTCTACCGCGAACGCTCGAGCTAACAACGTATGCTGAAGTGGTGATTGCTCCAGAAACCAGTGATCTAGCGCATCCGGCATTCAGTAATTTGTTCATCGAAACTGAGATTGACCACAGTCGGGACGCTATTCTTTGCCATCGACGACCGCGTTCTCCAGATGATCCGAGCCCATTTCTGTTTCACATGATGGTGGTGCATAGCAATGATCATAATGAAGCCTCGTTTGAAACAGACCGAGCTAAGTTTATTGGAAGGGGCAGAAGTCAGGCTGATGCCGCTGCTATCTATGCTAACGGGCCGCTCAGCAATACTTCCGGTGCCGTGCTGGATCCTGTCCTAGCGATCCGACAAGTTGTGAGACTCATGCCAGGTATTCCGATAACGATTGATATCGTTTATGGCATCAGTGAGAGCCGTCAGCAAAGCAAGGCATTATTGGAAAAATACCGTGATTACCCAATCGCTGAGCGTGTTTTTGAGCTTGCCTGGTCGCACAGTCTGGTAGTGCTAAGGCAGATAAATGCCAGCGAAGATGACGCAACGCTGTTTAACCGACTCGCTAGTGCTGTGCTCTATCCCTGTCACGAACTACGCGCCGACGATCAAGTCATAAGCCGTAACCGCCGCGGTCAGTCCGGACTATGGGGCTGGGGCATTTCAGGTGATTTACCGATTGTACTGCATAGCGTGACCAGCGATGAGAGTATGACCTCTATCACTACACTGATTCAGGCTCATCGTTACTGGCGACTAAAAGGGCTTGAAGTGGATCTTGTTATCCTCAATAACAGCGCAGGTGGCTATCAGCAGGCCCTTCAAACACTGATTATGGATTTAATCTATGCCGGTTCAGAAGCCAGCCTGCTGGATAAACCGGGCGGCATTTTTGTCCGTAACGGGGAGCATTTGTCTTCTGAAGATAAGCAATTGTTGATGAGCGTTGCATGTATGTATCTTGACGATCGCGCCGGCGGGCTAAACGAGCAACTTAATCAGCGGCTCCACTCGCCAATTAAACCGCAAAGGCCATTTGTATCTTTTGTCACTGAGGGAAGCAATCGACAGGAAGACTGGACGCCGCATATAGAACATCTGTTCAACTTCAATGGGCATGGAGGGTTTTCAGAGGATGGACGGGAGTATCAGATTATCCTGAAGGAAAATGTTCCAACACCGGCCCCTTGGTCAAATGTGCTGGCAAACTCCTGTTTTGGTAGCGTTATTTCAGAAGCCGGACAGGCTTACAGTTGGTATGAGAACGCTCATGAATATCGTTTAACTCCCTGGGAAAACGATCCAGTAAGCGACCGTAGCGGTGAGGCTTTTTATATTCGTGATGAAGAGAGCGGAACGGTATGGTCACCCACGACGTTACCTGTACGTGGCCGCGGGGATTATTTAACCCGTCATGGTTTTGGCTACAGCGTATTCGCGCACCGCGATAGTGGTATAGATAGCGAGTTGACAATACTGGTTGGCGAACACGATCCTGTTAAGTTGGCACTTCTGACGCTTAGTAACAATTCGGGCCGCACGCGCAAATTATCGGTCACAGGGTACGTAGAGTGGACGCTTGGGGAATCACGCTCGCGTTCTGCTCCCCATATCGTTACACATACGGTGGTCGTGCCGGGTGGTAGTGGAGTTACAGCAAATAACTTTTACGGAGCTAACGGCGAAGGACGCATTGCATTTTTCGCTGTCAACGATCCTCATTGTTCGTTGACAGGTGATCGCCGAGAGTTTATTGGCCGCAATGGCTCTTTGCAAAAACCGGCCGCAATGAAGCTTCGCAGCTTATCGGGAAATACGGGCGCTGGTTTGGATCCATGCGGTGCAGTTCAGTCTGTTACCACCCTAATTGACGGTGATCAGAAGACCTTCATTTTTGTACTCGGCAGCGAGGAAAACTCCGCCCGGGCTCAGACTATACTCGATCATTATTTGGATGAAAATATCGTTCGACAGGAGTTGGACAATGTCCATCGTCACTGGCACCGCATGCTGGATAAGATAGTGGTCAATACACCAGACCATTCAGTTGATAAGCTAGTTAACGGTTGGCTTCTATATCAGACAATGGCCTGTCGTCTCATGGCGCGCAGTGGTTATTATCAATCGGGTGGCGCATTTGGTTTTCGCGATCAACTCCAGGATACATTAGCACTGACCCACGCTGCACCGGAACGCCTACGCGACCAAATATTACTATGTGCGTCAAGACAGTTTATTGAAGGCGATGTGCAGCACTGGTGGCATCCACCTCACGGTAGCGGCGTACGCACGCGATGTTCAGATGATTTTCTCTGGCTACCGCTCGCCGTCAGTCACTACGTCGACACTTCTGGGGATATCGGAATACTAGAGCTGATGATTCCTTATCTGGAAGGACGTCAGCTCCAGCCTGGAGAAGAGTCCGTTTACGATACACCACTAATCAGCCACACCGAAGAGACGCTATGGCAACACTGCGTTAAAGCCATTAAGCATGGGCTTCGTTTTGGACAACATGGTCTGCCGCTAATGGGCGCTGGCGACTGGAACGATGGGATGAACCGGGTCGGCATCGAAGGAAAAGGTGAAAGCGTTTGGCTCGGGTTCTTCCTGTTCGACATTTTAAAGCGTTTCGCGACACTCGCTGAGCGTCAGCAAGATAAGCTTGTAGCATCGCTGTGTCGCACGGAGGCGGAACACTTGCAAAAAAATCTGAATGCGACAGCCTGGGACGGGGAATGGTTTCGGCGTGGATATTTTGACGATGGAACGCCTTTAGGATCCAAAAGTTCTCAAGATTGCCGGATTGATGCAATAGCTCAAAGTTGGTCCGTTTTATCCGGTGCGACAGACTGTGGACGTGCCGGTAAATCAATGCAAGCTCTGGACAAGCATTTGGTAAACTCCGAATCCAGGTTGATAAAGCTACTTTCGCCTCCATTCGATGGACACGGACCAAATCCCGGTTACATTCAGGGTTATGTGCCTGGTGTGCGTGAAAATGGCGGGCAATATACTCATGGTGCTATCTGGGCCGTGATGGCATTTGCCCGAATGGGAAATGCAGAGCGTGCGTGGCAACTCTGGTCACTGATCAATCCAATAAACCACACGTCTACTGACGAAGAAGTTGCGATTTACAGAGCAGAACCATACGTAATGAGTGCAGATGTTTACAGCATCGCGCCACATACTGGACGTGCAGGTTGGAGTTGGTACACCGGATCAGCGGGTTGGGCCTATCGTCTTCTTACAGAAGAATTGATGGGCATAAAACGTTCCGGTGATGTCTTGACCATACATGCCCTGTTACCAGCAGAGTGGGAGTCTTTTTCTCTGACATATCAACATGACGAAAGTTATTACGAGATTACCATTACACGTGGCAACGGGGAGTATCAGGTCATACTAGATGGTATCGAACTGTCTGATGACCGAATACCTTTAAAGCAGGATGGTCAAAGACACATAGTAGAGATCACTCAGAACTAAGGGATCTTAAGAGCGCATTAACGTCTACCGTTAATGCGCTGATTGTCTCTAAGCACTTCAATCGCAGTCTGCATAGCAACTTTATCATCACGTCTTTTTTGCTTACCTTGCATGACTTGAAGGTACTCGAGCAAGGTACGTGTATTAATCGGCCTTCCCTGTTTACCCACAGCAAGCACTGCTTCACCTAAAATAATTTTTACTGGTGGCAACTGCGCTGGGTACCAGTCAAGAGTGTCTTCTGATTTCATCATAAATTTCTCGTGGAAGGATATTGTAACATAAATCAAACAGTTGTTTTCTAAAAGTTCATATTTTATTCAGCAATAAATATTCATAACTTAACCCGACAATTTATATTTTAAAGCGTATAATAAATATTATATTTTTCAGAGGTTATTTTATGTCATTTACAGAAGGACTTAGACATTTTAAAGAAAGACCGGTCCATGTTGCTTGCCCGGTATGCGCATACAGAGCCAATCAGAAAGCAGGTAAACTAAGAAAAAATGCTATTCTGGAATGTCCTGCCTGCGGACTGTTGTTCAGGCCATCAGAATGCTGGTGCATCGGCGGTTGAACAGTTCCTGCAACTTAACTGATATCTGTAAATGCCAACATTCCTTTTATAGTTTAGTGGTAGAGGGCATTATGATGAAAGATAAAAAATCTGTTTTTATTGAAGGAGATATACTTTCGAACAGCTGTCATGGACAGATCGGTCAACATTTCTATATCCACAGAGTGAAATTTAGCAATGGTAAATATGCAATTGTACGGGAAGCATCAGGGATATGTTTCAAGCCAGGCGAAGTTATTCAACGAGATGATTGCAATTGGTTTTATAACTTAATCCAAATTCGTCTTCTATCTTTTGAGTATGTTGGGGAGGATGAATCCAGAAGGCAATTCCTCGAATATCATTAATAACCCACTGAGTCTTATAGAAAAAGAATTTTTCGCCTCACTAAACCATTTAGTTGGCATCCACTCCCACACGCAATCTGCCCCCCTGAATTCAGAAAAAATTCAATTATCTAAATGAAACGTTACGCTGAAAAACAAACTCTTCAAATTATCCATGTGCATTACAACCTTCATTAGCTTAGGGAAATTTATGTCACAACTCTTTACATACAAATTACTTCATCCCCGCTACTGGTTTTCCTGGGCAGGCTTGGCACTTCTGTGGGTTATAGTCCAACTTCCTTATCCGGTTTTACATACTCTTGGTTCCTGTCTTGGAACAATCTCCCGGCCCTTTTTAAAACGTAGAGAAAGTATAGCGGTTAGGAATATTGAACTCTGTTTTCCCGATATGACTCCGATTGCCCGAAGCCACATGATAAATAATAACTTTGTTTCTCTCGGGCTGGGACTGATGGAAACTGGCATGGCCTGGTTCTGGAGCGATGCGAGAGTCAAAAAGTGGTTTGACGTAGAAGGGATTGAAAACTTGGCTAACGCAACCGGAGGGGTAATGGTTGTCGGGATTCATTTCATGTCCCTTGAACTATGCGGAAGAGTAATGGGGTTATGCCATCCAATGATGGCAACGTATCGGCCGCACAACAATCCATTGATGGAATGGGTTCAGACAAAAGGACGTATGCGTTCAAATAAAGCTATGATTGATCGACGTAATCTATCTCGATTAGTTCATGCACTCAAGGCTGGTGAAGCTGTGTGGTTTGCACCAGATCAGGATTACGGGCCTAAGGGGAGCGTTTTCGCACCCTTTTTCTCGGTAAAAAAAGCAGCCACAACGAACGGAACGTACGCACTTTCAAAACTCGCTGGAGCAAATTTGATCACACTTAGCATGATTCGACGGAGCGATAAAAAAGGTTATCATATGTATATCAGTAATCCATTGTTAGGATATCCAGAGGACGATAATATCGCTGCAGCTGCTTATATGAATAAAATCATCGAGCGTGAAATCCTCCGCGCCCCTGAGCAATACCTGTGGATGCATCGAAGGTTCAAAACGCGCCCAGAAGGAGAAGACTCTTTATACAAATGAGTTTTTCACAGAATTATTCAAATGATTGTCCAGTGGACCTTTCTCAACACCACTCGCACCTCATGCTAGCTTTCATCCGTTCATATTCCGACCTTAGCAATTCAGAGGTGTAGGATCCAATAGAGCGGCCAAAGCTAGGATTTCGTACTGCCTAATCCTCAAGATAAAAAAGGTACCATGGGAAAAGTGATTAATATGATTGAGTTATTAGACAACTATTTCTCCGCACATCACTCAGTCAGCATCAGTCACTTCAGCTACGCTTTATGTGTTCAGCAATGAGCATGTGGTATAAAAAATCTCTTTCGGCTCCATAGCAGTAGCGCTCACGCTTGCATCCCCTTTCCCCTTGCCAGGTTGATTCTGTCAACGTATTCCCTCAATGCTTTGACTTGCTCCGAAGAGAGTTCAGTTTCATCAATGGTGGCCAGAAGAGCGTTGAGGGAGCGCTCAATATCGTTTTTAATTAGCCGTAAACAGATAGTCTTAACCCAACGTGGCGAGAATTTGCTGAGGCCGATTGATCTCGTGATTCTTAATCTCATTTTGATACCTCTTTGTCGCCAGAGGAGGCGACTTGTTACTCGGTTATAACACTCGATGGAGATAAAGCCTTTAACTCATTCGTTGTGCGGCACGAGTCTTCAGAATCTTTGCTGGCACACTTACCCCCTCCCACCAGCCTTCATCCGGTCATATTTAGCCTTTAAAAGCTCCGCTGGCGTTGGCCCCTTCTGAACCACTGGCGAGGCCAACGCGCGCCGAACAGGCGGGATTGGCTTCCCGGCCAGCACCCGCTTTTCCCACATATCCAGAATATCGCCGGTTTCATGCTCGAGTTCTTTGTGGCACAGTTGACCATCAGTTCCCCGGCGCCGCAGCTCGAGGCAGATGTGATAGTAAATGGGTTTAGGCCAGGGATACTGCTCACTGCTCGGGTAACGAAACACCAGCTTACGCCACTTCCAGTACTCAGCCATAACGTCAGCGGTGGTGATCCCCAGCACGCTGCGCCCTTCCCTGCACCACTTGATGAACTGGCCTGGCGACGGCAGGAACGGGCGCTCTTGGCGGCGAACCATGCGCATGCCGGCATCAACCTGCTCCATGGTGGTTATCCCGTTTTCTTTGAACGCCAGCACCCACTGACGGCGAATCTCGTTCACGTCTTCCTGGCTGCGATTAACCAGGCTTGCAGGGAACGCGGCAGCGAGCTGCACGAACAGGCCGTTGATAATCTGTGCCACCTGCTGCGTTTGCTCACGTTCGCTGTACTGCTCAGGCAGGTTGTGGGCCATGCGGCGCGCCTGTTCCCGGTCAAAATTGCGAATGCTTTCGGCTAGATTTTTCATTCCAGCACTCCATCAATCCAGTCGGTATTATGCAGGTCAATGCCGCCCCGGGATGGTTTTACCGCTCCGATTGCACGCAGCCGTTTGGTGGTGAGCTGATCCCACTGCTTGCGCAGACTCGAAGGACTCAGGATGTTGTCTTTCCAGAACTCGTCCCGGTTGGCCCACTGGAACAGGTCACAGATTTCGTAGTGAGTGCGCTTGTCCTGGACACGCATCAGCCTGATGGTGTTTGCCCATTCAGCCCAGTTGGGTTCGGATAGCGATGCGTTGACGGTGAGAAGCCTGTCGTAAATCCAGCGAGCGGCCTTGAGGTCGTCAGCGGATCCCCATGATTTACCTGCCGGGGTGTATATCCCGGCGGCAGCTTCTGGATGGCGTGAGAGAAACTTTTCAGTTTTCTGGTTTCGGGATTCGTCAGAATTCCGAGACGAGGATATTTTAATATTGTTCTTGTTATAGTCTTGGGTGTCTACCGTTTCCGGGAAGGTTTTTCCCGTTTTCGGTAACACTTTTCCCGATTTCGGGAAGACTTTTCCCGTTTTCGGTTTGTCTAAAATCCAGGCAGAAAGGTCAGTATTTATACCGACCGTTTTCATCACGCCTTGCTTCTGACTGAAGATGATTTTGCGTTCTGCGAGCGATTTGAGCGCATCAGAAACGTGGGAATCACTCAGCCCTGTAAGCTCGGCGATCACCGTGTTCGTAACGCGGTCCTGTTTCTTGTTCCAGCCGTAGGTAAGCCAGATCACCGCCTCAAAACATTGCCACTCCCGGCCTGACATTCTCAGGCGAGGCTTGAGCTGTTGGATCTCGTTAGCGACCTTGGTATACCCATTCGACAGGTCGGCCATACGACCTCCCGGTTGTTCAGTTCTGTTGGGGAAATTGATAATTTCAGCTGTGTTTGACATACTTAGCTCCGCAATTACACTCCGTTTTTGCACCTGAAAGTCGGTTCTGTTTGCGCAGACCGGCTTTCGCCTTTTCTAAAGTCTTCACACAACCCCCAGCATGGTTGTGACCATCGCCAACAGCGGCGCCGTAAGGTCCGGATCGACACGGAACATTTCAAAAATCCCCTCGCCTAACTCCTTCAGTTTTTCCTTCTTCGGTGCATTGAGCATCAGAGCTTGCTTCGCCTCACTCACCTCTTTCTCCAGCCTGGCCATCCGATAGGCAAAGGAGTCGTTTTTAACGACACGGTCGCGATATCTAATCGGTAATACAGACATGATCGCTGGCACCAACTGTTCGACGTTCTTTCGGTACGATGCGGAGTCTTCTTTGTTGTCGAGCCAGCGGAACAGCTTCACGTTCCAGACATCGGCCTGGCCAGAAAAATCTACGCCATCAAGTTGAAGTTCTTCCGCCGCTTCTTGGATTTGAAGCGCAACAGCTACGCGCCCTTCTGCCGCTGCCCACGCCCTGACTGCAGAACAAATATCTCGATGATCAAGATCCTGCTCTGCCGATTCGCTTTGATGACACGGGAATATCATTGGATTAGAGGAGGCTCTGCTACTCTGTTGAAATGAAACAGTTTGCATAGTTAAGGATCCTGTTTAGGTAAACCGTCTGTTGGGTTTGGGTAGAGATCTGGGCGCAGCTCGTGCGGAGTTACGCCGGTAACCCCATAAATTTGCAAAACTCGATCTGCCGGTACGACGCCCTGATATCGATTTCGCCAATGACTAACAGTCATGGCGCTTACGGTTAGCAGTTGGGCTAAGCGCGTAGCAGTTCCTGCTTTGGTAATTGCTTTATCAATTGCTTTCATAAATAGCTCCTGTAACAACAACGCAATTAAACATATTGTTTATTCCTGTGTCAACATTTTGAATATTGAGCTAATAAACATTTGGTTTAGAATTCGTCCATGAAAGAAAAAACTCATCAGATTAACCACCCCCAAGTTCAGCGGCTTAACGAGGTTCTTGAGCTCAAGAAGTTGACCAAATCAGACATGGCCCGTATATGCGGCGTCAGTGCTCAGTCGGTCAATAACTGGTTCGTTCGTGGGACGATTGGTAAAAGTTCAGCGATTAAGCTGGCGGATGCGCTTGGGGTGAGCCTTGAGTGGCTGCTTGGCCAAGATGTTGGCAAAAAAGATGGACTGAAGCCGGACGAACAACGCCTGTTGGAACTTTACCGTCAGCTTCCCGAAGAAGAGCAACAGAACATGCTTCGCATCTTCGCACTTCGCTTGAAAGAGCTGGACGAACTATATGATAAGTATATGAAAGGCCGGATTCGTTCGCAGGATGATTGAGTAATCCTTTCAGCAATGAATCATAAAGACCCACCATAAGAAATGGCCATGAAGTGGCCTTTTTTTTATGCCCCTCTAATAACTAGCACATCTTTTGTACTAAGCGACCATTCCGCGGACTTCCAGCACGTACCATTTCGTCGAATTTTTTTCCTCCAAAGGACAAAATTTCACTCTCCATAAGCACCACATAAACATTTTGTTTATCTAAGATTATTCATTTTGTTGACTACTACTTAAACTTTGTGTTTAATCTAACTCACCAAGACGCACTACGAACCATCAAGGCAGGACGCCCACGAAGTAGCCGCCGACGGCATACGAATAGTCGGATGAGGTGGTGAGATTAACGCGCATCAGGTGTAAACGTTCCGCTGGCCGGCGTTACAGGCGCATATAGGAGAAAAAATTGTGGATGACACGGTCATAAGAAAGAGTGAGCTTTATGCACATTGCAACAGCTCACTCGGGAGAAATAGGTCTAGCTGGGGAAGCATTTAACCCTATTTCCATTCGTCTTCTGAGAGTTTCTGGTCAAGAAAGACTTCGAATTTTGCATAGATTTTTTCTATCTCTTCCACCGGATCGTGGGGGTCAGAAAGATTCCGGCCAGAAGAGATTTGAGCAGAACGGTAAGAGTTATATGTATCAACCGCTAAGCGAGTTAAATACAAGACTTTCTCTTCTTTATCCACAGTTAATTCCCTCATTAGAGTACGGGAATAACCACAATAGCACTGAAGTTAGGACCGTGATACGACAGTCAGAATTAAAAGGAAAGATAAATGATCGACTTTGCACGAACACCTTCAAGACAACAAGCAATCCGCCTCAGTACTGCGGAAGTATGGATTCGCAAGCTCTGCTATTTCCTTGCGCAGAAAGGTGACCCAGAGCTAAAAGCATGAACTCGTTCTTTGCCCTGATCGTTACCGTCTGCGCCCTCACCGGGAATGCTCAGACATCATGCTCGGTGTATACCAAACCGAAGCTGGCTGTGATGCAGCTGCCAAATAACAGCACGTAAAAGGAGAGTGTTACCCATATAGACCGGCTGACGACCACCAGCTTGCTTTCAAATTTTAATCGAGTTATGGCCAATGGCTGTTACCAGCCCCTAAAAGCACAAAACCCGCGCAAGGCGGGTTAAGTACCCGGTCAGCCGACCAAAGCTTTCCGGAATCGAGTTTTGACCAATGACCACTACCCAAGGCAGCAATCATTAGCTGCGGGTATCTTACAACCAAAATTAAGGACCCGATATGGAATTCTTTCATTTTATCAAGGCAACCCAGAAATCCGGCAAAGAAGATGCCGTTATCTGGTTCACGGCTAAATCAGAAGCACGAGCCAATTTGCAGCTGGATGTAGAGCTGGAAGATGCTGGCATTGAAACCGGCCGGGGCAAGGATTATGCCAAACCAGTTCGGACCGATTTCCCCGTGTATAACGACCTGCCGGAAGAAAGTGCGGTGGATTACACCTGGTGCAAACGCTACGAACTGCAGGAAGATGGACGCACCTGGCTGCCAAAGGCTGGCGTTGAGTCCACTGGAGACATTGACACTCCTGCCGTACAGAAAATGAGCGTTAAAGTCGATACTGCCGACGAGAGTGTCCCGCTTGAAAACCGCACACCAGCGGTCCGTTTTGCCGTCCACCTGACCAGCGACAAATATCAGTCACACATCACTAAAGAGCAGCAGTTGGCTGCCAGCGAAATGTCACTGGATGAAGGCAACACCTATCTCCAGCACCTGCTGCTGGCGAAGAACGATATCCCTGAAGTTGCCGAACTCAGCCTGAACGCTGAGTGGAAACTGGTTCAGGCAATTAAGCAGGTATTCGCGCCAGATGAAGCGCACGAAACTGAAATTATTGCTGCATTCATGGCTGACTGGGCGAGAGCAGATGCCAGCGACCGCAATCAGTTAGTTGAAGAGTGGAGAAGCGGAAAGCTTTCTCTTCTCAAATCAGAAAGCACTAACGACATCGATGTTACAACCGGTCAGGATCCAGAACCTGAAAACGGTCTTCAGATTGACGAGAATGATGACGAAACCACTCGTTATCCAGTCGTGCGTATGCCGTTCCGGAAGCAGCTACTCGCCCAGTTCACCGCCAATGAACTGCGCCACCACTTAACCCGCGAAGAGTACGAAGCTATCAGCGCGCTGGAGATGGACACTGACAACAGCTATGTCCAGAACCTGCTGCTGGCGGCAGAAAACTGCGAAGAGGTGAAGGGTTACGATACCAAAGACCTTTGGCGCTATACCGACGCCATTCGCAAGGTGTTCAGCCAGCAGAAGCTCCACGAACTCGCTTTGGTTCTCCGATTCACCCGAATCTGGGCGGCAACTGATTATATCGATCGCGGCATTCTCGTTCGCGAATGGGCAGCCGGTAATCGTATCAGTAATGTTCAGCGCACTGATTCTAGGACCAATGCAGACGGTGGCTATGTGACGGATCGCGGCGAAGGCGCGCACCACACTCTGGACTCTCTCAATCTTGAGATCGCCTGTGCCCTGCTGCCTATGGATTTCCATCACTTTGAAATCCCCTCAAGCGTTTTGCGTCGCGCCAAAGAAATCGTGGCGAAGAAAGAAGAACCATGGAAATCATGGAGCGCCATCCTGCGTAATCAGCCCGGCATACTGGCGGTGAACCGTGCAGCAATCTTCAATCTGATCCGCATAGCGCCGGAAAACATCCACCACACGCCATCGGCTCATCTTGAGTTTGTTAATAAAACCATGACGGCTGAGTTTATCTCTGCTGTGGAGTTACTGCCGTTGCCTACTCCTGTAGTTGAGACTGAAGCCCCAGTTGAACAACCGCAGGTTGAAAATCTCGGCAGTGGAGTGTTCTCCATCGATGGCCTGATGGGTGGAAATAACAATCCGGGCATCAATACCACCTCAAATGAAGTCGTAAAAACGGAAAACACAGCGGAGACCACCAGCGATGTGCAGATGGAAGCGGCTAAGCCAGAGAAAGACGAAGATGTTGGTTCGGTACCACCGGGCGAAAGCACTGATGCAGCTAATTCGCAGACAGATTCCATAGCGCCAGAAGAGCAGCAGTCAGAGCCAGTAATCGAATACCCGGCTTACTTCGAGCCTGGCCGCTACGAAGGTCTGCCGAATGATGTTTATCACGCAGCAAACGGTATTAGCTCAACCCAGGTAAAAGATGCCCGCGTCAGCCTGATGTACTTCAACGCGCGCCATGTGGCTAAAACAATACCGCGCACAGCATCCAAAGTGCTGGACATGGGGAACCTGGTGCATGCCCTTGCATTGCAGCCGGAAAACCTCGAAGCAGAGTTCAGCGTAGAACCTGAGATCCCGGAGGGTGCTTTCACCACCACCGCAACTCTTCGCGAGTTCATCGATGCGTTCAACGCCAGCCTACCGGCGCTGCTAAGCGCTGACGAGATTAAAGCGTTGCTTGAAGAACATAACGCATCCCTTCCCGCTCAAGTGCCGCTTGGCGCCAGCCTGGAAGAAACGGCTCAAAGCTATATGGCTCTCCCTGCTGAGTATCAGCGTATTGAAGAAGGCCAGAAGCAGACAGCAACGGCAATGAAGGCATGCATTAAAGAGTACAACGCCACCCTGCCCGTGCCGGTTAAAACCAGCGGCAGCCGTGATGCGCTACTCGAGCAATTAGCGATCATCAATCCAGACCTGGTGGCGCAAGAAGCGCAGAAACCTACACCGCTGAAAGTGTCTGGTACTAAAGCAGACATGATTCAGGCAGTTAAATCAGTTAAGCCCGATGCCATGTTCGCCGACGAACTGCTGGATGGCTGGCGCGACAACCCTGGCGAAAAGATTCTGGTTACCCGCCAGCAGTTGGCCACCGCGCGAGCAATTCAGTCCGCACTACTGGCGCACCCGACCGCGGGCATGCTGCTGACACATCCAAGCCGCGCCGTTGAAGTGAGCTATTTCGGTTTCGATGACGAAACCGGATTAGAAGTGCGTGTACGCCCGGATCTCGAGATTGAACTGGACGGCGTGCGAATTGGCGCCGACCTGAAAACCATCAGCATGTGGAATGTGAAGCAAGAAAGCCTGCGCGCCAGGCTGCATCGGGAAATCATTGACCGGGACTACCACCTCAGTGCGGCTATGTATTGCGAGACCGCGGCGCTGGACCAGTTCTTCTGGATTTTCGTCAACAAAGACGAGAACTACCACTGGATCGCCATCATTGAGGCATCCACCGAACTGCTGGAACTGGGCATGCTTGAGTACCGCAAAACAATGCGCGCCATTGCCACAGGTTTCGACACGGGCGAGTGGCCAGCACCAATCACTACCGATTACACAGATGAACTGAACGATTTCGACCTGCGCCGCCTCGAAGCGCTGCGCGCTCAGGTTTAAGGGGGATTTATGCATAACACAAACGTTACCGTTGCTGACCAGAATACCGTTATTAACTCCAACGTGGCTTTGTTCGATTCCCAGTATCTGAACGCCATCAGCACGTTCGCGCAGATCATGGCCCAAGGCACCGCTACTGTTCCTAAGCACCTGCAGGGCAATCAGGCCGACTGCATGGCAGTTGCGATGCAAGCGGCACAGTGGCAGATGAATCCCTTTGCCGTGGCGCAGAAGACGCACCTGATTAACGGTGTGCTCGGGTATGAAGCTCAGCTGGTTAATGCCGTCATTTCACGAAGCGGCGTGCTGGCCAGCCGCTTTGAATATGAATGGTACGGGCCATGGGAAAAAGTAGTTGGAAAATTCCACATCCGTAAAGGCGACAAAGGCGAGTACCGCGTCCCGGGCTGGACCCTGGCTGACGAGGCTGGGATCGGCATCATTATCCGCGCAACGCTTAAAGGTGAAGATCAGCCGAGGGAACTTGATTTACTGCTGGCTCAGGCCCGAACCCGAAACTCTACCCTCTGGGCTGACGACCCTCGCCAGCAGCTGGCGTACCTGGCCGTCAAACGTTGGGCGAGACTGTTCTGCCCGGATGTAATTCTGGGAGTTTATACCCCGGATGAACTCGATGATCGCCGTGAAGAACGAGAGGTAAACCCCGTACCGGCGCAGCACGTAAGCCTTGCAGACATTTCAGGTGATAACGTCACTACCACCCAAACGGCTCAGGAATCAGCTCAAAACATTGATGCACTTGCTGATGATTTTCGTGATCGCATCGAGGCGGCTCAGGATGTGGATAGCGCTAAAGCTCTGCGCGCAGATATTGAAACCGTCAAAGCAACGCTGGGTTCTGCCCTGTTCACTGAGCTGAAAAACAAGGCCGTGAAGCGTTATTACCTGGTTGATGCACGGAACAAAGTCGAAGCAGCCATCAATTCCTTGCCACCTTCAGATGAGCCCGATGCAGCTGAGCGGTTCGCAGAAGTAGAGCGCGTTCTTGCATCGTCGAAACGCCATCTGGGCGACGAACTGCATGGTCAGTTCAGCATCACCCTGGCGGATATGAAACCGGAATACGTGGACTAACGAGATCGGGAGGGGAAACCCTCCCTCAAGGAGAAGAAATGCGACTGATTAATCGAGGCAGTAAGCAATCCCCTTTGGCTCGCCAGGCATGTGAAATCGCACTCGCAGCCCACCAGCAAAGATATGGTGACTATGGGCGCAGCAAGATGAAAGAGACCTATACGGTAAGAGTGGAAGGCGTGAAGGTCTGGGTTGAAGTGGTCAACTGCAAGGCAAGCTACGTGGCCACAGCAATGACCGGCATGCGCCGACTGCGTTCCCTGCCCGGCCAGGCAAACTGAAACTGAAATATCAACGACTAAAAACCGGCATATCTATACTCATGCCGGTTACCTGAGGTGAACCATGTCGCAGGTAATTTACGATTCAGAATGGGGCGTTGCTTCAAAACTAAAAGAGAAGACAGGCCTTACAGATCGTCAGATTAAAAGCTATCGCCAAACCTCCTGGGTAGAAGGTATTCATTTTAAGAGAATCCCATTGGATGGAAGCAGCTCCGAAGAGCGAGGACTTGTCTGGTACAACATCCCAAACATTAACAGGTTTGTGAAGGAGGCATAATGGCTGCAATGCCAAAGGGTGTTGAGATCCACAACAATAAGATACGAATAAGTTTCAAGTTTCAGGGCGTTAGATGTCGAGAAACATTGAAAGGATGGATCGTAAATGCATCGAATCTCAAAAAAGCCGGGAATCTAAGGGCCAAAATTGTAAGCGAGATTCAGCTGGGAACTTTTGACTACCGGGGCATGTTCCCGGAGTCAAAGGTGGCATCAAGGTTTTATACATCTAAAAACATTACGACGTTCGCCGATCTTGCATCAACCTGGTATGAAAACCATAAAATCGATCTCTCACCCAATGCCACAAGAAGCTATGGGATAGCTGTAAGAACGTTAACAAAACTAATCGGCCCTGAAACGCTGGTTGCATCCATCACCAACAGCGACATTCTGGGCTGGAGAAAGGAATTACTGACTGGCGAGACTAACTATGCTCCCGAAAAGAGGAGAAATAAAACCGGCCGCGCCGTTAGAACAGTAGATTATTATCTGGCCATCTTGCGACAAATCCTCGACTATGCGGTTAAAAATAAAGTCATTTCATATCAACCATATGTCGGAATAAAAAGGCTTCGCAAAGGGCAAACAAAACCAGATCCACTTCTGAGACATGAGTTTGAGCAGTTGAAAGAGACTGCTCCGGCTCAGCAGAAAAACATGTGGCAATTTTTCGCTTATACCGGCGTTCGACCCGGGGAGCTTTGCGCTCTTGCCTGGGAGGATATCGATCTTAATTCTGGCGAAGCTAACATTGCGCGCAATCTAACTCAGGAAGGCTTGTTTGGACCACCCAAAACCGAAGCTGGATACCGGACGATAAAGTTACTGGAGCCGGCTCTGGAAGCTTTGCGAGCTCAAAAGGAACTTACCGGGAGTGCCCCTAAGGTACCAATCACTTTTCACCACCGGGAGTTCGGTAAAACGGAAACGCAGAAACTGCACTTTGTGTTTATGCCTCGACCTCAGAAAGGCAAGCAAGCTGCGTACTATTCAGTCAGTTCAATTGTGTCATTATGGGATATTACGGTAAGACGATCGGGAATTCGCCGCAGACGCCCCTATCAGCTGCGTCATACATACGCATGCTGGATGTTGTCGGCAGGTGCTAATCCTGCTTTTATAGCGAATCAGATGGGTCATGAGAATGCAGAGATGGTCTTCCATGTATACTCTGCGTGGATAAATGCTCTCGATAGCGATCAGGTATCATTTTTGAATCAGCGCTTTGGCGGATATGCAAATGCCCCTATAGTGCCCCTGAAGGTAAAAACAAAGTAGTTAATTACTTGATTTCCCGGTGATATTTAATGAAAAAGCTGTTTGTGCAGTTTTATCTTTTACTGTTTGTCTGCTTCCTGGTCATGACCATGCTGGTCGGGCTGGTGTATAAATTTACCGCCGAACGTGCGGGCAGACAGTCTCTGGACGACCTGATGAAAAGCTCGCTCTATCTGATGCGCAGCGAACTGAGAGAGATCCCGCCGCACGACTGGGCGAAAACCCTGAAAGAGCTGGACCTGAATCTGTCGTTCGATTTACGCATCGAGCCGTTAAAAGATTTTGAGCTGGATCCGCCCGCCATGCAGCGTCTGCGCGACGGGGACATCGTCGCGCTGGATGAGAAATACACCTTTATCCAGCGCATTCCGCGCAGCCATTACGTGCTGGCCGTCGGGCCGGTGCCCTATCTCTATTATCTGCACCAGATGCGCCTGCTGGATATGGCGCTGATGGCCTTTATCGCCATTTCGCTCGCGTTTCCGGTCTTTATCTGGATGCGCCCGCACTGGCAGGACATGCTGAAGCTGGAATCCGCCGCGCAGCGTTTTGGCGAGGGGCACTTTACCGAACGCATTCACTTCGACAGCGGTTCCAGTTTTGAACGTCTGGGCGTTGCCTTTAACCAGATGGCCGATAACATCAATGCCCTGATCGCCAGTAAAAAGCAGCTGATCGACGGGATTGCACACGAGCTGCGCACGCCTCTGGTTCGCCTGCGCTATCGTCTGGAGATGAGCGAAAATCTGACTGAAGCGGAGTCGCAGGCGCTTAACCGCGATATCGGCCAGCTTGAGGCGCTGATTGAGGAGCTGCTGACCTACGCGCGCCTCGATCGTCCGCAAAACGAGCTGAACCTCAGCACGCCGGACCTGCCCGCCTGGCTGCAAACCCACATCGATGACGTTCAGAGCGTGAACCCACAGCGCACGCTGTTAACGCGGGTCACGCCGGGTGATTACGGCGCGCTCGATATGCGCCTGATGGAGCGCGTGCTGGACAATCTGATGAACAACGCCATGCGCTACAGCGAAAGCACGCTACAGATTGGGCTGGATTTGCAGGGCAATCAGGCCAGCCTGACGGTGGAGGATGACGGTCCGGGTATTGCTCCGGAAGCGCGAGAAACCGTGTTTGAACCGTTTGTCCGCCTTGACCCGAGCCGCGATCGCGCCACTGGCGGATGCGGCCTGGGGCTGGCGATTGTTTACTCTATCGCGCAGGCGATGGGCGGCACGGTGCACTGCGAAGAGAGCGAGCTCGGCGGCGCGCGCTTCTGCTTTAGCTGGCCGGTATACCATAACATCGCCCTTCCCGTCCCTGCCTGACCTCAACCGCACGCTGGCCTGACCCGGCGTGCTGTGCTATATGATAAGTATGTTGTAACTAACGAGAGTGTTTATGGCGACCTACGATCTCCTCGAACGGCTGAACAGCACGTTTCGGGAAATAGAACACGAGCTCCTGACCCTGACCGAACGTTTACAGAGCTGCCGTCTGCTGGCCGCGCGCGTCTTTACCCTGCCCGAGGTGGCTAAAGGGGCCGAGCACGACCCGCTGGACACCATCGAAGTTGAACAGCACATCGGCAGCGCCGCCCTCGAGCTGGCGCTGAAGCACTATCGTCGCCTGTTTATCCAGCAGCAGTCAGAAAACCGCAGCAGTAAGGCCGCCGTGCGTCTGCCCGGCGTGATCTGCCTGCAAACTGATGCGACAACGCGCGACGCGCTGGAAAGCCAGATTACCCATATCAACACCCTGAAAGCGGCCTTTGAAAAGATCGTTACCGTAGAGTCCGGCCTCGCCCCTGCCGCCCGGTTTGAATGGGTGCACCGCCAGCTTCCGGGGCTAATTACCCTTAACGCCTATCGCACGCTGACGGTACTGCGTCACCCCGCCACGCTGCGCTTCGGCTGGGCGAATAAGCACATTATTAAAAACTTCACCCGGGATGAGATTCTGGCGCAGCTGGAAAAAAGCCTGAAGACGCCGCGCACCGTCGCACCGTGGTCGCGCGAGCAGTGGATTGAGCGCCTGGAGCAGGAGTACCACAGCATCGCCTCGCTTCCGGCGGACGCGCGCCTCAAAATTAAGCGTCCGGTGAAGGTACAGCCTATCGCCCGCGTCTGGTATTCCGGCCAGCAAAAACAGGTTCAGTATGCCTGCCCTACGCCGCTGATTGCGCTCTATGATGCCGATCGAGGGGCCATCGTGCCGGATATTGGTGAGCTTTTGAATTACGATGCGGACAATGTCCAGCACCGTTACAGACCTCAGGCGCAGCCGCTGCAGCTGATTATTCCGCGGCTGCACCTGTACGTGGCGGGATGACTATTTCAGGCTGCCGACCATCGCTTCCGGGCGAACCCAGGCGTCGAACTCCGCCTCCGTCAGATAGCCCAGCGCCATGGCGGAGGCTTTCAGCGTCAGCCCCTCTTTATGCGCTTTTTTAGCGATCTCGGCGGCTTTGTCGTAGCCGATATGGGTATTCAGCGCCGTCACCAGCATCAGGGATTGATTGAGTAACTGGCTGATACGTTCGCGATTCGGCTCAATCCCTACCGCGCAGTGCTCGTTAAAGCTCTCCATGCCGTCCGCCAGCAGACGAATCGATTGCAGAACGTTGTGGATCACCATCGGACGATAGACGTTCAGCTCGAAGTTGCCGGACGCACCGCCCAGGTTGACGGCCACGTCGTTGCCCATCACCTGACAGCAGAGCATGGTCATGGCTTCGCACTGGGTCGGGTTGACTTTACCCGGCATGATGGAGCTGCCCGGCTCGTTTTCCGGAATGCTGATTTCACCGATGCCGCAGCGCGGACCCGAGGCCAGCCAGCGCACGTCGTTGGCGATTTTCATCAGCGAGGCCGCCAGCCCTTTCAGCGCGCCGTGGGTGTGGACCAGCGCATCGCAGGTCGCCAGCGCTTCGAACTTGTTGGGCGCCGTGACGAACGGCTGCCCGGTGATGTTTGCCAATTCCTCCGCCACGCGCACCGCGTATTCAGGATGGGTATTTAACCCGGTCCCGACCGCCGTCCCGCCGAGCGCCAGCTCCGCCAGGTGCGGCAGGCTGTACTCAATATGCTTCAGGTTATGTTCCAGCATCGCCACCCAGCCGGAAATCTCCTGGCCGAGCGTCAGCGGCGTGGCGTCCTGCAGGTGCGTACGGCCAATTTTGACGATGTCGCGGAAGGCCTGCGCTTTCTCGTTGAGCGTGGATTTCAGGACGTTAAGCTGCGGGATAAGCTGGTCGCGGATAGCAATCACCGCCGCCACGTGCATCGCCGTCGGGAAGACGTCGTTGGAACTCTGGCTTTTATTGACGTCATCGTTCGGATGAACCTTACGCTCCATGCCGCGCACGCCGCCCAGCAGTTCGCTTGCCCGGTTCGCCAGCACTTCGTTCATGTTCATGTTGCTTTGGGTGCCGGAACCGGTCTGCCAGATGGCGAGGGGGAATTCGTCGGGATGCTTGCCCGCCAGCACTTCGTCGGCGGCGTTGATGATGGCGGTGGCTTTGTCTGCCGCCAGCAGGCCTAAATCCTGGTTTACTTTCGCGGCGGCGCGTTTGGTGAGCGCCAGCGCCTGAATCAGCGAGACGGGCATTTTTTCAGTCGAGATACGGAAATGCTCCAGCGAACGCTGGGTTTGCGCGCCCCAAAGCTTGTCGGCCGGGACGTCGATGGCGCCCATCGAGTCTTTCTCATGGCGTACCGTGGTCATTACTTTCTCCTTGATAACAAAAGAGGGATTGCTCACATGCTTAAGGGATAAGTATTGATGACTTCTGAGAAACGTTATGGCGCTTTGTGCGCTCTTTAATGTGTCGGGTGGCGACTGCGCCACCCGTCTATTTACTGCACTACTTCACGCACGCCGAACACTGGGACGACTGGATTTGCTTGAAGAAGTCGTTGCCTTTGTCATCCACGAGGATAAACGCCGGGAAGTCTTCCACTTCAATTTTCCAGATCGCCTCCATACCCAGTTCCGGGTATTCCACGCACTCCAGGCTCTTAATGCTGCCCTGCGCCAGCACCGCTGCCGGGCCGCCGATGCTGCCGAGGTAGAAGCCGCCGTGCTTATGGCAGGCATCCGTCACCTGCTGGCTGCGGTTGCCTTTCGCCAGCATGATCATGCTGCCGCCGTTGGCCTGCAGCTGGTCAACATACGAGTCCATACGCCCTGCGGTAGTTGGGCCTAACGAGCCGGAGGCATAGCCTTCAGGCGTTTTCGCCGGGCCGGCGTAATAGATCGGATGATCTTTAATGTACTGTGGCAGCCCTTCGCCGTTGTCCAGACGCTCTTTCAGCTTCGCGTGCGCGATGTCGCGGCCCACGATGATCGTGCCGTTCAGGGAGAGACGGGTCGAGACCGGATACTGCGAAAGCTGTGCCAGAATCTCTTTCATCGGACGGTTCAGGTCGACGCGAACCGCTTCACCCTCACCCGCTTTGCGCAGCTCTTCCGGAATGTATTTGCCCGGGTTGTTTTCCAGTTTTTCGATCCACACGCCTTCGCGGTTGATCTTCGCCTTGATGTTGCGATCCGCAGAGCAGGACACGCCCATCCCGACCGGACAGGAGGCACCGTGACGCGGCAGACGGATCACGCGCACGTCGTGGGCAAAGTATTTGCCGCCAAACTGCGCGCCGAGGCCCAGATTGCGAGCTTCTTCCAGCAGTTCCTGCTCAAGCTGCACGTCGCGGAACGCCTGGCCGTGCTCGTTACCTTCGGTAGGCAGGCCGTCGTAGTATTTGGTTGAGGCCAGCTTGACGGTTTTCAGCGTGCTTTCCGCCGACGTACCGCCAATCACAAACGCGATATGGTACGGCGGGCACGCCGCGGTACCCAGGGTGCGCATCTTTTCAACCAGGTAATTTTTCAGCTTGCCCGGGGTGAGCAGCGCCTTGGTTTCCTGGTAAAGATAGGTTTTGTTGGCTGAACCGCCGCCTTTGGCGATACAGAGGAATTTGTACTCGTCACCGTCGACGCTGTAGAGATCGATCTGTGCAGGCAGGTTGGTGCCGGTATTGACCTCTTTGTACATATCCAGCGCCGCGTTTTGCGAGTAGCGCAGGTTATCTTCGGTGTAGGTGTTGTAGACGCCGTGCGCCAGGGCCGCTTCATCACCGCCGCCGGTCCAGACGCGCTGGCCTTTTTTACCGACGATGATCGCCGTGCCGGTGTCCTGACAGGTTGGCAGAACACCTTTCGCCGCGATGTCTGAGTTACGCAGGAACTGCAGGGCTACGTATTTATCGTTCTCACTGGCCTGCGGGTCGCTCAGGATATCGGCAACCTGCTGCTGGTGCGCTGGGCGCAGCATAAACGAGGCGTCGTGGAAAGCGTGCTGCGCCAGCAGCGTCAGTGCCTGCGGATCCACCTTGAGGATCTCTTGTCCTTCAAACTCAGAGACGGAGACGTGATCGCGGGTTAACAGGTAATACTCGGTCCGATCCTTACTGAGGGGGAAAGGATCCTGATAATGGAAGGGTTTATTCGACATTGGTCTCTCACTTACTGCTTCGGTCTGTTTATTCAGGGCAGATGTTCCGCTGCCCGGCTTAAAAGCGAGTCAGCTTATCCTACACAATTTTTTAACAAAAACTGAGACTAGTACGACTTTTTACATCCACAGGTTACTTCCATGAGGTTTATTGCTTTAATACCCGGAGTTAATTCCATAATTGAATCAGGGCTTGATAATGCAAAAACTCATTAACTCAGTGCAAAACTACGCCTGGGGAAGTAAAACTGCGTTAACGGATCTCTACGGTATCGCGAACCCGAACAACCTGCCGATGGCAGAACTGTGGATGGGTGCGCACCCGAAGAGCAGCTCAAAAATTGAAGACGCCAGCGGCCAGGTTCGCAGCCTGCGTGACGTGATTGATGCCGATAAAGCCGCGCTGCTGGGCGACAAGGTGGCTCAGCGCTTTGGCGAACTGCCGTTCCTGTTTAAGGTGCTGTGCGCCGACCAGCCGCTCTCTATTCAGGTTCATCCGAACAAGAAAGCCTCTGAAATCGGCTTTGCGAAAGAGAACGCGGCGGGTATTCCGTTAGACGCCGCCGAGCGTAACTACAAAGATCCTAACCACAAGCCGGAGTTGGTCTTTGCGCTGACCCCGTTCCTGGCGATGAATGCGTTCCGCGAATTTTCAGAGATCGTTTCTCTGCTGCAACCGGTCGCGGGAGCCAGCAAGGCTATCGCCCACTTCCTTGAAAACCCGAACGCGGACGCGCTCAGCCAGCTGTTTGCCAGCCTGCTGAATATGCAGGATGAAGAGAAATCTCACGCGCTGGCGGTGCTGAAAGCGACGCTGGAACGCGAGCAAGGTGAACCGTGGGAGACTATCCGTCTGATCTCCGAATTCTACCCGGACGACAGCGGCCTGTTCTCCCCTCTGCTGCTGAACGTGGTGAAGCTGAACCCGGGCGAAGCGATGTTCCTGTTCGCTGAAACCCCGCACGCCTACCTTCAGGGCGTGGCGCTGGAGGTGATGGCCAACTCCGATAACGTCCTGCGGGCGGGCCTGACGCCGAAATACATCGATATTCCTGAGCTGGTTGCCAACGTGAAGTTTGTGGCGAAACCTGCCGCGGAGCTGCTGACTCAGCCGGTGAAAAACGGCGCAGAGCTGGAATTCCCGATTCCGGTTGAAGATTTTGCTTTCTCCCTGCACGACCTGAGCCAGGCCGAAACCGCCATCGCGCAGGAAAGCGCGGCGATTCTGTTCTGCGCCGAGGGCGAAGCGACGCTGCGCAAAGGCGAACAGCGTCTGGTGCTTAAGCCCGGTGAGTCAGCATTCGTTGCAGCCAATGAGTCTCCGGTCAGCGTAAGCGGCACCGGTCGCCTGGCGCGCGTTTTCAATAAGCTTTAACCACTTACTGAATTTTTTAACAACTCTTGCTAAGCTAGTTGCAGGCTTAATATCTCCAGGCGGTTTTTACCGCCTGGTTTCATTTTAGGGATAGTCGCAATGAAAAAATCGGTCGTAGCGGTTGGAGTGATTGTAGCGTTAGGTGTGGTCTGGACGGGTGCCTCCTGGTTTACCGGGAAACAGCTGGAAGGCCGTCTGGCTGAGATGGTGGCGCAGGCTAACGGAGAGATTAAGCGCAGCGCGCCGGAGGCGGGCCTTGAGCTGAGCTACCAGAACTATCATCGCGGCGTCTTTACCAGCCGTATGCAGCTGGTAGTGAAGCCGGTTGCCGGTGCTGAAAATGGCTGGCTGAAACCGGGCCAGAGCGTGGTGCTGGACGAGGTGGTGAGCCACGGTCCGCTGCCGCTGGCGCAGCTGAAGTCCTTTAACCTGATCCCGTCGATGGCGTCCGTTCATACCGTGCTGGTGAATAACGACGTCACCAAACCGCTGTTTGACCTGGCAAAGAATGAATCGCCTTTCGACATTAATACCCGCATCAGCTATGCCGGTGACACAAGTTCAGATATCGCTCTGAAAGCGCTGAACTACGAGAAAGAGAATGAGAAAGTCGCCTTCAGCGGCGGCCACTTCAAACTTGACGCTGACCGCGACGGAAACGTGTTCTCCCTGACGGGTGAAGCGGAAAGCGGCCTGGTCAATGCCGTGAACGAATATAACCAAAAGGTTCAGCTCACCTTCAACAACCTGAAGGCCGACGGCAACAGCCGAATGACCGATTTCCAGGAGCGTATCGGCGATCAGAAACTGTCTCTGGACAAGGTTGCCATTGCGGTTGAAGGCAAAGAGATGGCCGTGCTGGAAGGCATGGACATCAACGGCAAATCCGACGTTTCCAAAGACGGTAAGAGCATCAACACGCAGCTGGATTACACGCTGAAGAGCCTGAAGGTGCAGAATCAGGACCTCGGCACCGGCAAGCTGTCGCTGAAGATCGGCAATATCGACGGCCAGGCGTGGCACGAGTTTAGCCAGAAATACAGCAAAGAGAGCCAGGCACTGCTGACCGATGCCGCGCTGCAGCAGAACCCTGAAGTGTACCAGCAGCAGGCGATGGCGGTACTGTTCAACAACCTGCCGATCCTGCTGAAAGGCGAGCCGGTGGTCACCGTTGCGCCGCTGAGCTGGAAAAACAGCAAAAGCGAAACCAGCTTCAACCTGTCGCTGTTCCTGAAAGATACGGCCACCGCCACGGATGAACCGCAGACGCTGGCGCAGGAAGTGGATCGCAGCGTGAAGTCGCTCGACAGCAAGCTGACCATCCCGATGGATATGGCGACCGAGTTTATGACCCAGATTGCGAAGCTGGAAGGCTACGGCGATGAAGACGCCGGCAAGCTGGCGAACCAGCAGGTGAAAGGTCTGGCGGCCATGGGCCAGATGTTCCGCATCACCAAAGTGGAAAACAACACAATTTCCACCAGCCTGCAGTATGCCAACGGCCAGGTCACGCTCAACGGCGACAAGATGCCGCTGGAAGACTTCGTCGGCATGTTTGGTATGCCGACGCTGGGGATGCCGGAACCGGCTGAACCGGCTGAACCGGCTGAACCGGCAGCGCCAGCCGAACCGGCGGCACCGCAGCAGTAAACAGCAAAACCCCTCGCACGAGGGGTTTTTTATTGCCGGGTGGTGCTGACGCTTACCCGGCCTAGGATCCCGGGCCGTTGTAGGCCCGTGCAAGCGCAGCGCCGCCGGGCGTGACCTCAGCGCGGCAGGTAAGGTTCTCTGACAAAGTCAGCCAGGAGATAAACCAGGTCATGTAATAAGCCAGCAAGTTCTTGCGAGACAGCACTTGCCAGAGTCTGGCTCAACAATGCCTGATTAAGTGCCTGAGCATATCCCACTAGCATCGCAGTATCTTGCCAGCAATCCGGAACACAGGATTGCGCAGGTAACGCTGTACTCAGTCGCTCTACCAGATGAGGCGGTAAATCTTCATCGCATCGGTTTTTTAGCTCATCGAGAGTAAAAGCCAGACGGCCACACAGCGCTAAGCGCTCTGCTTTGTTTTGGGTTTCCAGCAGCACGTTAACAAAAGCGCAGCAGCAATCTGTCAGTTCGAAGAGATCAAGCGTTGAGGATATCGGCAGATCGAGAAGTTGGCAGGCAATACTGTCAGTGGATCGAGGGTTAGTAAGGGTAGGGATCGTAGCCATATGGCAGCCTCCGTGTGATGTTTTAAGGCCACCGTCTAAGTTTCCACGCTCAGAGGGTGGCGGCGCTGACAGGGGTGGAAACTGAATCACACGGTCTTCAGCCAGCCTCTCGGCTGCCCTATCAGCGCCACCGTTGATTTTACAAGGATATGCGCTGCCCCGACACTAAAACTGTGTCGTCGTGTGATGGTTCAGGTTTCCACGCCTGACTGCGGAATTTGCCGCAGTGGGAAAACTGTAATGGATATGATAAAAAAAAGAAACTGGCACTTCTTTTTCCATTTATTTTTTAATCAAAAATGCGAGAGGCATTCCAAAAACACACCTGGAATCATTCGAATCCTAAATATGAAATGGTATAATATTTTCAACACCTAAATTTAAGTAACTTGTTCGGCCACCATAATTATTAGCAATTATAATGAGCTTATTTTGCGAGGCTATTTATGCGAAAATCATACAGAACACATGAGAGACATGTTTTTTATAAATACATGTCAGCAAATACTGCCAAAATTGTTCTCGAAAATTGTAGTCTAAGATGGAGTTCCCCAACAATATTTAATGACCCTTTTGATGTACCTCGAGAGGTAATGAAAAATGTCAATGAAATTACTCTAGGTAAAGCATTAGCGCGAAAACTGAAGCAGGAATTGCTTAACCCACGGCAGGATCTACTAAATGTGAATCCAAGAATAAGGACGCTTTTAGAAATTTATAAAAAACTTTTCCCATACGGCATCCCTCCAGGTTTAGCGGAAAAATTTCAAGAAATTGAAATCGATCCTCCGGTTGGGCCAGGAGCACCTATTGCTATAGAAGATATGAAAAATATGTGGCGAGGCATGCTCAATGATAGAAGAATTCTATGCTTATCAGAAAGTGCGACAATCCCACCAATGTGGAATCATTATGCTGACGGATACAAAGGTGTTGTTATTGAATTTGAATGCATTGATGAACTTGATAGTGCATGGTTAATAGCAAAGCCAATAAATTATACAAATGAAATGCCTTTAACTTATACTGCTGAGGGTATGGCAGATTTACTTTTCTTACCAGACAGTCAAGCAATTGACTATATCAACAACGAAATCACATTTATCAAAACAGAAGATTGGGCCTACGAAAAAGAATGGAGAATATCAACCTATGCGAAAACAACTAATTCTGGATACTATAGTGACTATGGTTTTCACCCGTTAGAAGTTAAGTCGATAATTCTGGGCCCTCATTTTGATGATAATGATGTGGATTTTACAAAACTTGTTCAAAAGTATCCTTTAGCACGTATACGAAAGAGCACATTTGGCGAACACAGAAAAATAATAATTTCACCATAGATGAACGTCCTAAAGTTTATCATATTAGTGATTAAACCAATGAGTGTTTGAGAGTGCGCAATCTTTTTAGCCGGGTGGCGGCTACGCCTTACCCGGCCTACGATCCCGAGCCGTTGCAGGCCCGTGCAAGCGAAGCGACGCCGGGCGTTGCGCAGCGGAGATTATTTCACCGTCACCAGCCGCGCCGCCACAATCTGGTGTCCGGCCTGAACGTCCGTATTGTCGATGCGCTGCATGATCCTGTCCGCCAGCGTGTAGCCCATCTCCCGCGCGGGAGTTGTAGCCCAGACGATCGGCAGATCGTCGAGCGCGTTTTCGCCGACATCGGCGAACGCCCCCAGCGCCACCTGATGGCCGAAGAAGGTTTCCACCCCGCCCTCGCCGCTCTGACGCCCGGCGCGGATCAGGCCAAACCAGGCGCCCATGGCAATCACGTCGTTGTAACAAATCACGGCGCTGATCGTCGGGCTGCTTCGCAGCAGCGCGCCTATCGCTTCCGCCGCTTTCTTCTGGCTGGATTCACACTCTACGACCCATTCGCTGTGGAACGGCAGGCCGTATTTAATCAGCGTCGCGCAGTAGCCGCCGACCCGCTCGGCGCGGGTCAGGGACGAGCTTTTCCCGCCCAGCCAGGCAATGCGCTGATGCCCGCGACGAATTAGATGCTCGGTCAGCATTTGCGCGGCCTGCATGTTATCCGGGCGCAGCGTATCGGCCTCGTCCAGGTAGCTGGCGCGCGAAGCAAACACCAGCGGCACGCCCTTTTCAGCGGCGCGCTCGCACAGCTCGCTGCCCACGCCCGACGCGCCGGCGACGATCACCCCGTCAACACCCTGGTTCAGCAGCATATCGAGCCGGGAGAGAAGCTGATCGGCCTCGCGACCGCCGTGCAGAAGAAAGACCATCCTCCCCTGCGCTTCAAGCGCTTCGGTTAACCCGGCGGTCAGCTCCGCATAGAAAGGTGACGTCAGGTCGCGGACAATCAGGCCAATCACCCCGCTTTGCCCGCCGCGCAGGGCCGACGCCTGACGGTTACGCACAAAGCCCAGCTGCTCAACCGCCTCGTTAACCCGCTGACCGGTCGCAGGAGAGATGCGCCCTTTTCCGCTCAGCACCAGAGAAACGGTGCTGACGGAAACGCCCGCCGCCAGCGCGACATCGTTGATGGTGATTTTTTTCGCTACAGCCATGTGTTGGCGTGACTCCCTGAAATGAGATCGGTAAAACGTTTTATCAATACGTTATCTTTATACTACCAGTCAAAGCCTGAGAATGTGATTTAGCGCGCACTAAACTTTGATAAAACGTTTTATCTTCTCGCAGCATTGAAGAAGGCAAACTGATTTTAACAATAAAGGAGTCGTTTTATGACGGCGAAAGCAGCACAAAAAATATCGCTGTGGGAATTTTTCCAGCAACTGGGTAAAACCTTTATGCTGCCCGTGGCACTCCTCTCGTTCTGCGGGATCATGCTCGGGATCGGCAGCTCGCTGAGCAGTAAAGACGTCATCACGCTGATCCCGTTCCTCGGTACCCCGGTGCTGCAGGCGATCTTCATCTGGATGAGTAAAGTCGGCTCCTTTGCGTTTAGCTTCCTGCCCGTCATGTTCTGTATCGCTATCCCGCTGGGCCTGGCGCGCGAGAACAAAGGCGTCGCGGCGTTTGCCGGGTTTGTGGGCTACGCGGTGATGAACCTGGCGGTTAACTTCTGGCTGACCGCGAAAGGCATTCTGCCGACCACCGACGCCGCCGTGCTGAAGGCCAACAACATTCAGAGCGTGATCGGCATCCAGTCTATTGATACCGGAATCCTCGGGGCGGTGATCGCGGGTGTGATTATCTGGATGCTGCACGAGCGCTTCCACAATATCCGCCTGCCGGATGCCCTGGCCTTCTTCGGCGGTACCCGCTTTGTGCCGATTGTTACCCTGGTCGTGATGGGTCTGTTCGGTTTAATCATTCCGCTGATCTGGCCGGTCTTTGCGATGGGCATCAACGGTATTGGCCGCATCATCAACGGCGCGGGAGATTTCGGTCCGATGATCTTCGGCACCGGCGAGCGTCTGCTCCTGCCGTTTGGCCTGCAGCATATCCTGGTGGCCCTGATTCGCTTCACCGAAGCGGGCGGTACCATGGAGGTGTGCGGTCACGACGTGAGCGGCGCGCTGACCATCTTCCAGGCGCAGCTGAGCTGTCCGACCACCCACGGCTTCTCCGAAAGCGCCACCCGCTTCCTGTCTCAGGGTAAAATGCCGGCCTTCCTCGGCGGCCTGCCGGGTGCCGCGCTGGCGATGTACCACTGCGCGCGCCCGGAAAACCGTCATAAAATTAAAGGCCTGCTGATTTCCGGCGTGATCGCCTGCGTCGTGGGCGGTACCACCGAGCCAATCGAATTCCTGTTCCTGTTCGTCGCACCGGTGCTGTACCTCATCCACGCCGTGCTGACCGGTCTGGGCTTTACCGTGATGGCGGTGCTGGGCGTGACCATCGGCAACACCGACGGCAACGTGATCGACTTCGTGGTGTTCGGGATCCTGCACGGCCTGTCCACCAAGTGGTATCTGGTGCCGGTCGTGGCGGCTATCTGGTTTGCGGTGTACTACGGCATCTTCCGCTTCGCCATCACCCGCTTTAACCTGAAAACGCCGGGCCGCGATACCGATACGGCGAGCAGCGTTGAACAGGCGGTTGCCGGGACCGTAGGCAAATCCGGGTACAACACACCGGCCATTCTGGCGGCGCTGGGCGGCGCGGATAACATTACCTCGCTGGATAACTGCATCACCCGCCTGCGTCTGTCGGTGGCGGATATGTCAAAAGTGGATACCAACGCCCTGAAAGCCAACCGGGCCATCGGCGTGGTACAGTTAAATCAGCACAATTTGCAGGTGGTTATCGGCCCGCAGGTCCAGTCGGTGAAGGATGAGCTGGCAACCCTGATGCGAACAGTTGAAGCCTGATGCCTCAGCCCCCTCTCATGAGGGGGTTTTACTTTAAGGACTCACGTCATGTTTGATTTTTCTACCGTCGTGGATCGACACGGCACCTGGTGTACGCAGTGGGACTACGTCGCCGACCGCTTTGGCGCGGCCGACCTGCTGCCCTTCACCATCTCGGATATGGATTTCGCCACCGCGCCCTGCATTACCGACGCGCTGCATCAGCGCATTAATCACGGCGTGCTGGGCTACAGCCGCTGGAAGAACGATGAGTTTCTCGCCGCCGTCGCGCACTGGTTCCAGCAGCGCTTTAACAGCACGATTGATACGGAAACCGTCGTTTATGGTCCTTCCGTTATCTACATGGTGTCAGAGCTGATTCGTCTCTGGTCAAACCCCGGCGACGGCGTGGTGGTTCACACCCCGGCATACGACGCGTTTTACAAAGCTATTGAAGGGAATGCGCGTCATGTGGTGCCCGTGGAGATGGAAAAGCACGCCGCAGGCTGGCAGGGAAATATGGCGGCGCTGGAAGCGGCCCTGGCGAAACCGGAAAACAAAATTTTACTTCTTTGCAGCCCGCAAAACCCAACCGGTAAGGTCTGGACGCGGGACGAGCTGACGCAGATGGCTGAACTGTGCGCACGCTATAACGTGGCGGTTATCAGCGATGAAATTCATATGGATATGGTGTGGGGAGAGCATCGTCACACGCCGTGGAGCGCGGTGGCGCGCGGCAAATGGGCGCTTCTCAGCTCCGGCTCGAAAAGCTTTAATATTCCGGCGCTGACGGGCGCTTACGGCCTGATCGGCGATGAAGCGAGCCGTAACGGTTATCTCAGCGCGCTAAAAGGCCGGGACGGCCTCTCTTCTCCTTCCGTGCTGGCGCTGACGGCGCATATCGCCGCCTATCAGCAGGGAGCGCCCTGGCTGGATGCCCTGCGACACTATCTCGAAGAAAATCTGTCCTTTATCGCGCAGGAAGTAAACCGCGCGTTTCCGAAGCTGAACTGGCAGCCGCCCGAAGCAACCTATCTGGCCTGGATTGACCTGCGCCCGCTAAACATTGACGATCGGGCGCTGCAAAAAGTGCTGATCGAGCAGCAAAAAGTCGCCATCATGCCGGGATATACCTACGGCAAAGAGGGAAACGGCTTTGTTCGCCTGAACGCCGGCTGTCCGCGCAGCAAGCTTGAACAAGGGGTGCAACGCCTGATTGCCGGGATTAACACCCTCCTCTAATCAGTTTGCGCAACGGAATATTCCCTTGCGCAAATAGCTTTTTACCCCGTTTTGTTTTTATAATATGGCGCACTTTAACCAGAAAAGAGTGCGACCATGATTGATACACGCCTGCCTTTAACTGATATTCATCGTCACCTTGACGGTAACATTCGTGCCCAAACCATCCTCGATCTTGGCCGCCAGTTCAATTTAACGCTTCCTGCTCAGACGCTTGAGTCGCTGATCCCTCACGTACAGGTAACCTCAAATGAACCGGACCTGGTCAGCTTCCTGAGCAAACTCGACTGGGGCGTGAAGATGCTGGCCTCGCTTGATGCCTGTCGCCGCGTGGCGTTTGAAAACATTGAAGATGCGGCCCGTAACGGCCTGCATTACGTCGAGCTGCGCTTCTCGCCGGGCTATATGGCGATGACCCACGGCCTGCCCGTTGCAGGCGTGGTGGAAGCCGTGATTGAAGGCGTTCGCGAAGGATGTAAAACCTTCGACGTTCAGGCCCGTCTGATTGGCATTATGAGCCGTACGTTCGGCGAAGCCGCCTGCCTGCAGGAGCTGGAAGCGCTGCTGGCCCATCGCGATGCCATTACCGCCGTCGATCTGGCCGGTGACGAGCTGGGCTTCCCGGGCAGTCTGTTCCTCTCCCACTTCAACCGCGCGCGCGATGCCGGCTGGCACATTACCGTGCATGCGGGTGAAGCGGCTGGCCCGGAAAGCATCTGGCAGGCCATCCGCGAGCTGGGCGCCGAGCGTATCGGTCACGGCGTGAAGGCCGTAGAAGATCGCGCCCTGATGGATTTCCTGGCGGAGCAGCGTATCGGGATTGAGTCGTGCCTGACGTCTAACATTCAGACCAGCACCGTCGCAACGCTGGCGCATCATCCGCTGAAAACGTTCCTCGAGCACGGCGTGCTGGCCTCACTGAACACCGACGACCCGGCGGTTCAGGGCGTGGATATCATCCACGAGTACAACATCGCCGCACCGCAGGCGGGTCTGAGCCGCGAGCAGATCCGTCAGGCGCAGATCAACGGGCTGGAGATCGCCTTCCTGACGCCTGAAGAGAAACAGGCGCTTAAAGATAAAGTGGCTCACGGTTGAGCATTTGCCGGGTGACGGCTACGCCTTACCCGGCCTACAACAGCATTTAAGTCTTATGCCAGACAGAGCGTGGCGCGATGTTTGGCAGATTCGATGCCCAGCTCAATCAGCTCCATAATCTGAATCGCCTGGCTGGCCGGAACCGGATTCTCCCCCGTGCCGTTCAGCGCATCGCGGATGCCCGCGTAATAGGCAGGATAGTTGCCCGGGATCGTCAGCAAGGTCTCCTCTACCAGCTCCTCACCCTCCACCCGCGTTACCACGCCGTCGCGCATATCATAGCCCCAGTCTTCCTGCGGTAAACGTTCACCGCTTTTCAGCCGGTCCTCCTGCGGATCGAGGCCAAACTTCACGTAGCTCCCGCGCGTGCCGTGAATAATATAGCGGGCCGATTCCGCCGCCGCGACCATCGTGCCGTGCAGCACAATCCGGCGCTGCGGATAGCTGAGCACCGCGTGGAAGTAATCGGTTGTCTGCGCGCCGGGCCTGAGCTGGGCCAGATCGACCGTCATGCTCACCGGCAGACCAAAAAGATTGACGGCCTGATCCAGCAGATGCGGGGCTAAATCGTACCAGATGCCGCTGCCCGGACCGGCCTGCTCTCGCCAGCGGTTTCGTACCTGCGGACGGAAGCGGTCAAAGTGCGATTCAAAAAAGAGGATCTCCCCTAGCGTGCCTTCACTGAGAAGCCTTTTTACCGTCAGAAAGTCGCTGTCCCAGCGGCGGTTATGGAACACCGACAGCAGCCTGCCGAGACTCTTTGCCAGCGCATCCAGTTCGCGAGCCTGAGACAGGGTGACGGTAAAGGGCTTATCGACCACCACATGCTTACCGGTTTCAAGCGCGGCCTTGGCCAGTGGGAAGTGGGTGTCGTTCGGGGTGGGGATAACGATTAAATCAATATTCGGATCGTTGAAAAGGTGTTTTGGCTCAGAGACAACCGGCACGGAAGGCCAGTCGGCATGGACTTTAGCGGCATCGCTGCTGGATACCGCCGCCAGGGTCATCCCCGGCGTCCCGGCTATCAGAGGCGCATGAAACGTTTTGCTTGCATACCCGTAGCCGATAAGCCCAACGCGGATATTATCACTCATAGTGCCGTCCTCTTTTATGACGTTCTTATTTCACACTGGCTAGCCTGGCATTACCACAGATTAATAATGTGCCATATGACTTAAAATAGCAGGTTGTAGGGGTTGTTTTTGTTACATAGTATTAACTCACTGATTTTATTTAAGGGAACCGTTCCCAAAGCGCTTGCCGTCGGGGAAACGTCGCTGTAACATTTGCGACCTGTATTTATGGATAAAGTACAACTACGAATCATGACGTCAATTATTAATCGAATCATTGAATTAGCGGGATGGATTGTCCTTGGGGTTTCGGTCATTTTGCTGGGCGTTGCCAGCCATATCGATAACTACCAGCCGCCGGAGCCTGTCACAGTCGCCCAACCTAAGTAACCGGTTGCTGCAATAAAGAGTGACATAATATGTCAGTTACTTATTGCCAGTCCTGGTGAACACGGTTAACCTTCTCTTCCAGGCATCGTCTGATGCCTGAATTTCAGCAAAGAAAACTCCTAATTTCGTCGCGTTACCTGAGTGGGCTGTTTACGTCTTTATTAATCCGTTTATTATTCGAACGAATTACCTTAACTGGTATTACTCACTTTTATATGGAAACTTATTAATATGACAGTTCAGGACTATTTATTAAAATTTCGCAAGATCAATTCGCTTGAGAGCCTGGAAAAACTGTTTGACCATCTGAACTACACCCTGTCGGATAATCAGGACATCATTAATATGTATCGCGCCGCTGACCATCGCCGTGCGGAGCTGGTTTCCGGAGGTCGTTTGTTCAACGTGGGTGAAGTGCCTAAGTCCGTATGGCGTTACGTTTTATAAGAAAGTAGCCATCCGCGCGAAATGTTATATACTCTCCGCCCTGCAAACTGGCTGTACAACATTTCGCGCAGATTATGGGAGAGTTCATGACCGCAACGCCTGGAGATCGCATTGGAGGCTGGTTAATCGCCCCACTGGCATGGCTGCTGGTTTCCTTATTAAGCGCATCACTTGCGCTGCTGCTGTATACCACCGCGCTGATCACCCCTCACGCTATCCAGACCCTGATGTCGCAAAGCGTGCTGAATATTGCGATGTGGTTTGTGTCGTTCGTTTTCGCGATTGGTATGTGGTACTACACCCTGTGGTTGACCATTGCCTTCTTTAAGCGCCGCAAAAGTGTACCTAAACACTACATTATCTGGCTGCTGATTTCGGTTCTGCTGGCGGTGAAAGCGTTTGCTTTTTCGCCCGTATCAGATGCTCTGGCCGTTCGTCAGCTGCTTTTCCCGTTACTGGCGGCCGCGCTGCTGGTCCCCTATTTCAAGCGTTCGACGCGGGTAAAAAACACCTTCGTGAACCCGTAATAACCTTACAGATAACCTGTTGTCGCCTGCGTGAGTTTGTCCGATAATAGGCGGCTTTTTTATTTCAGGCTAAATAATGACCGATTACTTACTGCTCTTTGTCGGCACCGTGCTGGTTAACAACTTCGTTTTGGTGAAGTTCCTTGGCCTGTGCCCGTTTATGGGTGTGTCCAAAAAGCTGGAAACGGCGATGGGCATGGGGCTGGCGACAACCTTCGTCATGACGATGGCGTCTATCTGCGCGTGGTTGATTGATACCTGGATCCTCATCCCGCTCGGGTTAATCTATCTTCGTACGCTGGCTTTTATTCTGGTCATTGCGGTTGTGGTGCAATTTACTGAGATGGTGGTGCGTAAAACCAGCCCGGCCCTCTATCGCCTGCTGGGTATCTTCCTGCCGCTGATCACCACCAACTGCGCCGTACTCGGCGTGGCGCTGCTGAACATCAACCTTGGCCATAACTTTATGCAGTCGGCGCTGTACGGCTTTTCCGCCGCCGTCGGTTTCTCATTCGTTATGGTCCTGTTCGCGTCGATTCGCGAGCGTCTGGCGGCAGCGGATATCCCTGCGCCCTTCCGCGGTAACGCGATTGCGCTGGTGACCGCAGGTTTAATGTCTCTGGCCTTTATGGGCTTTAGTGGTCTGGTGAAGTTGTAATGAATGCTATCTGGATTGCCATCGCCTCTATCAGCGTCCTGGGGTTGGTGTTTGGCCTTATCCTGGGTTACGCCTCCCGCCGTTTCGCGGTAGAGGACGATCCTGTTGTTGAGAAAATTGATGAGCTCCTGCCGCAAAGCCAGTGCGGGCAGTGCGGCTACCCGGGCTGCCGTCCCTACGCGGAAGCGGTAGGCATTCAGGGTGAAAAAATTAACCGCTGCGCCCCCGGCGGCGAAGCGGTGATGCTGAAAATCGCGGCCCTGCTCAACGTCGATCCGCAGCCCGTTGACGGCGATGCGGAGGTGCAGGAACCGGTCCGCGCCCTGGCCGTGATCGACGAAGCCAACTGCATCGGCTGCACCAAATGTATTCAGGCCTGCCCGGTTGACGCCATTGTTGGCGCCACCCGCGCCATGCACACCGTCGTGGCGGATCTGTGCACCGGCTGTAACCTCTGCGTGGCCCCCTGCCCGACGCAATGTATTGAGCTGCGCCCGGTTGAAACGACTACCGAAAGCTGGAAGTGGGATCTTCAAACCATTCCGGTTCGCATCATTCCTGTGGAACAACATGCTTAAGTTATTTTCTGCTTTCAGAAAAGAGAAGGTTTGGGACTTTGACGGCGGTATCCATCCGCCAGAGATGAAAACCCAGTCCAACGGCACGCCGCTGCGTCAAATTCCGCTGGCGACGCGTTACGTTATGCCGCTCAAGCAGCATATTGGCGCTGAGGGCGAGCTGTGCGTGAAAGAAGGCGATACGGTTCTTCGCGGTCAGCCGCTGACCTTTGGCCGTGGGCGTATGCTGCCGGTGCACGCCCCTACCTCCGGTAAAGTGGTGGCGATTGCCCCTCATACGGTGGCGCATCCGTCCGCGCTTTCAGAGCTGAGCGTGATCATTGAAGCCGACGGCGAAGACCGCTGGATCGATCGTGACGGCTGGAGCGACTACCGCAGCCAGAGCCGCGAAGCGCTTATCGAGCGTATTCATCAGTTCGGCGTCGCCGGGCTGGGCGGCGCGGGCTTCCCGACCGGCGTCAAGCTGCGCGGCGGTGGCGATAACATCCAGACGTTGATTATCAACGCCGCCGAGTGCGAGCCGTACATCACCGCCGACGATCGTCTGATGCAGGATTGCGCCGCCCAGGTGGTGGAAGGCATCCGCATCCTGGCGCACATTCTGAAGCCGCGGGAAGTCCTGATTGGTATCGAAGACAATAAACCGCAGGCCATCTCGATGCTGCGCGCCGTGCTGGCGGGCAGTCACGATATTAGCCTGCGCGTTATTCCGACCAAGTACCCTTCTGGCGGCGCAAAACAGCTGACGCAAATTCTCACCGGCAAGCAGGTCCCGCACGGCGGACGCTCTTCGGATATCGGCGTGCTGATGCAAAACGTCGGCACCGCCTATGCGGTGAAACGCGCGGTGATTGACGGCGAGCCGTTGACCGAGCGCGTGGTGACGCTGACCGGCGAGTCGATTTCTCGTCCGGGCAACGTCTGGGCGCGTCTGGGTACGCCGGTGCGCCATCTGCTGGAACAGGCTGAGTTTTGCCCGGCCAGCGACCAGATGGTGATCATGGGCGGCCCGCTGATGGGCTTTACCCTGCCGTGGCTCGATGTGCCAGTGGTCAAAATCACGAACTGTCTGCTTGCGCCTTCCCCGACCGAAATGGGGGAAGAGCAGGAAGAGAAAGGTTGCATCCGCTGCAGCGCCTGTGCCGATGCCTGCCCGGCGGATCTCCTCCCGCAGCAGCTGTACTGGTACAGCAAAGGCCAGCTGCACGATAAGGCGAAAGCCCATAACCTGGCCGACTGCATTGAATGCGGCGCCTGCGCCTGGGTCTGCCCAAGCAACATTCCGCTGGTGCAATATTTCCGCCAGGAGAAGGCCGAGATTTATGCCATCTCCATGGAAGAAAAACGCGCTGCGGAAGCCAAGGCGCGCTTCGAAGCGCGTCAGGCGCGACTGGAGCGCGAAAAAGTCGCGCGTCAGGAACGCCATAAGCAGGCCGCCGTTCAGCCTGCCGGGAAAGATCAGGATGCGATCAACGCCGCACTGGCGCGCGTTCGCGAGAAAAAAGCCGATGCCGCCCAGACGGTGGTGATCCAGGCCGGGGAAAAACCGGATAACAGCGAAGCGATTGCCGCTCGCGAAGCGCGAAAGGCTGCGGCTCGCGCGCGTCAGGCGGAAAAAGCGCAAACGGTTCAGGCAGAGACTGAGATCGACCCGCGTAAAGCGGCCGTCGAAGCGGCGATTGCCCGGGCCAAAGCCCGCAAAGCTGGAGAGCAGCAGGTAGTCGTCGAGCAAGAAGCGGTCGACCCACGCAAAGCCGCCGTCGAAGCGGCGATTGCTCGCGCCAAAGCCCGTAAGGCTGCGCAGCAGGCGCCAGAGGCAGTATCAGAAGCAGAAGCACCACCGGTCGACCCGCGTAAAGCCGCCGTCGAAGCAGCGATTGCCCGCGCCAAAGCCCGTAAGGCTGCGCAGCAGGAAGAGCAGCCGCAGGCCGCCAACGATGACCCGCGTAAGGCCGCCGTCGCCGCCGCCATTGCGCGCGTTCAGGCGAAGAAAGCCGCACAGCAAGCCGTAAACGAGGATTAAATGGTTTTCAGAATCGCAAGCTCCCCTTACACCCACAATCAGCGCCAGACATCGCGCATTATGATGCTGGTCTGCCTGGCCGCGCTGCCGGGCATTGCCGTTCAGTGCTGGTTTTTCGGCTGGGGAACCCTGTTCCAGATAATCCTGGGCTGCGCCAGCGCCGTCGCGGCGGAAGCACTCGTCCTGAAGCTGCGTAAGATGACGGTGTCACGCATTCTGGCTGACAACTCCGCGCTGCTGACCGGCCTGCTGCTCGCCATTAGTATTCCACCGTTTGCCCCGTGGTGGATGGTGGTGCTCGGCACCGTGTTTGCCGTGATCATTGCCAAACAGCTCTATGGCGGGCTCGGCCATAACCCGTTTAACCCGGCGATGATTGGCTACGTGGTGCTGCTGATCTCCTTCCCGGTGCAGATGACCAGCTGGCTGCCACCGCACGAGATTGCGGCCACGGTTCCCGGCTTTATGGATGCCCTGCACGTTATCTTTACCGGCCATACGGCGCTCGGCGCTGATATGAACGCGCTGCGCATGGGCGTGGACGGCATCAGCCAGGCGACGCCTCTCGATACCTTTAAAACGTCCCTGCATGCCGGGCACAGCGTTGAGCAGATTATGAAATCCGCGATTTACAGCGGCATGCTTGCAGGCGCAGGCTGGCAGTGGGTCAACCTGGCGTATCTGCTGGGCGGCCTGTTTCTGCTGCAGCAGAAAGCCATCCGCTGGCATATTCCGGTCAGCTTCCTCGTGACGCTGGCGGTCTGCGCCACGCTGGGCTGGGTATTCTCTCCTGAATCACTGGCCAGCCCGCAGATGCATTTGCTCTCCGGTGCGACCATGCTGGGTGCTTTCTTTATCCTGACGGATCCGGTGACGGCGTCAACGACTAACCGCGGCCGCCTGATCTTCGGCGCGCTGGCAGGTTTGCTGGTATGGCTCATCCGCAGCTTCGGCGGTTACCCGGACGGCGTCGCGTTCGCCGTCCTGCTTGCCAACATTACCGTTCCGCTCATCGACTATTACACGCGCCCGCGCGTGTACGGCCATCGCTAAGGGTTCCGCCATGTTAAAAACGATGCAAAAACACGGCGTCACGCTGGCTGTCTTCGCCGCGGTCCTGACCGGGCTGACGGCCCTGGTTAACACGTTAACCAAAACGACCATCGAAGAGCAGGCTTCAAAGCAGCAAAAGGCGCTGTTCGATCAGGTGATCCCGTCCGATTTCTACGATAATGACCTGCAAAAGAGCTGCTTTGTGGTAGATGCGCCGCAGCTTGGGAAAGGCCCGCACCGCCTCTTTATTGCCCGCAAAGGGGATAAACCGGTAGGCGCGGTGATGGAAGCGACGGCGCCCGACGGCTATTCCGGCGCCATTCAGCTGCTTGTCGGCAGCGATTTCTCCGGCACTATTCTGGGTACTCGCGTGACGGAACATCATGAAACGCCGGGCCTGGGCGATAAAATTGAAACCCGGCTGAGCGACTGGATTTTGCACTTCGCCGGTAAAGTTATCCATGGCGAAGGGGATACCGCGTTTGCGGTGAAGAAAGATGGCGGCGAGTTCGACCAGTTCACCGGCGCGACCATCACGCCGCGCGCCGTGGTGAACGCCGTAAAACGAGCCGGGCTGTATGCCGAAACGCTGCCCGCGCAACTCAACAATCTTCCGGCCTGTGAGGAGTAATCATGAGCCAGGTTAAAGAGGTTATTGTCCAGGGATTGTGGAAGAACAACTCCGCGCTGGTGCAGCTTCTGGGGATGTGTCCCCTGCTGGCGGTAACGTCCACCGCCACCAACGCGCTCGGTCTGGGTCTGGCAACCACGCTGGTGCTGACCCTGACCAACCTCTCCATCTCCGCCCTGCGACGCTGGACGCCGTCGGAAATTCGTATTCCGATTTACGTCATGATCATTGCGTCGGTGGTCAGTATCGTCCAGATGCTGATTAACGCCTACGCGTTCGGCCTGTACCAGTCGCTCGGGATCTTTATTCCCCTTATCGTCACCAACTGTATCGTCGTTGGCCGTGCGGAAGCGTTCGCGGTGAAAAACAGCCCCGCCATGTCGGCGCTGGATGGTTTTTCCATTGGAATGGGTGCCACCTGCGCCATGTTCGTGCTGGGCTCGCTGCGCGAGATCCTCGGTAACGGTACGCTGTTTGACGGCGCAGATGCGCTGCTGGGCGGCTGGGCCAAGGCGCTGCGCGTTGAAGTGTTCCACACCGATACGCCATTCCTGCTGGCAATGCTGCCCCCTGGCGCGTTTATTGGCCTTGGCATGATGCTGGCGATAAAATACCTTATTGATGAGAAACGTAAGCGCCGCGCGGCTGAGCGTAGCGTTCTGGAAGGGACACCCGAGAAGGCTTCATGAATAAAGAAAAGCGCATTGCGATCCTGACCCGTCTGCGGGACGAGAACCCGCACCCGACGACGGAGCTGAATTTTACCTCCCCGTTTGAGCTGCTGATCGCGGTGTTGCTCTCTGCGCAGGCGACCGATGTGAGCGTCAATAAAGCCACTGCCCTGCTCTATCCGGTCGCCAATACGCCAAAAGCCATGCTGGAGCTGGGCGTGGAAGGCGTGAAGTCCTATATCAAAACCATCGGCCTGTTTAACAGCAAAGCCGAGAACGTCATTAAGACCTGCCGGATCCTGCTGGAACAGCACGGAGGCGAAGTACCGGAAGATCGCGCCGCGCTGGAAGCCTTACCGGGCGTGGGGCGTAAGACCGCAAACGTGGTGCTCAACACCGCGTTTGGCTGGCCGACCATCGCCGTGGATACGCATATTTTCCGCGTCTCTAACCGGACTAACTTCGCGCCGGGGAAAAATGTTGAGCAGGTCGAAGAGAAGCTGTTAAAGGTGGTTCCGGCCGAATTTAAGGTTGACTGCCATCACTGGCTGATTCTGCACGGCCGCTATACCTGTATTGCCCGTAAGCCTCGCTGCGGCTCCTGCATTATTGAAGATCTCTGCGAATACAAAGAAAAAGTGTATCCCTGATCGTCACAATCCCTTACTAAAAGAAGGGATACCAGGCACCCTTCTTTTGGCCGTTATTTGTCCGTCTTTCACTCCCCCTGACCTGTCACTTGTTCGGTTGTTTAACGCTCAAACAGGTTAATAGTTTTTTCATAGCCAAAAATTTCTATACATCTGTGATCGCGATCACCCTGATAACTTCATGTTGAATTTTTGTTGTCAAAATCCGCCTAAACCCTTTGTCTGACAAGATACTCTCCTTCCATCACCGAAGATAAGACCAGCTATTTTTCAGAATATGGCCCATATCACTGCATTAACCGGCAAATAGCAGAACATATCGCCAAAAGCCGGTCAGGGTGGGTTAATGCCAGTCGAAAAAACTACCTTTACTCATCGTATGAAATTTAACGCTGAATAACATTTATATGAACCGACGATTATACCACTTCAGATATATGTAACAGATTATTACAAACGTATTGCCAGATGGGGCAGGATAGTGAACATTACCCGCCGTTTCTCCTCCCAATATAACTATAAGGCGTATGGACAACGGCCATCACGCTATGAACACCCCCGTTAATATGGGATGTAAAAAAAGAGGTATATGTGTCTACTGCAAACAATAAACCAACAGATGAAAGCGTGAGTCTTAACGCTTTTAAACAGCCTAAAGCGTTCTATCTCATCTTCTCTATCGAGTTATGGGAGCGTTTTGGTTATTACGGCCTGCAAGGGATCATGGCCGTTTACCTGGTAAAACAGCTGGGTATGTCCGAAGCCGATTCCATCACGCTGTTCTCTTCCTTCAGTGCTCTGGTCTACGGTCTGGTCGCTATTGGCGGCTGGCTGGGTGATAAAGTCCTTGGGACCAAACGTGTTATCATGCTGGGCGCCATCGTCCTGGCGATTGGCTATGGTCTGGTGGCATGGTCAGGGCATGATGCCGCTGTCGTGTATATGGGTATGGCGACGATTGCCGTCGGTAACGGTCTGTTCAAAGCGAACCCGTCCTCCCTGCTTTCTACCTGCTATAACAAAGACGATCCGCGCCTGGACGGTGCATTTACCATGTACTACATGTCCATCAACATCGGTTCGTTCTTCTCGATGCTGGCAACTCCATGGCTCGCGGCGAAGTTCGGCTGGAGCGTGGCGTTTGCGCTGAGCTTCGTGGGCATGCTGATCACCGTGGTGAACTTCCTGTTCTGCCGCAGCTGGGTTAAAGACTACGGTTCAAAACCTGACTTCGAGCCTGTGCATATGGGCAAACTGCTGGCCACCATCGTGGGCGTTGTTGTCCTCGCGGCAATTGCCACCTGGCTGCTGCACAACCAGGGTATCGCCCGTGCCGTTCTGGGCGTGGTTGCTCTTGGTATCGTGGTTATATTTGCGAAAGAAGCGTTCGCCATGCAGGGTGCTGCCCGTCGCAAGATGATTGTGGCGTTCATTCTGATGCTGGAAGCGATTATCTTCTTCGTGCTGTACAGCCAGATGCCAACCTCACTGAACTTCTTCGCCATTCGTAACGTTGAGCACTCAATTCTGGGCATCGCGTTCGAGCCGGAACAGTATCAGGCGCTGAACCCGTTCTGGATCATGATTGGTAGCCCGATTCTGGCCGCGATCTATAACAAGATGGGCGACCGCCTGCCAATGCCGCACAAGTTCGCAATCGGTATGGTGCTGTGCTCCGGCGCGTTCCTGGTGCTGCCGCTGGGTACCAAATTTGCCACCGACGCGGGTATCGTGTCCGTTAACTGGCTGATCCTGAGCTACGCGCTGCAGTCTATCGGTGAACTGATGATCTCCGGTCTGGGTCTGGCGATGGTTGCACAGCTGGTGCCACAGCGTCTGATGGGCTTCATCATGGGTAGCTGGTTCCTGACCACTGCCGGTGCGGCAATCATTGCGGGTAAAATTGCGAACCTGATGGCTGTGCCGGAAAACGTCACTGACCCACTGGTCTCCCTGAACGTCTACGGTACCGTGTTCATGCAGATTGGTATCGCGACTGCGGTTATTGCAGTTCTGATGCTGCTGACCGCGCCGAAACTGAATCGTATGACTCAGGACGACGACAAGACGGCTGAAGCGACCAAAACCGCTACCGCATAAGATTATTGAGAAACGACGAGCCGCTAATGCATATTAGCGGCTTTTTTTTTATCCTTTCGCGCACTAACATAGCTGAAACCTCAGCAAAAAGGAGTTACCGATGAAACTGTTCTACAAACCGGGCGCGTGCTCTCTTGCTTCCCATATCACCCTGCGCGAGAGCGGCAAAGATTTCACGCTGGACGGCGTTGATCTGATGAAAAAGCGTCTGGAAAATGGCGATGATTTTCTTGCCATTAACCCCAAGGGACAAGTTCCGGCTCTGTTGCTGGATGACGGTACTCTGCTGACCGAAGGCGTAGCGATTATGCAGTTCCTGGCCGATAGCGTACCCGATCGCCAGCTGCTGGCTCCGGTCAGTACTATCTCTCGTTATAAAACGCTGGAATGGCTGAACTACATTGCCACCGAGCTGCACAAAGGCTTTACCCCCCTCTTCCGTCCGGATACACCGGAAGAGTTTAAGCCGACCGTGCGTGCGCTCCTTGAGAAAAAGCTGCAGTACGTTAACGAATCGCTGAAAGACGAACAGTGGATTGGCGGGTCGCGCTTCACGATTGCCGATGCGTACCTGTTCACCGTGCTGCGCTGGGCGCGCGCGGTTAAGCTGAACCTGGAAGGGTTAGACCATATCGCATCGTATATGAAACGCGTGGCGGAGCGTCCTGCGGTGGCTGCGGCGCTGAAAGCGGAAGGGTTGAACTAACCGAGCGGCCTGTGTTGCCGGGTGGCGCTAACGCTTACCCGGCCTACACGTTTTGGCCAGTTATAACCGGGTTGCGCTGAAATAGTGCTCCGGCTTCGCGATACGATCCTGTGCCGCAACCACCTGCAGTTCATATTCCTGCATCTCTTTCGTCGCAATCATGATCTCGTACACCGCTGCAGTAACGTGCTCCAGCGCGTCGCGTATTGTCGCCCCCTGCAGTAATTTCACCAGCAGCAGACCGCTGGTGACATCCCCAACCCCAACCGGCTGGCGCAGGCCGAAATCCACCAGCGGACGGCTAATATGCCAGGCGTCATCTTTCGTCACCAGAAGCATCTCAAAACGGTCCTGACTCACCCCTGCACGGGCGAGATGTTTTACCAGCACCACCTCAGGCCCCTGAGCGATCAGTTCGCGAGACGCGCTTACCGCCTCTTGTACGCTATTAACCGGACGCTCGCAGAGAATTTCGAGTTCGACCAGGTTTGGCGCAATGATATCGCTTGCGGGCAGCGCGTGGCGGACGTGAAACTCTGCAACGCCTGGCGCCACGATACAGCCTTTCTCCGGATGTCCCATGACGGGGTCGCAGAAGTATTTTGCCGACGGGTTTGCGGTTTTCACCCGGCGTACGATGCCGAGGATATGCTCCCCTTGCTCCGCTGAGCCGAGATAACCACTCAGCACGGCGTCACAGCGTCTGAGCTGGTCGATATCGACAATCCCCTGCACAACCTCGGTGAGGTGCGAAGGTGGCATTACGCAGCCGGTCCATTTGCCGTACTGCGTGTGGTTAGAGAACTGCACGGTATTAAGGGGCCAGACGTTGACGCCGAGGCGACACATCGGGAATTCCGCGGCGCTATTGCCAGCGTGTCCAAAAACAACGTGGGACTGAATGGCGAGGATGTTCTTCATTTTTTGCTTACCAAACCCTGAAAAAACAAAAGGGGCGTGGTTTCCCACGCCCCTGGAGACTGTTACTTATTTCCAGCAGACAAGGCAGTAGTTTTTCTTACCGCGGCGCAGCAGCGTGTAGCGTCCATACAGACGGTCGCCGTCAACGAAGGTGTATTCCGGGTCGGCCTGTTTCTCACCGTTGATGGTGATAGCGTTGGACGCGATGGTTTTACGCGCCTGACCGCGCGAAGGCTGGAGCTCAGAGTCCACCAGCGCCTGCATCAGGTCAGCCCCTTTTTCCATCTCAACCATCGGCACGCCGTCCTGCGCCAGCTGTTCGAAGTCCGCTTCGCTCAGATCGCTCAGGGTACCGTTGAACAGGCTAGCGGTAATGCGTTTTGCCGCGGCCAGACCTTCTTCACCGTGAACCAGTTTGGTCACTTCGTCCGCCAGCACGTACTGGGCGCGCGGGGCTTTACCGCTGTTCTTGTCTTCCTCTTCCAGCGCGTTGATCTCTTCAATGTTCATAAAGGTGAAGAACTTCAGAAAGCGGTAAACATCGGCATCCGCCGTGTTGATCCAGAACTGGTAGAACTTGTACGGGCTGGTTTTCTTCGGATCGAGCCATACCGCGCCACCTTCGGTTTTACCAAATTTGGTGCCGTCTGCTTTGGTGATCAGCGGAACGGTCAGACCGAACACCTGGTTCTGGTGCAGACGACGGGTCAGATCGATACCGGAGGTGATGTTACCCCACTGATCGGAACCGCCAATCTGCAGGGAAACGCCGTGCAGTTTGTTCAGGCAGGCAAAGTCATAGCCCTGCAGCAGGTTGTAGGAGAACTCGGTAAAGGAGATACCCTGGTCGTCACGGTTCAGACGCTGCTTCACGGCCTCTTTGTTAATCATCTGGTTAACAGAGAAGTGCTTGCCGATGTCGCGCAGGAAGGTCAGCACGTTCATGCTGCCAAACCAGTCGTAGTTGTTCGCGGCAATGGCAGAGTTATCACCACAGTTGAAGTCGAGGAACGGTGCAACCTGTTTGCGGATCTTATCCACCCACTCCTGCACGGTATCTTCGGTGTTCAGTTTACGCTCAGCGGCTTTAAAGCTTGGGTCACCAATCAGGCCGGTCGCGCCGCCCACCAGCGCAACAGGCTTATGGCCCGCCATCTGGAAGCGTTTCAGGCATAACAATGGAACAAGATGCCCCAAATGCAAGCTGTCAGCGGTGGGATCGAAGCCGCAATAGAGCGCGATCGGGCCTTGCGCCAGTCGCTCTGCTAACGCTTCCTCGTCCGTCACCTGGGCCACGAGGCCCCGCTCTTGCAATTGTTTAATCAAGTTACTGCTTGCCATCAAATTCTCCATGTATAAACGACTGCACCTTTGCCGGTACACGACTTTTCGCCTGATGCGAAAGGACCATAGAATAAAGCGCAAGCGCGGCGTGCGCTAGCGCTTAAATCAACAAATTTCGGGGATTACGGTGCCAGTCTGTCGATTTTCCAGCCGCCATTCTCGCGCTGGTATAAAAAGCGGTCATGCAGGCGATGTTCGCCCCCCTGCCAGAACTCCATCTGCTCAATCGGGATGCGGAACCCGCCCCAGAAGCTTGGCAGAGGAATTTCACCCTGCTGGAACTTCTGCTTCAGCTCCAGGAATTTACTTTCCAGCACGCCGCGGGCAGAAATGCGGCTGGACTGTTTTGATACCCAGGCGCCAATCTGGCTGTCACGCGGGCGACTGTGGAAATACTTCACCACCTCCAACGTCGAGAGACGTTCCGCCTTGCCGGTGACCATGACCTGACGTTCAAGCATGTGCCATGGGAACAGCAGGCTGATACGCGGATTGTTTTCTAAATGGTGCGCCTTGCGGCTGCCGAGGTTGGTATAGAACACCAGCCCTTTCTCGTCATAATGCTTGAGCAATACGATGCGCTGATACGGTTGACCGTTTTCATCCACCGTCGCGACAACCATGGCGGTTGGGTCGGCGAGTTTCGCTTCGCAGGCCTGTTTCAGCCAGCGTTCAAAAAGCACGAGGGGTTCAGCGGGAAGATCCTGGCGACGCAGGCCGCCTTTAGTGTATTCACGGCGCAGATGCGCAATTTGCTGCAGTTCGTCGTTATCTGACATGGCGTTAGCTGACATTGAGAGTGGGTGGCGCTATTGTGCGCCGCCCCTGTAAAAATCTCAACGCTTCGGATTTTCGAGCTGACAATTGTTCAGCACAATGCGGTCGCGTTTGTAGACCGTGGCGCCGTCGCCTTTCGACCAGAAGACGTAGATACCGTCGGAATAACGTGCGCCGGAGGCTGACATCCCCTGCTTCAGCGTCAGCAATTTATTGTCATAAACAAAACTGGCTTCCTGGCGTGGATTGTTCAGCTTTACGGTCAGCGGTTTTTCGTCACAGCGATACTCCAGCGTATCGGTCTGCATGCGCTCAAGGAGCTGGTTGTAGACGCTGCATCCTGACAGCAACAAAGGAGCGGCAATAAGAAGAAGTTTTTTCATGGGCGTATTCCGAAGACTTTCCTGGTCCTGGAGGGCATGGCTGCCCTCCTGTTTCGTTCCATTCTAACGACGACGCGACGCGCTGAATTTCAGTTAACTCTGATTATGACGAGGATTTGCCGGGAAAATCGCCCCGAGGACGCTCGCCTCACGCGCGCCGGTTACCGACGGCAAGTTGCCCGGCTGTCCCGCAATGGTGCGCCAGGCAAGCCAGGCGAAGGCCAGCGCCTCCATATCATCCCCGCTGATGCCGGCCTCATCGGTCGTGGTCACTTCGGTACCCGGCAGTAGCCCCGCAAGACGCGCCATCACCAGCGGGTTGCGGCTTCCTCCGCCGCACACCAGCAGGCGTTCACATCCGCCGCTGAGCAGAACCTGTTCGGAGATCGACACGGCCGTCAGCTCGGCAAGCGTCGCCTGGACATCCTGCGGCGCGAGCGCCGGGAATGGCGCCAGCTGACGCTCAAGCCAGCCCAGGTTGAAGTATTCACGCCCCGTGCTCTTAGGGGCCGGCAAGGCAAAATAAGGATCGCTCAGCATCGACTGCAGCAGCGGAATAATCACTTTCCCCCCGCTCGCCCACTCCGCGTTTTTATCATACGGTTGTCCGCACTGCCGCCAGATCCAGGCATCCATTAACATATTGCCCGGGCCGGTATCATAGCCGCGTACGGGCTGCCCCGGGATGAGCATCGACAGGTTGGCAATCCCACCAATGTTGAGCACCATGCGCCGTTCTGAAGGGTGCGCCAGTAACGCCTGATGGAACGCGGGCACCAGCGGCGCGCCCTGCCCGCCAAGGGCGATATCGCGCCGACGGAAATCGCCAACCACCGTCACGCCCGTCTTCGCTACAATCTGGTTGTTATCACCGATTTGCAGGGTATGCGGGGCATCTCCGCCGGGTTCATGCCAGACCGTTTGTCCGTGACACCCGATGGCCACCACATCCTGCGGGCGAAGATTTTCTTTTTCCATCAAAGCCTGCACCGCATCCGCAAACAGCGCCCCCAGGCGGACGTCAAGTTGTCCAAGCTGGGAGAGAGTCAGCTGCTGCCCCTGACATATGCTCAGAATATCCTCTTTCAGTGAAATGGGGATTGGCCAGGTCAGGCTCGCCTGCTGCGCCACCATGTTTTCGTCAATGGCGGCCAGAACGACATCTACCCCATCCAGACTGGTGCCTGACATCACACCAATGTAGCGACCCGATTTCATGCGCTTTCCTTACGTTGCGTGGGCTAAGGATATCCACTCAACCATAAACGGCGCAGCTTTGCCATCCGGCGATAATATTTTTTAACAATGTCAGACGGGTTACGCGGGCGGATCCTGTTTATGTCTCGTTAAGTCAAATTCAAGTACAATTTTCTTATTGTTAGTGCAAAGATATGAACTATGGCCGCTTATGCCATATAATTTAGCCATAACGGATGCCCCCAATCGGGCGTTTTTGGTGAACAGGAGATTCAAATGATTTTACGTGTACTGGGCGTTTCGCTGATTGGTTTAACTCTGGCTGGCTGTGTGAATGACAGTTCACTTTCTGGCGACGTTTACAGCGCTTCTGAAGCGAAACAGGTTCAGAACGTGACTTACGGTACCGTTGTTAATGCACGCCCTGTACAGATCCAGGGTGGTGATGAAAACAACGTGATGGGCGCGATCGGCGGTGCCGTGCTGGGTGGTTTCCTGGGTAATACCGTCGGCGGCGGCACTGGCCGCTCTCTGGCGACGGCCGCAGGCGCCGTTGCGGGTGGTGTAGCGGGCCAGGGCGTTCAGGGTGCGATGAACAAAACCCAGGGCGTAGAGCTGGAAATTCGTAAAGACGACGGCAGCACGATCATGGTTGTACAGAAACAAGGCAGCACCCGCTTCTCTGCAGGCCAGCGCGTTGTTCTGGCAAGCAACGGAAGCCAGGTGACCGTTTCTCCACGTTAATTAAAAATGGATGTGGTCATCAGGCCACATCCATTTACATTATTTATCACTCCCACAAATATATTTACAAAATACATCCACCATATCCATTATTAACCTCGCCATATATTGTTTCTGCGCAAAGTATTTAGCGCGCTAATTTATTAAACTCTTCGCAATACCCTCACCTTAATTCATTATAAAGTCATTAAAGCCATATATGTTTGCGAATCATCGTTCTGTAAAAGGTCGTTATATCTCGTTCTGCCTGGGTTGCATTGCTGTTATCAGCTTATTACACGCTCTGTTTTCAAAAATTGCCGTATGGGTTCCAACCTTTTCGTCTCACTTGTTCCCTACGCTCACCATTTTTTTACTGGTGTTTGATCTGTTTATTGCCTGCTTTATGGCAATGAAATACTGGTGTGACCGAAAAAGGTTGTATCTGGTATCGCTTGCTTTTGCCTTTGCCGGGTCGGCATCGCTGATGGTCGGAACGCTGTGCAGCTTTCCCGCCTGGCTGGACCTCTATCAGTTCAACGCGGTGAACTACAACGATGCGATGATCTTCTATATGTTCCGCCATCTTTTAATGGCGGTGTTAATAATCGTTTCGGTAATACTCTATACTACGCGCAATTGTCCCTTTTCACGGTCGGCGCATATCGCTATTGTGAGCGGCGAGTTTCTCTTTACCGTCTTTGCAGTAGGATTGGCCTGGATGTATTCCAGTCATTCTTCCTTTTTATCCATTGATCTTGTTGATAATGAAACTCGTGAGTTTATGGTTCTCTGGAGCCACTTCATTAATATTGCATTAATTGCACTCTGGGTGGTCACATTAGCCACGCTGATGTTTATTACGCGCATACGCAACTTATTCTGGGTGGGCGGTAATTTTCTGTGCGTCTGCTATATCGTCACGCTCTCAATGCTGTTAGTGGGTGGACATGTTGAAGATATCTCCTGGTATCGCGCCCGCTTATTTGAAACTGTCGCCACGCTGATGATCATTTTTGTTCTGCTCTACGATGTTTTCAGGCTGTATCGCGACTCACACGTTAAGTATCAGCAGTCGTACCAGAACTCCATTCGCGACCCGCTCACGCGCCTGTATAACCGCAGCTATTTTTATGAATCATTAAAGCAGGCGCTGGATATCGCCAAACCCAGCCGCCCGGTTTCCGTCATCGTCAGCGATCTCGATCGCTTCAAGCGTATCAACGACACCTACGGGCATCTTCAGGGCGACAAGGTCCTGCAGTTTGTCGCTAATCTGCTGATGGATTCAGTACGCCCGCAGGACATCGCGGCGCGTATCGGTGGTGAGGAGTTTGTTCTGATGCTGGCCAACACCTCATCAGACGCGGCGTACCAGGTAGCGGAACGCATACGGTTAAATCTGAGCAGCTTCGATAACGCCAGCAGCGGCGGTCAACTACCGGAGCCAATCACCATCAGCATGGGGGTGTATACGGCGACGTCTCCCGCGATAGCCGCAGAAACGTGCGTGGAAAATGCCGACAAAGCGATGTATGAAGCGAAGGAGACAGGCCGTAACCGCGTGGTCGTCTTTAAGTAAAAAAAGGCCTTGCTGCAAGGCCTTATTGTTTGTCAGTCGCGCGACTGTAGCTCATGGATGTTTTGCTCGAGGCGCCCAATGAGGCTGATGAGCATTTCCAGCTCCGCCGGTGAAACGCCAGACAGGATTTCACCGCGCGTCTTCGTAATCACGGCTTCCATTTCCGTGATGATAGGCGCCGCTTTCTCGGTGAGTTTAATCCGCTTGGCGCGACGATCGCTGGCGCAGGTTTGCCGCGAGATCAACCCCTTCTCTTCCAGCTGGTCAAGCGTGCGCACCAGCGACGGTTGCTCAATCCCTATCGCTTTTGCCAGTTGAATTTGCGACTGTTCGGGCGGCAGCTGATGAATGTTGTGCAGCGTGACCCAATGCGTCTGTGTGAGTTCCAGAGGTTTCAGGCGATGGTCAATCAGAGCACGCCAGACGCGTACCAACCTTGCCAGATCAGAACCTAATGGCGATTCCAATTTCATCTCCTTATAATTAGCTTGCTAAGTTATTATACTGATTTTAGAATAGTGTGCAGCATTTGTATTGCCAAAACAAATGCAATACTGCATTCATCGAACTTAAAAGTATGACTTACACTGAATTGTGATGCTTCATCATACTAAGACAAGCCAACGCGGCATTGTGTTCACTGCAAAGGATTTCTGCCCGTGACGTTTTTTCATCGCTCGGAGGGTTTACCCCTTCAGGACCTGATCTTCGGTGCGTCAGTCTACTTTCCTCCCCTGTTTAAGGCCGTTCTGGTGGGCTTTATCCTCTGGCTCATCGCGCATCGTCTGCTTCGCGACTGGATGTACTCCGGCGAAATCTGGCATCCCATGCTGATGGATCTTTCCCTGTTCGCCCTTTCCGTATGCCTGGGCCTTGCCGTTTTGACTGCGTGGTGAATATGTCCCTGAAAACGCTAAAGTACTTTTCCACCCTGTTTGTCCTTGCCCTCGCGCTGGTTGCGGGATGGTGGATGTGGAATTTTTATATGCAGTCGCCCTGGACGCGTGACGGCAAAGTGCGCGCCGAGCAGGTCAGCATTACCCCTCAGGTATCAGGAAGTATTACGACGCTGTTGGTTAAGGATAACCAGTTCGTCAAAAAGGGAGACATTTTATTCCGCATCGACGATACGCCGTACCACATTGCGATCCTGAACGCTCAGGCGCAGCTGGCTAAAGCCCAGTCGGATCTGGCAAAGGCCAACAACGAGGCCAACCGCCGCCGCCACCTGTCGCAAAACTACATCTCAGCTGAAGATTTAGACACCGCAAACATCAATGTGAAGGCCATGCAGGCGAGCGTCAACGAGGCCGAAGCCACGCTGAAGCAGGCCCAGTGGGAGTTGACCCAAACGGTGATTACCGCGCCGGTTGACGGGTGGGTAACCAACCTTTCCGCTCGCGTTGGGAATTATGCAACCACAGGACAACCCGTTTTTGCCCTCGTCGACAGCCACTCCTTCTACGTGGTGGGCTATTTTGAAGAGACCAAACTTCGCCATATTCGCGAGGGATCGCCTGCAGTTATTACGCTTTACAGCGGCTCGCAGAAGTTACAGGGTCACGTATCCAGCATTGGCCGCGCCATTTACGATCAAAGCGTCGAAACGGATTCAGGACTGGTGCCGGACATAAAGCCGAACGTCCCCTGGGTGCGTCTGGCCCAGCGCGTTCCGGTTCGCGTGGAGTTTGACCGTTTACCGCAGGACATTACCCTGGTGTCTGGCACCACCTGCACTGTCTCTATCGGAACCCGCTAATGAAGCTGCAGGGGCTCTCCTGGCAAAACACGCCGTGGATGAAAGCGACGCGTCCCCAGTGGCGCTACGCGCTGCGTAACGGCATTGCCATGTGTCTTGCGCTGACTGTGGCTTATTACCTGAACCTGGATGAACCCTACTGGGCGATGACGTCTGCGGCGGTGGTCAGTTTTCCGACGGTCGGCGGAGTGATCAGTAAAAGTCTTGGCCGCATCGCAGGCAGCCTGCTGGGCGCCACCGCGGCGCTAATTATCGCCGGCCATACGCTGAACGATCCGTGGCTGTTCCTGCTGAGCATGGCCTCATGGCTGGGGTGCTGTACCTGGGCCTGCGCCCATTTTACCAATAACGTCGCCTACGCTTTCCAACTGGCGGGCTATACCGCCGCCATTATCGCCTTTCCGGTGGTTAACGTACTCGACACCACCGAGCTGTGGGATATTGCCCAGGCGCGCGTCTGTGAAGTGATTGTCGGGATCCTCAGCGGCGGCTTCATGATGATGATCCTTCCCAGCACGTCCGACGGCACCGCGCTCATCACCGCGCTAAAGACCATGCATACCCGGTTGCTGGAACACGCGAGCCTGCTGTGGCAACCGGATACCAGCGACGATATCCGCCTCGCGCATGAAAAGGTTATCGGGCAGATCCTGACCATGAATCTGTTGCGCATTCAGGCGTTCTGGAGCCACTACCGCTTTCGCCGCCAGAACACCCTGCTTAACTATCTGCTGCACCAGCAGCTGCGCATGACCAGCGCCATCTCCAGCCTTCGCCGGATGCTGCTCAACTGGCCGACGCCGCCTGAAAATACCCGAGCCGTGATTGAAACGCTGCTCGCGGCCCTTGCGCGCCCGGATGCGGACATCTATACCGTGGCGCGGATTATCGCTCCGCTCGCGCCGGCTGACGAGTACGACTACCGCCATCGCGCCTTCTGGCAGCGTCTGAACTACTTTTGCCGCCTGTACCTGCGCAGCAGCCGCTGGATTACGGCCGTCGAAAACGCAACCCCATTAACGGAGTTCAACGTCCCCGGCAGCCCGGCTCTTGCGCGCCATACCGACTATCTGGAAGCGCTGTGGAGCGGTTTTCGCACCTTCTGTGCGCTGATGCTGGTGGGGGCGTGGAGCATTACCACCCAGTGGGAGTCCGGTACGGCGGCCCTGACGCTTGCCGCCATCAGCTGCGTGCTTTACTCCGTCGCGGCCTCGCCGTTCAACTCGCTTACGCTGCTGCTGCGCACGCTGGTGCTGCTGTCGCTGTTCAGCTTCGTGGTGAAGTTTGGCCTGATGGTGCAGATAAGCGATCTGTGGCAGTTCCTGCTGTTCCTGTTTCCCCTGTTGACCACCATGCAGCTTCTGAAGCTGCAAATGCCTAAGCTGGCGGGCCTCTGGGGACAGCTGATTGTCTTTATGGGCTCGTTTATCTCCGTGACGAATCCGCCGGTTTACGATTACGCCGACTTTCTCAATGACAACCTGGCGAAAATCCTGGGCGTGGGGCTGGCATGGCTGGCTTTCGCGGTGCTGCGTCCCGGCTCCGATGCCCGCAAGAGCCGCAGGCATATCCGGGAGTTACGCAGAGGGTTTGTCGACCAGCTCAGCCGTAAACCGCATCTGGGTGAAAACGAGTATGAATCACTGGTGTATCACCACGTCAGCCAGCTGAATAACAGCCAGGACGCGCTATCCCGGCGCTGGCTGCTGCGCTGGGGCGTGGTGCTGTTGAACTGCTCGCACGTGGTCTGGCAGCTGCGCGCGTGGGAAACGCGTTCCGATCCGCTGTCGCAGGTTCGTGATGTTTGCATCTCCCTGCTGCGCGATGTAATGAGCGAGCGCGGCGTCCAGCAGCGGCCGCTGGAAATCACGCTGAATGAACTGCAGCGGATCTGCGATACGCTTGCACGCCATCATCTGCCCGCCGCCCGTGATTTGGCCTCGATCATCTGGCGGCTGCACTGCTCGCTCTCGCAGCTGGAACAGGCCCCGCCGCCGGGAACGATTGGGGATCAGATCACGCCGCACGCATAGCGTGCCCCGCCGCCGCCGAGCGGTTTAGGCCGATCGGACATATTGTCGCCGCCGACATGGATCATCAGCGCCTTGCCTTTCACCTCATCCAGCTTTTTCAGTCGCGGCGCGACAACAGGATCGGTGGCTTTACCGTCGTTATTGACCACCAGCACGGGCAGATCGCCCAGATGCCCCATTCCCTCCGGGCCTTCATGCTTGCCGGAATGCTGCGGATCGAGGTGCCCTCCTGCCGCTTCCGCCGCCGACGGTTTACCTTCTTTTAAAGCGGGCTGACAGCTGCCTTTGGCATGAACATGGAAACCATGTTCACCGGGAGGGAGGGCTTTGAGGTTGGGGGCAAACTCCAGCCCTTTATCGGTTTCAGTGATTTTCACCGTTCCGATGGACTGACCCACACCCTGTGGGGTGACGAGATTCATTTCCACTTCGTCGCTGGCTGCCTGCGCCCCTGCGCAAACAACCAGCGTGACCAGTGCAAGAGCAAAACGCTTCATATGACCTCCGCGGGTTATTTTTTGCCCCTTAAGTGTATACCAGGGGCAAAGATTTCACCGGAAAGTCACCTTCTGGCGGTTTATGGTACGTCGTAACCCAGCGCGGCCTTACGGATGCGGAACCACTGCTGACGGGTCATCTGTAGCTCCTCAGCGGCCAACGCGGAACGCACGCGTTCAATTTTACCGGAACCGATAATGGGCAGCGGTTTTGACGGCAGGCGCAGGATCCACGCGTAAACCACCTGTTCGATGCTTTCCGCGTTCAGTTCGCGGGCGATGGTTTCAAGCTCATTGCGCAGCGGCTGGAATTCCTCATCATTAAACAGGCGTCCGCCTCCCAGGCATGACCACGCCATCGGGCGAATGCGCAGCTGCTGCAGCTGATCGAGCGTACCATCCAGCAGCAGCGGCTGGTGTACCGGGGAAATCTCAACCTGGTTGGTGGCCAGGGTAAACGGCAGACGAGACTGAAGCAGCGCAAACTGTGCCGGGGTAAAGTTTGACACGCCGAAGTGACGCACTTTCCCACTCTGGTGCAGGTTCAGGAAGGCTTCCGCCACCTCATCGGCATCCATCAGCGGGTCTGGGCGGTGGATTAACAGCAGGTCGATACGATCGGTCGCCAGATTGACCAGCGACTGCTCGGCGCTCTTGATGATATGCGCGCTGTCGGTGATGTAATGACCTAGGGCATGTTCAGGTTTTGCCGTGGTGGCAATCCCGCACTTCGTGACGATCTCCATGCGATCGCGGAGTGCCGGAACCAGCTTAAGCGCCTCGCCGAACGCGGCCTCGCACTGGTAGCCACCGTAAATATCGGCATGATCGACCGTGGTGATGCCTAAATCAAGGTGCTCTTCAATAAAGCTCGCCAGCTGGAGGGGGGACATATTCCAGTCCATCAGGCGCCAGTAGCCCATGACAAAACGGGAGAATTCTGGCCCCTGGGGGGCAAGGGTAATTCGCTGAACCATAACATTTTCCTCAAGGACGTAATGTCATGAGTATACGCAATTACCGTGTTAAAAAAGTGAAGGTTGCTGGGGTTCTTCGGTCTCACCGGCTTTGTTTGCGCGTATTTTGCGCAGAAAACGCTGTCGGCAGAGGCGTAGCACCTCCTGCTTTTGCGTGTCGCTAAAGTTTTGCCAGTTGAAACGTTCATCGCGGGTACGCATGCACCCGCGGCAATATCCGCGTTCATCGACCTGACAAATACCCCGGCACGGGCTCTGGATGGGGAAAAACTCCAGCTGCTCTGCCACACTCACCTCCCGATAGCTCTTCTCACCTACAGTGAAGACGTTAATCGCGCCGCGTGCAAGGCCTGTATCACAGATTTGTGGCATTAAGGTTTCACTAATCTTCCCTCTCTATACTCGGCCCATCATGACAATAACGGGTTTACCGATCGATGTGGTTAAACAGAAAGTTACAATGTAACGACATTAAATTTACTCTGGGCTGTGCACTCTTTTTTACTCTGCTGAACGGGCTGTTTATCCAGCGAAGCTGGGCCATTATCGGCCCAGTCCATCTGCACGACTTCCTCTTTGCCGCCTCCGTCCCGCTGGTGCTGTTTTGCGGCTGGGTGATTGTTTTTAGCCTGCTTAACATCCCGTATCTCCGCAAGCCGCTGCTGATTGTTTTAACGGTCGGTTGCGCCGCGGCGACTTATTTCATGTATACCTACGGCGCGGTGATCGATCAGAACATGATTGTGAACGTGTTCGAAACCAACTCTCAGGAAGCGACCGCCCTGGTGACCCCGCAGATGATCCTGTGGATTGTCATAGCCGGCCTCGTGCCCTCCGTGGTGCTGGCGTTGACCCGCATTCGTACCGGAAAATGGTGGTACGCGCTGCTGACGCGCGTTGCCGCGATGCTCGGCACCCTGCTGGTGATTATCCTGATTGCCGCGCTGTTTTACAAAGATTACGCGTCGCTGTTCCGCAATAACAAAAGCATCGTCAAAATGGTCACCCCGGCGAACTATGTCAGCGCCGTGGTGAAGTACAGCAAAATGCGCTGGTTTGCCGGCGATCAAACGCTGGTGCGCATTGGTGAAAATGCCCATAAAGGGTCACTGATTACCGGTCAACAAAAGAAAACCGTTCTGGTGCTTGTCGTCGGCGAAGCCTCTCGCGCGGCAAACTACTCCCTGAACGGTTACGAACGCGAAACCAACCCGGAGCTGAAAAAGCAGGACGTGATTAACTTCCCGCAGGCCTCCTCGTGTGGCACCGAAACCGCCGTTTCCGTTCCGTGCATGTTCTCCGGCATGACGCGCAGCAAATACGATGCCGACCTGGCTCACCATCAGGAAGGTCTGCTCGATGTGCTGAAGCATGCGGGTATCAACCTGCTGTGGCGCGACAACGACGGCGGCTGTAAAGGCGCCTGCGATCGCGTGCCCCATACCGACATGACGCAGTGGAATCTGGATCAGTTCTGCAAAGACAAATCCTGTATTGACGATGTGAACTTCTACCGTCTGGATAACGTGCTGGATGGCGTGAAGCAAGATACGGTGCTGGTTATCCACCTGATGGGGAGCCACGGTCCGGCATACTATCGCCGTTACCCGGACAACTTCCGTAAATTCACCCCCACCTGCGACACCAATGAAATTCAGGATTGCGACCATCAGGCGCTGATCAATACCTATGACAACACTGTCCTCTATACCGACAGCATGGTCAGCAAAACCATTGATGCGCTGAAAGCGCGCCAGTCGAGCATGAACACCGCGCTGATTTATCTCTCAGATCACGGTGAATCGCTGGGCGAAAGCGGTATTTATCTGCACGGTACGCCGTACATGCTGGCGCCGGAGCAGCAAACGCATATTCCGTTTATGTTCTGGCTGTCACCGGATTACGCGAAAAACTTTGGCATCAACGAACAGTGTTTGCGTGACCATGCAGCAAAAAATGCGGTTTCCCAGGACAATTTATTCTCAACCGTATTGGGTATGATGGACGTGAAATCAACGGTTTATCAACCGCAGCTGGATATCCTGAGCGCATGTCGTCAGTAAACTCGCTTGCATTAGACCGAACGGTCTATTAGAGTGCGGCCATGAGCAGAAATACTGAACACGATACCCGCGAACATTTACTGGCAACCGGCGAGCGACTTTGCATGCATCGCGGGTTTACCGGTATGGGGTTGAGCGAGCTGTTAAAAACCGCTGAGGTACCGAAGGGGTCGTTTTATCACTACTTCCGGTCCAAGGAGGCCTTTGGCGTGGCGATGCTGGAGCGTCATTATGCTGGCTACCACCAGCGCCTGGCGACCCACTTTGCGTCGGGTGAGGGAAACTACCGGGATCGTGTTCTGAACTACTATCAGGAAACGCTGAACCAGTTCTGTCAGCAGGGCATTATCAGCGGATGCCTGACGGTCAAACTGTCTGCCGAAGTGTGCGATCTTTCCGAAGATATGCGCTCGGCGATGGATAAGGGTGCCCGCGGCGTAATCGCCCTACTGGCACAGGCGCTGGAAAAAGGCCGCGAAGAAAAAACGCTGGCCTTTTCCGGCGACCCCTTAATGCAGTCTCAGGTGCTCTACTCCCTCTGGTTAGGAGCCAACCTGCAGGCAAAAATTTCGCGCAGTGCCCTGCCGCTGGAAAGCGCGCTGGCACATGTGAAAAACAGTATTACTGCGCCAGACGTATAACGGGCGCTTTTTTATTTACCCTATTACTAGTCGACTGGTCTACTCAGGAGTCTTTATGTCAGCTGAAAAACTGTTTACCCCATTGAAAGTGGGTGCCGTCACGGCGCCAAACCGCGTGTTTATGGCTCCGCTTACCCGTCTGCGCAGCATTGAGCCGGGCGACATCCCAACCCCACTGATGGGTGAATACTATCGTCAGCGCGCAAGCTCTGGCCTGATCATCACGGAAGCCACGCAGATTTCAGCTCAGGCTAAAGGTTATGCAGGTGCACCGGGCCTTCACAGCCCGGAACAGATCGCCGCATGGCAGAAAATCACCGCGGGCGTTCACGCTGAAGAGGGTCGCATTGCGGTCCAGCTGTGGCACACCGGTCGTATCTCTCACAGCAGCATTCAGCCTGGCGGCCAGGCACCGGTCTCCGCGTCGGCCCTGAGCGCAAATACCCGTACGTCCCTGCGTGATGAAAACGGCAATGCGATCCGCGTGGATACCTCCATGCCGCGCGCGCTTGAGCTGGATGAAATTCCGGGTATCGTGAACGACTTCCGCCAGGCCGTGGCCAACGCCCGCGAAGCCGGTTTTGACCTGATTGAGCTGCACTCTGCGCATGGTTACCTGCTGCACCAGTTCCTGTCACCGTCGTCCAACCACCGTACCGACCAGTACGGCGGCAGCGTCGAAAACCGCGCTCGCCTGGTGCTGGAAGTGGTTGACGCCGTATGCCAGGAGTGGAGCCCGGATCGTATCGGGATCCGCGTCTCCCCAATCGGTTCTTTCCAGAACGTCGACAACGGTCCGAACGAAGAAGCCGATGCCCTGTACCTGATCGAAGAACTGGCTAAACGCGGCATCGCCTATCTGCACATGTCCGAGCCGGACTGGGCTGGCGGTAAGCCTTACACGGACGCTTTCCGTCAGAAAGTGCGCGAGCGTTTCCACGGGGTGATCATCGGTGCGGGGGCTTATACCCCGGAGAAAGCCGAAGATCTGATTAATAAAGGGCTGATCGATGCCGTCGCGTTTGGCCGCGACTACATCGCCAACCCGGATCTGGTTGCTCGCCTGCAGAAAAAAGCGGCGCTCAACCCGCAGCGTCCGGAAAGCTTCTACGGCGGCGGCGCGGAAGGCTACACCGACTACCCTTCACTGTAATCTCGCCATTGTTCATTGATAGCGGCGACAGTTCGCCGCTATACTAAAACATCGTTTCTGATCAAAAAGCTTTTTTATTCCATTGGTTAATGAGGAAATTATGCGCCTACTTCACACCATGCTGCGCGTTGGCGACCTGCAACGTTCTATCGATTTCTACACTAACGTCCTGGGCATGAAGCTGCTGCGCACCAGCGAAAACCCGGAATATAAATACTCACTGGCATTCGTGGGTTACGGCCCGGAAACGGATGAAGCCGTGATCGAGCTGACCTACAACTGGGGCGTTGACAGCTATGAGCTGGGCACGGCCTACGGCCATATCGCGCTGGAAGTGGATAACGCGGCCGACGCGTGCGAACGCATTCGCAAAAATGGCGGTAACGTCACGCGCGAAGCGGGCCCGGTAAAAGGCGGCACCACCGTGATTGCGTTTGTGGAAGATCCGGACGGTTACAAAATCGAGCTGATTGAAGCCAAAGACGCGGGTCGCGGTCTGGGCAACTGATCCCTCAGGGCGCAACGTGCGCCCGTAGTTTTACTGCATCACCCCGCAAAATTTGCCATAATGCGCTCTGCTTTTTCCCATGTAAGAGACCCTGATGTCCGATAACGCTCAATTTAGCGGTCTGTGCGACCGTTTTCGTGGTTTTTATCCCGTTGTCATTGATGTAGAAACAGCCGGATTTAACGCTAAAACCGATGCGCTGCTCGAAATTGCCGCCATCACGCTGAAGATGGATGAACAGGGCTGGCTTACACCGGACACCACGCTGCATTTCCACGTTGAACCTTTCGAAGGGGCAAACTTACAGCCGGAAGCGCTGGCGTTTAACGGTATCGATCCGCATAACCCGCTGCGTGGTGCAGTCAGTGAATATGATGCGCTACACGCCATTTTTAAAATGGTGCGTAAAGGCATGAAAGAGAGTAACTGCAGCCGCGCGATCATGGTGGCCCATAACGCCACCTTTGATCACAGCTTTACCATGGCCGCAGCCGAGCGCGCCGCGCTCAAACGCAACCCCTTCCATCCTTTTGTGACCTTCGACACCGCCGCGCTGAGCGGCCTGGCGCTCGGACAAACGGTGTTATCAAAAGCCTGTATTACGGCTGGCATTCCGTTCGACGGCACGCAGGCGCACTCCGCGCTGTATGACACGGAGCGCACCGCAGAGCTGTTCTGTGAGATCGTCAACCGCTGGAAGCGTCTGGGCGGCTGGCCGCTGCCGATGGGCGACAGCGAAGAATAAAAAAAAGCGACCTTATCAGGTCGCTTTTTTATTTGCGCAGAAAATTACTCTGCGTCCGGCTCTTCGGTTTTGTACTTCGCCGCCGTCTCTTTGATCAGCTGCTGCAGTTCGCCGCGCTGATACATTTCAATCAGGATATCGCAGCCGCCAACCAGCTCACCGTCAACCCACAGCTGTGGGAAAGTCGGCCAGTTAGCGTACTTAGGCAGCTCTGCGCGGATGTCCGGATTCTGCAGGATATCAACGTAAGCAAAACGCTCACCACAGGCTGACAGCGCCTGAACCGCTTGTGCGGAGAAGCCGCAGCTTGGCAGCTTCGGAGAACCTTTCATATACAGCAGAATCGGGTTTTCAGCGATCTGGCGCTGGATTTTTTCAATAGTGGTGCTCATGTCTTGCTTCCTTTAACTTCTGTTACGGCATTCGTCTGACATTGTAGCGGTTCAGACTGGCATCGGAAAATAACATTTTTGTCACGTTTATACATTCTACCCCGAGTCACGAAAAGTTGCATTGCAAATGGTGTTTACCCCTGCGGCGGTCAGGGTTTTGCTTAGGGAGTGGGCAAATGTGCGACAGAACGATGAATTTTTTTGCACTTGCTAACGAAACACGATTGTAGATTGAAAAATGCTATTAACTTTCTGGGTTTTTATAGATTAGAATCGACGGGCTTTGTAAATCACACGCGGGTATTATTGATGACCTGCATTTATCAGGGGACTGCCCAGTGGCGCGGATAAATAAAATCTCGATCACGCTCTGTGCTTTACTGTTTACTTCACTCACTTTCACGCCAGTGGCAAACGCCTCTCAGCAGGCGCGGCATTCTGCTGTACAAAAAAACCATCTGGTGAAAGCCACAGAACGTAAGAAAAAAACCACCGCTAAGAACGACAAGAAAAAAACACCGGCTCAGACGAAACAGACCGCTTCCAGCAAGACGAAAACAAAACCTTCCCGCACTGCCCACTCCGCTAAAAGTAAAGCTTCGCAAACCGCCGCTAACCTCGTTACTGAAAAATGCATCACGCGTAAAGGCCACAAGGCGAAATGCACGAAGGTCACGAAAATAGCTGAAGTGCATAAAGTGCGTGTACAGAAAGCGCAAAAAACCGCGATGAACAAACTGATGGGGCAGATTGGCAAACCTTATCACTGGGGTGGCAGTTCGCCGCGTACCGGGTTTGACTGCAGCGGCCTCGTCTATTACGCCTATAAAGATCTTGTCAAATTCCGCATTCCTCGTACCGCCAATGAGATGTACCACCTGCGCGATGCCTCACCGGTTGACCGCGGTGAGCTGGAAAACGGCGATCTGGTGTTCTTCCGCACTCAGGGTCGCGGCACGGCTGACCACGTTGGCGTGTATGTCGGCAACGGGAAATTCATCCAGTCTCCACGTAGCGGCCAGGATATTCAGATCACCTCTCTCAGTGAAGACTACTGGGTACGCCACTACGTTGGCGCGCGTCGCGTGATGACGCCAAAAACCATTCGCTAACCCCTGCCCTGCCGCATCCGTGGCAGGGTAAGTTCCTCTTTTGCATACCCTTTCAATTTGCTATCCTGTCCCTGTTGTCTGTGTGGTTATTGGCAACGCAAAATACAATAAGGAGAGAAGCAATGTCGTTCGAATTACCTGCACTACCGTATGCAAAAGACGCCCTGGCACCGCACATTTCTGCGGAAACCCTGGAATATCATTACGGCAAGCATCACCAGACGTACGTCACCAACCTGAACAATCTGATCAAGGACACCGATTTTGAAGGCAAAACGCTGGAAGAGATCGTCCGCAGCTCAGAGGGTGGTGTGTTTAACAACGCGGCTCAGGTGTGGAACCACACCTTCTACTGGCACTGCCTGGCGCCGAATGCCGGCGGTGAACCTGTCGGTGAACTGGCTGCCGCTATCAACGCCGCATTTGGCAGCTTCGCGGATTTCAAAGCGAAATTTACCGATGCAGCCATCAAGAACTTCGGTTCCGGCTGGACGTGGCTGGTTAAAGAGGCGGATGGCAAACTGGCTATCGTGTCCACCTCTAACGCGGGCACCCCGCTGACCACCAGCGCGAAGCCGCTAATGATCGTGGACGTATGGGAACACGCTTACTACATTGATTACCGCAACGCGCGTCCAAACTACCTGGAGCACTTCTGGGCACTGGTTAACTGGAACTTTGTCGCGAAGAACTTCGCCGCGTAAGAGACACGCAGAAGGGTTCGCCCTTCTGCGTTTTTGGTTTATTCCGCAGCGCAGGCTGCTTCAGGCTGTTTACGACCCGACATCATCACCAGCAGCAGGCCGAGCGCGGCAATAATCGCCCCCATCACCGACACAAAGCTGTACCCCAGACCACCTGAAATCACGGCCCCACCAGCCGCCGCGCCCAGGGCATTACCCAGGTTAAACGCACCGATATTCACGGAAGATGAAAGTCCCGGCGCCTCGTGCGCGACACGCATCACGCGCATCTGCAGCGGTGGCACCACGGCGAAAGTGGCGGCTCCCCAGACGACCATCGCAATCGCGGCCCCGAACTCATTACGCGCCAGCCATGGAATGGCAACCATGATGACAATCAGCAGGGTTAAAAAACCCTTCAGCGTCCCGCTCACGGAACGGTCGGCAAATTTCCCGCCGAGATAGTTGCCGATCGAGAAGCCCACGCCAATCAGCACCAGCATCGCGGTAACGAAGAGAGGCGTTGCGTGGGTGATATCATGCAGTACCGGTGAAATATAGGTGTAGAGGGTAAACATCGCCCCTGCCCCCAGCACGGTGGTGAGCAGTGCGGAGAGCACCTGCGGGCGCATCAGCACCGCCAGCTCTTTACGCACTTCCGGACGTTCACCGGCGCTTCCTTTCGGCAGGGAGAAGAACAGCGCCACCATCGCGACCACGCCCAGCCCGGCCGTCGCCAGGAAAGACATACGCCAGCCGATCGCTTCCCCCAGCCAGGTTGCCGCAGGAACACCGCCGATGTTAGCGATGGTCAGCCCCATAAACATGGTTGCCACGGCGCTCGCCTGCTTGTGTTTTGGCACCACGCTGGCAGCCACGACCGACCCCAACCCAAAGAACGCGCCGTGGTTAAGGCTGGTCAGAATACGGGACAGCATCAATGTGGTGTAGTCCGGCGAAATGGCCGAAAGCACGTTGCCGAGGGTGAAAATCGCCATCAGGAAAATCAGCGCATTGCGGCGCGCGCGGTGCGAAAGCAGAAGCGTCATCAGCGGCGCCCCGACCATCACGCCGATAGCGTAGGCGCTAATTAACATCCCTGCCGCAGGAATAGAGACATCTACGCCCCGGGCAATAACAGGCAGTAACCCCATCGGGGAGAATTCAGTGGTGCCAATCCCAAAAGCGCCAATCGCCAGGGCCAGCAGGGGAAAATTGATTTTCATGCGTCAACTCCGGATGCCGTGTCATGTGGTGACACAGAACAAAGAAGCGGAAAGCATGACATCAATCACAAAAAATGAGAAGTTAACAAAATGGCAAAAGATTTTTGCCAGAGAAGTAACAATCCGGGGTGTCGGGAGGGAGAAGGCTCTCCCTCCGCGTAAATCAGTGCAGCGCAGCCGTCAGACCGGCCGCAACAATCAGAGCCAGAACAACAACGGTGGTGAACAGCGAAAACTTAAGATCGGAACTCATCAATTTTTCTCCTTTTAATCCCCACACGAAAAGTGAGCTTGCTCATTTTTGCATAGATTACGTCAAAAATCTTCCTGGATTTATACTGATAACCACTTTACCTCTTCCCCTTTTCATCAAGATAGGACAAAATTCCACGCTAAATTTATTAGCGTACCGGCCATTGACCCCCTCCTGACGTCCCGTGTCGTTTTCCCGGCGTGCCGCAATTCAAGATTGCGTGATAAGGGTGAGAGAAGGCAAACGTTTACCTTCAAGTTTTTCAGGAGTTTAGGATATGGTCTGGAGTGACATTTAATGGCAACAATTAAAGATGTAGCAAAACGCGCAAACGTTTCCACTACAACCGTATCACATGTAATTAACAAAACCCGCTTTGTGGCGGAAGAGACGCGCAACGCCGTCTGGGCAGCGATCAAAGAACTGCACTATTCGCCAAGTGCGGTTGCGCGCAGCCTCAAGGTTAATCACACCAAGTCCATTGGATTGCTGGCGACCAGCAGTGAAGCGGCCTATTTTGCCGAGATCATTGAAGCGGTCGAAAAGAACTGCTTCCAGAAAGGCTATACCCTGATTCTGGGCAACGCGTGGAACAGCATTGAAAAACAGCGTGCCTATCTGTCGATGATGGCGCAGAAGCGCGTTGATGGCCTGCTGGTGATGTGTTCCGAGTACCCGGAATCCGTGCTGTCGATGCTGGAAGAGTATCGCCATATTCCGATGGTGGTGATGGACTGGGGCGAAGCGCGCGCAGACTTCACCGATTCCGTTATCGATAACGCCTTTGAAGGCGGCTATATGGCCGGTCGTTATTTGATCGAACGCGGTCACCGCGAGATTGGCGTGATCCCCGGCCCGCTGGAGCGCAACACCGGCGCGGGCCGTCTGGCCGGTTTTATGAAAGCGATGGAAGAAGCGCTGATCACAGTGCCGGAAAACTGGATCGTGCAGGGCGACTTTGAGCCGGAATCGGGCTACCGCGCGATGCAGCAGATCGTCTCCCAGCCGCACCGTCCGACCGCCGTGTTCTGCGGGGGTGACATCATGGCCATGGGCGCGCTCTGCGCTGCCGACGAGCTGGGCCTGCGCGTACCGCAGGATATTTCCGTGATCGGCTATGACAACGTGCGTAACGCGCGCTTCTTCACCCCGGCGCTGACCACCATTCACCAGCCGAAAGACTCGCTGGGCGAAACGGCCTTCAACATGCTGATGGACAGGATCGTCAACAAGCGTGAAGAGTCACAGTCTATTGAAGTTCACCCGCGTCTTATCGAACGTCGTTCCGTTGCGGATGGTCCGTTCCGCGACTACCGTCGTTAATCGCTATACGGGGCCAGCTATGCTGGCTCCCGTAACCATTCTCGGTTCAGCGTTTCGCTGTCTCCCAGATAGTCCAGCAGCCACGCCATCGCAGGCGAGACATCATTTTGCTGCCAGGTGAGGCAGCAGGCCGCATCCGGGAACGGATTTTCCAGCGTCAGCTCAACCCACTCTCCGGTATCGATGCGCGGACGCGCAAAATGAACGGGCACCATCGCGACGCACAGTCCGGCGCTGAGGCACGTCGCCGACGATTCCCAGTCCGGAGCCACCACCCGCCGCTGGTTGTCCAGAAGCCAGGTGATACGCTTGGGCAATGAACGGGACGTATCCTCCAGCACCAGCGACGGCCAGTTGCGCAGCGTGTCATCGCTCAGCGGCCCGTCCATCGCCGCCAGCGGATGATCGCGTGCCACCACGCATTTCCAGCTCAGCATCCCCATATCGCGAAAGGCGTAACGCCCCCCGACCGGGATCGCCTGCGTCGCGCCAATCGCCATCTCTGCCCTGCCGTCCGCCAGCGCATCCCAGACGCCGTTAAACACCTCCTGCGAGACCCGCAGCTCGACGTCAGAAAAATGACGATAGAAATCGACGATCATCTGCCGGGTGCGCTCCGGCTTAACGATGTTATCCACCGCGATGGAAAGATGTCCCCGCCAGCCGTTAGCGATCTGCTGACACTGTTCGCGGGTGATCTGCATTTTTTTGATAACAGAACGCCCTTCCTTCAAAAACCACGCGCCTGCGGGCGTTAATTCCACATCACGATGCCGCCGTTCAAACAGCGGAACCGCCAGCCACTCCTCAAGCTGACGCACCGTGTAGCTGATTGCCGAAGGGACGCGGTGCAGCTCCTGCGCCGCACCGCTGAAGCTGCCGTTACGCGCCACAGCATCGACCACTTCAAGAGAATAATCTGACCACATTTTCTGCCTGCAAAATTTTTGAATGCACCCGCCAAATATTAGCGTTTCACAAGCGGCTTTGCACTCCCTACACTCAGCGCCAATGTATACCTGCCTCCTCAGGAGAATAAAATAATGCAACCCAGGAACGGTTTTTTAGTCTGGCTCGGCGGCTTGAGCGTGCTGGGCTTTTTGGCCACCGACATGTACCTGCCGGCTTTTGCCGCCATGCAGGAAGATTTGCAAACCCCTGCTGCCGCCATCAGCGCCAGCCTGAGTTTGTTCCTCGCCGGTTTTGCTTTCGCTCAGCTGCTCTGGGGACCGCTCTCGGATCGCTTTGGTCGTAAACCGGTACTGTTGCTGGGCCTGGCCATTTTTGCCGTGGGCTGCCTGGGGATGCTATGGGTACGCGATGCCGCCTGGCTGCTGGTGCTGCGGTTTGTTCAGGCAGTGGGCGTCTGTGCCGCGGCCGTGACCTGGCAGGCGCTGGTCACCGACTACTATCCGGCTAACCGCACAAACCGTATTTTCGCCACCATTATGCCGCTGGTGGGTCTCTCACCTGCTCTCGCCCCTCTGCTGGGCAGCTGGATCCTCGCGCATTTCGACTGGCAGGCCATTTTCGCCACGCTGTTTGCCATTACCCTGGTCCTGATGCTGCCGGCGTTCGCCCTCAAGCCCGCGCATAAAAAAGAAGCGCATACTGACGCGAAGCCGATTACCTTCACGTCTCTGCTCAGCACCAAAGCGTATCGCGGGAATGTCCTGATCTATGCCGCCTGCTCAGCAAGCTTCTTCGCGTGGCTCACCGGCTCGCCGTTCATTCTGCACGATATGGGCTACAGCCCGGCAGCCATCGGCCTGAGCTATGTTCCGCAGACCATCGCGTTCCTGGTAGGCGGTTACGGCTGCCGCGCGGCGCTGCAAAAGTGGGAAGGTCAGCAGATGCTGCCGTGGCTGCTGGTGCTGTATGCGCTGAGCGTCATCGGGACCTGGGCCGTTGGCTTTATTCCGGGCGCCGGTCTGGCCGAAATTTTGATCCCATTCTGCATGATGGCCATTGCGAACGGGGCGATTTATCCTATCGTTGTGGCGCAGGCGCTGCGTCCTTTCCCACAGGCAACTGGCCGCGCCGCCGCGCTGCAGAACACCCTGCAGCTGGGGCTGTGCTTCCTGGCAAGCCTGGTGGTCTCGGCGCTGATTGCCACGCCGCTCCTTACTACCACCAGCGTGATGCTGTTCACCGTAGTGCTGGCGGTATTGGGCTATCGCATGCAGGCCTCCGCGCAGCGTGAGCAGGAAAAGAGTGCTCAGGTTGAAACGTCACATGCCTGATTGCGTCAGAAATCATGTTACATTTCAGTGATTAGGTTGCTAAGAATTTTCTATTGAATCACCAAATTTTGAGGCCTATACTAAATTTGGTTCGATTAAATACGATAAATATTAAGCGTTAACGGGAGCCGGAGTGCTCCCGTTTTACCATGGAAGGCATTTCGGCAAGGGTTATCTCCCTTCCTCTGTTCTACGTCGGATACTAGCCTCGCGGTATTTACCGTGAGATTTCTCACAAACCAAAAAAAGCGTCTACGCTGTTTTAAGGTTCTGATCACAGTAGGGTGATGGAGAAGCTATGAGTTCATCGTGTATAGAAGAAGTCAGCGTTCCGGATGACAACTGGTCCCGGATCGTCAGTGAACTGTTAGGTCGAGCAGGCATCACTATCAATGGATCATCGCCATCCGATCCTCAGGTTAAACATCCCGACTTTTTTAAACGCGTGTTGCGGGAAGGGTCGTTAGGCCTGGGTGAAAGCTATATGGACGGCTGGTGGGAGTGCGAGCGTCTGGATACCTTTTTCGCCAGCGTGCTGCGTGCCGGTCTTGAAAATCAACTCCCTCGCAATCTGAAAGACACCCTGCGCGTCGCCTCTGCCCGACTGTTCAATCTGCAAAGTAAAAAGCGCGCGTGGATCGTTGGCAAAGAACACTACGATCTTGGCAACGACCTGTTCAGCCGTATGCTGGACCCTTTTATGCAATACTCCTGCGCCTACTGGAAAGAGGCGTCGACGCTTGAAGAGGCCCAGCAGGCCAAGCTGCGTCTGATTAGCGAGAAGCTGCAGCTCCAGCCCGGTATGCGCGTGCTGGATATCGGCTGCGGCTGGGGCGGGCTGGCGTATTTTATGGCGAAGCACTATGGCGTCAGCGTCGTCGGCGTCACGATCTCAGCGGAACAGCAAAAAATGGCGCGGGAGCGCTGCCAGGATCTCGATGTGGATATCCGGCTGCAGGACTACCGTGACCTGAACGAGCAGTTTGACCGGATCGTTTCCGTCGGCATGTTCGAGCACGTCGGGCCGAAAAACTACGCTACCTATTTTGAGGTGGTGGATCGTAATCTGAAACCAGACGGTATCTTCCTGCTGCACACCATCGGCTCTAAGCGAACCGACAATAACGTCGACCCGTGGATCAACAAATACATCTTTCCGAATGGCTGTTTGCCTTCCGTCCGCCAGATTGCCAACGCCAGTGAACCCCATTTCGTGATGGAAGACTGGCATAACTTTGGCGCGGATTACGACACCACGTTGATGGCCTGGCATGCGCGTTTTCAGGAGACCTGGCCTGAGATTGCGGACAACTATTCTGAACGATTCAGGCGGATGTTTAGCTATTATCTGAATGCCTGCGCGGGGGCGTTTCGCGCACGGGATATTCAGCTCTGGCAGGTGGTATTCAGCCGCGGGATTGAACACGGTCTACGTGTCGCACGCTAAAAAAATAACCCCGGATGTCCGGGGTTATTTTTTTATTCTTCTTCTGCGGCAGTCTTTATTATTGCAGCTTCTTTTGCTGCCAGCACGCGCTCAACCGTATCCACTACCGCCTGGGTTTGCGGATCGATTTCGATATTCACGCGATGCCCCAGTTTTTTAGCGCCCAGCGTTGTGCGCTGCAGCGTTTCAGGAATTAAATGTACGCAAAATCGCGTTGGCGTCACTTCACCTACCGTCAGGCTAATCCCGTCAATGCCAATAAATCCTTTATAGAGGATGTATTTCATTAATGAAGGATCCTGCATTTTAAACCAGATCTGACGGTTATTTTCCGAGGTCACGATTTTTGCCACTTCAGCGGTGGTCATGATGTGCCCGGACATCAGGTGGCCGCCAATCTCATCGCTGAACTTCGCCGCCCGCTCAACGTTGACGGTATCTCCCACCGCCAGCTCGCCAAGGTTGGTGATGCGCAGCGTCTCTTTCATTAAATCAAAGCTAATCTGGTTGCCGTTAATTTCGGTAACGGTCAGGCAGCAGCCGTTGTGGGCAATCGACGCGCCTGTTTCAATGCCCTCAAGCATATATTCCGGCAGCTCAACAACATGAGTACGGAAATTAGGTTTTTCATCAATGGACACCACTTTGGCGGTGCCCTGCACAATACCAGTAAACATGCTTACAACTCCTGTTTTTTCCGGACGGTGGTGACACCGTTTAATCCCACCACAATAACAGTTGGAAAAAGAGGTTGCCAGCAGAGCGCATTTTCTGGCGATTTTTTCACTAGATAAATAGCTAAAGCCCGCTACAATAGCTGGCACCCCCCTGCATTTTCTTCTTGCTGCCCGTTTCGGCGGCTTTTTTAGTCTCTCAAATAACTACAAAATAAAGGTGTTCACGTGCAGAAGTACATGAATGAAGCGCGCCAGCTATTGGCACTGGCTATACCAGTGATCGTCGCGCAGGTGGCCCAGACCGCAATGGGATTTGTGGATACGGTAATGGCAGGTGGCTATAGCGCCACCGATATGGCGGCCGTGGCTATCGGCACGTCAATCTGGCTTCCGGCCATCCTGTTCGGCCACGGTCTGCTGCTCGCGCTCACGCCGGTTATCGCTCAGCTCAATGGCTCGGGTCGTCGCGAGCGCATTGCCCATCAGGTCCGTCAGGGCTTCTGGCTGGCAGGGTTTGTCTCCGTGCTGATCATGGTCGTGCTCTGGAACGCGGGCCATATCATTCGCGCTATGCATAACATTGACCCGGCACTGGCTGATAAAGCCGTGGGCTATCTGCGCGCCCTGCTCTGGGGTGCGCCAGGCTACCTCTTTTTCCAGGTGGCGCGTAACCAGTGTGAAGGCCTGGCGAAAACCAAGCCCGGGATGGTGATGGGGTTTATCGGTTTACTGGTCAATATTCCGGTGAACTATGTCTTTATTTACGGTCATTTCGGGATGCCGGAGCTCGGCGGCGTCGGCTGCGGCGTGGCGACGGCAGCCGTTTACTGGGTGATGTTCTTCTCGATGATCGTCTTTGTAAAACGCGCCCGCTCCATGCGCGACATTCGTAACGAGAACAGATTCAGCACGCCGGACTGGAACATCATGACGCGCCTGGTGCAACTGGGACTTCCGATTGCCCTTGCGCTGTTCTTTGAGGTGACCCTGTTTGCCGTGGTCGCCCTGCTGGTCTCCCCGCTGGGCATTGTGAACGTGGCCGGGCACCAGATTGCGCTGAACTTCAGCTCCCTGATGTTCGTCCTGCCGATGTCACTGGCGGCGGCGGTGACGATTCGCGTGGGCTTCCGCCTGGGCCAGGGCTCAACGCTCGATGCGCAAACGGCCGCCCGGACCGGGCTGGGCGTCGGCGTCTGCATGGCTGTCTGTACGGCGCTCTTTACCGTGGCACTGCGGGAGCAGATCGCCCTGCTCTACAACGACAACCCGGAAGTGGTGGCGCTGGCCTCGCACCTGATGCTGCTGGCCGCGATTTACCAGATCTCTGACTCCATCCAGGTGATTGGCAGCGGCGTGCTGCGCGGATATAAAGACACGCGCTCCATCTTCTTTATCACCTTCATCGCCTACTGGGTGCTGGGACTGCCGTGTGGCTATATTCTGGCCCTGACCGACCTGGTGGTTGAGCGCATGGGGCCGGCAGGGTTCTGGATGGGCTTTATTATCGGCCTGACCTCGGCGGCGATTATGATGATGATGCGCATGCGCTTCCTGCAGCGCCAGCCATCAACGGTCATTTTGCAGCGCGCTGCACGTTAACGACGCGGTAGCCGCCGCCTGGCGGCTACTTTCTCTTCACTTTGCGCGGTAATACAGCAATCGCGTGAAATCAGAGAGAAAATTGCATTTTCCCTCTTGCCACCTCGGTGCTGTGCCGCTAATATTCGTCCCCGTTGTCACCGACAACACGTTGCGTTCATAGCTCAGTTGGTTAGAGCACCACCTTGACATGGTGGGGGTCGTTGGTTCGAGTCCAATTGAACGCACCATTCTGCGTCCGTAGCTCAGTTGGTTAGAGCACCACCTTGACATGGTGGGGGTCGGTGGTTCGAGTCCACTCGGACGCACCATTTCAGTTCTGAAATGGTGCAAATCCTCTTCTGATATCCTGAATTTTCTTAATCCCTTATTTTCATCATTATTCTCCTGCTACGCTTTTCTTATGGAAAAAACACAGGAAACGTGTCGATGAAGAAAATCGCGATTATCGGCTCCGGCCCCACAGGGATTTACACCTTTTATCACCTGCTTAAGAACAGCACGCCGCTCTCCGTTTCCGTTTTCGAACAGGCCGATGAAGCTGGCGTGGGTATGCCCTATAACGACGACGATAATTCCCGGCTGATGCTGGCGAACATTGCGAGCATTGAAATCCCGCCCATTTTTATGACCTACCTCGACTGGCTCAAGGAACAGAGTGACGCTCATCTGGCGCGCTTTAAGGTCGATAAAACCCGTTTACATGACCGGCAGTTTCTGCCCCGGCTTCTGTTGGGCGAGTATTTCCGCGACAGCTTTCTTTCCATCGTAAAAGAGGCAAAAAGGCTAGGATTCAACGTTGATGTCCATGAATCTGCGAAGGTCACAGACATCATTCCCGCAACAACCGGCGTTACGCTTTCCGTCAACGGCAGCGTCTTGCCCGATCAATTCGACCTTGCGGTTATCGCCACCGGTCACGTCTGGCCAGAGGAGGATGAAGCTACGAGAACGTTCTTCCCAAGCCCGTGGTCCGGTCTGATGGACGCCAGTATCCCTCCCTGCCGCGTCGGTATTATGGGGACATCGTTAAGCGGTCTCGACGCGGCCATGGCGGTAGTAATGCAGCACGGCGAATTTCGCGATGATAAATTCGTGCTGGATAAAGGCAGCGAAGCGTTGAAGATTGTCCTGATGTCCAGGACGGGCATTCTGCCGGAAGCCGATTTTTACTGCCCTATTCCTTATGAACCGCTGTCGGTCCTAACCGAATTCGTGGTTGAAACAGAGATTGCCAAAGGATCGGATGGCCTGCTGGATCGCATCTTTACCCTGGTGGTGAAAGAGCTTCAGCTCGCTGACCCGGCGTGGTGTGAGAAAATATCCCTGCATAAGCAGAATGCGGATAGCATACGTGAGGCCTGGTTTGAGGATCGTAAACGGCACGGCCCCTTTACCTGGGCGGAAGAAAATCTCAACGAGGTTGAGCGGAACAAACGCGAGCGGCGCACCGTAGCCTGGCGCTATACCGTGCTTCGGCTGCATGAGGTGGTTCAGGAGATTGTGCCCCACCTCAGCGAACGGGACAGAGAGCGCTTTAAGCAAGGCCTCGCCCGCGTATTCATCGACAACTATGCGGCCATCCCTCCGCAGTCTATCCGCAGGCTGCTCGCGCTTCGCGAAGCCGGCATCATCAGCGTGGCGACGCTCGGTGACGATTACGCGCTGGACGTTGGCAGCGATCGAACGGTGATCACCACAAAAGAGACCGTTTACCGTTTCGACGTGTTTATTGACGCCCGCGGACAAAAGCCGCTGAAAACGAAAGATCTACCCTTCCCGACGCTGCGCAAACAGCTGGAAGCCACGGGTGAAGAGATTCCCGACATCGGTGAGGATTACACCTTAAAAGCGCCTGACGCCGTTCGCGGACGCATCTCCTTCGGTGCGATACCGTGGCTGATGCACGATCGACCCTTCGTTCAGGGGCTGGCAGAGTGTGCAGAGATTGCGGAAGCAATGGCGAAGGCGGCGGAAAAACCCGCGTCGCGATCGCGGCGCAGACTACCGTATATTGAGAACTGACTGGGCTTCCATGCCCTGCTGTCGCGGATTACTCGAAGAAGACTTCCGGGTTTTCAGACAGCGAAACGAAGGTTTTCGTCGCTTTATCCAGCGCAAGGATTTTGCCGCTTTCAATGTCGTACACCCAGCCGTGCAGTCGGATGGAGTTATTACGCAGGCCCACCGCCACGGACGGGTGGGTCTTAATGTTGCTCAGCTGCGCAAACACGTTCTCCTGCACCATCGCATTGACTTTATCGATCGGCTTATCCCAGGTTTTCTTCTCAACCACGGCTTTCGCCGCGTCGGAATAGCGCAGCCAGTGTGACACAGCAGGCATCGGCTCCAGGTTCGCGTTATCGGCAATCGCCTTCATGGCGCCACAGTTGGAGTGACCGCAAATCACGATATCCGTGACGCCCAGCGCCACCACGGCGTATTCGATAGTGGCGGACACACCGCCTGGCTCCGGTCCGAACGGCGGCACGATGTTGCCAGCATTACGAATGACAAAGAGTTGTCCCGGCTCTTGCTGGGTGACCAGTTCCGGGACCAGACGGCTGTCGGAGCATGAGATGAACAGCGCTTTGGGATTCTGGCTGGACGCTAAACTGCGGAAGAGTTCTTTACGTTGCGGGAAAATCTCTTTTTGAAAGCTGAGAAAACCTTCAATGATATGTTGCATAGCAATGTCTCTTTTATCTGTTTTAGTTTAGGTATGATCGCGATCACACTCGTAAAGTTTACCCATCGTGGTTTACTTCAGACAAGCAATATATTTCTGGCCCGACCGCTGAACAATCTCGTCCGCACTGGCCTGGATGTTCTGCCCTTCGAACGCGCCGTACAGACGTTCAAAGGTTTTGCCTTCGAGATGATTCACCACCGACGCCACGGTGCGGGCCGGCAGCGGAAGATAATTCGGATAGCTCCACATAAACGAGACGGCGTCTTTACCCGGCGTGACCTGCAGAATATCGCCTACCAGCAGCACCCCGTCCTCCTCCTGCCAGTGCAGCACCGTTCCACCGGCAAAGTGTCCGCCCAGACGCAGCAGGGTGACCGACGGGAAAATCTCCAGCGCATCCCCCTCCCAGAAATGAATGGCCGGGCTGTCGCGCATGACCCACTCTTTGTCGCTGGCGTGCAGGTACACCGGCGCATCAAACGCCGCGGCCCACACCTGCATCGTGGTGTAATAGTGTGGATGTGAAATCGCAATTGCGCTGATGCCGCCCAGGGCGGTAATGAGCGTTTTGGTTGCGGGGTCGAGGTTGGCGATGCAGTCCCAGAGGATATTGCCGTAAGGCGTTTGCAGGAATAGCGCCCGCTGGTTGATCGCAAACGCAGGCACCGTTTTGATCCCAAACAGCCGTGGCTCCAGTAGCTGCCATTTGTTGCTATGGGTGGCGGTGACGGTGTCGAAATCGGTCCACGCCTGGCCCGTGGCGGGCACGTACTGGCGTTCATCCTCGCAAATTTGACATCTGTCCGGCTGCGTATCGTAGGCGGTTCCACAGGTTTTACAGAGTGTAATCATGTGCTCTCCTCAGCGATAAAGCACTGAGTATGGCAGGGATTATCCTTATGTGCTGCGAGGTACATTGCTGGCTTTTTTTGCCCTATACTGTGCCAGTATCAAAAACTGAACAGAGCAGGTGCCACATGGAAATTGATCTCGATAACTTAGTCTTTAACGGTCTGGATGAAGCCGAAGAGCGTAATGCGGAACGTCTGGACGATGCAGACAAAAAAGCGCAGGCGATTGTCGCCGACGACGACTGCGGCGACGCCTGCAAGATCTAATAAAAAAGCACCGGGAAACCGGTGCTTTTTTATTTCACTCGTTAAACGTCACGCACACCTCGTTCCAGTACGTTTCGCGCGTGCGGCGCAGTTCAGCGTGACGTTTTATCATGGAACCACTCCGGGTCAATGTTGGCAACGTCCACGCCATACAGGCTGGCGACAGGCAGGATTGACTCAAGAACACGTTGCGCGCTGTTCTCCGCATTCGCTGGCCTGGCCGCAAAAAACCGCCGTAACGTGCTGATCCATTTTTTCATCGTCTTACCCTCTCTCGCCGTGTCTGATCTCAGTTAAGCACTCAAATGCCGCGCGGGGGAAATACCAAAATCCACTGTCGATGTGCAGGATTTGCAAATAGCCTTCCGTTCTTTTCACTCTTCATTAACACCTTGTTCACTAATGCTTTTTTGCTCATAGCAAAGAACGATTTCTTATTTGGCGATAGCTTTCGCTTATGGGAGCGTAGCGGGGTAAAACAAAAACAACGGGATGGCGAATGACTATGGCAGCAAACATGAAAGGGTTTACCAAACGGACGCTGGTTCTGGGCTTACTGGCGGCGGGGAGCCTGCTTTCAGCGCAGGCACAGGCGGACCAGCTGGCGGATATTAAGGCCGCAGGGGTGGTGAAAGTGGCCACGTTTGACGCCAACCCGCCGTTTGGCTCTGTTGATGCAAAAACGCACGAGATCGTGGGCTATGACGTGGACTTCGCCAAAGCGCTGGCAAAATCCCTCGGCGTAAAGCTTGAACTGGTTGCCACCAATCCGGCCAACCGCATTCCGCTGCTGCAGTCCGGCAAAGCCGACCTGATCGTGGCGGATATCACCATCACCCCGGAACGCGCGCAGGTGATTGATTTCTCGACACCTTACTTTGTCACCGGCCAGCAGTTCCTGGTGCCGGCTAAATCACCGGACAAGCTTGATGACTACAGCCGGGCGCGCATTGGCGCGGTAAAAGGAACGACGGGCGAGCAGGCGCTGCACCAGCGTTTCCCGCAGTCCCGCGTGCTCTCGTATGACGATATTCCGCTGGCGCTGACGGCACTGCGCAACGGCAACGTGCAGGCCATCACCCAGGACAGCACCATTCTGGCTGGTCTGCTGGCGCAGGCGCCGGATAAAGCGAACTTCAAAATCCTGCCCGACCTGCTCAGTAAAGAAGAGATTGGCGTTGGGGTGAAGAAAGGTGAAACGGCGCTGCTGAAGGCCGTTAACGACGAGCTGGTTAATCTCGAGAAAAAAGGCCAGGCGGCAAAAATCTACGACGTCTGGTTTGGTCCAGGCACCCCAGCCCCACAGCCTCGCGCCTTTAAAATAGAAGCCAGATAATTATGCTCTCAGGTTTATTTTCACACTCCGCGGCCGGTGCCGCGGATTTTTCACATCTGGAACAGGCCAGCGTCGAGTTTCGTCATGTGGATAAACGCTACGGTGACCATCAGGTTTTAAACGACATTAACCTCACCATCACGCCCGGTGAAGTGGTCGCCATCCTCGGCCCTTCAGGTTCCGGTAAATCCACCCTGATCCGCCTCATCAACCAGCTTGAAACCCTGAGCGGCGGAGAGATTCTGGTCGACAACAAGCCTACCGCAAAGCTCTCCGGTAGCGGGCTGCGCCAGCTGCGCAGCCGCGTGGGATTTGTGTTCCAGCAGTTCAATCTTTACGCCCACCTCACCGCAAGCCAGAACATCACCCTGGCGCTGGAGCAGGTTCATGGCTGGAAGCCGCAGCCTGCCCAGGAGCGCGCGCTGGCCCTGCTGGAGAAGGTCGGGATGCTGGAAAAAGCCCACCATTTCCCGGCAGAGCTTTCCGGTGGACAGCAGCAGCGCGTCGCGATTGCCCGCGCCCTGGCCTCCTCACCGCAAATCATTCTGTTCGATGAACCCACCTCCGCGCTGGATCCGGAGATGATTGGTGAAGTGCTGTACGTGATGAAAGCCCTCGCACACAGCGGGATCACGATGATCGTGGTGACCCACGAGATGCAGTTTGCCCGGGAAATTGCCGACCGGATTGTCTTTATCGACGGCGGGCAAATTCTGGAAACCGCGCCACCGGCACAGTTTTTCAGCCAGCCGTCGCATCCGCGCGCGCAGCGGTTCCTGCAGAAGGTGCTCAACCCGCTGCATCAGGAGCATCTGTAATGCCCGCGCTCGACTGGCAGGGGGTACTGACCGGACAGCCTCTGCAGTGGATACTCTCCGGATTTCTCACCACCCTGTGGGTAACGCTTGCCGGGATGCTGCTGGCCAGCCTGCTCGCACTGCTCTTTATGCTTCTGCGCCTTTCCGGCGGACGCCCCGGGAACGCGGTGGTCAGCTGCTGGGTGTCGCTGTTTCGCAATACGCCGCTGCTGGTGCAGCTGCTGTTCTGGTATTTTGCCGCCTGGAACGGACTACCGCAGGCGTTTCGCGACGCGGTGAACGCGGATCACAGCTGGTCAATTCTGCCCGGCGACGTCTGGTGGTTTACGCCCGAATTTTTATGTTCTGCCTGGGGGTTGGGCGTCTTTACCTCGGCGTTTTTAATCGAAGAGGTGGAGTCGGGCTTACGTTCCGTGCCTGCCGGACAGCGGGAGGCGGCGCTCGCGCAGGGATTCTCCGCGTGGCATCTGTTTCGTTACATCCTTCTGCCGCAGGGCCTGGCCAACGCCTGGCAGCCGGTTGTGGGCCAGTATCTTAATCTGATGAAGCTCTCCTCGCTCGCCAGCGGGATTGGCTTTGCCGAGCTGACCTATCAGGTCAGGCAGATCGAGAGCTATAACGCGCACGCGCTGGAGGCATTTACCCTCGGAACCGCGCTCTATCTGCTGACAGGCCTGGCGATGGGGATGGTGCTGGTACGCCTTGGGCCACAGGCGAAACGTAAACGCCCGAACGTCGTCATCGCAGGGAGTGAAAAGCATGATTGCCGGACTTAACGTCATCACCGATAACCTCGACTATCTGCTGTGGGGACGCGCGGCAACGGGTGAACCGGGGGGCGTACTGCTGTCGTTAATGATGGCTGCCGGGGCCGCCGTCATCGCTCTGCCCGGTGGGATAGTGCTCGCGTGTCTGGCCTGGCGCTTTACCGGGCTCGTGCGAAAGGCCCTGTTTTTATGGGCAGATCTGATCCGCGGTATCCCGCTCATCTTCGTGATTTTCTGGATGTGGTATCTCCTGCCGCTCATCACCGGAGGCGATCTGCCGGGAGCGCTGACCGTCACGCTGGCGCTGGCCTGGTTTACCGCGGCAACGGTGATGCACTCGGTGCTGGCCGGGCTTAACGCGCTCCCGTCCGGACAATATGAGGCCGCACTGTCACAGGGATTCAGCACGCAGCAAACCCTCCTGCGCGTGCTGCTGCCGCAGGCGCTGAGGAATATTCTGCCGTCGCTGGCGGGGATTTTTATCAGCCTGCTGAAGGATACGTCGCTGGCGTTTATCGTGAACGTACCGGAGCTGACCACGGTGGCGGGACAGGTCAATAACCGGGTGCAAATCTACCCGGCGGCCATTTTTATCTTTACGGGCGTGGTCTACTACCTGCTCTGCTGCTCGCTCGAGCAGCTTGCGAAACGCTGGCGCATTACCCGGCCAGCGCTTTAACCACCGTTTCCATCGCTTCGGTTGTCAGTTCACTGCGTTTAACGCGCTGGTTCGCCAGCGCGGTACGCAGGACTCCGGCAATGACAATATGCTTTGGCTCCTGCCCTAAATCACGCATCTCAAGCACCACCTTCCCGACCACCCGGCACATCTCCTGGTACAGCGCTTCATCTTTGGTCACGTTACCCATCGTCATCACTCCATTGCCTGTTAAACGTTGAGCTTAAATGATTCTCCTGCCGGATACAAAAAAGAAGCCCGGCGAGAGACTCGCCGGGCTTCATCTGTAAAATCAGTACATTAGTTGTTTACTGGGATGACCGCGCCTTTGTACTTGGTGCGGATCCAGTCCTGAATCTCTTTCGAGTGCAGGACGTTCACCAGCGCAACGATATCTTTCTTCTTCTCGTCACCGCGATGCACGGTAATGATGTTGGCGTACGGGTTGTTTTCACCGCTCTCTACCGCAATCGGGTCGTGAACCGGGTCCAGACCCGCATCAATCGCGTAGTTGGCGTTGATCACCACCGCAGCGCCTTCGTCGTTGTTGTACATCTGCGGCAGCAGAGAGGCTTCCACGTTCGGCGTGAATTTCAGCTTTTTCGGGTTCTCAACGATGTCGCTGATGCGCGCGGTCACTTTGTCGATGCCCGGCTTCAGCTTGATCACGCCCTCTTTCTCGAAGATGGAGAGAATACGCCCCTCTTCAGAAACCGCGTCACGCATGATGATCTTGCCGCCTTCCGGCAGGTCTTTCAGCGACTTGTATTTTTTGGAGTAGATGCCGATTGGCTCAATGTGGATCGCGCCCGCACTGACGAAATCGTAGTCTTTATCGCCCGCATGATCCTTCAGCACGCTGTTCAGGTAAGGAATGTGCTGGAAATAGTTCGCGTCGATGTCATGACCCGCCAGCGCGGTGTTCGGCAGAATGTAGTCCTGGAACGGTTTAATCTCCAGGTCGATACCCTGCTTCGCCAGAATTGGCTTTGCCTGCTCCAGAATTTCGGCGTGCGGCGTGTTGGATGCGCCCACGGTCAGGGTGTCAGCCCAGGAGGCGAAGCTCAGGGCGCTCAGGGTTGCGGCGGCGATCAGTGTCAGTGTTTTTTTCATGATGTGGTTCCTGTGTGTTATTAGAGATTATCTTTTGTCTAACAGTGAAGTAATGACATCGCCGCAGAACTGGATAATGAAAACGATGATCAGAATGGTCACCGTTGCCACCAGCGTGACGTCACCATGGTTGCGCTGGAATCCTTCCAGATAAGCCAGATTTCCCAAACCGCCGGCGCCAATCACCCCCGCCATTGCGCTGTAGCTCACCAGCGCAATCAGCGTCACCGTAATACCTGAAACCAGTGCAGGTGATGATTCCGGCAGTAAAACCCGAAACACTAACGTGCTCAGTCGTGCGCCCATCGAGCGCGTTGCTTCTATAACGCCTTTATCCACTTCACGCAGGGCGATTTCCACCAGGCGTGCGTAGAACGGTGCTGCGCCCACAATCAGCGCCGGGAGTGCCGCGTTGGCGCCAAGAATGGTCCCCACGAGGGTTTTCGTGAACGGGATCAGCAATACAATCAGGATGATGAACGGAATGGAGCGGAACACGTTCACCACAATCGAAATCACGCTGTAGACCGTGCGGTTTTGAAACAGCCCGCCGCGCGCGGTTAAAAACAGCGCCAGACCGAGCACAAGCCCCAGAACAAAGGTCGCCACGCCGGAGAGCGCGGTCATGTACAGCGTCTCCTGGGTTGCTGCCCACAGCTGGTCCCACTTCAGATGCGGAAAGAGTTCCTCAGCCATGTTTAATCACCTCGCCTTCAATATCGCTGTGCTGCAGGTCGGCGAGGATATTGTTCAGTTGTTCATCAGATGCCACCACGTGCACCCAGAGTTGCCCGAAAACACCGTGGGCGGTTTGCGTCATTTTTCCGTGCAGGATGTTAAACGGCAGGCCATAGCGCAGCGTTAATTCACCGACCACAGGCTGATGCGTGCTATGTCCGGTAAAGGTCAGCTTGATAACCGTGCCTTCCAGTTCATTTGCCAGCTCAGCGTTGAAGGTCTCTTCCTCGGCGTACTGGCTCACCTGACGAACAAACTGTTGCGTGATGGGCTGTTGCGGGTGGGTAAAGACGCTCAGGACGTCGCCCTCTTCCACCACCTTGCCATTCTCCATCACCGCCACGCGGTCGCAGATTTTGCGCACCACGTGCATCTCGTGGGTGATCAGCACGATGGTGAGTTTGAAACGACGGTTAATATCCAGCAGCAGATCGAGGATCTGATCGGTGGTCTGTGGGTCAAGAGCCGACGTGGCTTCGTCGCAGAGCAGCACGTCCGGGTTATTGGCCAGCGCGCGCGCAATGCCCACGCGCTGTTTTTGCCCGCCGCTCAGCTGGGACGGGTACGCATTCTCGCGCCCTTTCAGGCCGACCAAATCCACCAGCTCAGCAACGCGCGCCTTGATATTGGCTTTTGGCACGCCCGCGATTTGCATCGAGAAGGCGATGTTCTCGTTAACCGTTCGCGACCAGAGCAGGTTGAAATGCTGGAACACCATGCTGATCTTCAGTCGCGCCTGTCGTAAGGCTTCGCCCTTAGCGGCAGAAATATTCTGCCCGTTGATGGTTACGCTGCCGGTACTGGGTTTTTCCAGACCGTTCAGCAGGCGAATCAACGTGCTTTTCCCGGCCCCGCTGTAGCCAATAATTCCGTAAATCTGTCCCTGCTCTATCGTCAAATTGACGTTATCAACGGCAGTCAGTGCGACCTTTCCGTTGTCAAAAACCTTAGAAATATTCCTGAGTACGATCATTCTTATTCTTTATCCGTTTCGCGCATGGCTGTTTAGCAGTATGGATGTCCAAACGATAGTAAACAGGCGTTATCAGCTTTCAAATGAACAAAAAAGAATGTGTTATAACTTTCGGGAATAAACAGCGGATTTACCGGGTGGGAAGCATTTAGACCAATTTCAGCAATGATTATCTGCCGGATGCATATCTGCTGGATGATGCCCGCGAAAAATGGTCATTTTTGCAGCATTTCATCCCGATATAGCCATCCCCACATCCAGACAACTTTACGTCTTGCTGTCCTGACATCCGAAAACCGCATTTATATTCTTTTCAGTTCTAAACGGCAGTGAATGGTTCTTTATTTCGAAAATTTCGCCGCTCTATCATCCCGTCATGACATCCAGAAAGGAAAACATCATGACGATTTACCACTCCGTCACCGAACTGATTGGCCGTACCCCGCTTATCCAGCTGCACAAGCTCGATACCGGCCTTTGCTCGCTGTTCCTGAAGCTGGAAAACCAGAATCCGGGCGGCTCTATTAAGGATCGCGTTGCGCTGTCGATGATTAACGAAGCGGAACGTACCGGCCAGCTGCAGCCGGGCGGCACGATTATTGAGGCGACGGCGGGCAATACCGGCCTCGGTCTGGCGCTGATCGCCGCCCAGAAAGGCTACTCGCTGATCCTGGTGGTGCCGGACAAAATGAGCCGCGAGAAGATTTTCCACCTGCGCGCGCTGGGTGCCCAGGTGGTGCTGACCCGCTCCGACGTTAACAAGGGCCACCCCGCCTATTACCAGGATTACGCCCAGCGCCTGGCCAATGAGCTGCCCGGCGCGTTTTACATCGACCAGTTCAATAACGAAGCCAACCCGCTGGCGCACCGTACCACCACGGCACCGGAACTGTACGAGCAGCTTGACGGCAGGATCGACGCCATCGTGGTGGGCGTCGGCTCAGGCGGTACGCTGGGCGGCCTCCAGGCGTGGTTCGCCGAGCACTCTCCGCACACGGAGTTTATCCTGGCCGACCCGGCAGGATCGGTTCTGGCCGACCAGGTGGAAACCGGACGCTATCACGACGCGGGCTCCTGGCTGGTTGAAGGTATTGGCGAAGACTTTATTCCGCCGCTGGCCCACATTGAAGGGGTGAATCGCGCCTGGCGCATCACCGACCGAGAGGCCTTCACCACCGCGCGCGACCTGCTGAAAACGGAAGGCATTCTGGCGGGCTCCTCCAGCGGCACGCTGCTGGCGGCCGCGCTGAAGTATTGCCAGGCGCAGACCGCGCCGAAACGCGTGGTGACCTTCGCCTGCGACAGCGGCAATAAGTATCTCTCGAAGATGTTCAACGACGACTGGATGCGACAGCAGGGGCTCATCACGCGTCCTCAGGCCGGCGACCTCTCCGACTATATCGCCCTGCGCCACGATGAAGGCGCCACCGTTACCGCCGCCCCGGACGACACGCTTTCCACCGTTCTGGCACGCATGCGTCTGTATGACATTTCCCAGCTGCCGGTGCTGGAGAACGGCAAGGTGGTCGGCATTATCGACGAGTGGGATCTCCTGCGGCATATCGGCGGCAACGGCGATCGTTTCGCGCTTCCGGTGACGGCAGCCATGACGCGTCAGGTGGAGTTTCTGGATAAACACGCCCCGGAAAGCGCACTGAACGCCATCTTCGACCGCGGTCTGGTGGCCGTGATTAATGACAACGACCGTTTTCTCGGTCTGATTACGCGCAGCGACGTTCTGACCGCCTGGCGCAACCGTCTTCAGCAATAAAGGAATCGATGATGAAAAACCTGGCTACCCTGAGCGTACACAGCGGCGAGTTCAACGACCAGCACGGCGCCGTCATGCCGCCGATTTACGCTACCTCTACGTTTGCGCAACCATCACCCGGCGAGCATACCGGCTATGAGTATTCGCGCAGCGGCAACCCCACCCGCCACGCGCTGGAAACCGCCATCGCCGAACTGGAAGGCGGCACGCGCGGCTACGCGTTTGCCTCCGGTCTGGCGGCCATCTCCACGGTGCTCGAACTGCTGGATAAAGACAGCCATATTGTCGCCATTGATGACGTTTACGGGGGGACGTACCGCCTGATTGAAAACGTGCGCAAGCGCAGCACCGGCCTGCAGGTCAGCTGGGTTAAACCGGACGACTTAGCCGGTCTCGAGGCCGCCATTCGCCCGGATACCCGTATGGTGTGGGTCGAGACGCCGACCAACCCGCTGCTGAAGCTGGCGGATCTGGCGGCCATTGCGGCAATCGCCCGTCGTCATAACGTCATCAGCGTGGCGGATAATACCTTCGCGTCGCCGGTGATCCACCGTCCGCTGGAGTCGGGTTTCGATATCGTGGTGCACTCCGCCACCAAATATCTGAACGGCCACTCTGACGTGGTGGCCGGGCTGGCGATTGTCGGGGACAACAGGGAACTGGCGGATAGGCTGGGCTATCTGCAAAACGCGGTGGGCGGTGTTCTGGATGCGTTCAGCAGCTTCCTGACGCTGCGCGGTATTCGCACGCTCGCTTTGAGGGTAGAAAAGCACAGCACCAACGCGCTGGCGATTGCGCAATGGCTGGATCAGCATCCTCTGGTCGAAAAGGTTTTCTATCCCGGCCTGGAATCGCATCCACAATATCAGCTTGCCCGCACGCAGATGGCCCTGCCCGGTGGGATGATTTCCGTGGTGGTAAAAGGCGATGCGCAACGCGCCACCGAGGTGATTCGCAACCTGAAGTTGTTCACCCTCGCGGAAAGCCTGGGCGGCGTGGAAAGTCTGGTGAGCCAGCCTTACAGCATGACGCACGCCTCCATTCCGCTGGAGCAACGCCTGGCAAACGGCATTGTGCCGCAGCTGATCCGCCTGTCAGTCGGGATTGAAGATCCGAAAGACCTGATTGCCGACCTCAGCCAGGCGCTGCAGAATTAAGCAAATGGCGGCAGGTCCATCGGCTGCCGCCACAAGTTGTCATCATGGCTTAACGCATTGATAACAATATTATGAGAAACAGCACAGATTATTTCTGAAACACCGTTTCCATTTTCCTTTTATCTTAAAATCAGCGTATAATGCGCGCCAAATCCCTGGTGAATGGTTTCAGCGCTTGGAATACAAAAAACAACGTACAACTTCTCCTCTCCTTCGTTGGGCTGTCACTCAGGCACACTTTCTTCTGCACGCTCATTTGATGTCTCCTATCCTTAGTGCGTGTCATATACTCTTTTGCAACACAGGTTTGACTCCGCGGCGGTGCGCCCCCGGAGCGAGATTTCCATATCCTTCCCAACTTAAAGACTAAGACTGTCATGAAAAAGACGAAAATTGTTTGTACTATCGGCCCGAAAACCGAATCTGAAGAGATGCTGACCAAAATGCTGGACGCCGGCATGAACGTGATGCGTCTGAACTTCTCCCACGGTGACTACGCAGAACACGGCCAGCGTATCCAGAACTTGCGCAACGTGATGAGCAAGACCGGTAAAAAAGCGGCGATCCTGCTGGATACCAAAGGTCCAGAAATCCGTACCATCAAACTGGAAGGCGGTAACGACGTCTCTCTGAAAGCGGGCCAGACCTTCACCTTCACTACCGACAAATCCGTTGTCGGCAACAGCGAAATCGTTGCAGTGACCTATGAAGGCTTCACCAACGACCTGTCCGTCGGTAACACCGTGCTGGTAGACGATGGTCTGATCGGTATGGAAGTCACCGCGATCGAAGGCAACAAAGTTATCTGTAAAGTACTGAACAACGGCGACCTGGGCGAAAACAAAGGCGTTAACCTGCCGGGCGTATCTATCGCACTGCCAGCACTGGCTGAAAAAGACAAACAGGACCTGATCTTCGGTTGCGAACAAGGCGTTGACTTTGTGGCGGCATCCTTCATCCGTAAGCGCTCAGACGTGGTTGAAATTCGTGAGCACCTGAAAGCCCACGGCGGCGAGAAGATCCAGATCATCTCCAAAATTGAAAACCAGGAAGGCCTGAACAACTTCGACGAAATCCTCGAAGCGTCTGACGGCATCATGGTTGCGCGTGGCGACCTGGGCGTAGAAATCCCGGTTGAAGAAGTGATCTTCGCGCAGAAGATGATGATCGAGAAATGTGTTCGCGCGCGTAAAGTGGTTATCACCGCAACGCAGATGCTGGACTCCATGATCAAAAACCCACGCCCAACCCGCGCAGAAGCAGGCGACGTGGCTAACGCCATCCTCGACGGTACTGATGCCGTTATGCTGTCCGGCGAATCCGCGAAAGGTAAATATCCGCTGGAAGCGGTGTCCATCATGGCCACCATCTGCGAACGTACCGACCGCGTAATGAAAAGCCGTCTGGACTACAACAACGACAGCCGCAAGCTGCGCATCACCGAAGCGGTTTGCCGCGGTGCAGTAGAAACGGCTGAGAAACTGGAAGCACCACTGATCGTGGTTGCCACCCAGGGCGGTAAATCAGCTCGCGCGGTGCGTAAATACTTCCCGGATGCAACTATCCTGGCGCTGACCACCAACGAAACCACGGCTCGTCAGCTGGTGCTGAGCAAAGGCGTGATCCCTCACCTGGTGAAAGAGATCGCGTCTACGGATGATTTCTACCGTCTGGGTAAAGAAGTGGCTCTGGAGCTGGTTGATCGTGGTCTGGCGCAGAAAGGTGACGTTGTGGTCATGGTTTCTGGCGCGCTGGTACCAAGCGGAACCACCAATACCGCCTCTGTTCACGTGCTGTAATAATTCCCGAACGAATTAATTTTGATAAAAAGCGCCCTCAGGGCGCTTTTTTTATTCCTGGCATTAGCCAAAGTCATTCAAATTGCAAATCGGGTTTCTCTATTTAATTGCCAATTATCTAAGATGAATCCGATGATAAATGCCTTTTTTTCCTTAGATTTTTGCCCGAAAAGGGCCGATTCGATGCTTCTTTGAGCGAACGATCAAAAATAGGTGTATTCCCATCAAAAAAATATTCTCAACCCAAAAAACTTTGTGTAATACTTGTAACGCTACATGGAGATTAACTCAATCTAGAGGGTATTAATAATGAATCGTACTAAACTGGTACTGGGCGCGGTAATCCTGGGTTCTACTCTGCTGGCTGGTTGCTCCAGCAACGCTAAAATCGATCAGCTGTCTTCTGACGTTCAGACTCTGAACGCTAAAGTTGACCAGCTGAGCAACGACGTGAACGCAATGCGTTCCGACGTTCAGGCTGCTAAAGACGACGCAGCTCGCGCTAACCAGCGTCTGGACAACCAGGCTACTAAATACCGTAAGTAATAGTACCTGTTAATAAAATGGCGCACATTGTGCGCCATTTTTTTTGCCTGCGTCAAACGGCTACTGCGTCACCTTCTCCCCTTCATCTTCCGCTACCACAGCGGACACCCGACTGTTCTGCACCGACAGCACGTTATTGCTGGCCGACGGGCCGCTACCTGACGACACGATAACCGGGATCCCGGCGCGACGTGACAGGGCTTTCTCAATTAGCGCCTTATCGCTTCCCGCCTGAGAAACAAAGGTCGCAAAGTCTGCGGAATGGGCAATTGGCGAGACCTGCGGATTTTCCCCCTCAACCTGCGCCAGCGGACGGTGGACCTCAATATAGCGTTTACCGTCCGGCTCCACGGAGAACTTCACGGGTTCATTAATAATCTGTACCCGCGTGCCAACCCGCACCTGTTCGAACAGCGCTTTGATATCCGGGGCGTTCATCCGCATACAGCCGGAGCTGACCCGCAGGCCCACGCTGTCCGGCGCGCTGGTGCCGTGGATGAGATATTCCCCGTTGCCCACGCCTAAACGCAGTGCAAAGCGCCCCAGCGGGTTGTTTGGCCCGGCAGGTACCACCGGAGGCAATTTAATGCCCTGCTCCAGAGAGCGTGCTCTGATGCCCGGCGTGGGTGTCCAGGTGGGATTCGGGATCTTCTGGCTCACCCGCGTGGTCGTGACCGGTGTTTCCAGCCCCAGCTGTCCGATGCCGAGCGGGAAGACCTGAACGATATTTTCTCCCGGCGGGAAGTAGTAGAGCCGCAGCTCTGCGAGGTTCACCACAATCCCCTCACGCGGCGTGTCCGGCAGCAGCATCTGCGACGGGATGGTAATGACGGTTCCCGGCGCAGGGTTGACCGGCGCAATGGTATTGTTCGTTTCCAGGATCACCTGCGCCGCGGTATTAAACCGGCGGGCGATGGTCTGCAGCTTATTATCCCCTTCCTGTATCGTGTAGGTTTGATTTTGCCCAATCAGGCGGCTGCCTGCGGACGGCAACGGATAGTCCATCGCGCGGGCCGAATTAAGTGCGCCGAGCGAACTGAGGAGTAATAGAGTTATGAGAGACGCGCGCTTCATGCTGAGATTCCTTATTCACTGGCAGGACGCCAGAAAGCTGAAAAACCAGCGAGGCGGGAACCACCTCGCGAAACAGAATGAATGCTGTTCTGTAAGTCTAGCTAAGGATTGCAGCTTTGGCGCGAATCGCGCGAATCATCGCTTCCAGTCCCTGGGAGCGTGACGGGGTGAGGTGTTGGGTCAGGGCCATTTTTTCAAACCACGGACGGACGTCAAACGCGACAATATCCTGCGCCGACATCCGGTGGTAAAGAATAAAGACGACCGCAATAAGCCCTTTTACAATGGCCGCATCGCTGTCGCCGTGCAGTGCTATCGTGCCGTCGTCAGACTGTTCCATCACAATCCACACCTGGCTCTGACAGCCCTGAATACTGTTTTCCGGGCTATGCGCCTCTTCACCGAGCGGCGGCAGACGCTGCCCCAGCTCGATGATATAAAGGTACTTCTCTTCCCAGTTTGCGCAACGCCCAAAGTTGCGCAGCAATTTGTCTCTGTCCGGCAGCTCTGCCATCTTTTGCCTCTCCGTTAGCCCAGCAGCTGGTGAATGCGCTTAAGCCCCGCCACCAGCCTGTCGATCTCTTCCGTTGTGTTGTACATCACCAGCGACGCGCGGCACATTGCCGGCACCTGGTAAAACGCCATCAGCGGCATGGCGCAGTGGTGCCCGGTACGGACCGCCACGCCGTAGTTATCGAGGAAACTGCCCACGTCATAGGCGTGATGTTTCCCGAGATTGAACGCGATCACCCCTTGCCGGTCGGCAGGCCCGTAGAGGGTCAGATCCGGCACGCTGGCAAGCTCGGCAAGCGCATAGTGCATCAGCAGCTGTTCGTACTCCTGAATGCTGTCAAGGCCGATTGCGGAGACGTAGGAAACCGCCGCCCCCAGCCCGATAATCCCGCCGGTGTTGGGCGTCCCCGCTTCAAAACGCCACGGTGCGCGCGCGTAGGTGGTGCCTTCCGTCAGGCTGACGGTGGCGATCATCGATCCGCCCCCTTCCCACGGCGGCATCGCCTGCAGGATGTCTTCTTTCACGTAGAGCACGCCAATCCCGGTCGGCCCGTAGAGCTTGTGGCCTGAAAAGACATAAAAATCACAGTCCAGTGCCTGAACGTCAACCGCGTGGTGCATTACCGCCTGGGCACCATCAATCAGCACCTTCGCGCCGGCCAGGTGGGCTTTTTCGATAATCTCTGCCACCGGGTTTTCCGTCCCGAGCACGTTAGAGACCTGGGTGACCGCCACCAGCCGCGTGCGGTCATCCAGCAGTGCGTCGAGTTGCTCAAGCTGCAGCGTCCCGTCAACGTTGAGCGGAATGACCCGCAATTGCGCACCAACGCGCTCGCAGAGCATCTGCCACGGCACGATATTGGCGTGGTGCTCCATCTGGGTGATGATAATGTTATCCCCCACGTGGACCTGCGCGTTGCCCCAGCTGTTAGCGACAAGGTTGATCCCTTCGGTGGTTCCGCGCACGAAGACCAGCTCTTCAGGCGATTTCGCATTGAGGAAGGCGGCAATCTGCGTGCGCACGTTTTCCATACGCTGGGTTGCCTCAGCGCTCAGGGTATGAATACCGCGATGTACGGCGGCGTAGCCGTGGCGATAAAACTCAGCTTCCGCATCCACTACTTGGTTCGGCTTCTGCGCGCTCGCCGCGCTGTCCAGATAGGCCAGAGGAAGACCGTTTACTTCACGGGTCAGAACCGGAAAATCTGCCCGTATTTTCTCGACGGGAAAACTCATGCTTCGCCTCCAGGCAGACGCTGACCGATACGCGCCAGCACCTGCTGTTTCAACTGACCATCGTTCAGCGCTTCCGTCAGTTCGGCGGCAAACGCATAGATAATCATTTTCTGCGCCGCCTGCTGGTCGATACCGCGGGAACGCAGGTAGAACATCTGCTCGTCGTCGATGCGCCCAACCGTCGCACCGTGGCTGCACTTCACGTCGTCGGCGTAGATCTCCAGCTGCGGTTTGGTGTCCACTTCCGCCAGGCGACCTAACAGCAGATTGTTGTTGGTCATCTGCCCGTCGGTTTTAATGGCGTGCTGGGCCACGTTAATCAGTCCGTTAAACACCGCACGCCCTTTATCACTGACGATGGTTTTGTGGAGCTGGCGGCTGTTGCAGTAGCCTTTGTTGTGCTCAAGCCAGGTGCGCGTGTCGCACACTTCAGATTTAACCGGCATCGCCAGGCTGTTGATGCGCAGCGTGGTGTTTTCACCGTTAAGCTGCGTGCTGGTGTTGTGGCGCAGCACCGACCCGCCGAGCAGGAAGCTATGGCTGAACGCCGCGGCATCCTGACCCAGCACAATGTCGTTATGGGCAAAGTGGTGGCTCTGCGCATTTTCAAACGCCAGCTTGACGTGGTGAAGCTGAGCATTGGCGGCAACGTTCATCGTCAGACGCGATCCGGTAAAGTGCCGGACATCGTTGAGGCTGACGTAATGTTCGATTACCGTGGCCTCCGCTCCCTCCGCCAGCTCAAGATGGTGGCGATAGTGCGCGGTGTTGATTTCGTCGCCGTCCAGACCCTGAGTGATGTGCATCAGCAGCAGCGGTTTTGCCGGACGCTGGTTACGCTTGACGCGGATGTGCGTCACGCTGCGGGCCAGGCTCTCGGTCAGATGCAGGAACACCTCAGGCTGAACCGGGGCGCTCAGGGGCTGGCGATCGTCGTTTATCTCAATCTCAAATCCGCTCCCCTGAAGGGCGTCGCTCAGCTCCGGACGGAACTCACCGTCGACAAACACCAGGCGCACGGCATCCACGTTTACGGCCAGCGCGTCACGCTGCGCCGGGGTGAGATCCGCCAGACGGGTCACAAACTCGGCGTTCAGCAGGCCATCGAGCGGGGTGTATTTCCAGTTCTCATGTTTACGCGTCGGCAGGCCGAGACGCAGCATCTGCTGCAGATGCTGCTGCGCCTGCTCAGAGCGCGTGCCGCCCTGGGCTTCAAACAGCCGGTGCCACTGCTGGAGCGCATTACTGCTGTTCGGTAAGCCAGCCATAGCCCTGCTCCTCCAGTTGTTTAACCAGCGTGAAATCTCCGGATTTCACAATACGCCCCTGGTAAAGCACGTGGACGTAATCCGGCTTGATGTAGTCCAGAATGCGCTGGTAGTGGGTGACGATAATAAACGAACGCTTGCCGTCGCGCAGGGAGTTCACCCCGTCAGCGACAATCTTCAGGGCGTCGATATCCAGACCGGAGTCGGTCTCATCCAGAATGCACAGCTCGGGCTCCAGCACCGCCATCTGCAGAATGTCGTTACGCTTTTTCTCGCCGCCGGAAAAACCGACGTTCACCGAGCGGGTGAGCAAATCTTCCGGCATTTTCAGCAGCTTGATTTTCTCTTCCATTAAATCCTGGAAGTCAAAGCGGTCCAGCGCCTCAAGGCCGCGATACTTGCGCACCGCATTCAGCGCCGTCTGCAGGAAGAACTGATTGCTGACGCCAGGAATTTCGACCGGGTACTGGAAGGCCATGAAGATGCCCTCGCCCGCACGGTCTTCCGGCGACATCTCCAGCAGATCTTTGCCGTTAAACTCGACCGAGCCGTGGGTTACCTCATAATCTTCGCGCCCCGCCAGCGTCGCGGAAAGCGTACTTTTCCCGGAGCCGTTCGGCCCCATGATGGCGTGAACTTCCCCCGGCCTGACGTCAAAATTGAGGCCACGCAGGATGGTTTTGTCTTCTACGCTGACCTGTAAATCTTTAATGCTTAACATGTACTTTCCTTAACCGACGCTGTGTTCAAGACTAATGGCGAGGAGTTTCTGGGCTTCAACGGCAAATTCCAGCGGCAGTTCAGAGAACACGTCCTTACAGAAGCCGTTGACGATCATTGAGATGGCGTCTTCTTCGCTGATCCCGCGCTGCAGGCAGTAGAAGAGCTGATCTTCCCCAATCCGCGACGTCGTCGCCTCGTGCTCAAGCTGGGCCGTGTTGTTACGGCACTCGACGTACGGGAAGGTATGTGCCCCGCAGTCTGCGCCAATCAGCATCGAGTCACACTGGGTAAAGTTTCGCGCATTGGTGGCCGTCGGCATGATTTTCACCAGCCCGCGATAGCTGTTCTGGCTGTGCCCGGCGGAGATCCCTTTCGAGATGATGGTCGACCTGGTGTTTTTACCAATGTGGATCATCTTGGTGCCGGTATCGGCCTGCTGATGGCCGCTGGTCAGCGCCACCGAGTAAAACTCGCCGATGGAGTTATCCCCGCGCAGGATGCAGCTCGGGTATTTCCAGGTGATGGCAGAGCCGGTTTCGGACTGGGTCCACGACATCTTGCTGTTTTCACCTTCGCACAGCGCGCGCTTGGTGACGAAGTTCAGGATACCGCCGGTATTGCCGTCGCCGGGGAACCAGTTTTGCACCGTGGAGTATTTCACCTCGGCGTCTTTATGGATGATGACCTCCACCACCGCCGCGTGCAGCTGATAGCTGTCGCGAACCGGGGCGGAGCACCCTTCGATATAGCTGACGTAGCTGCCTTCATCCGCGACCAGAATCGTGCGTTCGAACTGGCCGGTTTTTTCGGCGTTGATACGGAAATACGTCGACAGCTCCATCGGGCAGCGCACGCCTTTCGGCACATAGATAAAGGTGCCGTCAGAGGCTACCGCCGCGTTGAGCGCCGCAAAGAAGTTGTCGTTAGAGGGCACCACGGTCCCAATGTACTTTTTGACCAGTTCCGGATGATCGTGAATCGCTTCGCCGAAGGAGCAGAAAATGATCCCCTGCTCTGCCAGCTTCTCGCGGTAGGTGGTGGCCACCGAGACGGAGTCGAAAATGGCGTCTACCGCCACCTCTTTCCCTTCGCGAACGGGCACGCCAAGCTGGTCAAAGGCTTCTTCCACCTCTTTGCTGAGGAAGCTGTTTTCAGCGCCAGTTTGCTGCACCGCGCCGGGCTGCGAGGCGCAGGTGTCGTCACAGCTGCCGCAGGAGGGCGCGGAATAGTAGCTGTAATCCTGATAGTTCAGCTTGTCGTAGTGCGCTTTCAGCCAGTGCGGCTCTTCCATCTCCAGCCAGGCGCGGAAGGCGCTCAGGCGGAACTCCAGCATCCACTCGGGCTCGTTACGTTTCGCCGAGATCGCCCGTACGACATCTTCGTTGATGCCTTTCGCCAGCTCATCGGTCTGGAGCTGGGTGAAGAACCCCTCTTTATAGTTGAGGTGTCCACCGCCCCAGGTATTTACTTCACTCGTTGCTTCAGTATTACGAGACATAGTACCGCCTATACCCCAAAGCTTTCGCCACAGCCGCATTCGTTCTGGGCTTTCGGATTATGAAATTTGAATAACTGGTTTAAGCCTTCGCGGACGTAGTCCACTTCGGTACCGTCTATAAACGGCATAGCCTGCAGCGCAACGTACAGCTTCGCGCCTTCAGTCTCGAACACCAGGTCATCTTTCTCGGGTTCGGTGACGGTGTCGAGCACGTAGCCGAAACCCGCGCAGCCGGTCTGTTTGACGCCCAGGCGCACGCCGAGGATCTCGGGCTTTTTCGCCACCAGCTCGTGAATATGTGCCGCCGCCGCTGGCGTGAGCGTTAAGCCGCGCCAGGCGAAATCGGCAGGATTAAAGGTTTCTGAATGCAGTTCCATAGGTCCACCTCATCTGATAAGCCATCAGGGCATAACACCATGTTAGTGATAACGATTATCACTTCAACCCTCTGTCAGCAGGGGCATTCGGCTAAAGCGCCCTTTTTGCCTGGTTTTATTAAGCATAGACCCTGTGAGAGGATGCAGTCAGGATGGATGTATTTGTTCAATGCATTGATTAACAATGCATTTCGTCGCGGCATTCATAACGAAGAGAAGAAAAGTAAAATATGCATCGGAAATGCCTATTTTTGAGATAGATTTTGCACAGAAAATGACAAAAACAAAAAAGGCCCTTAAGGCCTCTTAATACTCAATGATGAAATGCGACAGCAAATCCCTGTTCACGCCAGTGGTCGAGCTGTTCCTGCTGGCGAGGCGTTGGGGATTTCCCCGTCCAGACGAAGATTTTTTGCCCGGGGAACAGTTCAGGACGCGGCGAATCAATAGGTTCCGCCAGGACGTCAATGTGCCAGCCCTTCTGCGCCAGGCGCGCAGCTTCCAGCCACAGGTGGGTGCGGTCATCGCATTCCCAGCCAATCAACAGTGCGTCTTTACCGGCTTTCTTACGGGACTCCGCCAGGCTTGCAATCGCGAATTCAATCAGAACTCCGTCTAACAGACTTGCCATGTGACGCACGGTATTTTGGTCCTGGTTCATGCGCTGACGGACGGGAGAGATAATATTGTCAATCAGCGCGTCGATCGCGTGATCGCGGCGGAACTCGCCGATTTTGGCGCGCAGCTTTGCCGGGCTGGCGTAACGCAGAACGGTCATCATCTCTTCCTGGAATGAAACCCAGTTGCCCTGCGTCAAAACTTCTTTGTTTTCCAGCAAGGCTTTGACTTTTCCGACCGAGACGCCGCTTTTCATCAGGCGCTTGATCTCTTCGATACGCAGGATATCTTCATCGTCAAACTGACGATGGCCCCCTTCGCTGCGCTGCGGCTTCAACAATCCATAACGGCGCTGCCAGGCACGCAGCGTAACGGGGTTGATACCGCATCGTTCGGCCACTTCGCCGATACTGTAATAGGCCATTAACTCCCTCACGCTCAGAACTTCCATACCTAACTGCACCAACCTTATCAGATTGTACACACTATTTGTATAACTAAGACCGCATTTTGAACCGGTGAACGGGCTTCTTTTCCATCCACCTGTTAATACATTGTTGTATAAAATTTGCCGTTCGTACAGTTAACTCTGCCGGATTGTGTACAGCTTTATCAGAATTCGAACTTTTTCTCCGGCCACGCAATCGCGGGAATACCGCCGTGTCGCGGGCTGGCAAAAAGATGCCCCTGGAACTGGGATATTCCCGCTGACTCCAGCCACATCCACTCTTCAGCCTTCTCTACCCCCACCGCGCAGAACTGGATCTCAAGCGAGGCACAGCAATTGATAATCGCCTGGATAATGGCCTGTCGGGGACCACTTTTGTGCACGTTTGCGACCAGATCGCGATTAATCTTAATTCTGTCCGGCTGGAACTGAGCCAGCAGCTGTAACCCGGCAAATCCGGCACCAAAGTGATCGATCGTCACGCTGATGCCCGCGCTTTTTAACTGCCTGACCGAATCCGTGAATTCATCGAATCGGGAAATGGCTTCGCTCTCGGTAAACTCCACCACAATTTGCTCAGGGACAAACCCATTGGCTTCAATCGCGGTGAGCAGGAAATCAACGGCGTTGGGAATATTGACCAGCGTCATGGGCAGCAGGTTAAGGGATAACGTCTGCTCCTGTAACCCCAGCGCGCTGGCCATGGAGAGCGCCACCTGCTTGCTTTGTAAATCCGAGGCATACACGTCGTCACGCGGCAGACTGGCGAAGTAAACTCCCGGCGCGCCGCCGTCAGGCGTGCGGAGAAGCGCCTCCCAGGAGACGACCTGCTGCATAAACGGATCGACTATCGGCTGGAACGCGAAGCTGCAATCCGCCCCTTTCGCGACCACCTCGGGCTGTGCGGACAAGCGCGTCTCTTCGCGCACGAATTCCCAGGAATCCGCAGGAGGCAGTTCAAAATAGTTCGCTTTTTCCGTGGCCTCGACAAAGGTGCGGAAAAACTGCAGCGGGCGGTCGTTGTACGTCAGCTGATAGCGCGTCGTCCCCCTGTTGAGCACCTCTTGCAGCACCTCGTCCCTGTCGAAGTGGCGTAAATCAAAAAGCTCCATGCCCACGTTGCCAAAACGACGGACAGGTCCGTGATCGCGCATCAGCTCCACTACGTTGTGGTGGCGAGGGTCGTTGCAAATCTGCTCATAGATGGCAGAAACGTGTTCCACTGGCCCTTCAAGCAGCTGAAAAAAATGTGTGCCGTTAAACAGCAGGATCCCCGTGATATTGGATTGCTGGTTTTTACTATTTGCAGCAGCAACCATGACTTCCAGCGCTTTCACTGGAACGTCCTCGCAGATATGACTGCGGTAAATGATGGTGGTGAGCATGCGATTCCTGGGGTTAGGGGTTTGGCCACAAAAGAGGTGGATAAGGTTCATTTATAGCACATTAATTTCCTGACAAATAATTTACATCTCAACCATTTACGGCATTTGATGATGCTTTTTTCCAGGCTGTACAACTTATCAGCGCCCGAACTTTTTGTACAATATATCCTGTAACATTACCGGTCCACAACAACCTCATAACCAAATGAAAATAAAGCACTTTATAAAAAATATCATAAAAATATTAAAAATCTGTACATTTTGAGTGTACAGATTTAGAAATTATGTATACCTTAATTGTAACGTTAGTGATTACAAAATTTTACAGGAGCGAAACATGCAGCAGAAAGGTTACGTCGCAGATTCCGCAGCAGCAATCGCACAGTACTTCGAAAAAGCCGTGCTTCCTACCCAGCAGGAGACGCTGGGCCAGGTGGTTGTTGAAATTCTCAGCGACGGGCGAAATCTGAATCGCAAATCGCTCTGTACTAAACTGCTCAGCCGCCTCGAAAAGGCCGATGGCCCGGAAGAGGAAGAGCATTACCACAAGCTGCTTGGTCTGCTCTTCGAACGGTAAGGATATGAAGAGCAGTAACGCAGACAAACTGATCGACACGCTTATCGGTGAAGCCGTTCTCTCTCTTTTGAAAGAGCGGGGGCCAGTGACAACCGAAGGATTGCTGCAGCGTCTGCGGGTCATGGAGGAACATGAAAAGGATCCCCGGCGGCGGGAGACACTTGCGGTGGTGATTGCCGAGATCGGCTCAAACAGCACCGCCTTTACACGTCGCAGAACCGCGCAAGGACGAACGAAAAGAGAGGGACCTCTCAACGATAAGAAAGACAATGTAGTGCCGTTATTTGGAAGTGGAAAACCGTCCGACCCCAAAAAAATACATTGACTGCAATTTAACAGCTACGGTGAGAACAAATGAGACAAAATATTCAGCTTCAACCCGAATACCACTCTGCTTTTTTAGACAGTGCGCTGTCGGAATATTTCCGTCATGCAGGCGATCGTTTTGCTGAAGAGTCCGCTGTTTTTTCTACTGCAGTACGCTGTGTTCTGGCCTCAGAAGGCCATCTGTCCAACAAAGCGATCATCCTCTGGCTCATTCAGACGCTGGAAGCGACTAACGACGTTGTCCAGGCGGACGTGATTCGCAAGACGCTGGAAATTGTCGTGGGCTACACCATGGACGACCTGTAATTTCACCCCACTCATCCTGCTCTCGTGTCATCGTCAAAACTGACGAATGTTCTGACGATGACACGCGCCTTCCCCGCATAACACCCTGTTAAACCAGCAAAGCCAATTTGGCACGGTTCCTGCTTACCTCCGTGTACGGGACTGGATTTTCCAGTCAACTTTGCTTCATTTCTTAACAGGTCTGTTATTGATGAAAAAGATCGCCAGCGTCTGCCCCTACTGCGGTGCAGGCTGTAAATTAAACCTTGTCGTTGAAAATAACCGTATCATCCGTGCCGAAGCCGCAGAAGGCGTCACAAACCAGGGTACCCTGTGTCTGAAAGGCTTTTACGGCTGGGACTTCCTCAACGATACCCGTCTGCTCACCCCGCGCTTGACCCAGCCGATGATCCGCTACCACAAAGGCGAGGCATTCACCCCCGTTACCTGGGAAGAGGCTATCCGCTACACCGCGCATAAGCTCAGCAGCATTAAAGCGCAGCACGGGCCGCGGTCGATCATGACCACCGGATCCTCTCGCGGAACCGGCAATGAAACAAACTATGTGATGCAAAAATTTGCCCGCGCGGTGCTGAACACCAACAACGTTGACTGCTGCGCGCGAGTCTGTCACGGCCCTTCCGTGGCTGGTTTACAGGAAACGCTCGGCAACGGCGCGATGAGCAACTCAATCAACGATATTGAAAACTCAAAATGCCTGCTGGTGTTTGGCTATAACTGCGCGGACTCCCACCCTATCGTCGCCCGGCGCGTGCTGAAAGCGCGGGAAAACGGCGCAAAAATCATCGTCTGCGATCCGCGGCGCATCGAAACGGCGCGCATCGCCGACCAGCATCTGCAGCTGAAAAACGGTAGCAACATGGCGCTGGTGAACGCCTTTGGCTACGTGCTGCTGGAAGAGGAGCTCTACGACAAAAGCTACGTGGCGCGCTTTACCGAGGGGCTTGAGGCATACCGACAGACGGTGAAAGACTATGCGCCGGAGAAGGTTGAGCATCTTACCGGCATTCCCGCCCGCGACGTTCGTCAGGCGATGCGCACCTTCGCGGCGGCCCCTTCCGCTACCGTGATGTGGGGGATGGGTGTGACCCAGTTTGGTCAGGCCGTGGATGTGGTCAAAGGGCTTTCCAGCCTGGCGCTGCTGACCGGCAACCTTGGTCGCCCTGCCGTCGGCGTCGGTCCCGTGCGCGGACAAAACAACGTTCAGGGCGCCTGCGATATGGGCGTTCTGCCGAATATGTTCCCCGGCTATCAGGATGTGACCGATCCGGCGGTCAGGCAGAAGTTTGCCGATGCCTGGGGAATTGACGTCAATAAAATGGACGATCGGGTCGGAACGCGCATTACCGAGGTGCCCCATCTGGCGCTGGAAGGCAAGGTCAAGGCCTACTACATCATGGGGGAAGATCCGCTTCAGACCGAAGCCGATCTCGGTCTCGTTCGCAGCGGTTTTGAGGCGCTCGATTTTGTGGTGGTTCAGGACATCTTTATGACCAAAACGGCAGAAGTGGCGGACGTTCTGCTCCCGGCCACCTCCTGGGGTGAACACGGCGGCGTCTTTACCTGTGCCGATCGCGGGTTCCAGCGTTTTGGTAAAGCCATTGAGGCCAGCGGCAACGTGAAGCGCGACTGGGAGATCATCAGCCTGCTCGCCACCGAGATGGGCTACCCGATGCACTATGACTCCAACCAGCAGATCTGGGATGAGATGCGCGAGCTGTGCCCTCTCTTCTACGGCGTGACGTATGAAAAAATGGGCGAGATGGGCCACGTGCAGTGGCCGTGTCCGACGCTGGATCATCCGGGAACGCCGTACCTGTATAAAGACAATCAGTTCGACACCCCGACCGGTAAAGGCCAGCTCTTTGCCGCACAGTGGCGCGCGCCGGCGGAAACGCCGGACGCAGATTTCCCGCTGGTGCTGTGCACGGTGCGTGAAGTGGGACACTACTCCTGCCGCTCGATGACCGGGAACTGCGCCGCGCTGCAAAGCCTGGCCGATGAGCCGGGCCGGGCGCAATTGAACCCTGCCGATGCGGACAAAATGGGCATTACCGACGGCCAGCTGGTCTGGGTGCGTTCGCGTCGCGGCAAAGTGATTACCCGCGCCAGCATTAGCGAGCGTATCAACGCCGGGGCGGTCTATATGACCTATCAATGGTGGATTGGCGCCTGCAACGAGCTGACCCAGGACAACCTCGACCCCATCTCCAAAACGCCGGAAACGAAGTACTGCGCGGTTCAGCTGGAGGCGATTGAGGACCAGCGCTGGGCGGAGGATTTTGCGGCGTCTGCATATCAGTCCATGAAGTCGCGGCTGATCAACGCCGTCAATGTCTGAGGAAAATATCGGGTGGCGTCACTGCCGCCCGATACTGAATTTCAGACACAAAAAAGGCCGCACTCGCGGCCCTTTTATTCTCATGTACTCAATGGACGTGAACGCCCAACCGCCAGGCAAAGTAGATCTCTTCTTTCAGTTCATTCGAAGAGAGCGCCAGCAAATCTGTAAATTCCAGCTCAAGCTGTTTCAGCTTTTTCAGGTACTGTGCCGGAGACAGGTTGCTCTTATCGCGACGTAAATATTCAATTGCCAGCTGTGTTGGGGTTATTTCAGTATCCATGATGTCCTCGCTTATGTACAAAACCTGACCAGTATATCACAACGGACTGGCTAGTTTTTGACCAAAGGCAAAACATCTGAAAACTTTACACAACCGCCGTGGTCAGCCGCGACGAGCAGCACAGGCGATCCTGCTCATCGAGAATCTCTATCTGCCACACCTGATGGCGGCTTCCGGCGTGCAGCGCGCGGCAAACGCCGCGCACGCGCCCGCTGCGCACCGAGCGAATGTGGTTAGCATTCACCTCAAGACCGACAACCTTCTGCTCCCCTTCGGTACAAAGATAGCCCGCCACCGAGCCCAGCGTTTCGGCCAGCACGACGGAGGCCCCGCCGTGCAATAAACCAAACGGCTGGTGGGTGCGACTATCGACGGGCATGGTGGCCTCAATTTCATCCTCGCCAATGCGGATGAACTGGATATCCAGCAGCCCCACCATATTCCCCTCGCCCATGGCGTTTAGCGCCTGCAGCGTCACGGCACGTTTCCAGATCATCCAATTATCTCCAGTAAAGCCTGCAATGGGTGACGCACACCGTTACCTTCTACCCGTTTTACCTGGCTGCGGCAGGAGTAGCCCGTCGCCAGACAGCGGTTTCGCGGCAAACGCTGCATCGCCTGATGCCAGGACAGCTCATAGATGCCGAGCGAGCTGGCGTGGTTTTTCACTTCGTGTCCGTAGGTTCCGGCCATCCCGCAGCAGCCTACGTTGACGCTCTCCAGCTTCGCACCGAAGCGGGCAAAAACGGACGCCCACTGCGCGGGGGCACCCGGCAGCGCGGTCACTTCCGTGCAGTGGCCGAACAGATACCACGGTTCACCGCTGACATCCTGAACGGCCTTATCGGCCAGCGCCATCGGCAGCCACTCGTGCACCAGCATCACGTTGAAATCGCCGCGCTTATCGCCCAGCGTCTGCCTGTATTCATCGCGATAGCAAAGCACCAGCGCTGGATCGACGCCGACCATCGGTATCCCGAGCTGCGCCACGCGGTTTAAGAAGTCAGACGTTTTCTGCGCGGTCTTCGCAAATCGCTTCAGGAAACCCTTAATGTGCTGCGCCTTGCCGTTGGGAGAGAACGGCAGCACTACCGGCTGGTAACCCACCTTCTCCGCCAGACGGACGAAATCGGCCACAACCTGCGCATCGTAGTAGCTGGTGAACGGATCCTGCACCACCAGCACCACACTGGATTTTTGCTCCGGGGCGAGCGCCTCCAGCTGTTCGAGGGTCATGTTCGCCGAACGGTGGCCGACAAGCTGGCGCTGCAGAGACGGGACCGACAGCAGCGGGAGATCGACCATGCCGATGTGTTTTTCGGAGAGCTTGCGCACCAGCGGCTGGTTGATAAAGAAGTTGAAGGTCTTTGGCGCACGCGCCATCAGCGGCGCGTAGCTTTCCACCGTCGCGACCAGATGGTCGCGCACCGGGCGGAGGTATCGGGTGTGATAAAGCTGCAGGAAACGCGAGCGGAATTCCGGCACGTCGATTTTAATTGGGCACTGGGTGGAGCAGGCTTTGCAGGCCAGACAGCCGGACATCGCCTCTTTCACCTCATGAGAGAAATCGTACTCGCCCTTGTTGGCATGCCAGCTGTTGCGGGTGCGCTCAATCAGCGAGCGCAGGCTGGCCCGTTTTTCCGGCAGCTCCTGCTCCAGCTTGAGCGGATCCACCCCGCGGTCGGCCAGCAGACGCAGCCACTCGCGCACCAGCGTCGCCCGCCCTTTCGGCGAATGGATGCGGTTGCTGGTGATTTTCATCGACGGGCACATCGGGCTTTTCACGTCAAAGTTAAAGCACAAACCGTTGCCGTTGCACTCCATCGCGCCGCGCCAGGAGGAGCGCACCGCAATCGGGATCTGTCTGTCGTACGTGCCGCGCTTGACGGCATCCACCTGCAGCATTGGCGCGTCCACGCCTTCAGGCGGGCAGATTTTGCCCGGGTTGAGGCGGTTATGCGGGTCAAACGCCGCTTTCACCTTTCGCAGCTCCGCGTAGAGCTGTTCGCCGAAGAATGCCGGGCTGTATTCCGCGCGGAACCCTTTCCCGTGCTCCCCCCACAGCAGGCCGCCGTATTTGGCGGTTAAGGCCACCACGTCGTCGGAGATCTGCTTCATCAGGATCTCCTGCTGCGGGTCGCACATGTCCAGCGCCGGACGCACGTGCAGTACCCCGGCATCGACGTGGCCGAACATGCCATAGCTCAGGCCGTGGCTGTCCAGCAGGGCGCGAAACTCAACGATATAATCCGCCAGGTGCTCGGGCGGCACGCAGGTATCTTCGGCAAAGGGAATGGGCTTCGCCGCCCCTTTCGCATTGCCGAGCAGGCCCACGGCTTTTTTACGCATCGCATAGATACGCTCGATCCCGGCCAGATCGTTACAGAGCTGCCAGCCGATGACGCCGCCTTCACCCTGCGCAATCAGCTCATCCAGCCGCTGGCAGAGCGTGGTGACCTGACGCTCAATCAGCTCCGCATCGTCGCCGGCAAACTCCACGATATTGAGACCGAGCATCTCTGTATCCGGCACGTCGGTAATGAGGTCACTTACGGAGTGCCAGACAATATCTTCCTTGGCAAGATTGAGCACCTTAGAGTCGACGGTTTCCACCGACAGCGCCTGCGCTTGCACCATAAACGGCGCATTGCGCAGCGCGGAGTCGAAGGAGTCGTATTTGACGTTTACCAGGCGACGCACTTTCGGCAAGCGGGTGATATCCAGCCGCGCTTCGGTAATAAACGCCAGCGTCCCTTCGGAGCCGGTGAGCACGCGGGTTAAATCAAACTGGGTCAGGTCGTCGTTAAAGACGTGTCGCAGGTCGTACCCGGTCAGGAAGCGGTTCAGTTTGGGGAATTTATCGAGAATAAGCTGGCGGTTGTCGCGGCAGCGTTCCAGCACGGTGCGATAGATACGCCCGCTGGCGGTGTTGTCTTTGCCCAGCGTTTCCGCCAGTTCAACCGGCATCGGCTGGGTATCGAGGATATCGCCGCCCAGCAGCACCGCACGCACGCCCAGCACGTGATCGGAGGTTTTACCGTAGACCAGCGAGCCCTGCCCGGAGGCATCCGTGTTAATCATCCCGCCAAGGGTCGCGCGGTTGCTGGTGGAAAGCTCAGGGGCAAAAAAGTAGCCGTAAGGCTTGAGATACTGATTAAGCTGATCCTTGATGACGCCCGCTTCGACCCGCACCCACCCCTCTTCCGGGTTGATCTCAATGATGCGGTTCATATAGCGCGACATATCAACAATGATGCCCTGGTTCAGCGCCTGACCGTTGGTTCCGGTGCCGCCGCCGCGCGGCGTAAAGACCAGCGAGGCAAACCGCTCCTGCGTGGCCAGCCGGGCGATAAGCGCCACGTCGGCCGTTGAACGAGGGAAAACCACGGCATCGGGAAGAAGCTGGTAGATACTGTTATCGGTCGCCATCGTCAGCCTGTCGGCATAGTTCGTGGCGGTATCACCTGTAAAACCCTGTTGCTCCAGTGCCTGCAAAAAATTAAGCACCAGCTGAACGACGCCAGGTGCCTGAGAAATCTGTGGGATCATTACTGTCGACCCTAATTAGAGTTGTGGGAATCGTTTGCGTATATCTTAAAAGTTTTATCACATTTTTTTCTTATAATCTCTGCTGAATTACAGGCAGAATTCGCCTGTTAAAAACCGCTGAGATCATTAATGATTAAAGAGACGCGGTTTTCCGTTCCCGCCAGTCGTACTGGCGTTCTTTTAAGGAAAGTTTCATTTATGGTCAATCTTCGCCAGCCCAGGGATGTTGCGCAAATTTTGCTGTCGGTGCTATTTCTGGCCCTCATGATTATTGCGTGTCTGTGGATTGTTCAACCCTTTATTCTCGGCTTTGCGTGGGCTGCGACCGTTGTCGTTGCCACGTGGCCTTTGCTGCTGCGCCTGCAGAAGCTACTGTTCGGCCGTCGCGGGCTCGCCGTGCTGGTCATGACGCTCCTGCTGTTCCTGCTGTTTATTATTCCGATTGCCCTGCTGGTGAATAGCCTGGTGGATTCCAGTGGCCCGGTTATTCGCGCCATTAGCAGCGGCGACCTGACGCTGCCGGATCTCGCCTGGCTGAACAGCATTCCGCTGGTGGGCGCCAAACTCTACAACGGCTGGCATAGCCTGCTGGAGATGGGCGGCAGCGCGCTGATGGCAAAAGTCCGCCCGTATATTGGCACCACCACCACCTGGTTTGTCGGTCAGGCGGCGCATATCGGCCGGTTTATGATGCACTGTACCCTGATGCTGCTCTTCAGCGCCCTGCTCTACTGGCGCGGCGAGCAGGTCGCGTTAGGCGTTCGTCACTTTGCCACCCGCCTGGCGGGCAAACGCGGTGACGCCGCGGTACTGCTGGCCGCACAGGCCGTGCGCGCGGTTGCGCTGGGCGTGGTGGTCACCGCGCTGGTGCAGGCGGTGCTGGGCGGGATCGGTCTGGCGATTTCCGGCGTCCCTTACGCCACCGTTTTCACCGTTGTCATGCTGATGACCTGTCTTGCGCAACTGGGACCGCTGCTGGTGCTGGTTCCCAGCATTATCTGGCTCTACTGGACGGGCGATACCACGTGGGGAACGGTGCTGCTGGTCTGGAGCTGCGTGGTCGGCACCATGGATAACGTCATTCGTCCGATCCTCATCCGCATGGGTGCGGACCTGCCGCTGATCCTGATCCTCTCCGGGGTCATTGGCGGATTGATTGCCTTTGGCATGATTGGCCTGTTTATTGGCCCGGTGCTGCTCGCCGTCACCTGGCGTCTGTTCTCTGCCTGGGTGCATGAAATTCCGCCGCCGGGAACTGACCCGGACGTGATTTTGAGCGAACTGGAAGAGCTGGAAGAGAAGAACACGCATTAAGGTGTGTTGCCGGGTGGCGTTAACGCTCACCCGGCCTACACTCTCCCGCATGATACTTAAACGCTGCTAAAGTATTTATTCGTTGCTCACTGGTCAGACCCGCCTTTTCAGCAGTAACACTGCTCATAACCTCAAGAATTCTTTACGCCTCTTTAACTATTGAGACGAATCCGATCGACGCTAAAAGCGGACATGCCTACTATTAGCACACGGTTATAAATCAACACCTTGATTTATAAGCATGGAAATCCCCTGAGTGAAACAACGAATTGCTGTGTGTAGTCTTTGCCCATCTCCCACGATGGGCTTTTTTTTATCCTGACTACGCGCGTTGAACCTCACAGGTACTGAGCATCCGCCATTCGGCAGGCAGCACCCGCGTTTCCCCTGTCGCATTGACCGTTACCGCCTCGCGGATATCCGCCGACGATGCGCCAACCTGCAGCTCAAATTCGCCCGGCTCAACGATGCGTTTTCCGTCGCGACGGGTGAAGTTGAACATCTCAACCGGCAGCGTAAAGGTGAGCGTGGCGGTTTCTCCCGGCGAGAGCGTGACGCGCTGGAAGGCCTTCAGCTCCTGTAGCGGCCGCACCTGCGTGGCGACCTTATCTCTGACGTAAACCTGCGCCACCTCGCTGCCGCTGCGTTCTCCGGTATTGGTGATATCCACGCTCAGCGTCACCTCGCCGTCGACCGGCACGCTGCTTTCGGCGACGCGGGCTGAGCCCCAGCTAAACGTCGTCCAGCCGAGGCCGAAGCCAAACGGATAACGTGAGCCGAAATGGAACGCAAACGGCGTACCGCCGCTTTTGAGCTTGTGATTGTAGTAATACGGCATTGCACCGGCGCTTTTCGGTACGCTGACCACCAGACGACCCTGCGGCTCCGCACGCCCGGTTAACACGTCCGCAATCGCCCAGCCCCCTTCCTGCCCCGGTGCCCAGGCCATCATCAGCGCCGCGACCTTATCCTCCAGCCCCTGCAGATTGTATGGACGCCCCCCGGTCATCACGACAATCACCGGTTTACCGGTGGCGACCAGCGCTTCCAGCAGCTGTTGCTGCACGCCCGGCAGGTTCAGGGAGTCGGTATCGGAACCTTCCCCCACGGTACCGCTCTGGAACAGCCCGGCGAGATCGCCCACGCAGGCGACCACCACGTCACTCTCCTGCGCGGCGTTCACGGCCTCGGGGATCGGGGCGGTACTTTGCGATACGGGCGACTGCTGCATCGGTTTGCCGCCGCTGTCGCCCGGGAAGACCGGCGCGCCCGCCATCCGTTTTTCGATGAGGTGGCACCCTTTGGCATAGCGCACGTTCGAGGCACCGAGATACTGCTCCAGCGCCGCGCGCGGGGTCGTGACCTGCGAGGTCTCTTCCACCATATCGCTGATGATCAAATGCACCGGGAAGCTGTAGCCGCTCAGTAACGCCAGCGGATCGTCTGCCGTCGGCCCCACTACCGCCACGCGGGGTTTGCCGCCGAGCGGTAAAATGCCGTTATTTTCCAGCAGCGTGAGCGATTTCGTCGCCACCTCCCGCGCGGCCCGGCGGGTCATATCGTTTTGCAGGTCGATACCGTTTTCATCCGCGTACGGGTTTTCAAACAGGCCAAGGCGGAATTTTTCCGTCAGCGTACGCGCCACGATCTCATCGACCTTCGCCATAGAGATCAGCCCGCGCTCTACCGCTTCCGCCAGATGCCGCGCGCAGTCATCTTTCGGCAGCTCAACGTCCAGCCCGGCGTTGAACGCCAGCGCGGCAGATTCGGCCGCGTCGTGGGAAATCCCGTGGTGCTGGTGCAGCAGGCTGACGCCGCCGTAATCCGCCACAATAATACCGTCGAACCCCCACTGCTCGCGCAGGACGGTGGTCAGCAGGAAGCTGTCGCTGTGCCCCGGCTGGTTATCAATATCGTGGTATGCGGGCATAACCGAACCGGCGTTTGCCAACTTGACCGCCATTTCAAACGGCAGCAGGAAGGTGTCGTTCAGCTCGCTGAACCCCAGATGGACCGGCGCATGGTTGCGCGCTCCTTCGCTGAACGAATGACCCACGTAATGTTTCAGGGTTGCCAGCAGGTCGCGCTTATCGCCCTGTAAACCCTTCACGTAGGCGGTCGCCATCACGCCCACCAGCCAGGGATCTTCCCCGAAGGTCTCTTCGGTTCGCCCCCAGCGCACGTCGCGGGACACGTCCAGCACGGGTGCCAGCCCCTGCTGGCACCCGACGGAGCGCGCCTCTTTGCCAATCTGCTCTGCCGCCCTCTGCACCAGCTCCGGCTCCCAGGTCGAACCGTAGTTCAATGACGACGGGAACAGGGTGGCGTCTTTGCACAGCAGCCCCACCAGACACTCTTCATGGAACAATGCCGGAATGCCGAGGCGCGTCTCTTCCATCATCATGCGCTGCAGGCGATTCGCCGCGCGCACGCCGGTTTTCGCATCAACGATGTGGGTGCCCAGCGGACGGGTGATCTGCCCGACGCCCAGCTTGAGCCGTTCGCTGAGCGCAGCCTGCTCGCTCACGCCGGCGAATTCGTCACTCAGGTCGCTGCGCTCGCGGTGGTTACCGTTTTCATCGAGGATCAGCCAGTACGCGTGCATCTGGGCGAACTTCTCTTCCGGGGTCATGCGCGCCAGTAAATCGGCGACGCGCTCGTGCACGGGACGTCCCGCGTCCTTATAGATAGCTGTCATGTTTTACTCCTGTAGTGCGGAAGGGGTTGCCGGGCTGAGCTGCCCCGCTTCGGGTCTGACTTCACGCTTGCTGGCCAGCTCCCGGGCGATGGAATCCACCAGCCGGCTGTTGAGCTTGTAGATGGCAAGCAGCGCGACCATGCAGAGGAACAGCGCGCACGGGATAAGGGTGAACAGCGCGTTGATGGTCGAGAGAACGCCTGGCGCCTGGGTTGCCTGGCCCGGGGCGTAATCCACCATGCCAAGCACCCAGCCGACGACCGCCCCGCCCAGCGCCAGGCCAAACTTGATGGCAAACAGCGCGGTGGAGAAAACCAGCCCGTCCAGACGACGGCCGCTGCGGTGCTCTTCGTAGTCGACCACATCCGAGAACATGGTCCACTGCAGCGGCGTGGTGAGGTTTTGAATAAAGCTGAAGACGATGTTAAGGCCAAAGATTAGCCACACCTGTGAAGGAGGCAGGAAGAAAATCAGCGCGCCGAAGATAACGAAGGAGATAATCGTCCACTGGTAGGCGCGCACGCGGTCAAATTTCCCCAGCAGTCGTTCAGATAATAATGCGCCGCTTAAGGAGGCCACCATGCCGGAAACAATAAAGGCAAAAACCAGATCCGGGCGCAGCAGCACATAGTTCACGTAATACATGGTGGCGGAACCGCGCGTTACCACCGCCGTTAGCAGCAAAATATTAAACAGGAACACAATACGCCACTGGCTGTTGCCGGCCAGCAGTTTTAAATCGGTGAGCATGGAGCCGGAGGTATCATTGCGCGGAGAATAACGCTCGCGGGTCATCAGGAAACAGCAGAAGAACAGCACAATGCCCAGCAGCCCCATCAGGCTCATGGCATAGAAATAGCCTTTCTGCACGTTGCCCTGGCCTAACAGTGAGACCAGCGGAAGGGCAATAACCGTCACGATCAGCCCGCCGATAAACGACAGGCCAAAGCGCCACGACTGCAGAGAATGACGCTCGCGCGGATCCAGCGTCAGCGCGCCGGGCATGGCGCAGTAAGGCACGTTAATCGCGGAGTAAATCAGGCTTAAAATCGCGTAGGTCACGCAGGCATAAACGATTTTTCCCGTCGGCCCAACGTCCGGAACATAGAAGGTAATCAGGCAGCTCACCCCGAACGGAATGGCAAACCACAACAGCCAGGGACGGAAACGACCGTGGCGCGTCCGGGTGCGGTCAACCAGTGCGCCAATGCACGGATCGACAAACGCATCGACCACGCGCACCACTAAAAACATGGTGCCCATAATCGCGGCGGGCAATCCAAAAACGTCGGTATAGAAATAAGCGAGAAATAACGTTGCCGTTTGCCAGACCAGCGCGCTGGCCATATCGCCTAAGCCATAACCTATTTTATCTTTGGTACGCAATACAGAGGAGAGTGTCATTGTTATTTGCCTTTTTATCAGGTTAAAACGTATTTCAACCAGTTGCGCATCATCGGTAGGGAAATGCGCAGTAAGGCTCAAGTATTAGCAACGCTTTGCGCGCTAACAATTGTCTAAATTGACAGACAAATTATGATATTTGGTTTTTTACTTTATTTGTGATGGGGAGCAAATAAGAAATGAAATAAAAAAGGCGAGGAATAATATCCTCGCCTTTTCGGGTCAGCGTGGCTTTACTTGTTCAGTTCCGCCAGGCTCAGCCAGGTTTGCACCACGGTGTCCGGGTTCAGGGACAGGCTATCGATCCCCTCATCCATCAGCCATGCGGCAAAGTCTTCATGGTCGGATGGACCCTGACCGCAGATCCCAACGTATTTACCCTGCTTTTTCGCTGCGCGGATGGACATAGAGAGCAGCGCTTTCACCGCCTCGTTGCGCTCGTCGAACAGCTCGGAGACCACGCCGGAGTCGCGGTCCAGACCCAGCGTCAGCTGCGTCATGTCGTTCGAGCCGATAGAGAAGCCGTCGAAGTGTTCCAGGAACTGCTCGGCCAGCAGGGCGTTGGACGGGATTTCGCACATCATGATGATCTTCAGCCCGTTCTCGCCGCGCTTCAGACCCTGACGCGCCAGCTCGTCCACCACCGCTTTCGCCTGATCCACGGTACGCACGAACGGGATCATGATTTCGACGTTGGTCAGCCCCATGTCGTTGCGCACGCGTTTCACCGCTTCACACTCCAGCGCGAAGCAGTCGCGGAAGCTGTCGGACACGTAGCGTCCGGCCCCGCGGAAGCCCAGCATCGGGTTCTCTTCTTCCGGCTCGTAGCGCTCGCCGCCGACCAGGTTGGCGTACTCGTTAGACTTAAAGTCAGACAGACGCACGATCACGCGTTTCGGATAGAAGGCAGCGCCCAGCGTCGCGATCCCTTCGGTCAGACGGCCGACGTAGAACTCTCTTGGTGAGTCGTAGCCTTTCATCATCTCGCGGATTTCGTTCTGCAGCTTCGGATCCTGGTCGTCAAACTCCAGCAGCGCGCGCGGGTGAACGCCAATCATACGGTTGATGATAAATTCCAGACGTGCCAGGCCAACGCCTTCGTTCGGCAGGCAGGCGAAGTCAAACGCGCGGTCCGGGTTGCCGACGTTCATCATGATCTTCAGAGGCAGGTCCGGCATGGTATCCACGCTTGAGCTCTTCACGCTGAAGTCGAGGATATCGGCGTAGACGTAGCCGGTATCGCCTTCGGCACAGGAGACGGTCACGTTCTGCCCGTCCTTCATGCGCTCGGTGGCGTCACCGCAGCCGACAACCGCGGGAATGCCCAGCTCGCGGGCGATGATCGCCGCGTGACAGGTACGACCGCCGCGGTTGGTGACGATAGCCGCCGCTTTCTTCATGATCGGTTCCCAGTCCGGGTCGGTCATGTCGGTTACCAGCACGTCGCCTGGCTCAATACGGTTCATCTCGCTGATGTCGTGGATCACTTTGACCGGACCGGCACCGATGCGGTGACCGATGGCGCGGCCTTCCGCCACGATTTTACCCTGTGCGTGCAGCGTATAACGTTCCATCACCTGACCGCGCGAGCGGACGGTTTCCGGACGCGCCTGCACGATAAACAGCTTGCCGGTGTTCCCGTCTTTTGCCCATTCGATGTCCATCGGACGGCCGTAGTGTTTTTCAATCTGCACCGCCTGCTTCGCCAGCTCCTGCACTTCGGCGTCGGTCAGGGAGAAGCGGTCGCGCTGCTCCTGCGGCACATCTTCAATTTTAACCTGCTTGCCATGCTCCTGGGTCGGGGCATAGATCATGCGGATTTTTTTCGAGCCCATCGTGCGGCGCACCACCGCCGGACGGCCAGCGGCCAGCGTTGGCTTGTGGACGTAGAATTCGTCAGGGTTTACCGCACCCTGCACGACCATCTCACCCAGACCCCACGCGGAGGTGATAAACACCACCTGGTCGAAGCCGGATTCGGTATCAATGGAGAACATCACGCCGGAGGAGCCCACGTCCGAGCGCACCATGCGCTGCACGCCAGCGGAGAGCGCCACGCCGCGATGGTCGTAGCCCTGGTGCACGCGATAGGAGATGGCGCGGTCGTTGAACAGGGAAGCAAACACGTGCTTCACCGCCACCAGCACCGCATCGTAACCCTGGACGTTCAGGAAGGTTTCCTGCTGCCCGGCAAACGAGGCGTCCGGCATATCTTCTGCTGTCGCCGAGGAACGTACGGCAAAGGAGGCCTGCGCATCGTCAGCTGAGAGCTGGTTGTACGCGTCGTGAATGGCTTTTTCCAGTTCCGGCTGGAAAGGTGTGTCGATGATCCACTGGCGGATCTGCGCCCCGGCTTTGGCAAGCTCGGTAACGTCATCAATATCCGTTTTATCCAGCAGGTCGTAAATGCGCTGGTTTACACCGCTCTGGTCTAAAAACAGGTTAAAGGCATCGGCGGTGGTGGCAAACCCGTTCGGTACGGAGACACCCATACCCGACAGATTTGTAATCATTTCACCCAGGGAGGCATTTTTGCCCCCAACTCTGTCTACATCATTCATGCCGAGTTGGTTATACCAAAGCACCAGCGGTGACGAGCCATTGTTGGACATCGAAACAATCCTTTTGTGATATTTGATCGGAGTAAGTAACACCTGACTACGTATTTATACTGGCATATTTATTTCGGCTAAAAAAACGGTGAATCGTGTAAGCAATTTAAAAATTCAACTTTTCGGATACTTTCCCATCAACGATTAACCCGATGATTCCTCTATATTCAGCCAGAAACCCCAAAAATAAAGTCGCTATTTGAAAAATGAAATCCACTTTTCAGGAAAATCAAAAACAGCGTTTCATTCATAATTAGGATAAGTTCTTTGCTGTGTAAATTACTTTTTTAATTTATGCTTTCAGACAATTAGGTCTGATATTCAGGGTGAGTAAAATGGATAGTGCTGTCGATCGCCATGTTTTTTATATTTCTGATGGTACGGCGATCACCGCCGAGGTGCTGGGCCACGCGGTGATGTCGCAGTTTCCCGTTTCGATTAACAGCATCACGCTGCCGTTTGTCGAAAACGAGAGCCGCGCCAAAGCGGTTAAGGACCAGATTGACGCCATCTACCAGCAGACCGGCGTCCGCCCGCTGGTGTTCTACTCTATCGTGATCCCCGAGATTCGCTCCATCATTCTGCAAAGTGAAGGCTTCTGCCAGGATATCGTGCAGGCGCTGGTGGCGCCGCTGCAGAGCGAGCTTAAGCTCGACCCGACCCCGATTGCCCACCGTACCCACGGGCTGAACCCCGGCAACCTGACCAAGTACGACGCGCGTATCGCCGCTATCGACTACACCCTTGCCCACGACGACGGTATCTCGCTGCGAAATCTCGACCAGGCGCAGGTGATCCTGCTCGGCGTGTCGCGCTGCGGCAAAACGCCGACCAGCCTCTACCTGGCGATGCAGTTCGGTATTCGCGCCGCAAACTACCCGTTTATCGCCGACGACATGGATAACCTGGTGCTGCCCGCCGCCCTTAAGCCGCTACAGCACAAGCTGTTCGGCCTGACGATCAACCCGGAGCGCCTTGCCGCCATCCGCGAGGAGCGCCGCGAGAACAGCCGCTACGCCTCCATGCGCCAGTGCCGAATGGAGGTCTCGGAAGTTGAGGCCCTGTACCGCAAAAACCAGATCCCTTGGCTGAACAGCACCAACTATTCGGTTGAAGAAATTGCCACCAAAATTCTCGACATCATGGGGCTTAATCGCCGCATGTACTAATACGCTAGTACATTAGCTCAGATTCAGGTATCATCATCTGCAACCACGGGGCGGTGTCGCCCCGAACTTGAAATCAGCAGGGATTGGTTTAAGGTGATGCCCATCACTTCCCGGTAGTCTGCCGATGAAGCAAAAATTTTCTGAGACATTCCATGAATAAAACCGATGAACTCCGCACTGCGCGCATTGACAGCCTGGTCACGCCGGCTGAACTGGCCCAGCGGCATCCCGTTTCCGCCGCCGTCGCGGAACATGTGACGGCCTCCCGCCGCCGCATTGAAAAAATCCTGAACGGTGAAGACAAACGTCTTCTGGTGGTGATTGGGCCTTGCTCCATCCACGATCTGGATGCCGCGATGGATTATGCAAAACGACTCCAGGGACTGCGGGATAAGTACCAGCATCGCCTTGAGATCGTGATGCGCACCTACTTTGAAAAACCGCGCACCGTGGTGGGCTGGAAAGGCCTGATTTCCGATCCTGACCTCAACGGCAGCTATCGCGTTAACCACGGTATCGAGCTGGCGCGGAAGCTGCTTTTACAGGTCAACGAGCTGGGCGTGCCGACGGCGACCGAGTTTCTCGATATGGTGACCGGGCAGTTTATCGCCGATCTGATCAGCTGGGGCGCGATTGGCGCGCGCACCACCGAAAGCCAGATCCACCGCGAGATGGCCTCCGCCCTCTCCTGTCCGGTCGGCTTTAAAAACGGGACCGATGGCAACACCCGTATCGCAGTTGATGCCATCCGCGCTGCCCGTGCCAGCCACATGTTCCTGTCGCCGGACAAGAGCGGTCATATGACCATCTACCAGACCAGCGGTAACCCGTACGGGCATATCATTATGCGCGGCGGCAAGAAGCCCAATTACCATGCGGAAGATATTGCGTCGGCCTGTGAAACGCTGGCCGAGTTCGACCTGCCGGAACATCTGGTGGTGGACTTCAGCCACGGCAACTGCCAGAAGCAGCATCGTCGCCAGCTGGACGTTTGCGATGAGATATGCCAGCAGATCCGCAGCGGCTCGACCGCCGTTGCCGGGATTATGGCCGAAAGCTTCATCAAGGAAGGCACGCAGAAAATCGTTGCCGGACAGCAGATGGTTTACGGTCAGTCGATTACCGACCCGTGCCTGAGCTGGGAAGACAGCGAACTGCTGCTGGAGAAGCTGGCGTCTGCGGTTGATACGCGCTTCTGAAATCCCACCCTTCTCCCTCTCCCTGTGGGAGAGGGTCGGGGTGAGGGCATCAGATCGCACCTCACCCCAAATTTGATCCTCTCACCCTTTTTTCATAAAAACGCTTGCCGTGAATTTGCAGTTTATTGATAATGATTATCATTGTTACATTGATTGTTATTTATAAACATTATGTCACGTACGGATAACAGCGCGGCAACGCCAGCAAAAACACACACAGCGCCAGCCCCCGCCGAGCGTCGGATTGACAGCAAAACCCTCCTCGGCGATGAGGGACGGGTCATTATCGAGCATGACGGACAGCGCTATCTTCTGCGCCAGACCCATGCCGGAAAACTGATCCTCACAAAATAAACAACACCTAAAAATACGCCAGCCACCCAGGTGATACCCAGGCAGCCAGCGCTTTTCACTTCTTATGGAGAGTTGCTATGCCACACCTGCCTTCCGCATCTTTACGTCCGTCAATTCTGGCGCTGGCGATTGTCAGCGCCCTGCCGACCGCGGCGTTTGCCGCCACAGATGACATTACCGTCACCGCCACGGGCAACGCCCGCAGCGCCTTTGAAGCCCCCATGATGGTGAACGTAATTGACGCCAGCGCGCCGGAGAAACAAACCGCCAGCTCTGCTGCCGACCTGCTGCGTAACGTCCCCGGCCTGACGCTGGACGGCACCGGGCGCACCAACGGGCAGGACGTGAACCTGCGCGGATATGACCGTCGCGGCGTGCTGGTGCTGGTTGACGGCGTGCGCCAGGGCACCGATACCGGCCACCTGAACAGCACCTTCCTCGATCCCGCGCTCATCAAACGTATCGAAGTGGTCCGCGGCCCGTCGGCCCTGCTGTACGGCAGCGGCGCGCTGGGCGGCGTCATTTCGTATGACACCGTCGATGCAAAAGATCTGCTGGAGCCGGGTAAAAACAGTGGTTACCGCGTGTTTGGAACGGGCGCGACGGGCGATCGTAGCCTCGGGATGGGCGCCAGCGCCTATGGCCGCACCGATACGCTGGACGGTCTGGTCTCCTGGTCCAGCCGGGATCGCGGTGACATCCGCCAGAGCGACGGCGCAAGCGCGCCTAATGACGAGTCCATCAATAACATGCTGGCGAAGGGCAGCTGGAAAATCGACCCGGCCCAGACCCTGAGCGGCTCGCTGCGCTACTACAACAACGATGCCCAGGAGCCAAAAAATCCGCAAACCACCGGGGCGGACAGCAGTAACTCGATGACCGATCGCTCAACCATTCAGCGTGATGCGCAGCTGGGCTACAGCATCGCCCCGGAAGATAACGACTGGCTGAACGCCGATGCGAAGGTTTACTGGTCCGAAGCGCGCATCAATGCCCAGAACATCGACGGCAGCGGCGAATTTCGCAAGCAAACCACCAAAGGCGGCAAGGTGGAAAACCGCACCCGTCTGTTCAGCGACACCTTTGCAGCACACCTTCTGACCTACGGCGGGGAATACTATCGTCAGGAGCAGCATCCGGGCGGGGCCACCACCGGGTTCCCGGAGGCGAAAATTGATTTCAGCTCTGGCTGGCTGCAGGACGAAATTACCCTGCGCGACCTTCCCGTCACTCTTCTTGGCGGTACTCGCTATGACAACTACCGCGGCAGCAGCGACGGCTACAACGATGTCGATGCCGATAAATGGTCCTCCCGCGCCGGATTGACCGTCAGCCCGACCGACTGGCTGATGCTGTTTGGCTCGTACGCGCAGGCGTTCCGCGCGCCGACTATGGGCGAGATGTATAACGACGCCAAACACTTCTCCATTGGCCGCTTCTATACCAACTACTGGGTGCCAAACCCGAACCTGCGCCCGGAAACCAACGAAACGCAGGAGTTTGGATTTGGCCTGCGCTTTGACGATCTCATGCTTGCCAACGATGCGCTGGAGTTCAAAGCCAGCTACTTCGATACCAAAGCCAAAGACTATATCTCTACCACCGTCGATTTTGCGGCGGCAACCACCATGTCCTATAACGTCCCGAACGCCAAAATCTGGGGCTGGGACATGATGGCAAAATACTCTGCCGACCTCTTCAACCTGGACCTGGCCTATAACCGCACGCGCGGGAAAGACAGCGATACGGGCGAGTACATCTCCAGCATCAACCCGGATACCGTCACCAGCAAGCTGGACATTCCGGTGGCGCAGAGCGGATTTTCCGTTGGCTGGATTGGCACCTTTGTCGATCGCTCAACGCATATCAGCAGCAGCTACAGCAAACAGCCGGGCTATGCGGTTAACGACTTCTATGTCAGCTATAAGGGCCAGGAGCGACTCAAAGGCGTGACCACGACGCTGGTACTCGGCAACGCCTTTGACAAAGAATACTGGTCACCTCAGGGCATTCCTCAGGATGGTCGTAACGGGAAGATTTTCGTCAGTTATCAATGGTAATCCCTTCGCCCCGGGCTGACCGGGGCATTGCTTTGAAAGGAAGAGACAATGAATCACTACACACGCTGGCTTGAGCTAAAAAAAGAAAATCCGGGTAAGTACGCGCGCGACGTCGCAGGGTTAATGAACATCAGCGAAGCAGAGCTCACCTTTGCCCGCGTGGGACACGATGCCTGGCGACTGCACGGTGAAATCCGCGAGATCCTGGGCGCGCTGGAGACGGTGGGCGAAACCAAATGTATCTGCCGCAACGAATACGCCGTTCACGAACAGGTAGGGAATTTCACCAACCAGCACCTGAACGGCCACGCCGGGCTGGTGCTGAACCCGCGCGCGCTGGATCTGCGCCTGTTCCTCAACCAGTGGGCAAGCGCGTTTCACATCAGCGAAGCCACCGCCCGCGGCGAGCGGCAGAGCATTCAGTTCTTCGACCACCAGGGGGATGCCCTGCTGAAGGTCTACGCCACGGATAACACCGACGTTTCCGCCTGGGGCGACGTGCTGACCCGCTTTATCTTTGCTGACAACCCGCCGCTTGAACTGAAGGTTGCCGAAGCCCCGGCTCACGCAGAAAACGCAAACGCGGCTCTCGTGGATAAAGAGTGGCGCGCCATGACCGACGTGCACCAGTTCTTCAGCCTGCTGAAGCGCCACAATCTTAGCCGCCAACAGGCGTTTCGCCTGGTGGGGGACGATCTGGCCTGTCGGGTAGAGAACAGCGCGCTGGCGCAGCTGCTGGAGACGGCGCGTCGGGACGGCAATGAAATCATGGTCTTCGTCGGCAACCGCGGCTGCGTGCAGATTTTCACCGGCGCGGTGGAAAAGCTGGCGCCGATGAAAGGCTGGCTGAACGTCTTTAACCCAACCTTTACCCTGCATCTGCTTGAAGACGCCATTGCGGAGACGTGGGTCACGCGCAAACCAACCGCTGATGGGCATGTCACCAGTCTGGAGCTGTTTGCCGCCGACGGGACGCAAATCGCCCAGCTGTACGGCCAGCGCACCGAAGGCGAGCCGGAGCAAAGCCAGTGGCGCAGCCAGATAGACGCCCTGACGGCGAAAGGGCTGGCCGCATGAAACGGTGGCTAGTCCTCCTCAGCGCCCTGCCCCTGCTGGTGTTTGCTGCGCCGCAGGAGAAAATCGTCACGCTCGGTGGTGACGTCACCGAGATTGTCTACGCTCTCGGCGCGTCGTCTTCTCTGGTGGCCCGCGACAGCACAAGCCAGTGGCCGCAGGCGGCGAACGCGCTGCCGGACGTGGGCTATCTGCGTCAGCTCAACGCGGAAGGGATCTTATCCATGCGCCCTACGCTGGTGCTGGCCAGCGCCCAGGCGCAGCCGTCTCTGGCGCTAAAGCAGGTTGAGCAAAGCCACGTCAGGGTAATCGTTGTTCCCGCCGGTAACGACCTGAACGTCATTGACGAAAAGGTGCGGATCGTCGCTGAAGCGACGCACCGTGAGGCCGAGGGGGAAGTCCTGCGCAACACGCTGCGTCAGGCGCTGTCGGCGCTTCCCGCGTCACCGATCGATAAGCGGGTGCTGTTTATTCTCAACCACGGCGGGATGACCGCCATGGCCGCCGGACAACAGACCGCCGCGGACGCGGCAATTCGTGCGGCGGGGCTGCAGAACGCGATGCAGGGGTTCACCCGCTATCAGCCGCTGTCTCAGGAAGGGACGATTGCCAGCCGACCCGATCTGGTGGTGATTTCGCAGGACGGGATCAACGCCCTGGGTGGGGAAGCGAATCTGTGGAAGCTGCCCGGCCTGGCGCAAACCCCGGCAGGACGTAATAAGCAGGTGCTGGCGATTGATGATATGGCGCTACTGGGCTTCAGCGTGCGAACGCCGGAAGCCATCTGGCAGCTGCGTGCCAAAGCGGAGCAACTGCCCTGATGTCCCGGCGGATAGCCTTATCGTTATGGATGCTGACCGCGATCCTGACCATCATGACCCTCGCAGCGACCGGGGTGGGGGCACTACGCCTGCCGGTCAGCCTGCTGTGGAACGGCACCGACGAGGCGCTGCGTCAGATCTGGCTGACGATCCGCCTGCCCCGCGTGCTGCTGGCGCTGACGATCGGCGGTTCGCTGGCGCTGGCGGGTTGCGTGATGCAGGGGCTGTTTCGAAATCCGCTGGCGGACCCGGGGCTGCTCGGCATCAGCAGCGGCGCGGCGCTCGCCGTCGCGCTGTGGGTGGTGATTCCGCTCTCGCTGCCTGCCCTGGTGATGCTGTATGCCCCGATGCTGGCGGCGTTTCTCGGCGCGCTGGCCGCCACCTTCGTGATTTTCCTGCTCAGCCGACAGCGTGACGCTTCCCTGTCGCGCCTGCTGCTGGTGGGCATTGCCATCAACGCCCTGTGCGGCGCCGCAGTCGGGGTGCTGTCATGGCTCAGCAATGATGCCCAGCTTCGCCAGCTTTCGCTCTGGGGAATGGGCAGCCTCGGCCAGGCGCAGTGGTCAACGCTGCTGGCCGTCGCGTCGCTGATGGTGCCCACCGCGCTGATTATCTGGCGTCTGGCAGGCGCCCTCAACCTTCTCCAACTGGGGGACGAAGAGGCGCACTACCTCGGCGTGGAGGTTGCCGCCGTGCAGCGGATCCTGCTGCTGTGCAGTGCCCTGCTGGTGGCTGCCGCCGTTGCGGTCAGCGGCGTGATCGGCTTCGTCGGCCTGGTGGTGCCGCACCTGGTGCGCATGTGGCTGGGAGCCGACCACCGGGCGGTGCTCCCCGGCTCGGTGCTGGCCGGCGCGCTGCTCCTGCTGGTGGCCGATACGCTGGCGCGCAGCCTGGTCGCTCCGGCGGAAATGCCGGTTGGCTTACTGACCAGCCTTCTCGGCGCTCCGTGGTTTCTATGGCTTATCTTTCGTCGCGGAGGGGCGCATGGCTGAACGCTACTGTGCAGAAAACCTTGTTTTTCGCGCCGGACAACGCACGCTGATTAACGACGTGTCGCTGACCTTATCTCAGGGCGAGCTGGTGGCGCTGATTGGCCCCAACGGCGCAGGGAAATCAACGCTGTTGCGGCTGCTGACCGGCTATCTTAAACCGGCAGCCGGACGGTGCAGCCTGGCGGGCACACCGCTTGCGGCCTGGCAGCCAGAAACGCTCTCCCGCTACCGGGCGGTGATGCGCCAGAGCACGCAGCTCGGATTTGACTGGCCGGTTGAGGCGGTCGTTGGTATGGGGCGTGCGCCCTGGACCCGCGCGCCAGAAGCGTCGGTGATTGAAGAAGTCATGGCTATCACCGGCTGTTTACCGCTGGGGGGCAGGCGGTTTGCCGCCCTATCCGGCGGCGAGCAGCAGCGCATCCAGCTCGCCCGCGCGCTGGCCCAGCTCTGGTGCGACGGTGCGCCGCACGGCTGGCTGTTTCTTGATGAACCTACGTCCGCGCTGGATCTCTATCACCAGCAGCATCTGCTGCGTCTGCTGAAATCCCTGACCGGCCGGGGACATCTGCACGTGTGCGTGGTGCTGCACGACCTCAATCTGGCGGCGCTGTGGGCGGACCGCATCCTGCTGCTACATGGCGGCACAATCGTCTCCCAGGGAAAACCGGAAGCCGTTTTGCAGGCCGATACGCTGGCGCGCTGGTACGGCGCACAGGTCCACGTCGGCAGGCATCCGGCTCACGCCGCGCCGCAGGTGTTTCTCGCCCCCTGATCGGGCTGATAAAAATCCTTCAGCGTCTCCAGCAGGGCACGCGCCGCTTTAGAGAGCTGCGTGTGCCCGGGATGGATTGCTCCAATGCACTTTTCTATCTGCGGGTTATCCAGCGGGATACAGACCGCGCCCAGCGCCGTCATCTGCGCCTCGCAGAGCGCCGGGACGGCACTGCCGCCCAGCCCGCTTGCGACCATTCGCCCGACCGTCACCAGCTGATGACTCTCCAGCGCCACCTCCAGCTTTCTGCCGCTTCGCGCCAGCTCCTCCTCCATCATCAGACGTACCGCCGACGGGCGCTGCAGGGTGATGAAATCCAGCGTCAGCAGCTCTTCCCATGACAGGCGCTTCTTGCCTGCCAGCGAGGAATCTTTCGGCACGATGGCAACAAACCTGTCGAGGCCCAGCGGGGTAAACAGCAGGTTGTGCGTCGGTGCCGGTTCAAAGGCGATGCCCATCTCGACTCGCCCCTCCCGCACCATCTCAATCACCTGCTCGTTGATAACGTCATGCACGGTGACGTTGATCCCGGCATGACGATCGCGAAACGCTTTTAGCACCCCGGGCAGGACATTCGCGGCAAACGACGGCATGGCCGCGACCGAGATTTTACCGCGCTGCAGGGTAAAGCACTGGTGCATCGCCTCTTCGACGTTATCCCAGTCGGCAAGCAGCTGGCGCGCCATCGGCAAAAACGTCTCGCCCTCCTGCGTCAGCGCGACCTTGCGCGTGCTCCGCTGCAGCAGCGGTCCGCCGAGGGCGTCCTCCAGCGCTTTAATCGTCAGGCTCAGGGCCGGCTGGGAAAGATTCAGCCGTTCGCTGGCGTGGGCGAAATTGAGAGTGTGAGCTACCGCTAAAAACGCGCGTAACTGTTTGACACTCATTCTCATTTTTCTTCCTGTTAACTAATTGAAAAAATTTAGTTAACAGGAAATTAATAAAAAAACCAAATGAGTGGGTCACAAATTCAAAATTAACAAATGAGTCGCCGCCCCTAATGATACCGGCACGGATAACGGGAGGGATGACTATGGCGGGACTGGATAAGCGCGTCGGCAGCTATGCGCAGGCGCTGGATGGGCTGACGGACGGGATGACCTTGCTGGCGGGCGGCTTTGGCCTGTGCGGTATTCCGGAGAACCTGATTGCAGAGGTCAGACGCCGTCAGGTGAAAGATCTGACGGTGGTATCAAACAACTGCGGCGTGGACGGTTTCGGTCTCGGATTACTGCTCGAAACGCGGCAGGTTCGCAAAGTGGTCGCCTCTTACGTCGGCGAGAACGCCCTGTTCGAGCGGCAGGTGCTGAGCGGCGAACTGGAGATTGAACTCACGCCTCAGGGCACGCTGGCGGAAAAGGTGCGTGCGGGCGGCGCGGGCATTCCGGCATTTTACACGGCCACTGGCTACGGCACGCCCGTGGCTGTCGGCAAAGACGTGCGCCAGTTTGCGGGAAAGCACTACATCCTCGAGGAGGCGATTACCGGTGATTTCGCGCTCATTAAGGGCTGGAAAGCGGACTGGTACGGCAACGTTGTCTATCGGCATACCGCGCAAAATTTTAATCCGCTGATGGCAACGGCGGGCCGGATAACGGTCGTCGAGGTGGAAGAGATTGTTGCACCGGGCGAGCTGCCCCCGTCGGCCATTCATACCCCGGGCATTTACGTCGACAGGCTGATTGTCGGCCAGTTTGAAAAACGCATTGAACAGCGCACCCTGCGCGCGGAAGGAGTCTGACGATGTTAACCCGTGAACAGATGGCTATGCGCGTCGCCCGCGAGCTGCGCGACGGGTATTACGTCAACCTGGGGATTGGCATCCCTACCCTGGTGGCGAACTACATTCCGGACGGGATGGACGTGATGCTTCAGTCCGAAAACGGGCTGCTGGGGATGGGGGCTTTTCCTGACGAGCGGAGCCTTGACGCCGACATGATCAACGCCGGTAAACAGACCGTGACCGCGCGCACCGGCGCGGCCATTTTCGACTCGGCCCAGTCGTTTGCCATGATCCGCGGCGGTCATGTCGATCTGACCGTGCTGGGCGCGTTTGAAGTGGACGTCGAGGGCAATATCGCCTCGTGGATGATCCCCGGAAAGATGGTCAAGGGCATGGGCGGCGCGATGGATCTCGTGGCCGGGGCGCAGAACATCATTGTGGTGATGACCCACGCGTCGAAAAGCGGTGAGTCAAAGCTGCTGCCGCGCTGCACGCTGCCGCTCACGGGCGCGGGCTGTATCCGTCGGGTCTTAACCGATCTCGCATTGCTGGAGATCGAGGACGGCGCGTTCATCCTGCGGGAATACGCCCCCGGCGTCAGCATCGACGAAATTGCGGCTAAGACGGCCGGGAAAATGATTGTGGCGGACGACGTTCGCGAGATGCGCTTCAACTGAGGACTCACGATGAAAGAGGTCATGATTGTCGGGGCAACGCGAACCCCCATTGGCAGTTTTCGCGGCTCGCTATCGTCCCTTTCGGCGGTTGAGCTGGGGGCCGTCGCGGTGCGGCACCTGCTGGAGAACAGCGATCTTCGCGAAGAACAGGTAGATGAACTGATTTTCGGACAGGTGTTGACGGCGGGATGCGGGCAAAACCCCGCGCGTCAGACGGCCATCGCCGCCGGATTACCCGTCAGCACGCCGGCGACAACGGTCAACCTTGTGTGCGGCGCGGGCCTAAAAGCGGTGCAGCTTGCCGCGCAGGCGATCCGCTGCGGCGACGCGGACGCGATTATCGCTGGCGGTCAGGAGAGCATGAGCAACGCCCCCTATCTGCTGGACGGCGCGCGTTCAGGGCTGCGTTTTGGCCATACGGGCCTGCAGGACAGCATGATTACCGACGGTCTGTGGGACGCGTTCAACGATTATCACATGGGGATCACCGCTGAAAACGTCGCCCGGGAAAATGCCATTTCCCGCGAGCAGCAGGACGCCTTTGCCGCCCGGTCGCAGCACAAAGCGGCTTTTGCCCTCGAAGCGGGTCGGTTTGACGCCGAGATAGCGCCGGTAACGGTAAAACAGGGTAAAAAACCGCCGCTTATCGTCCGCCGTGACGAACAGCCCCGGCCTGGCACCACCGCTGAGCAGCTGGCGCAGCTGCGCCCCGCCTTTCTGCAGGCGGAAGGCACGGTGACGGCCGGAAATGCGTCAACGCTCAACGACGGTGCCGCCGCGGTGCTGCTGATGAGCGGCGAAAAGGCGCGGGAGAGCGGTTTGCCAGTTCTCGGTCGCATCGTGAGCTACGCCGTGACGGGCGTTGACCCGTCGGTGATGGGCATCGGTCCGGTCAGCGCCTGCCGGACGGCGCTGTCGCGGGCGGGCTGGACGCTGGATGACGTGGACCTCATTGAAGCCAATGAGGCCTTTGCCGCCCAGGCGCTGGCGGTGGGCAAGCAGCTCGGCTGGGATGAGCGCAAGGTGAACGTTAACGGCGGCGCTATCGCCCTGGGTCATCCGATTGGCGCCTCCGGCTGCCGCATTCTCGTGACGCTGCTGTACGAAATGCAGCGCCGTGACGTCAAAAAAGGGCTCGTCACCCTGTGCGTGGGCGGCGGGCAAGGCATTGCTCTGACCGTCGAGCGTTAAGCATCTCGTTGATACCCAAATAATAATTAAAGTGAGGAGTCGTAATGAGTGTGTTAATTGCCCTGGCGGCGCTGGCGCTGCTGATGCTGGCGGCCTATCGCGGATACAGCGTTATTTTATTTGCGCCGATTGCGGCGCTCGGCGCCGTGCTGCTGACCGATCCGGGTGCCGTCGGCCCGACGTTTACCGGCCTGTTTATGGAAAAAATGGTCGGCTTCGTCAAGCTCTACTTCCCGGTGTTCCTGCTGGGGGCGGTGTTTGGCAAGCTGATTGAGCTTTCCGGTTTCTCACGCTCTATCGTCGCCGCCGCGATTCTGATCCTCGGCCGTCGCCACGCCATTCCGGTGATTGTCCTGGTGTGCGCGTTGTTAACCTACGGCGGCGTGTCGCTGTTCGTGGTGGCGTTCGCGGTTTACCCTTTCGCCGCGGAGCTGTTCCGCCAGAGCGGCATCCCTAAGCGGCTGATCCCGGCCACCGTGGCGCTGGGGGCATTCTCGTTTACCATGGACGCCCTGCCCGGCACGCCGCAGATCCAGAATATCATCCCCACCAGCTTCTTTGGCACAAACGCCTGGGCCGCGCCGTGGCTGGGGCTTATCGGCTCTCTGTTTATTATCATCTTTGGCCTGCTCTGGCTGGAGCGCCAGCGTCGTAAGGCGTTCAATAACAACGAGGGCTACGGCACGGATCTGAAAAATGAACCCGAAACGCCGGATAACATTAACCTTCCACACCCGCTGATTGCTATCTCCCCGCTGCTTGTAGTGGGCATACTGAACCTGCTGTTTACCCGCTGGATCCCCGGCTGGTACGGCACGACGCACGAGCTGACTCTGCCAGGCCTGGCGAAACCCATTGTGACCGAGATGGGCAAGATCACCGCCATCTGGGCCGTCGAGGCGGCGCTGATCTCCGGTATCGTGCTGGTGCTGATTTTTGGCTTTCGCAATATCCGTGGGCGTCTGGCTGAAGGCAGCCGGACCGCGGTGAGCGGTGCCATTCTGGCGGCGATGAATACCGCCTCGGAATACGGTTTCGGCGCGGTGATCGCCGCCCTGCCTGGGTTCCTGGTGTTATCCAAAGCGCTGGCGGCTATCCCGAATCCGCTGCTGAATGAAGCCATCAGCGTGACGGTGCTTGCGGGGATCACCGGCTCGGCGTCCGGCGGGATGAGCATTGCTCTCGCCGCCATGTCCGACTCGTTTGTCGCCGCCGCCCACGCCGCCAATATTCCTCTTGAAGTGCTGCACCGCGTGGCCTCAATGGCGAGCGGCGGTATGGATACGCTGCCCCATAACGGCGCGGTGATTACCCTGCTGGCGATTACCGGCCTGAGCCATCGTCAGGCCTACGGCGGTATTTTCGCTATCACTATCATTAAAAGTCTGGCAGTGCTTTTTGTCATTGCCGTGTTCTATCTGACCGGCATTGTGTAAGGAGAGAAAGATGAATCTGAACGGTAAGACCGCGCTGGTGACGGGCTCGACCAGCGGCATTGGACTTGGGATCGCCCGCGTGCTGGCGAAGGCCGGGGCGCAGCTGATCCTCAACGGTTTCGGCGACAGCGAATCAGCAAGAGAAGAGATTGCGCAACTGGGCAAAAAGCCGGGCTATCACGATGCGGACCTGCGTGACGTGCTGCAAATTGAAGCCATGATGCGCTACGCCGAATCGCAGTTTGGCGGCGTGGACATTCTTGTCAACAACGCCGGGATACAGCATGTCGCCCCGGTTGACGCGTTTCCAGTGGAGAAATGGAACGACATTATCGCCATTAATCTCTCTTCGGTATTTCACACCAGCCGACTGGCGCTGCCCGCCATGCGAGAGAAAAACTGGGGGCGCATCATCAATATCGCCTCGGTTCACGGGCTGGTCGCGTCAAAAGAGAAGTCGGCCTACGTTGCCGCCAAGCATGGCGTAGTGGGCTTTACGAAATCGCTGGCGCTGGAAACCGCCCGCACCGGCATTACCGCCAATACCATCTGTCCCGGCTGGGTGCTGACCCCGCTGGTGCAGCAGCAAATTGATAAGCGCATCGCTGACGGCGTCCCGCCGGAGCAGGCTCGGGAACAGCTTCTCGCGGAGAAACAGCCTTCGGGAGAGTTTGTCACCCCGGAGCAGCTGGGTGAACTGGCGCTGTTTTTGTGCAGTGAGGGCGCCGTGAACGTTCGCGGCGCCGCGTGGAATATGGATGGCGGCTGGGTCGCGCAGTGACTGGTTGGCCGGGTAAGGCGAAGCCGCCTCTCGGCCAAAAGACTAGCTTGAGCAGCTGACCTCAAGCCGCTTGCCCCAGTCAGGCGGGCGGCTGACGTAGTCATCATCCCGGTCGGCAAACGGCGTGCGCAGCGCCACATGCAGACGGTGTAGCTCGTCGTACTCGCCCTGCTCTGCCTGCTCAATCGCCCGCTGCGCCAGCCAGTTGCGCAACACCATCGCGGGATTCGTCGCGTTCATCTGCGTCTGGCGAGTGGCGTCGTCCACCTGCTCCTGCTGCAGACGCGCGCGGTAAGTTGCAAACCAGTCGTCAAACGCCTGTCTGTCAATAAACTCGTCGCGCAGCGGCGAGGCCGCACTGTGCTGCTCCGTCTGGCTCAGCATCCGGAAGGTACGGGTATAATCGCTGCCCTCGCGCGCCATCAGGGCAAACAGGCCGTTGAGAATGTCGTTATCGCCCCTCTCCTGCGTTATCAGTCCCAGCTTGTTGCGCATCAGCGTGCCGTATTCTCGCAGCAATATGTCCTGATAGCTGTCGAGTGCATCATTGAGGGCTTCTACGTCGATGAACGGCGACAGGGTTTGCGCAAGCCGCTGCAGGTTCCACAGGCCAACCGCTGGCTGATTGTCAAAGCTGTAACGTCCCTGATAGTCGGAGTGGTTGCAGATATAGCCAGGCTGATAATCGTCCAGGAAACCAAACGGGCCGTAATCAAAGGTCAGCCCGAGGATCGACATGTTGTCCGTATTCATGACGCCATGGGCAAAGCCCACCGTTTGCCAGCGGGCAATCAGGGCTGCGGTTCGGGCAACCACATCCCTGAACCAGATAACGTATTTATCCGCCTCGTCCTGCAAATGCGCCCAGTGGTGACGAATGGCAAAGTCAGCCAGCTGGCGCACCTTTTCCGGCTCGCGACGGTAGTAAAAGTGCTCAAAATGGCCGAAGCGCAGATGGCTTTGCGCGATACGCATCAGCATTGCGCCCTTTTCCACCGTTTCGCGCACAACCGGCGTATCGCTGGTCACGATCGACAGCGCTCGGGTAGTGGGGATCCCCAGGGCATGCATCGCTTCGGAGCCCAGGCATTCACGAATCGTTGAACGCAGAACCGCACGCCCGTCGCCCATTCGCGAATAGGGAGTAAGGCCCGCGCCTTTCAGGTGCCAGTCAACCGTCTCCCCGTTGGGAAGCTGTTGTTCGCCGAGCAGGATCCCCCTGCCGTCGCCCAGCTGCCCCGCCCAGACGCCAAACTGGTGGCCGCTATAGACCTGAGCCAGAGGTTGCATCCCGGCGAGAAGCGTTTCACCGCCCCAGACGCCAGCGCCCTCTGAACGCTGAAACAGCTCAGGCGGAATGGCCAGCTCTTCTGCCAGCAAATCGTTATGCCAGATAAGGCGTGAATTTTGTAACGGTGTTGGTTTGAGTGCGGTGTAAAAGCCAGGCAACTCGTCATGCCAGTGAGCAGTAAAAGACAGGGTCATAAGTCCTCCTGCTTTTAGTGTAGAGGGTTTACCCGGACTTAAACACGGGCGAAAGCAAGGGTTATCGCTGCTGAACCAGCGATGTAACGTGCTCCGCAGAGACGGCTGGCCAGAGTGCGCCCTGCATGGCGCCAAAATTGAAGGACAATACGCGTTGCAACAGGCCGTGGTCGTCAATGCCTGAGACAATCACTGACTGGCAGTGCGGTGTGATTTGCCAGAGGATGGCGCGCATAAAGGGCTCAAAAGAGAGCTCCGGGGCACGCTGCTGAATGAAGCCTTTGTCGAGAATAACCCGTTTAAATAATCCATCATAGACCGCTTTGAGCGATGCGGCGCCTGCGCCAAAGTTTGCCAGGACCAACGGGAAATGGATTGCCATTCTCGCCAGCTGCAGATCGTCTTTTCCGTTATTTAAACCTGGATAATTCTCATTAACAGTAAACTCAAGAAACGGATAACGCTCAAGGATTGAAACAGCGTTTCCATCACTTAATAAAAATTCAACTATTGCAGGTGTAATATTGATCCATGCAATTAACTGATGCTGAATAAAAAACAGTTTACAGGTATCAAGCAATTGCAGTTTTTCGTTAAACAGCACTAACTCTTCAGCTGCTGAAAGCCGAGGGATAACGAGCTCAGTGGGGATCCGCACATCGCTACCGACGCCAGTAAAGTTAACCAGAACCTCTAAACCTTTAAGCTCCCCGGCGCTATTACGGGCGGGCAGAAGCAGCAGTTCAGACTGGTAAGCATTATCTAGCGTAATAATCATTGCACTCGCTCCACATTAAAGATGAGAGAGGACATCCTGGAGCAATTGCCGACACAATTCCACTGTCTTGATTTTAATAAGATTAATTTCATTAGTTCCGTATTTATTTTCAGATTTATCCCTGAATCTAAAATAATTTTATCCTGGTTGCCGAATAATAGCCAGTTTTAGATAAAACAGACACATGCAGGATTCGCTAATTTTAGATAAATTTAACTTTAAGCATCTTATTTGAGAAAAAACGGCATGATTTATTAGAGACCATGCCGTCATAAGAGAAGTGTCTGACAAAGACTATATACGTCGTGCCTGCCAGAAATTTTTACGCCAGTAAACATTATCAAGAGAAGAGCGCATCACCCCCCGGCTTGTCGAGGCGTGAATGAACTGATTGTCTGTATCATATATGCCCACATGAAGACCGCTTTCACCCGAGCCGGTTTTGAAGAAAACCAGGTCCCCGGGCAGAAGATCGTCTTTATCAATTTCAGTGCCAATTTCGGCCTGCTTGCGCGTTTCGCGCGGAAGCTGTAAATCAAACTTGTCGCGGAACGTCATCAGAACGAAGCCGGAACAATCCACGCCGCCGCGGCTCATGCCGCCGTAGCGATAAGGCGTACCGCGCCAGTTGCTCAGCTGATCGTTAAGGCTGGCAATAACGGTGATCGAATCTGAAAGCCGTGGGTTAGGCGGCGGCGCACGATGGCTACTGCATCCCGCAAGAAAAAGTGCGGCCATCAGGAGAAACCAGAATCGCATTTTCAGACGAATCCTCTGCTTTTTTTGTTCTTTTCGTAATTTAGCGTGCAATTGTGCTAAGAGGCAAGAAACGGTTACGTCTGCCCGGTAGAAATCAGCATCTTATGTCCCTCAATATCCAGCCTGCGGAACGACATGTTGTACGCGCGGGCAAGATGGGGCGGCGTAAGAACCCGATCCCGGGCACCGCTGGCGATCATCTTTCCCTGCGACAGCAGCCACACCCGGTGGGCATGTCGCAGGGTGTGGTTGAGGTCATGACTGCTCATCACCACGGCGATACCTTTTCGGCTCAGGGTGCTTAACAGCGCATCCAGTGCCGCCTGCTGCGCCACGTCCAGACCGCTCATGGGTTCATCGAGAAGCAGCATTCGCCCGTGAGGATTACCTGCCGGGTGGATCTGAAGAATGACGGCCGCCAGGCGCACCCGCTGCCACTCTCCGCCGGAAAGCTGGCTGGCATGCCGGGACAGTTTATCTTCCAGCCCCAGGGCCGCGGCCACGTCCGTCAGCAGTGCCGTCTGTTGTTTGTCGTGCAAATGCAGCATCAGATAGTGCCAGACCGGCATCGCAAAGGGCGGAACCTGCTGCTGCACGAGGTAACTGCGCCGATGCGCCAGCGAGACCGGTGACCAGTCGGCGAGCGTATGCTCCAGCAGCGTTATCTGCCCTTCTCCGTCGGTCATGCCTGCCATCCGTGCCAGCAGCGTGCTCTTCCCTGCACCGTTTGGCCCGACAAGATGCAGGATTTCTCCCGCATTGATGGTACCGGTTATCGGCTCCAGACGTCCCCGCTCGGCAACGTCCGTGAGCTGCATCAGCAGCGACATTATTTCGCCAGCGCCAGCTTGATCGATTCCATAACGATCGGATCCTCAGGGGTCATATCCGGCGAAAAACGCTGAACGACCTGGCCGTCGCGGCCAATCAGGAATTTTTCAAAATTCCACAGGATATCGTCCGGGTAAAGCGGCGCGCGGCCTTTGCTGGCCATGCGTTCATAAAAACCGCTTCCTTCCGGCGCAACGGCTTTCGGCGCGGCAGCGATCAGCTTCGCATACAGCGGATGGCGGTCTTCACCGTTGACATCGATTTTGCTGAACATCGGGAACGTCACGCCATAGGTGGTGCTGCAGAAGGTTTTAATCTCCTCTTCGCTGCCCGGCTCCTGGCCCAGGAACTGGTTGCACGGGAAGCCCAGCACGGTGAAACCGTCTTTCTCCCAGGCCTTCTGAATGTTCTCCAACTGCTCGTACTGCGGCGTCAGGCCACATTTGGATGCCACGTTGACGATAAGCAGCACGTTGCCTTTGTAGCCTTCCAGCGTGGTGTTAACGCCATCAATAGTGGTCACTTCAGTATTCAGGATATCTGACTGCATAGCATTCCCTCAGGTTGTCTTACGGCTAGTTGTTTTAACGTCCAGCTTTTAATAGTAGCCAGATAAAGACCGGCGCGCCCAGCGTGGCGGTCACCACGCCAATCGGCAGCTCGGCGGCCGTCAGGGCAAGCCGGGCGATGATGTCGGCCACCAGCAGCGTGACGGCTCCGGCAACCGCCGAGGCAGGAAGCAGAGTCCGATGGTCCGTGAGGCCACACAGGCGCAGCATGTGCGGAATCACCAGCCCGATAAAGCCGATCGCGCCCGCCAGAGCCACGCTGACGCCGACCAGCCAGCCAATGACGATCACCAGCACATTACGCCAGAACCCAATCGGCATGCCGAGCTGGCGGGCAGAGGTTTCACCCAGCGCGAGCATATTCAGCGGCTGCGCCTGCAGGGCAGCCCACACGATGACCGGTACCAGTAGCGCCATTAGCCAGCCCTGGTGCCAGTCAACGCCTCCAAAGCCGCCCATCATCCAGTACATCAGCTGACGCAGGTCAAAGGATGTTGAGAAGTAGACCGCCCAGGTCATCAGCGCGCTGCAGATGATCCCCAGCGCCACGCCGGCAAGCAGCAGACGGCTGGTAGATAAGTGCCGTCTGGCGAAGCGAAGAAGGATCGCGGTGATCAGCAGCGCGCCGAGGATAGCGCTCAGGCTAATACTCCATCCGGTGAGTTCTCCCCCACCCAGCATTACCGCCGCAATCAGGCCTACGCCTGCGCCGTTTGACACGCCGAGCAGCCCGGGCTCCGCCAGAGGGTTATCAAACAACGCCTGCATAATGGTACCGCACAGCGCCAGCGCGGCGCCGACCAGAACCACCGCGACGGTGCGCGGCAGGCGAATTTGCCAGACGAAGAGCTGCCCGTCCGGCCCCGACCAGCTTTCAGGCCCGATCCATCTATCGCCCGCGCAGAGGCTCACGCCCGCGGCGACAATGAGCAACAGCACCAGCAAAAGCAGGCGACGCTTATCGGAACGGTGCTGGCGATGGGCATAATCAAGCATGTGTACGGTTTTAGTAGCGTGAGATGTAATTGATTTTACGGCGGGTTTGCCGGCGAGCGCAAAGAAAAAAGGCCGCGTGGGCGGCCTTTTTAGTTAGTTCATATTACTCTGCTTTGGGCGTTGCGTTTTCGACACGGCTTTTCAACTTCTGGCCGGGTCTGAAGGTCACCACGCGGCGGGCTGTAATGGGAATATCTTCCCCCGTCTTCGGGTTGCGGCCCGGACGTTGGTTTTTGTCTCGCAAATCAAAATTGCCAAAACCGGAGAGTTTTACCTGCTCACCATTTTCCAGAGCACGACGGATCTCTTCGAAAAACAGCTCTACCAGCTCTTTGGCATCCCGTTTGCTAAGCCCAAGCTTATCAAACAGATATTCTGACATTTCAGCTTTTGTAAGCGCCATAGGTTCAATCCCTCAATGATGCCTGGAATCGCTCTTTTAATGCCTCTACACATTTGGCGACGGTAGCGGCAATCTCCTCTTCTTCGAGTGTACGGCTGGTATCCTGAAGGATAAGGCTAATAGCGAGGCTCTTGAAACCTTCTGCTACGCCCTTGCCGCGGTACACGTCAAATAAGTTTACGCCAACTACCTGATTTACGCCAACTTTCTTACATTCGGCCAAAATATCTGCTGCAGGCACATTTTCCGCGACCACAACCGCGATATCACGGCGGTTTGCCGGGAAGCGGGAGACGTCCTGAGCCTGAGGAATAACGCGGTCAGCCACCGGGTTCCATTCCAGCTCGAACACGATGGTACGGCCGTTCAGGTCCAGCTTACGCTCCAGCTCAGGGTGAACAACCCCAATAAAACCAACGCGTTTGCCGTCTAAATAGATAGCTGCGCTCTGGCCCGGATGCAGAGCCGGGATAGCTTCTGCGCGGAATTCAATTTCAGATAATTTACCGGTCAGATCCAGAATCGCTTCCAGATCGCCCTTCATATCGTAGAAATCAACCGTGCCTTTTGCCAGGTCCCAGTGCTCTTCATAGCGGTTGCCGCTGATGGCGCCAGCCAGCATGAGATCCTGACGGATGCCTAAATTTGCCTGATTATCCGGTACAAAGCGCAAACCGCTTTCGAAAATTCGCACGCGGTTTTGCTGGCGATTCTGATTATAAACGACAGTGCCCAGCAGGCCCGTCCACAGAGACAGACGCATCGCGGACATTTCGCTGGAGATTGGGCTTGGCAGGATCAGCGCCTCCTGACCCGGGTGGATCAGCTGCTGCAGCTTTGGATCAACGAAGCTGTAGGTGATCACTTCCTGGTAGCCTTTGTCGTTCAGCATGGTTTTCACACGCTTCAGGGACAGGTCGGCTTCACGGTGGGCGCCCATCACCAGACCCGCCTGGACAGGCTCGTCAGGGATGTTGTTGTAGCCGTAAACGCGGGCCACTTCTTCCACCAGATCTTCTTCAATTTCCATGTCGAAACGCCATGATGGCGCAACGGCTTTCCACTCGTCCTGGCCTTCGGTTACTTCACAGCCCAGACGTTTCAGGATGTCGGTCACCTGCGCATCGGCAACGTGGTGACCAATCAGGCGATCCAGCTTGCTGCGGCGCAGGGTGATGGTTGCGCGCTTCGGCAGCGTTGCTTCGTTGGTGACGTCGATAACCGGGCCCGCTTCACCGCCGCAGATGTCGATCAGCAGGCGGGTCGCACGTTCCATCGCTTTGTACTGCAGCGCCGGGTCAACGCCTCGCTCGTAGCGGTGAGAGGCATCGGTATGCAGGCCGTGACGGCGTGCGCGACCGGTGATGGAGAGTGGGCTGAAGAACGCGCATTCCAGTAGGACGTTTTGCGTCTCGGCGTTGACGCCTGAGTGCTCGCCACCGAAGATACCGCCCATTGCCAGCGCTTTGCTGTGGTCAGCAATCACCAGGGTGTCGGCGTTCAGTTTCGCTTCGCTGCCGTCCAGCAGAACCAGGGTTTCGCCCTCTTTCGCCATGCGCACAACGATGCCGCCGTCGATACGATCTTTATCGAACGCGTGCATTGGCTGGCCCAGCTCCAGCAGAACGTAGTTGGTCACGTCAACCACTGCGTCGATAGAGCGAATACCGCAGCGGCGCAGCTTCTCTTTCATCCACAGCGGGGTTGGCGCTTTCACGTTGATGCCTTTCACCACGCGACCGAGGTAGCGCGGGCAAGCATCCGCAGCGTCAACCTGAATAGGCAGCACGTCACCGATGGTCGCTTCAACCGGCGCGATTTCTGGCGCGTTCAGTTCGGTCTGGTTCAGCACGGCCACGTCGCGCGCCACGCCGATGATCCCTAAGCAGTCGGCACGGTTTGGCGTGACGCTGATTTCGATGGTGTTGTCATCAAGCTTCAGGTATTCACGGATATCGGTGCCGACTGGCGCATCCAGCGGCAGCTCAATGATGCCGTTGTGGTCGTCGGAAATACCCAGCTCGGAGAAGGAGCACAGCATGCCTTCAGACGGCTCGCCGCGCAGCTTAGCCGCTTTAATTTTGAAATCGCCCGGCAGCACCGCTCCGACGGTCGCCACGGCCACCTTCAGGCCCTGACGGCAGTTTGGCGCACCGCAGACGATATCCAGCAGACGGTCACCGCCCACGTTTACTTTTGTTACGCGCAGTTTGTCAGCATTAGGGTGCTGACCGCATTCGACTACTTCGCCGACGACCACGCCGTTGAAGGTACCGGAAACCGGCTCAACGCCGTCGACTTCCAGACCTGCCATGGTGATCTGGTTAGAAAGCGCGTCGCTGTCCAGCGTGGTGTTCACCCACTCGCGTAACCACAGTTCACTGAATTTCATTGTTCTGTCCTGCCCTTATTTAAACTGTTTGAGGAAACGCAGATCGTTTTCGAAGAATGCACGTAAGTCGGTCACGCCGTAGCGCAGCATGGTCAGACGCTCCATGCCCATGCCGAAAGCAAAGCCGGAGTAAACTTCCGGATCGATACCCACGTTGCGCAGCACGTTTGGATGCACCATGCCGCAGCCCAGCACTTCCAGCCATTTGCCGTTTTTACCCATCACGTCAACTTCCGCAGACGGTTCGGTGAACGGGAAATAGGACGGGCGGAAACGAACCTGCAGATCTTCCTCAAAGAAGTTGTTCAGGAAATCGTGCAGCGTGCCCTTCAGGTTGGTGAAGCTGATGTTTTTATCAACAATCAGACCTTCCATCTGGTGGAACATTGGGGTGTGGGTCTGATCGTAGTCGTTACGATAGACGCGGCCCGGCGCGATAATACGGATTGGCGGCTCCTGCTCCTTCATGGTACGGATCTGAACGCCGGAGGTCTGAGTACGCAGCAGACGCGTAGCGTCGAACCAGAAAGTGTCGTGGTCAGCGCGTGCCGGATGATGGCCAGGAATGTTCAGGGCGTCGAAGTTATGGTAATCATCTTCGATTTCCGGGCCAGTCGCCACGGTAAAGCCGAGCTCACCGAAGAAACTTTCAATGCGATCGATGGTGCGGGTAACCGGATGCAGACCGCCGTTTTCGATACGGCGACCCGGCAGAGAAACGTCGATCGTCTCTGCGGCCAGACGCGCATTCAGCACCGCGCTTTCCAGCTCGGCTTTGCGCGCGTTCAGCGCCTGCTGTACCTGCTCTTTGGCTTCGTTAATCACCGCACCCGCTGCCGGGCGTTCTTCTGGCGACAGCTCACGCAGGGTTGTCATCTGAAGGGTCAGGTGCCCTTTCTTCCCAAGATATTCGACGCGGACATTGTCTAACGCGACAACATCTGAGGCCTGATTAATGGCGGCTGTTGCACTGGCAACCAGCTCTGCGAGATGTGACATGATTTTCCTCATTATGTCGGTGCAGACACCGATTTGGTGGAGTTATTCTCTCAAATTCAGGCACAAAAAAAGCCTCCATTGGGAGGCTTATCTGGCGCTGTTTTTCGTTTCATCTTTCACGCGCTAGCCTCCTGAAATCAGGTGCTAAAGTAAAAGAAGAAGCGGAAAATAGCAGCATTCATGCTTGCGTTACCTTGTCTGGTAAAAACCGTTAAGACCTTATTGAAAAGCCTGGACGGATAAATGTCAATCTTCTGATGGTGTTAAATGAAAAGAGGGAGCAAAGCCCCCTCTCTCAACTGGCTTATGCCAGTGCTGCTTTCGCTTTTTCGACCAGAGCGGTGAACGCTACTTTGTCGAATACTGCGATGTCAGCCAGGATCTTACGGTCGATTTCAACAGAGGCTTTTTTCAGGCCGTTGATGAATTTGCTGTAAGAAATACCGTTCTGACGTGCTGCTGCGTTGATACGCGCAATCCACAGTTGACGGAACTGACGCTTACGCTGACGACGGTCACGGTAAGCGTACTGACCTGCTTTGATAACAGCCTGGAAAGCAACGCGGTATACGCGTGAACGCGCACCGTAGTAGCCTTTAGCTTGTTTCAAAATTTTCTTGTGACGTGCACGTGCAATTACACCACGTTTTACGCGAGCCATATGTGCTCTCCTGTATCTATATTCTTAGTAAAAAATTAAACGTTAACGGCTTATGCGTACGGCAGGCACGCGATAACCAGACCCAGATCGCCTTTAGAAACGAGGCCTTTTGGACGCAGGTGACGTTTACGCTTAGTAGATTTTTTGGTCAGAATATGACGCAGGTTTGCGTGCTTACGCTTAAATCCACCACCACCGGTTTTTTTGAAGCGCTTAGCAGCACCGCGTACGGTCTTAATTTTTGGCATCTTAATAACTTCCACTTCGCATTGTTAAATAAACGAAACATAGGCGAACAAAACCTATGAAACCCGAAGGCTCCACAGATTTTGCTGCTTGAAGGCCTTACTGTTTCTTCTTAGGAGCGAGCACCATGATCATCTGGCGGCCTTCGATCTTCGTAGGGAAGGATTCGACTACTGCCAGTTCACTCAGATCGTCACGGACGCGGTTAAGCACTTCCATACCAATCTGTTGGTGGGCCATCTCACGACCGCGGAAACGCAGTGTGATCTTGGCCTTATCGCCATCTTCCAGAAAGCGAATCAGGCTGCGGAGTTTTACCTGATAGTCGCCATCGTCGGTACCAGGACGGAATTTGATTTCCTTAACCTGGATAACTTTTTGCTTCTTCTTCTGTTCCTTAGAAGACTTACTCTTTTCATAAAGGAACTTGCCGTAGTCCATGATACGACAAACTGGCGGTTCGGCGTTAGGGCTGATTTCAACTAAATCTACTCCAGCTTCTTCAGCTTTTTCGATCGCTTCTCTCAGACTCACAATCCCCAGTGGTTCACCTTCAAGATCTGTTAAGCGAACTTCCTGGGCGCGAATCTCGCCATTGATACGATTCGGACGTGCCGTTTGAACTCGTTTTCCGCCTTTAATACCTTATTCCTCCAGTTGTTGAAGACTGCGGCTGCGAATCTCTTGTTGCAGCTTCTCAATCACTTCACTTACGTCCAGGCTGCCCAGGTCTTTACCACGGCGGGTGCGAACGGCAACTTTGCCTGCTTCCACCTCTTTATCACCACAGACCAACATATACGGGACACGACGTAAAGTGTGCTCGCGGATTTTAAAGCCAATCTTCTCATTTCTCAAGTCTGCTTTTACGCGAATGCCCGCATTTTGTAGTTTCTGCGTCAATTCTTTAACGTAATCCGCCTGAGAATCGGTAATGTTCATCACCACGACCTGCACTGGCGCAAGCCAGGTTGGGAAGAAGCCGGCGAACTCTTCGGTCAGGATGCCGATGAAGCGCTCCAGAGAACCGAGAATTGCACGGTGAATCATTACCGGTACCTGACGCTCGTTGTCTTCGCCAACATAAGAGGCGCTTAAACGCTGCGGCAGGGAGAAGTCCAGCTGTACAGTACCGCACTGCCATGCGCGATCGAGGCAGTCATACAGGGTAAATTCAATTTTCGGACCGTAGAATGCGCCCTCGCCCAGCTGGTATTCGAACGGAATGCCGTTCTCTTCCAGCGCCACGGCGAGATCCGCTTCTGCGCGATCCCATGTCTCATCGCTACCGATACGTTTTTCCGGACGCGTTGAGAGTTTGACCACGATCTTCTCGAAGCCAAAGGTGCTGTACATATCGTAGACCATACGAATACAGGCGTTAACTTCGTCACGGACCTGATCTTCAGTACAGAAAATATGCGCATCATCCTGAGTAAAGCCACGAACACGCATCAGACCGTGCAGCGCACCTGATGGTTCGTTACGGTGGCAGCTACCGAACTCCGCCATACGCAGCGGCAGGTCGCGGTAGGATTTCAGACCCTGGTTGAAGATCTGAACGTGGCCCGGGCAGTTCATTGGCTTGATGCAGTATTCACGGTTCTCAGACGAGGTGGTGAACATCGCATCTTTGTAGTTGTCCCAGTGGCCGGTTTTTTCCCACAGCACACGGTCCATCATGAACGGGCCTTTCACTTCCTGATACTGGTACTCTTTCAGCTTGGAGCGTACGAAAGTTTCCAGTTCACGGAAGATGGTCCAGCCGTCGTTATGCCAGAACACCATGCCCGGCGCTTCTTCCTGCATGTGGTACAGGTCAAGCTGCTTACCGATTTTACGGTGGTCACGCTTCGCCGCCTCTTCCAGGCGCAGCAGGTATGCGTTCAGGGCTTTTTTATCAGCCCACGCGGTACCATAGATACGCTGCAACATCTTGTTGTTGCTGTCGCCACGCCAGTAGGCGCCTGCGATCTTCATCAGCTTAAAGTGATGACAGAAACGCATGTTCGGCACGTGCGGTCCACGGCACATGTCGACGTATTCTTCGTGATGGTACAAGCCAGGCTTGTCATCATGCGAAATGTTTTCGTCAAGAATAGAGACCTTGTAGCTCTCGCCGCGCTTCACGAAGGTTTCACGCGCTTCGTGCCAGCTGACTTTCTTCTTGATGACGTCATAGTTTGTTTCGGCGAGCTCGTGCATGCGTTTTTCGAGCGCGTCGATATCTTCCTGAGTCAGGGTGTGGTCAAGGTCAACGTCGTAGTAGAAACCGTTATCGATAACCGGACCGATCGCCATTTTGGTGTTTGGCCACAGCTGTTTGATGGCATGGCCTAACAGGTGCGCGCAGGAGTGACGAATGATCTCCAGACCTTCTTCGTCTTTCGCGGTGATGATTGCAAGCGTCGCATCGTTTTCGATCAGATCGGAGGCGTCCACCAGCTCACCGTTAACGCGGCCAGCGATAGTCGCTTTCGCGAGGCCAGGACCAATGTCCAGGGCAACATCCATTGGGCTAACAGCACGGTCGAAATGGCGTTGGCTGCCATCAGGAAGAGTAATTACAGGCATTTTATATCCTTATTTGCAGTGATGCCCCACACATAAGAGCATATACAAAGAAAATAATCGTGATTTGACAATAGATTACGACACCATCTGACCAACAATCGTCAAATTGGTTCGTCATCATTCACCTGCCGAATTCAGATTAATGTGGATTTACGGCAAGCGACGTAATGTTAACACTAACGGCAAGGAGATTGCACCCTCTGCGGCCAGATTGATGGGCTGGCACTTTCGCACGAATTTGCAGGTTGCTTCTCCCCTGCGCTCGCATTTCGAAGATGCTGGGCTACTCTTGAACAGGTCTTTAAACCCAAAGGTGCATACCATGAACGTATCCAGTAGAACGGTTGTGATATTGAACATCCTTTCCGCCACAGGTTTATTGTTGATTCTCGCCGAGCGATTCCACTGGTTCTGAGCCGAACCCTACGCTGGCATAACCCAATCGAACCTGAGAAGGGGCATATTTCGGCCCTGTTTGGTAGACTGGGAGTATCAACCAACAAGGATTAGGTTATGCCAACTAAACGATTTGCCGCAAAACACTGGAAAATGGTGCTGGTGCTGATTGCCATCTGCGGCGCAATGCTGCTACTCCGTTGGGCGGCAATGATTTGGGGCTAGGGGCGAAGACAAGTCATCAGAAGGGACGTCAAAAGACTGCAGACAATAAACGGGCCGACATTATCATCGGCCCGCTTTTATTACATTCTATAACCCAGTGAAACCGTGGTTCTACGGTCGGTATGATCCGGCGCAGATTCTGGTGGTGAAGAGTTCCAGGTCACGTTGTAGGCGACTTTCAGGCCAAAGTGTTCGTTGATAGCCACATTCAGCGCCGTCTCAGAGTTCAGCGTCGTATCGTCGGCACCAAATACAGAAACACCCTGGGTAAATTTGGTGTTGTCAGTCATCTGCCAGGCATAGGTACCGGAAGCGTAACCGAGCGGTTGGGTTTTGGTATCGCCATTGGTGTACTCGTCATAACGCACACCCGGACCGAATTCAAAACGGAGGCTGTGTACCGGACCGTTCAGGAACTGGCGACCATAACCGGCGGTGAACACGTCGCGCTGGCGATAACCGTTGTAACGGTCGGTTAACCAGCTAGCCTGACCAAACAGGTAGTCATAGTCGGTCATGTTGTAACGGCTACGTCCGCCTACCGCATACTTCTCGGAAGAACGTTCGTCGTTAGCGGAAGTGTTGCTGGCATTACCCCAAAGAGACCAGGCGGTGGTGTTGCCGTACCAGGTGAGCGTACTGTCCGCCGTCAGAGAAGAGCTTTTCGTGTTACCGGATTGTGCCAGGTACCCGGCGTTCAGGTTACCTTCAAACGGTTTTTTCGCGGTGGAAGGATCGTCCATGACAGTAAAAACGGTATCATCAGCGGTCGCGTTCATAGCCGCAAACACGCCACCCGCCAGCATCAGTGCAGCGGGCACTGTCTTTAAAAGCTTCATTTTATTAAGGAGTCCGTACAACAAAAAAAGAGACCACACGGTCCCGGAATCTTTCTTGAGGATCAATGACAAGGCGTCCAGAGAAAGGTAACAAATTATAAAAAGCCGCAAATAACATAGCAATGTTTTCTTATTTCATTTTTTGAATAAGAACGATCTCAAAAAGCGTTTTATTTTATATATCCCCCGCCTCACTTTTCGTCAGTATTCATATTTAAAATCATACTGTTATTTACGTTGCCTTCCTGACAAATGGTGCCAGGCTAATAAGAACCCATGCTAAAAGGAGGTAATGATGGTTTCTATCTATACTCTTACGCTCTCCCCTTCCCTGGATTCCGCCACCCTGACGCCGCAGATTTACCCGGAAGGTAAATTGCGCTGTAGCGCCCCGGTCTTTGAGCCCGGCGGCGGCGGGATCAACGTGGCGCGCGCCATTACACATCTCGGCGGCAAAGCCACGGCAATTTTCCCCGCAGGCGGTGCTACCGGTGAACACCTGGTCTCTCTGCTGGCCGATGAACAGGTGGCCGTTGAAACCGTTGAGGCCAAAGACTGGACGCGGCAAAACCTGCATGTTCACGTGGAATCGAGCGGCGAGCAGTACCGTTTTGTCATGCCGGGCGCGAAGCTCAGCGATGACGAGTTTCGTCAGCTTGAAGAGAAAGTGTTGACGATAGAAAGCGGCGCGCTGCTGGTGGTAAGCGGCAGCCTGCCGCCCGGCGTCAGCACGGAAAAATTGACGGCGCTGATTCAGGCGGTACAGCAGCGCGGTATCCGCTGCATTGTCGACAGCAGCGGCGAGGCCCTGCAGGCGGCCCTGGTGCCGGGCAATCTGGAGCTGGTCAAACCCAACCAGAAAGAGTTAAGCGCGCTGGTCAACCGCGAACTGACGCAGCCTGATGATGTGCGCACCGCCGCGCAGGAGCTGGTGCGCAGCGGCAAAGCGCGGCGCGTAGTCGTCTCCCTTGGACCTCAGGGGGCGCTGGCAGTCGATGAATCGTCGTCCGTTCAGGTTGTCCCTCCGCCGATGAAGAGCCAAAGCACGGTTGGCGCGGGCGATAGTATGGTGGGTGCGATGACGCTAAAACTGGCGCAGGGTGCGTCTCTGCTCGAAATGACACGCTACGGCGTTGCGGCGGGTAGTGCCGCCACCATCAACCAGGGCACGCGTCTCTGTTCGCTTGCCGATACGCAAAAAATCGTCGATTACCTGTCCCGAAATTAACGCCTTTTCCCCTTCGTCTTTACGGAGGGGAAGGTCGTCTCTGAGTCGCCAAACGCAAACTATCGACTATGCTAAGAAAACTTCCATGATAACAATGAGGTGAATTATGAGCAGTGGTGACATCACACGCTACGTCGTGACCATCAACCTTCATGAAGCATCGCTGACCGAGCTAAATGAGCTCAACAATGCCTTCACCCGAGCTAATTTTCTCCTCACGCTGACGGATGACGAGGGCAATATTCATGATTTAGGCACCCTGGCATTTGGACTGATTGGCGCCCTGAGCCAGGAAGAGGTTCATGCGCTGGCCGCCAGTCTGGTGGAGAGCGTGACCGACAAGCCTGCCGAAATTGACGTGGATACCTGGGAAAGCTGGCGGAAAAAAGAACAATAAGTGCGCTGTATGAATTTAAACCGCTCAGGTGTGCGTTAGTTCGTATTTTTTTACCGCGGTTATGCGCTAACTTTATGATCTGGCAGACAACATGGGAGAGACAACATGTGGCAGGCTATCAGTCATCTTTTACGTGAGCAGCTGGGTGAAGGTGAAATTGAACTGCGTAACGAACTGCCAGGCGGTGAGATCCACGCCGCGTGGCATTTACGCTACGCAGGGCGCGATCTTTTCGTTAAGTGCGATGAGCGAGAGCTGCTTCCAATATTTACCGCCGAAGCCGACCAGCTGGAGCTGTTGTCGCGCAGTAAAACGGTGACGGTCCCGCAGGTTCTGGCCGTGGGGAGCGATCGCGACTACAGCTTCCTGGTGATGGAATATCTCCCCGCCCGCCCGCTGGATGCCCATAATGCGTTCATTCTCGGCCAACAGTTAGCGCGCCTGCATCAATGGAGCGACCAGCCGCAGTTTGGTCTCGACTTTGACAACGATCTCTCCACCACGCCACAGCCCAATGCCTGGCAGCGTCGCTGGTCGACGTTTTTTGCCGAGCAGCGCATTGGCTGGCAGCTTGAGCTGGCCGCCGAGAAAGGGCTGGAGTTTGGCAATATCGACGCCATCGTCGAGCACGTCCAGCAGCGTCTGGCATCCCACCAGCCTCAGGCGTCGCTGCTTCACGGCGATTTGTGGTCCAATAACTGCGCGCTGGGTCCCAACGGCCCGTACATCTATGACCCGGCCTGCTACTGGGGTGACAGAGAGTGCGATCTTGCCATGCTGCCGCTTCATCCTGAGCAGCCGCCGCAAATATACGACGGATACCAGTCTGTTTCCCCCCTGCCGCCCGGTTTCCTCGACCGCCAGCCGGTGTATCAGCTTTATACGCTGATGAACCGTGCCATTCTTTTTGGCGGAGAACACATTGTTAACGCGCAGCGGGCACTCGAGCGTATGCTTGCCGCCTGAGAAGAGACGGGTGGCCTTGCCGCCACCCCTATCGCTTACAGAAAACCGAGCAGTGAGAAGAAGAAGTATCCCGCCACAATGATTATCACGGGAAGGATATAGAGCGGGAAAATTTGCAGGAAAATGGTGTGACGCGGCACAACAATGCGGGATTCAATCTGCTCCCGACTCATGCCTTCCGGGCCTTTGGCCTGCTCCAGAATCAACTGATCCTCAACGCCCTCGCGTAAAAAGCGCGTCTGGCGACTCATTCTCGCGCCAGAGGCCTGCAGTGCCAGCGCGACAAAGATCAGGGCATATATCACCCAAAAACCGATATTCAGCTGTTGATGAAAATCCGGGGTCGGTGAGTTAAACCAGAAGACATTCAAAAATGGCGTATTAAAACGCATCATCTCAATCATGACATGAGCGAAATCAAGCATTACCGCATTGATACCCGGCTGTTTTTCGCTGTGATCGTACATAAATTTGAGTACAGAAATCAGCGTAGAAATGACGGCAGGAATAAAAATCACCCAGCCAGCAATACGTTTTAAGACCGCAATGCGTCCAGCTTGTTGATACGTCATCAGTTCCTCTTCATAAAGACGCGTTATTTGTGCCTAAGTCTACCTGCTGGTCATCAATTTCGCCCGCTCTTTAAAAGCAATATGCTAAATTGCAGATTGTGCTTAGCACGTATCGTCTGTCGAACACCCTGGATAAGGAGACGTTGTGATGTCGACACCGCGCAAAATTCTTGCCGCAATTTTTGACATGGATGGATTGCTGATCGATTCCGAACCGCTGTGGGATCGCGCCGAACTGGATGTAATGGCCAGCCTGGGCGTGGATATCAGCCGCCGTAATGAACTTCCCGATACGCTGGGTCTGCGCATCGATATGGTGGTTGACCTGTGGTTTGCCCAACAGCCGTGGGTAGGGCCCAATCGCGATGAGGTGACCGCACGCATTATCAGCCGCGCCATTTCACTGGTGGAAGAGAACAGGCCGCTGCTCCCCGGCGTACGCGAGGCTGTCGCACTGTGTAAAGCCCAGGGGCTGAAGGTTGGCCTGGCCTCGGCTTCACCGCTGCATATGCTGGAAAAAGTGCTCACGATGTTTGAACTGCGCGACAGTTTCGACGCGCTGGCGTCCGCTGAAAAATTGCCTTACAGCAAGCCGCACCCGCAGGTCTATCTGGACTGTGCCGCAAAGCTTGGCCTGGATCCCCTCAACTGCGTTGCGCTGGAAGATTCCGTTAACGGTATGGTGGCATCGAAGGCTGCGCGGATGCGCTCCATTGTGGTGCCCGCTGAAGAAGGCCGTCACGATCCCCGGTTTGCTCTTGCCGACGTGAAGCTTAACTCACTGGCAGAACTCACGGCGCATCATCTGCAGGGCGGTTAACGCCCTCCTCCGGTTTGTGACAAACAGTTACACCGTCACCTCTTCCGCCTACTGTATAAAAACCCTATACTGTATGAATTGACAGTTTTGTGGGTTTTATCATGACGGCGGAAGGCCACCTGCTTTTTTCTATTGCGTGCGCGGTATTTGCCAAAAACGCTGAACTCACCCCCGTGCTGGCACAGGGGGACTGGTGGCATATTGTCCCTTCCGCCGTATTGACCTGTCTGCTGCCCGACATTGACCATCCTAAATCCTTTCTCGGACAACGCCTGAAGTGGGTGTCGAAACCCATCGCCCGCGCGTTCGGCCACCGGGGGTTTACGCACAGCCTGCTGGCCGTATTTGGCCTGCTGACGCTTTTCTATTTAAAAGTGCCCGAAAGCTGGATAGTCCCCGCTGATGCCATCCAGGGGATGGTGCTGGGCTATTTAAGCCATATTCTCGCCGATATGCTGACGCCTGCGGGCGTGCCGCTGCTTTGGCCCTGCCGCTGGCGTTTCCGTTTTCCCATCCTCGCACCGCAGAAAGGCAACCAGCTTGAGCGCGTATTGTGCATGGCGCTGTTTGCTTACGCCGTCTGGATGCCGCAAACATTGCCCGAAAACAGTGCAGTTCGCTGGTCATCCCAGATGATTAATTCGCTGCAATTTCAGTTTAATCGCTTTATTCATCACCAGATTGAACAGTAAACCGACAAAATTATCCCATTTGTCATAACCCATTCCATTTGGATATAAGCGCTACATCACACTTCTGCTAACCTTCCGCCAACAGGATCGGTAAAAACCGACCCAATAATAAATCAGGAGAACGGGGATGAATTTTCCACTCATCGCGAACGTCGTTGTGTTCGTTGTATTGCTATTGCTTCTCGCGCAGGCGCGCCACAAACAGTGGAGCCTGGCGAAAAAAGTGCTGATTGGTCTGGCCATGGGTGTCGTATTTGGTCTGGCATTACAGGCAATTTATGGCTCCGATAATCCAGTTCTGAAAGACTCTATTCAGTGGTTCAACATCGTCGGTAACGGCTATGTCCAGCTGCTGCAGATGATCGTTATGCCGCTGGTGTTCGCCTCTATTCTGAGCGCCGTGGCCCGCCTGCATAACGCCACTCAGCTGGGAAAAATCAGTTTCCTGACCATCGGTACGCTGCTGTTCACCACGCTGATTGCCGCGCTGGTGGGGGTGCTGGTCACCAACCTGTTTGGCCTGACCGCAGAAGGTCTGGTTCAGGGTACCGCTGAAACGGCGCGTCTTACCGCGATTCAAACCAACTACGTTGGTAAAGTGGCTGACCTGACCGTGCCGCAGATGGTGCTCTCCTTCATTCCGAAGAATCCGTTTGCTGACCTGACCGGTGCGAGCCCAACCTCGATCATCAGCGTGGTTATTTTCGCCGCGTTCCTGGGCGTAGCGGCGCTGAAGCTGCTGAAAGACGACGCGCCTAAAGGTGAACGCGTGCTGACCGCGATTGACACCCTGCAAAGCTGGGTGATGAAGCTGGTCCGTCTGGTGATGCAGCTGACGCCTTACGGCGTGCTGGCGCTGATGACCAAAGTGGTTGCCGGCTCTAACCTGCAGGACATCATTAAGCTGGGTAGCTTCGTTGTCGCCTCTTATCTGGGCCTGGGCATCATGTTCGTGGTGCACGGCATCCTGCTGGGCGTGAACGGCGTCAGCCCGCTGAAATACTTCCGTAAAGTCTGGCCTGTACTGACCTTTGCCTTCACCAGCCGTTCCAGCGCCGCGTCTATTCCGCTGAACGTTGAAGCGCAGACCCGTCGTCTGGGCGTGCCTGAATCCATCGCCAGCTTCTCTGCCTCCTTTGGTGCCACCATTGGTCAGAACGGCTGTGCGGGACTCTATCCGGCGATGCTGGCGGTGATGGTTGCCCCAACGGTTGGGATCAACCCGCTGGATCCGGTCTGGATCGCCACGCTGGTCGGAATTGTTACCATAAGCTCCGCAGGCGTTGCGGGCGTTGGCGGCGGCGCAACCTTTGCTGCGCTGATTGTTCTGCCTGCGCTGGGTCTGCCGGTGACGCTGGTCGCCCTGCTGATCTCCGTTGAGCCGCTGATCGACATGGGCCGTACCGCGCTGAACGTGAGCGGCTCCATGACCGCCGGTACGCTGACCAGCCAGTGGCTGAAGCAGACCGACAAAGCGATTCTGGAAAGTGAAGACGACGCCGAGCTGGCGCACCGTTAATCACTTTGAAATAAAAAAACCGCCTGATGGCGGTTTTTTTATGGCTGTTATTCTTCAACCTCTTCATCCTGGCGGATCTGCATCGCCCACCGCTGCGCCGATTCCGGCACCGTAAACGTGGGCGAGCGGCGGAAATGTTCGCCGATCAGCACGAAGGCCACATATTTCCCCCGCAGCTGCCAGACATCGCGAAAGCCCTCCACTTTCAGGGCATGGTCAGGCGGCGCGGGCTCAACGCGGGGCACATAGCTAATAACCTGGCGGTTTTGTTGACGAAGAGGTTTCATAAGCGACTGGTTCACTAAAGCAAATTCTTGAAGCAGGAAAATTCTATGATAGCCGATCCTGCTGCCTTCCGTCGCGCCCCGAGTGGACGAGAAGGCTCCTTTCGTCAATGACGGCATGTGAAAACTCTTAGTTCGCGAGCCATCTCGCGACATTGTTCTATCCTTAATAGGGTTTTTAGCAATGGATAAAGGAGAAGCGTGCAATGTCGAACAAAGATAAAACACATCAATCACCGATTCATGGCACTGAGGAATCTCAACCGGGTATGGACTCTCTTGCCCCTGCTGACGGCTCTCACCGCCCCTCCCCTGGCCCTTCCGCACCGGGCGAACAGCCTACCGCACCGGGAAGCATGAAATCGCCGGACACGGGAAACGAGAAGCTGAAATCGCTTGAGCCACACCGTAAGGGCGGCGAAGGTTTTGCGCTCACCACCAATCAGGGCGTACGCATTGCTGACGATCAGAACTCCCTTCGCGCAGGCGCGCGCGGGCCAACCCTGCTGGAAGACTTTATCCTGCGGGAAAAAATCACCCATTTTGACCACGAGCGGATACCGGAACGCATCGTCCACGCGCGCGGCTCGGCTGCGCACGGCTACTTCCAGCCCTACAAGAGCCTGAAAGACATCACCAAAGCGGACTTCCTCTCCGACCCGGACAAAATCACTCCGGTATTTGTGCGCTTCTCCACCGTACAGGGCGGCGCAGGGTCGGCGGACACGGTTCGAGATATCCGCGGCTTTGCCACCAAGTTTTATACCGAAGAGGGTATTTTCGATCTGGTGGGCAATAACACCCCGGTGTTCTTCATTCAGGATGCGCATAAATTTCCTGACTTTGTCCATGCGGTAAAACCGGAGCCCCACTGGGCCATACCGCAGGGACAAAGCGCGCACGATACCTTCTGGGACTATGTCTCCCTACAGCCTGAAACCTTACACAACGTGATGTGGGCGATGTCAGACCGCGGCATCCCGCGCAGCTACCGCACCATGGAAGGGTTTGGCATCCACACCTTCCGGATGATCAACGCAGAGGGGAAAGCCACGTTTGTGCGCTTCCACTGGAAGCCGGTAGCGGGCAAAGCCTCGCTGGTGTGGGACGAGGCACAGAAGCTGACCGGACGCGATCCGGACTTCCATCGCCGCGAGCTGTGGGAGTCCATTGAAGCGGGCGACTTCCCGGAGTACGAACTGGGTCTGCAGCTCATTCCGGAGGAGGACGAATTTAGGTTCGATTTCGACCTGCTTGACCCGACGAAGCTGATCCCTGAAGAGCTGGTGCCGGTTCAACTGGTGGGAAAAATGGTGCTCAACCGTAACCCGGATAACTTCTTTGCCGAAAACGAGCAGGCCGCGTTCCACCCGGGGCATATCGTGCCAGGGCTGGACTTCACCAACGATCCGCTCCTGCAGGGTCGTTTGTTCTCGTATACCGATACGCAGATCAGCCGTCTTGGCGGGCCGAACTTCCACGAAATCCCGATTAACCGCCCAACCTGCCCGTACCACAATTTCCAGCGCGACGGGATGCATCGTCAGGATATTGATACCAATCCGGCGAACTATGAGCCGAACTCCATCAACGATAACTGGCCGCGCGAAACGCCTCCCGCGCCGAAACGCGGTGGATTCGAATCGTACCAGGAGCGAATCGACGGCAACAAAATTCGCGAGCGCAGCCCGTCGTTCGGCGAATATTACGCCCACCCTCGCCTGTTCTGGAACAGCCAGACGCCGATTGAGCAACAGCACATTATCGGCGGCTTCAGCTTTGAGCTGAGCAAAGTGGTGCGTACCTACATCCGCGAGCGGGTCGTCGATCAGCTGGCGCGCATTGATATTCAGCTCGCCCAGAGCGTTGCGGATAATCTGGGCATTACGCTGACCGACGAGCAGCGCAACCTTGCCCCGCCGAAAGAGGTTAACGGCGTCAAGAAAGATCCGTCGCTGAGCCTGTATGCCGTGCCGGGTGGCTCGATTAAAGGCCGCGTGGTCGCCATTCTGCTGAACGACAAAACCCGCGCCAGCGACGTGCTGGGGATTATGCAGGCGCTGAAGACCCAGGGCGTGCATGCGAAACTGCTTTATTCCCGCATGGGGGAAGTGACCGCCGATGACGGCTCCGTGCTGCCGGTGGCGGCAACCTTTGCCGGGGCGCCATCGCTGACCGTCGATGCGGTGATTGTGCCGTGCGGAGATATAGACAGCCTGCTGAGCAACGGTGACGCGGTGTATTATCTGCTGGAAGCCTACAAGCACCTGAAACCGATCGCGCTGTCCGGCGACGCGCGACGGTTTAAGGCGCAGCTGAAGGTGGCCGATCAGGGTGAGGACGGCATTGTCGAGGGCGATAACGTTGACGATGCCTTTATGACGAAGCTGTTTGATTTGCTCGCCGCGCACCGCGTCTGGTCGCGCAGCAGTAAGATCGATCAGATACCGGCGTAAAAAATACCCTCACCCCGCCCCTCTCCCTCGGGAGAGGGAGAAAACAATAAAAACGGTAACCCAGGTTACCGTTTTGCTTTTACCTCGCCACCGGGCTTTATCTCAAAGATCCCCGAACGTCCCCAACCGATACCCACGCTCGGCAATCGCATACTTCAGCGATGCCGACGTCAGCACGTCCAGCTCCGCCAGGCGCGGCCAGCAGTAGGCGCTCTTACGCACTGTATTATCGACAAAAGCAGGATGCGCCATGACCTCCAGCGACCGTTCCCCCCGCGCGGCGGAATCATCCAGCACCTTCAGGAACAGCGCTTCGTCGATCTCGTCGCCGTAAAATGCGCTGCTGAACCCCTCAGTGGTGGTCGCGGCGCAGTCAGGCACGCCGCGCGCCTCCCGATCCACGCGCATCGCCACACCTTTACGCTGTGCAAACTCAGCTACTATCGGGAAAATCGCCGGGATCATATGCACGTGGTGATGGCTGTCGATGTGCGTCGGTGCCTTACCAAACGCGTCAACAAAGCGGTTGAACTGACGCTCCAGCTCGCGGGCAATCTCTTCGAGCGGCAGAGCGCCCTGCTCCGCCAGTTCCCAAATCCATTTGCCCAACTGGCCGTCGCGCGTCAGGCCCGGCATTGGCGAAAGCGGCATCCCGAGCGTCAGCACAAAATGCATGCCGACGCCCAGCTCCGGCACCTCGCTGCTCAGCTGCGCCGCGTGTTCAACCGCCTCACCATTCACCAGTGCCGTGGTCGAGGTCACAACACCCCGGCGACTGGCTTCAATAATGCCGTAGTTCTGGCCTTTCGAGAGGCCAAAATCATCAGCATTAACGATCAGCAGGTTTTCCATTGTGCGTCCTCTTATTGCTGTTTGAACTTCAGCTTCTCGATCGTGGCGGCAAAGTTCGGCAACCACTTTTCATGCGCCAGGATCATCTCGCTGGCCAGCTTCTCCGCGTCGCGGTCGGAATGCACCAGCGGGCTGAGGTTCAGCGCCAGCAGCACGTCATTGAGCTCGCCGCTCAGCGCCGCGTTGCTTGCCGCTACTTCAAAGCCTTTGATGGTGTGGATCAGCCCCATGACCTTATCATCGAAGTGGGTGATGCGTGGATGCGGTTTAGCGCCATCGCGTCCCAGGATGCAGGTCATCTCAACGGCCCAGTCCGCCGGAATATTGTCAATATGGCCGTGGTGCGGCACGTTGACATAGTGTTCCGCCTGCTTGTCGTTGTAGATAGCATTAATCACTTCACACGCCGCATCGGAGTAGTAGGCCCCGCCGCGCTGCTCCAGCTCTTTCGGTTTGACGTTCAGGTTCGGATCTTTATACAAATCGAACAGCTGCTTCTCAACCTTCTGAACGATCTGCGCGCGCGCGCCGCCCTTATAGTACTCGCCCATTTCGATGGCCAGCATCTCTTTCTGCTTGAAGTAGTAAAGCAGGTACGAGCACGGCAGCAGGTTCAGCGAGCGGATCAGCCCTTCACTGAACGGCAGGTCAAAGATATTTTTTACCGATGCCGCCGTCAGGCGTCCGGAAGCCACGCCGTCCAGCAGTTCGGCAAAGCGCGATTTACCGTTCACGATAACGTCTTTAATGAACACCATATGGTTCAGGCCGAACAGGTCGATGGAGAGATCGTCGCTGTCGTTCAGCGCCAGCACGTCGCGGATAAACATCTTCATACCAATCGGAATATTACAGACGCCGATAAAGCGTTTGAAGCCGGTATGACGATAGACCGCCTCGGTCACCATCCCGGCCGGGTTGGTGAAGTTAATCACCCACGCGTTCGGGCAGATCTCCTCCACGTCTTTGACGATGTCGAAAATGACCGGGATGGTACGCAGGCCTTTGAACAGGCCGCCCGCGCCGTTGGTCTCCTGCCCGAGATAGCCGTGGCTCAGCGGAATACGCTCGTCCAGCTCGCGCGCTTTCAGCTGGCCGACGCGCAGCTGGGTGGTCACGAAGTCCGCATCTTTCAGCGCCAGACGACGGTCCAGGGTTTTATGCACGGTCAGAGGCACGCCCGCTTTCTCCACCATGCGCTTGCACAGGTCGAAAATAATATTCAGCTTTTCCTGACCTTCCTCCACGTCCACCAGCCATAATTCGCTGACCGGTAATTCATGATAACGTTTCAGGAAACCTTCCAGTAATTCCGGGGTATAGCTGCTGCCGCCACCAATGGTTACGACTTTTAATTTCTTCTGCATAATATCTCCCTTAGCGTATCAGGTTAATCGCCTGCAAGGTATAGCGTACTCTTCCCGCTATTTGGGCAAGCCATTAAAGCAATATTTGTGGCGGGTAATCCGCCGAAAGTTAATTAATTACCGTTAAATTCTTCCGGTAACTGTTCGGTGTGAATGAAGTCAATTTTTTAAAGGTCTTAATAAACAGGCTGGGACTGCTGTATCCTGACTCGTACGCAATATCGGTGACAGAGTAGTTGGTAATTTCCAGCTGTTTCTTGGCAAAATTAATGCGGATTTCATTAATAATTTGCACGGGTGTTTTACGATAATAGCGCTGCGTCGCGCGAGTCAGATATTCCTGGGATTTTCCCGACAGTGACACCATATTTTCCAGCGCATTTTCGCTGAACTGGCCTTTATCGTGCATCAGCTCAACGGTGCTGCGCAGCCACTGTGGAATATCATCCGTCACCTGCTGCTCCTCACGATGATGGCGCAGCCTGTTCATCACGTAGAAGGTCACCGTTTCAATAAACTCATCAAATTCATTGTCGCGAAAGTTAAGCGAGGCGATAACCGTTTCAATCCAGGTCATGAACTCGTTTTTGACCCGATAGACCTGGGAGGCCACAAAGCAGAACGGCACCAGCGGCAGATAGTGCTTCTCAAAGAAGCGTCTGCTGACGCCCACATTCAGAATACGGGTGGCACCAAATTCGTAAAAGCTCTGGTGATAAGACCCCATCGGCAGGAAGACAAAATCCCCTCGCTCAAGCAGGACGCGCTTACCGTTGATCTCCTGGTAGTAGCGGCCGGTCAGAACAATCGTGAACTCGTAGTAGTCATGCTGGTGCAGACCGCTGGCGCTCTCCGTCTTGTTGTAGATAACCACGTGAAAATTTTTGCCGTTAAACAGCTGCTGTTCAAGTGCGGTTTTAATTTCCATCGTGCTGACCTCCTGCTGCGAAATCCGACTCAGTGCATTTTCTCGTGAAGCTCGATGAGCTCCGCCACCAGCTCACGCGCCAGCATCGAGGTCATCAGGTGATCCTGCGCGTGGACCAGCACCAGGCTGACCTTCATCTTCCCTTCGCCCTGATCGCCTTCAATCAGCTTTGTCTGCACCAGGTGCGCTTCGTTGAGCGCCGTGCGGGACTGGTCCATCATGGTTTTCGCCGCGGCGAAATCCCCCTGCTTGGCCTGCTTCAGTGCGGCATAGGCCAGGCTGCGGGCCTGTCCGGAGTTGATGATAAGCCCCATCACCACTTCTTCGAGATCGTTCTCGACGGCTTCGTCTGCGACAATACTATCCAAATCTAACATGTTTAAGCTCCTTGTGGCTGGCGCGGGCTTCCCCGCGCCGGTCAATCTTAGAATTTCAGTGAGAGGGCAATATCCTCTTCGCTCTCTTCTTCATCAATAATGGTGGCGGCTTTGTTGGCAATCGCCACGAACGGCATGTACAGCAGGGTGGCAATCCCGAGGTTGAATATCGCCAGCAGGAAGGCTGCGACGCTGCCGTTGGTGTTGAAGAAGGCGCCCAGACCCGCCGGCATGGTCCACGGTGCAATGTTGGTGACCGGTGGAATGATGCCCATGTAATACGCCGTCAGGGTGATCGCGGCCAGCAGCGGCTGAATCAGGATGAACGGAATGAACATTACCGGGTTCATGATGATTGGCAGACCGAACAAAATCGGTTCGTTAATCTGGAAGATGCCTGATGGCAGCGCCAGCTTCGCGACCTGACGGTAGTCAGCACGACGAGAGACAATAAAGACCGCGATGATCAGACCCAAGGTCGCCCCGGTACCGCCCAGGAAGATATAGGAGTCAAGCATCGGCTTCGCCCACACATGGAAGGTTTTACCCGCAGCCAGCGCCGCGTCAACGGAGCCGTACTGCTGGTAAAGCGCAACGTTTTCCAGTGCCCAGGGGGTCATAATTCCGCTGTCCAGCGCGGCCAGTGCCAGTGAACCATGCACGCCAAAGAACCACAGCAGAGAGGTGAAAATCACATACGCCCAACCGACCACGCCACCCATCGACGCCAGCGGCGTAGAGATAGAGTCCATGATTATCTGGTGGAAGTTTGTGCCCCAGTGGGAGAGCGCCCAGGCGATAATCCCCATGATGGAAAGAATAATGAAGCCTGGAATCAACGCGGAAAATGAACGAGAAACGGAAGCCGGTACGCTATCCGGCAGGCGGATAACCCAGTTGCGGCGGATAATAAAGGTGAACATTTCTGCCACCACCAGACCGATAACAATACCGGAGATGATGTTGGCCCCGCCCAGCCAGTTGGCGCCAACGGCATAGGCTTCACCCACGCTGTAAGGCGTCACGGTCATAAAAGCGGCGACGGATAATAACCCGGCAGCCAGCGGATCCACTTTTCGCTCTTCTGCCAGCGCCATCCCAATAAAGAAAGGCGCCATCAGCGACATAATCCCTAACGTACCGTTATAGACGTTGCCGCCAATGGCTTTAAAACCATTAAGGGTTTCAATAGTGGAAGCGTCTAACCTAATTCCTAATGAATAAAAGAAGGAACCTTCACCAAAGCTCAGAAAAACGTTGTTAATTAAAACGAACATGGCCCCGGCCAGCGTCAACGGCATTAATTTAATAAAGCCGTTTTTGATGGCATTAACGTGAGGCTGCTTTCCTATTTTAACAGCAAAAGGAAGGAGTACCTTTTCAAGTGAAGCGATGACTTTACTCATAGGAAAATACCCTTAAATGCCGTAACGCATGTTACGGCGTATTGTGTGTGAAATAACTCTTTGACGGGAAAAATAAAAATTAATTAGCCGCTTTTTTAATGGCTGCCACAGCAGCTTTAAGAACACCTAAACCATCAATCTTGCCGTACAGCCCCGAGTCGATCACTTCGACCGGTTTATTCGGTAACAGTCGTTGAATTTCGGGCAACATATAGGCAATTTGCGGCCCCAGTAAAACAACATCGGCTGTCTGGCCTTTTTCGCCCGCCAGCGTCTCTGGAAACGCTTCAATCACCACAGGGACTTCATACTTTTCAGCCTGCGCACGCATCTTTGACACCAGAAGCGACGTTGACATGCCCGCTGAGCAGAACAAGTAGATATGTTTCTTTTCCATCGTGATTTCCCTCTTGTATAACTACCTGCCATCGCGCTATCACTCGACTCGCTGTCCCGGCAGACAGGTAGCTTGCGTACTGTTGTTTATCGTTGGAGTGAGTATACGCAATGGTACAGACAGGGGATAATTCTGGATAGGCTCAAATTGTCTCTCATTGACCTGGCTTGTTGACTCCCTTCACATTTCGGGCAAATAATTCGCGCAAAGAAATAAGATTTTCTGATGCATAAAAAAACCGGCCCATGGGCCGGTTTGTTAACATCCTCAGGCAAGCAGGGTTACTGCGCCTTAGGTGCCTGTGGATCGGTGTCGTATTCAGCACAGGTCTGATAGCCGGAGTTGATCACATGACCGGTATCATCCAGGGCGACGAAGTAGGTTTCTGCCTTACCATCACGTTGACCCAGGATATAGGTCTGGCAGGTCCCTTTCGCATGAATCATGGTCACTTCAGAAGAAGGTTTACCGGCAATCGCAGCCACCTGCGAACGGGTCATCCCTTTTTTAACGTCTTTTACTACGGGCTGCGTAAACTGATCCTTAGTGCGATCGTAAGCCGTACACCCTGCCAGCATAGTCAGTACCGCCGCTGCGCTAAGAATTCCTGCTACGTTCTTGTTCATATTCCGTCCTCTTGTTTATCAGCGTGTTATCTAAGCATGGGATAAAAAGTACTATTGTTCAACTTTGTGAGTTACGCCAGACGAATTTCGGAAAATTCTAATAAAACAACGATAACCTGCTAAATCGGCGCAAATTAGCGCACTCGAAACTGTGATCCTTGTCGTTTCTCGCCCAAAGGGTTAGTTTTAACAGCTAACACATTCTGTTTATGTACTGCATATGGAGGGCGTGATGGCTCTGCAACAAGAGATTATTCAGGCACTGGGCGCGAAGCCTACGGTAGATGCACATGAAGAGATCCGCCGCAGCGTGGATTTTTTAAAATCGTACTTAAAAAAGAACGCTTTCCTGAAATCCCTGGTGCTGGGCATCAGCGGCGGGCAGGACTCTACCCTGACCGGTAAACTCTGCCAGATGGCGATTTCAGAGCTTCGCGAAGAGACGGGCGATGAGAAACTGCAGTTTATCGCCGTGCGCCTTCCTTATGGCGTACAGGCGGACGAGCAGGATTGCCAGGATGCCATTGCCTTCATTCAGCCAGACCGCGTGCTGACCGTGAATATTAAGGGTTCGGTGCTGGCAAGCGAGCAGGCGCTTCGCGAAGCGGGCATTGAGCTGAGCGATTTTGTCCGCGGCAACGAGAAAGCCCGCGAGCGCATGAAAGCGCAGTACAGCATCGCCGGGATGACCAAAGGCGTTGTCGTCGGCACCGACCATGCGGCAGAAGCGATCACCGGTTTCTTCACCAAATATGGCGACGGCGGCACCGACATTAACCCGATCTTCCGTCTCAACAAGCGTCAGGGTAAGCAGCTGCTGGCCGCGCTGGGGTGTCCTGAGCATCTGTATAAGAAAGCGCCGACAGCGGACCTTGAAGACGATCGCCCTTCCCTGCCGGATGAAGCGGCCCTTGGCGTCACCTATGACAATATTGATGATTATCTGGAAGGCAAAAAGCTGGATGAAGGTACCGCGAAAATAATCGAAGGCTGGTATCTGAAAACCGAGCACAAGCGCCACACGCCTATTACGGTGTTTGATGACTTCTGGAAAAAATAAAGCAAAGCGGTAACCAGGTTACCGCTTTTAATGTTTGCGCCCTCTCCCGTGGGAGAGGGTTGGGGTGAGGGCATCAGGCCGCACGTCCTGGCCGGGTAAGGCGTAGCCGCCACCCGGCTCTTTTTTAACCACCACACTCCTGCTACACTGTATACCTGAACAGTATATGGAGCAGTATGTGAGCAGGCGTCAATCCGCCCCGCGTCTTGAGTTTGAAGCGGCGGCTATCTACGAATATCCCGAGCATCTTCGCCCCTGGCTTGAGGCACTGCCTAAACAGCCGGGCGTGTACATTTTTCACGGTGAAAGCGACACCCTGCCGCTCTATATCGGCAAAAGCGTTAACATTCGCAGCCGGGTGTTATCCCATCTCCGTACGCCGGACGAGGCCGCCATGCTGCGCCAGTCGCGACGCATTACCTGGTTCCAGACGGCGGGAGAAATGGGTGCGCTGCTGCTGGAGGCGCGGTTGATAAAAGAACAACAGCCGCTGTTCAATAAGCGCCTGCGCCGCAACCGCCAGCTCTGCTCCCTGCAGATTAACGAGGGCAGGCCGCAGGTCGTCTACGCGCGCGACGTCGATTTTTCTCATGCCCCGAATCTCTATGGGCTGTTCGCCAATAAACGCGCCGCGCTCCAGGCGCTGCAGACGCTGGCGGACGATTTACAGCTTTGCTACAGCCTTTTAGGTCTTGAGGCAACCACCCGCGGACGCGCCTGTTTTCGATCCGCGCTGAAGCGCTGCGCCGGAGCGTGCTGCGGGAAAGAGAGCGTTGAGGCGCATCACGCCCGGCTTCTCACCGGTCTGGCGGCCATCAGCGTGAACTGCTGGCCCTGGGAAAGCGCCGTTGCGCTAAAAGAAGTGGGCGAGACAATGACCCAGTATCACATCGTCAACAACTGGCTCTGGCTGGGCGCAGTCGACGACCTCAACGACGCGGCAACCCTGCTGCGCACGCCCGCCGGATTTGACCACGATGGCTACAAAATTCTCTGTAAACCGGTCCTGGCAGGAAAGTTTGAGATTATTGTGCTCAATGACCTGGCAGCCACGTGATTTCGCTGAACAATAAGCTACCCTGAGCCTCCAGCAGGCGCAGCGTATGGGTACCCTCCTCCCAGCTGGCGCCCTGATCGGCCGTCAGCAATTTATCACCCAGCTGCCACGCCCCGCTTAGCACGAACACCACGCCCCCGCGTGAGCCAAAGGTGGTAAAGGTTCGGTCAGCAACGCGCACCTTCGCCTTGCAGCAGTCGCGCCGGGTCATGATGTTAAAGTCCATCGCCATCCGCCCATCGGACAGCAGCGCTTTCACCGGCAGATCGCCGGCAAAACTGTAGGGCTGATGGTGCTTGAGGGTATGGAAGAACGCCTGACCCGCATCCAGCGTCACCTCTCCCCCTTCCAGCAAGGTAATCACCCTGTCAACACCGGGAAACGAGGAGAATTCGCCGTTGCTGGCAATCGTCGCGATACTGGCACGCCAGTGAAAATCGCGCGTCGCGGGAGGGAAGCAGCAAATCTCACGCGTTTCGCCAGCACCATTGCGCCAGAGGCTGACCGGCATCTTACGGATATCAAAGAACTCCATCACCACTCCTGAATGGCACAACCCGTGCCAGGGCAAGGATATCGCTATCGTTGCTGTCTTGTTTGTTATCGTTGGGTATTCACAGAAACAGTATCGGCAGCAGAGCGGACAGGCCTTAGCGGAACGTTAATAAAAATTCTAACGCCATGACTCTGCAAACATTCTCTGAAGCGACTACAGGAGGATACCGCGCTGGCGGCGGCAGGCAAGAGGGCAGGAAAGAAAAACCGCCGGTCCTGTCCACAGCGGTTGCGCTTTTGTGGACAGGATCCCGGCGGTCTTAAGAGAGTGAACCGATTATTCGGTTGGTGCTGGCATTTTACCTTCCATCGCCGGACGTTCTGTCAGACGCTTCTCAAAATTCGCATTAAATTGTTTTTTCTGTTCCGGGGTCAGAATGTTGTAGATCTTGTTCTGGGTTTCCATGTGAGCCAGCATGCGGGCTTTGTGCTGCTCGGCCATTTTGTCGATCTGCGCTTCGGCTTTCGCCTTATCGAAGCTGTCGCTGGCGATAATGTCATGCATCGCACGACGCTCTTCCAGCGGAGGACGTTTCATCTGGTCGCGTTCGCCTTTCCGGATATCGCGGATCTGCTGCTTCTGCGCATCCGTCAGGTTGAGATCCTTAAACATCATCATCTCGTTGTGCATACCCGGACCTTTATGATGCATCATCATTTTGCCTTCAGCAGGCGCGGCAGGTGCAGTGGTCGCAGTATCTGCGGCGAACGCCATGCTGGTAGCGCCCAGAGCCAGGGTAGAAGCAACAAACAGTGCAGTAAACTTACGCATAATTTATTTCCTTTCTTTCAGTTATTCTTCGGCGCTATGCCGTGTTGACGAGATTAACTTTACGGGGTTTATCGTCAATTAGTCAGAGCAACGGTAAAACAATGAAAGTGTAAAAAACAAATTTTCGCCAAATGTGGAGGAAATAAGGATAAAGCTTGGAGAGTTGCAACAAGAAATATTCAATGCGATGATTTTAAATAGATTAAGCAGGAGTGTAGCGAAGTGAAGATCAATAATAAAGCAATTCACCAGGAATATTCTGCAAAACAAGCGCAAGCGCTTTAATCGTTAAGAAAAGTTTTTTACCTCCCCCTCCCGGACGATGAGAGGGGAAAGGTTCAGGATATTTTTTCCAGCATCAATCCGGCACGCAGGCCAAACGCCACGCTCGGGTTAGGGAATAAAACATATTCGGTGGTGTTCTGTACCTCGTAACGCTCCTCGCCATCCTCGGCCAGCAGCGCCCCTTTGCGAAACGGCGTGAAGTTCAGAGTATGCGCGGCCATATGGAGCAGGAAGGCATCGCTGCGGCGCGTGATCTGCTGTACGACCCGATACCGCTCGACGGGCTGATGCGCATGTTCAGGAGCCGTTCCTCCCAGCAGCGCCCGAAGGGCGAGATGCGTTGGCGCAAAGCGAGTGAGATCGTTCTGGCCAAACGGCAGCGCTTTTCCCAGCTCCAGCGTGCAGGACAGCGCAGCGAAACGTTCACAGGTGAAATGGGTAAAGGTTCCGCCCGGCGACTGATGAAAGACCAGCGCCTCCAGACCGGCGTCACCCAGCCAGCTCAGGAACGCTTCATCCCACGGCTGATTGCGCTGCGGCAGAACGCCGAAGCGCACGTGGTAAGACGCGCGGATTGCCGTATGCAGATCCAGATGCCAGCGCGCCGGCCCCGCGGCGGCAAAAAACGCGGTCACGACGTTCTCCAGCCACTCGGCCCGCGCCGTTTCATCGCTCTGGGGAAACTGCGACCAGCGGCCGCCGAACATGCGGTTAATGTCGCTCACCAGATACCGTTTGTTTTGCGCCAGCGCAGGAGGATTGCCGAGCACCACCAGTACGCGGCACTTCAGGGCGATCTCATTGCGGTACAGCGCACGCAGCAGCAGATCGACAATCTCAACGGGTGCGGTTTCATTCCCGTGGAGACCCGTTGAAAGCAGCAGCGAGAGATCGCTTTTTACGGTCGGCGTCAGCTCAAGCACCCCGCGCCCCAGCCACCGCCAGCGAAATGAGGGGCCATCCCCCTCTTTCTGTTCAGGCGTCTCATCGGCCAGGGTCAGCGCCAGTAAATTTTCCATATCCACTCCTTTAGCGCTGGAACGGGTAAACCGATCCCAGCTGCAGGATTGTCGATAACGCGTCCAGCGCCTCGCGCCCTTCACGCAGAAGCTGCGGGTCAACCAGATCCGCCTGCGTCAGACGATCCCGATAGTAGCGATCGACCCAGTCATTCAGCCGCGTAAAGAGCGTATCGTTCATCATTACCGCGGGGTTCACCGCCTGCATTTCGTCCTGAGTCAAGACCACGCGCAGACGTAAACAGGCGGGACCACCGCCGTTGGCCATGCTTTCGCGCAGGTCAAACACGCGCAGTTCGTCAATCGGGTTATCGGCCTTGACCAGCTCCGTCAGGTAGCGCCACACGCCTTTGTGATCCCGGGACTCCTGAGGCAGGACCAGCATCATGCTGCCATCGTCACGGCTCAGCAGCTGGCTATTGAACAGATAGGTTTCTACCGCGTCCTGCACGCTCACCGCCTCCGTTGGCACCTGGATAGGCGTGAAGCCGCGCACGCGCTCATGCAGCGTGGCGAGCAGCTTCTCCTGATGGGCAAACGCCTGCTCGTGACAGAACAGCACCTGACGGTTAGAAACGGCAATCACGTCGTTATGGAACACGCCCTGGTCAATCACATGCGGGTTTTGCTGGGCAAAAACCACCTGGGAAGGATTGACCTGGTTCAGGCGGGCAACCGCCTGGCTGGCCGCCAGCGTCTGACGCGCAGGATAACGGGTTGGCGCGGCGTGGCCCCCCTCTTCTCGCCCGTAGATAAACAGCTGCAGGCCCGGGTCGCCATAATCGCCCCCCAGGCGGTTATGGTTGGCCGCGCCTTCGTCGCCAAACATCGCCACCTGCGGCAGAGCCTGATGCACCTCAAAATGGGCGTCATGGTTGAAAATGGCGCGCAGCACGCGCTCGGTGGTTTCCGCTTCGGTGGCGCGGTGGAATTTATTGTTCAGGTTCGCCACCGTCAGATGAACTTTGCCATCCAGCGTGTCGGCTGACGGCGCGACGGTCGCCGCGTTTGCCACCCACATAGAGGAGGCAGAGCTTGCCGCGGAGAGCAGGTGCGGCGTCTGCGTACCCGCTTTTTCTACCACCTGCTCATCGGTACCGCTAAAGCCGAGCTGACGAAGGACAGCCACGTTCGGGCGTTCCTGCGGCGGGATCACCGCCTGCGGGAAACCGGCATCCGCCAGCGCCTTCATCTTCAGCAGCCCCTGCTTCGCCGCCAGCTTCGGGTTGGAGACCTGAAAACGGTGCTTCGTCGAGGCTTCATTACCAAAAGAGAGACCGGCATAGTGGTGCGTCAGACCCACCAGCCCGTCAAAGTTAACCTCACGCGCTTTCATGACGATCCCCTCCGGTAAAATCCAGCCCCGGATTAAGCGTCTCCGGCAGCGTCAGCGCCGGGGTTTCCAGGCTCGCCATCGGCCACGCGCAGTAATCGGCGGCATACCACGCGCTGGCGCGATGGTTGCCCGACGCGCCCACGCCGCCGAACGGCGCGGTGCTCGCGGCCCCGGTAAGCGGTTTATTCCAGTTCACAATCCCGGCGCGCGCTTCCAGCAGCAGTTGTTCAAACTTCTCGCGATGCGGCGAAATCAGCCCGCTCGACAGGCCGTAGCGGGTGTTGTTCGCCATCGCAATGGCCGCATCGAAATCGTCGTAACGCCAGACGCACAGCAGCGGGCCAAAGACCTCTTCATCCGGCACGTTGCTTGCGCCGCTCATCTCTACAATGCCCGGCGTCAGCAGCGAGCTACCCGGCTGAACCTGCTTCGGCTCCAGCAGGGTTTTCGCGCCGCGCGCGACGTGGTCCTGCCAGGCCTTAAGCACGTTCAGCGCGGCCTGTTCGGAAATCAACCCGCCGATAAACGGCTGCGGGTCGGCATCCCACGCGGCAGGCACCAGACGCGCGCTCACTTCAACCAGACGTTTCAGGAAGGCATCCCCCTGTGCGCCCCGCTTCACCAGCAGGCGGCGGGAGCAGGTACAGCGCTGTCCGGCGGTAATAAAGGCGGACTGAATCGTCAGGTGCACCGCGGCGTCGATATCATCAGGGTCTTCCACAATCAGCGGGTTGTTGCCGCCCATCTCCAGCGCCAGGATTTTCTCCGGCTGCCCTGCCAGCTGGCGGTGCAGCTGATAGCCCGTACCGGCGCTGCCGGTAAACAGCAGACCGTCGATATCGCTCAGCGCGCTCAGCGCCTGACCGGTTTCCCGCCCGCCCTGCACCAGGTTCAGCACGCCCGGCGGCAGGCCGGCCTGTTCCCACAGCTTAACCACCGCCTCGCCGGTGAATGGCGTGAGCTCGCTCGGTTTGAAAATAACGGTATTGCCCGCCAGCAGCGCAGGCACAATGTGGCCATTCGGCAGGTGTCCCGGGAAGTTATACGGGCCAAATACCGCCAGCACGCCGTGCGGACGGTGGCGCAGCGTGGCCGCGCCGTCCGGCATCTCGGTATGCTGTTCGCCGGTGCGGGTGTGGTACGCCTTGACCGAAATGGCGATTTTGTTGATCATCGCCGTCACTTCGGTTGTCGCTTCCCAGCGCGGTTTACTGGTTTCAGACGCGATGATGCGCGTCAGTTCGGCCTTGTTTGCCTCCAGTAGGCCGGCGAACTTTTCAACAATTTCCTGGCGCACGGCAAAAGGCTGTTTTGCCCACGCCGGAAACGCGCGGCGCGCGGCACGGCAGGCTTGTTCCACCTGCGCGGCGCTGGCGTCATGCCCCTTCCAGAGCACCTCTTTTCCAACCGGATTGGTCTTTACGCGCTCTTCGCCTTCGCCCGTGACCCAGTCACCGTTAATCCATAATGTCATGCTGTTTTCTCCTCAGGGCAGAGACGCACCAGGCGAACCGTATCGCCGGCGTTACATTTCAGGGCATCCAGTTCTGCAGCCGTCAGCACCAGACGTTCACATTTCGGGTTGGTACGCACCAGCATGGCGCGGAAATTGGCGTAATTTTCGTTCGATACCAGACAGGCGGGCCAGTCACCCGGCGCGGGCTGACCTTCAGAGACCTCAACCAGACGGCTTTTACGGATCGCACGCACGCGATCGATATCGCACTCAAGCGTTGGGCCGCCGTCAAAGATGTCGACATAGTTCCGGTAGCGGAACCCCTCTTTCTCCAGCACCGCGCGGGCAGGCGCGGTCTGCGGATGGACTTCGCCAATCACCGCCTGCGCTTCCGGGCTGAGGAAATGGGTATAGATAGGATGCTTCGGCATCAGTTCGGCGATAAAGGCTTTCTGGCCGGTGCCGCAGAGATAGTCCGCCCGGCTGAACTCCATCGAGAAGAAGCGCTCGCCCAGGCTCTCCCAGAACGGCGAGTAGCCGGTGTCGTCGATCACGCCGCGCATCTCCGCGACCACTTTTTCGTTAAAGCGATCGCGGAAGGCGGCCATAAACATAAAGCGCGATTTGGAGAGCAGATAGCCGTTGCCCTCTTTGCGCCACGCCGGGTCGAGGAACAGCGTGCATAGCTCGCTGGCGCCCGTGTGGTCATTGCAGAGAAACAGCGTGGGCAGCGCGTTATAAACGTTCAGCTCTTTCGAGGCGTGAACCATGGTGCCGACGCGATAGTTGTACCACGGGTCGTTAAGCCCGACGGCCACTTCAATGGCGCAGATCCCGGCCACGGTCCCCGTGTCGGTGTCTTCCAGCACGAACACATACCCCTGTTCGCTTTTTGGCAACGTCCCCTGCCAGGTTTGCAGGGCGCGCTCAATGCGCGCCGACAGCGTTTTTTCATCGGCAGGAAGCGAGGTCAGCCCGCCTCCCGTCTTACCGGCAAGCTGCATGAGCCCGGCGAGATCGCCTCGCTCAACGGGACGGATGACCATCATGATGACACCCCGGATTTCACTTTTTCACACGCCAGCGCAAAACGGTCCAGACCGGTTTGCACCTCTTCCTCGCTGACGATCAGCGCGGGCGCAAAACGCACCACGTTGGCACCGGCAATCAGCACCATCACGCCCACTTTTGCCGCTTCCTGTGAAATAAGTTTAGCTTTTCCGGCAAACTCGGCGGTGAGCTCGCAGCCGATTAACAGCCCCAGACCGCGAATTTCTTTAAACAGCCCCGTTTTGCTGTTGATGGCGTTCAGACGTTCAACAAACCAGTCATGACGCTGCTTAACGCCTTTCAGCACCTCAGGCGTGTTAATGATGTCGAGAACCTGCCCGGCGACGGCGGTGGCCAGCGGGTTGCCGCCGTAGGTGGTGCCGTGGGTGCCGACGGTCATTACGCTGGCGAATTTATCGGTGGTCAGCGTCGCGCCAATCGGGAAGCCGCCGCCCAGCGCTTTGGCGGTCGAAAGCACGTCCGGCGTCACGCCGTAGTGCATATAGGCATACAGTTCGCCGGTGCGGCCCACGCCGGTCTGCACTTCGTCGAAAATCAGGACCGCGTTGTGGCGATCGCACAGCTCGCGCAGCCCCTGCAGGAAGGCTTTTTGCGCCGGAAGCACACCGCCCTCACCCTGCATCGGCTCGACGATCACCGCGCAGGTGGTGTCGTTAATCAGCTCGCTGGCGGACTGCAGATCGTTATAGATACCGTGGCGAATATCCGGCGGCAGCGGGGCAAAATCCTGCGAGTAGGAAGGCTGGCCGCCCGCGCTGACGGTAAACAGCGTGCGCCCGTGGAAGGCGTTTTTAAACGCCACGATGCCGCTCTTGTGGGTACCAAATTTATCGTGCGCATATTTGCGCGCCAGCTTCAGCGCCGCTTCGTTGGCTTCCGCCCCCGAGTTACAGAAAAAGACCTTTTCGGCAAACGTCGCGTCGATCAGTTTTTTGGCCAGGCGCAGCGCGGGCTCGTTGGTAAAGCCGTTGCCGGTATGCCAGAACTTCGCCGCCTGGTCATTCAGCGCCTGACGCAGCGCAGGATGCGCATGACCCAGCGCGTTGACCGCAATCCCACCTGCAAAGTCGATATACTCTTTACCCTGCTGATCCCACAGGCGCGAGCCTTCCCCACGAACCGGAATAAAAGCCGCCGGAGCGTAAACCGGCATCATCCATTCATCGAAATTTTCACGCGTAATTGACAGAGACATAGCGACCTCATCCGGTAAATAAAAAGTTATTTGAATGTTAAATAATTGAGTGTTTGCACTGTGAATGTAGATTGCAGCCTTCGTGCCAGCCAGCGATAAAATTGCATAAACGGGTTGAGGTAACACAATATCAATAAGTTACAATATGGAGTTATTCACTGTTAGTGCATAAAAAGTGAATATTTTTACGACAAGCGGCGCTTTGCCGCATGAAAATCAGAAAGAGTATGCACAGGCCAAATATAATTCTGGAATTGTGATCGCTCGCGAAATTTATCGGTCATTTACGCCCTGTTTGAGGGCGATGCGCGTCAGAATGGTGCAAATATTGCACCACCGGCATTATCTGTCGCAGTTATTGGCCGAACCCGGTAACATTTGACGCAAATTCTGCTACCATCCATGCACTATTCACCTTGCACTGGCAGCGACTATGAAATTTGTCTCTTTTAATATCAACGGCCTGCGCGCCCGCCCTCATCAGCTTGAAGCTATCGTTGAACAACATCAGCCAGATGTGATCGGTCTGCAGGAGACCAAGGTTCACGACGACATGTTCCCCCTCGAAGAGGTGGCTAAGCTCGGCTACAACGTCTTCTATCATGGGCAGAAAGGCCATTACGGCGTTGCGCTGTTGACCAAAGAGACGCCAGTTTCAGTCCGCCGCGGGTTTCCCGGCGATGACGAAGAAGCACAGCGCCGCATCATTATGGCGGAACTGCCTTCCCCGCTTGGGAACATCACCGTGATTAATGGTTACTTTCCCCAGGGCGAGAGCCGCGACCATCCGACCAAATTCCCGGCTAAAGCCAAGTTTTATCAGGATCTGCAGGACTATCTGACCACCGAACTGAACAAAGACAATCCGGTGCTGATCATGGGTGATGTGAATATCAGCCCGACCGATCTGGATATTGGCATCGGTGAAGACAGCCGCAAACGCTGGCTGCGTACCGGCAAATGCTCCTTCCTGCCGGAAGAGCGCGAGTGGATGCAGCGCCTGCTGGACTGGGGGCTGGTGGATACCTTCCGTACCGCCAACCCGGAAACGCAGGACCGCTTCTCGTGGTTTGACTACCGCTCAAAAGGCTTTGACGACAACCGCGGCCTGCGCATCGACCTGCTGCTGGCCAGCTCGCCGCTGGCCGAGCGCTGCATCGAAACCGGGATCGACTACGAGATCCGCAGCATGGAAAAACCGTCTGACCACGCGCCGGTGTGGGCTAAATTCAAGCTGTAATGACGCGTAAGCCTTTTAAAAATCCTTTTCCTGTGCGCCCTTCCGGGCGCATTTATTTTTTCGCTATCAATTATTGACGACCATGCTGAAAACACTCGATGTCGTTGCCGCCATCATCGAAAAAGACGGCAACATTTTACTGGCGCAGCGCCCTGCCCATGCCGATCAGCCGGGAATGTGGGAGTTTGCAGGCGGTAAAGTCGAGGCCGGAGAAACACAGCCAGAAGCGCTTATCCGCGAGCTGCGTGAAGAGCTGGGTATTGAAGCGCAGCCTGCACAATACGTGGCAAGCCACCAGCGCGAAGTCTCGCAGCGGTTGATTAACCTGCATGCCTGGCACGTTCCTGCTTTTCGCGGCGAGCTCACGGCGCACTACCACAGCGCGCTCGCGTGGTGTACGCCGGAAGAGGCGTTTGGCTACGCCTTAGCCCCCGCGGATATACCTCTGCTGGAAGCGTTTATTGTTTTACGCGACGCCAGACCAGCGGGTTCGTACTGATGGCGCGCTCGTCGCGCTGGCACTGCAGCAGAATGCCGTCCGCTTTCACAACGGCCCCTTCCGAGTAGTTCTGATTCTGATAGATACAGCACTGATTACAGGGCTGCACCGTTTGATTCTGGCCGCTGGAGCTAAACACTTCCGGGGGAACATTCACTTCCACGTCCGGACGAATGCGGTCCGCCTGAGCGCCAGCGGTAAACATTAAACATAACGCGGTCATCACATAACGGTTCATCGACTTGCCTTCCTGTTGTGTCCTGATATTGACTATAACGGTAAACCAGAGCCGAACCTTTAATTTATCTGTTCATCGCTTTTCGTTATGACGCCCGCCCTCTCATTAATTTCCCTTTCGTTATAAATTTCTGCTTGCCTCACAAAGCGGTACGGGTGGTATAGTCAAAAAAACAACACAAATCGCATAAGTAATAAACATAAAATACGATAAGAGGTTCTTATATCTATGGATCAGACACGCTCTCTGGAAAGTTTCCTTGCCCATGTTCAGCAGCGCGACCCGCACCAAAGCGAGTTCGCGCAGGCCGTGCGTGAAGTTATGACCACCCTGTGGCCCTTCCTTGAACAAAACCCGCGTTATCGCCAGATGTCTCTGCTTGAACGCCTGATCGAGCCAGAGCGCGTGATCCAGTTCCGCGTGACGTGGGTTGACGATCGCAACCAGGTACAGGTTAACCGCGCGTGGCGCGTTCAGTTTAACTCGGCCATTGGCCCGTTTAAGGGCGGCATGCGTTTTCATCCGTCCGTGAACCTGTCGATTCTGAAATTCCTCGGCTTCGAGCAGACCTTTAAAAACGCCCTCACCACGCTACCGATGGGCGGCGGGAAAGGCGGCAGCGATTTCGACCCGAAAGGCAAAAGCGAAGGCGAAGTGATGCGCTTCTGCCAGGCGCTGATGACCGAACTCTACCGTCACCTCGGCCCGGATACCGACGTTCCTGCCGGTGATATCGGCGTGGGCGGACGTGAAGTGGGCTTTATGGCCGGAATGATGAAAAAGCTCTCCAACAACAGCGCCTGCGTCTTTACCGGCAAGGGACTGTCGTTTGGCGGGAGCCTGATCCGCCCGGAAGCGACAGGATACGGCCTGGTTTACTTCACCGAGGCGATGCTCAAGCGTCACGGTTTAGGCTTTGAAGGCATGCGCGTCGCGGTGTCCGGCTCCGGTAACGTGGCGCAGTACGCTATTGAGAAAGCGATGCAGCTTGGCGCTCGCGTGGTGACCGCCTCTGATTCCAGCGGCACGGTGGTGGATGAAGCGGGCTTCACGGCAGAGAAGCTGGCGCGCCTGTGTGAAATCAAAGCCAGCCGCGATGGCCGCGTGTCGGATTATGCCCGGGAGTTTGGCCTGACCTACCTGGAAGGGAAACAGCCGTGGGGCGTTCCGGTGGATATCGCCCTGCCGTGCGCCACGCAGAACGAGCTGGATGCGGACGCCGCGCGTACCCTGATTAGCAACGGCGTAAAAGGGGTGGCCGAAGGGGCAAATATGCCGACCACCATCGATGCGACGGACCTGTTCCTGGAAGCGGGCGTGCTGTTTGCGCCGGGCAAGGCCGCTAACGCGGGCGGCGTGGCGACCTCCGGCCTCGAAATGGCGCAAAACGCCGCGCGTCTCGGCTGGAAGGCGGAGAAAGTGGATGCGCGCCTGCACCACATCATGCTGGATATTCACCATGCCTGCGTGGAGTACGGCGGCGAGGCGTCGCAAACCAACTACGTGCGCGGCGCGAATATCGCCGGGTTCGTGAAGGTGGCGGATGCGATGATTGGGCAGGGCGTGATTTAAGGTTTATCGCGTGCGGCCGGGTGGCCTCACCCCGGCCCTCTCCCACAGGGAGAGGGAGAAAACCGGGCGTATCAGGCCGCGCTCTTTTTCTTTTTGAACGGTTTCTTCGCGCCGCCACCGGGGGCAACCATCCCTCTGAACGTTTTCACCGGCGTGCTGCGGGCCTGATCGATCAGCTGATAAAGCGTCCCGACCAGCGGCTGCATAAAGTCCTGATAGCGGCACTGCTTCTCGCTGATCTGCGTCAGCACCGACTCCCAGTGCGCGGTCATGTCCGGCCTGGCGGCCAGCTCCGGCAGAGAATGAATCAGCGCGCGTCCCGGTTCCGTCGAATGGATATAGCGCCCTTTTTTCTCCAGGAAGCCGCGCTTAAAGAGCAGCTCGATGATCCCTGCTCGCGTCGCTTCCGTCCCCAGACCGTCGGTGGCGCGCAGGATCTTCTTAAGATCTTTATCCTGCACGAACCGGGCGATCCCGGTCATCGCCGACAGCAGCGTCGCATCGGTGAAATGGCGCGGCGGCTGGGTCTGGCGTTCAACCACTTCGCCCTTCTCGCACAGCAGTTCGTCATCTTTAGCGACCACTGGCAGCGGCGTGCCGTCGTTCTCTTCGTCGCGCTCTTTATTCCCCAGCAGCGCGCGCCAGCCTGCTTCTGCGAGGAAACGCGCTTTGGCGATAAACTTGCCTTTGGCAATCTCAAGCTCAATCACGCACTTGCGGAATACGGCGTCCGGGCAGAACTGCATCAGATACTGACGGGCGATCAGGTTATAGACCTTCGCTTCGTTATCCGTCAGGTTGACGCTGCTGGCGCGGGCCGTCGGAATAATCGCGTGGTGGGCATCGACCTTTTTGTCGTCCCAGCAGCGGTTATGGGTGTCCGGATTCACCGCCGGCTGCGGGAGCAGATCCGGCGCGTGGACGCCGATGGCGTTCATCACCGAATGGCGTCCGGCAAAGTGCTCTTCCGGCAAATAGCGACTGTCCGAGCGCGGATAGGTGATGAGCTTATGGGTTTCGTAGAGCTTCTGGCAGATATCCAGCACGTTCTGCGCGCTCAAGCCAAACTTTTTGGCCGCCTCAATCTGAAGTGCAGAAAGCGAAAACGGCAGCGGCGCGGGTTCTGATTCCCGTTTATCGTTATAGCTGGTGACGATAGCCGGCTGGCCGGTAATGCGGTTAACCACATGATCCGCCAGCGGACGGTGCAGCAAGCGCCCCTCTTCATCCTGGTACGATTCGCAGGCATCGCTCGGCTGCCAGACGGCGGTAAAACGTTCGTCTTTAGGCGTGACGATATGCGCTTTCACCTCAAAGAAATCTTTAGCGACGAAGTTTTCAATCTCTTCATCGCGACGCACGACCAGCCCCAGCACCGGCGTCTGCACGCGCCCCACGGAAAGCACGCCCTGATAGCCCGCGTTGCGCCCGAGGATGGTGTAGGCGCGGGTCATATTGATGCCGTACAGCCAGTCGGCGCGGGCGCGGGCTAATGCCGAGACGCACAGCGGGATAAACTCGCTGTTGGCGCGCAGGCGCGAAATCGCCCGCTCGACCGCCTGCGGGTTGAGGTCGTTGATCAGGCAGCGCTGCACCTGCTGGCGCTTTTCCGGCGCCAGCTCCAGATAGTCCAGCACCTCATCGACCAGCAGCTGCCCTTCCCTGTCCGGGTCACCCGCATGCACGATTTCAGCGGCCTCATGCAGGAAACGCTTGATCACGTTGAGCTGTTTGGTGACGGAGGGACGGGGCTGCAGGCGCCATTTTTCCGGCACGATGGGCAGATCGTTCAAATTCCAGCGGGCGTAGCGGCTGTCATAGACGTCCGGCTGCGCCTGCTCAAGCAGGTGACCAATACACCAGGTGACCACCTGCCCGTTACCGCATTCGATAAAGCCGTCGCCCTTGCGATGCGGCTTAGGCAACACGTCGGCGATGGCACGGGCCAGGCTCGGCTTTTCGGCAATAAACAACCGCATCGAATTAACGGATCTCAATCATCGGACGACCGCCGCGCGCGGTCACCAGCTCGCCGATCGCCGTCAGGGTGATGCCGAACTCGGCGGCAGTGGCCTGAACCTCGGCTTCGGATCCCGGCGTGACCGCCAGCAGCAGGCCGCCGGAGGTTTGCGGATCGCACAGCAGGTTGCGCCATTCTTCTGGCATTTCGCCCATCAGGTGACCATAGCTGGCGAAGTTACGCTGGGTACCGCCCGGCACCGCGCCCTGAGCAATGTACTCCTCCACGCCCGGCAGCTTCGGCACGTCCTGATACCAGACCTGCGCCTGAACGCCCGCGCCCTGACACACTTCAGAGAGGTGCCCCAGCAGACCAAAACCGGTGACGTCGGTCATCGCCTTCACGCCGTCGATATTGGCAAACGCCGCACCGGCGAGATTCATCTGGCACATGACTTCGGTTGCCAGGCCTTTGTGCTCCGGTTTCAGCAGGGATTTTTTCTCGGCGGTGGTCAGCACGCCAATGCCCAGCGGCTTGGTAAGGAACAATTTACAGCCCGCCTGCGCGGTGCTGTTGCGCTTCACGCGCTCGGTCGGTACCACGCCGGTAACGGCCAGGCCAAAGATAGGCTCCGGCGCATCGATAGAGTGACCGCCGGCCAGGGCAATCCCCGCCTGCTGGCAGGCAAAGCGTCCGCCATCAATCACCTCACGGGCAACTTCCGGCGGGATGGTGTTGATCGGCCAGCCCAGAATGGCAATCGCCATGATCGGCTTACCGCCCATCGCGAAGATATCGCTGATGGCGTTGGTGGCCGCAATGCGCCCAAAGTCGAACGGGTTGTCGACGATCGGCATAAAGAAGTCGGTGGTACTGATAATGCTGGTGCCGTTACCTAAGTCATAAACTGCAGCATCGTCACGCGTTTCGTTGCCGACAAGCAGGTTCGGGTCGACAAACTTCGCCTGTTCACTGTGCAGGATGGTCTCCAGCACTTTCGGGGAAATTTTACAACCGCAACCGGCTCCGTGGCTGTACTGCGTTAAACGAATGGTTTGCTCGCTCATGGACGTCTCCTGTCATCTCAATCGCGCTATGGTAGCGCTCATTCCATAAAGAGGTAAGTATGACTGTCTGAATTCTGCGGCAGATGCTCAGAATCCAGACAGTTTAGCGTGCGTGATCAGAAACGGCTGACGAAAGGCGTGGTGTCCGGAATGCTGATGGTGCTGGAGGCTTTGAGCTGCGGGGTGCCGAGATAAAGGAAACCGACAATTTTGTCATGTTCGCCACAGGAGAATCCTGCCCGCACGGCTGCGCTCTCCGTCAACGGCCCGGTACGCCAGATACCGTTAAAGCCCTGCGCGACGGCGGCCATTTGCATCGCCATCACCGCACAGCCCGCGGACATTTCCTGTTCCCAGACCGGCACCTTATGGTCGGCCTGGCATTTTGCCACGACGGCGATAATCATCGGGGCGCGGAACGGGGCATTGCGCGCCTTGTCGATACCCTTCTCATCCTGACCGGCGGCAACCGCGCCCTGCTCCAGCAGCTGGCTGAAACGATCGCGGCCTTCGCCTTCAATCACAAAGAAGTGCCACGGCTGCAGCGTGCCGTGATCGGGGGCACGCATGCCGGCACGCAGAATGTTCTCCAGCTGCTCGCCTGCCGGGGCAGGTTCGGCCAGACGGGAAGCGCTACGGCGGTTAACAAGCAGTTCGAGTGCGTCCATTGGTTAACTCCTTTCTTGAAATTTACTCACAAAATTAACACGACGGCAGATTTTGTTACAGCCTGGCAGGCGATTCCTGCTGACAAGTGGCGGTTGGGTCATTACGATAACCCAACATTACCGTCCAGTGGCGACGGAAACAGTCATTTTCTGATTAGGGAGAATACATGCGAACCCTTTGGCGAATCATTGCCGGTTTCTTTAAATGGACGTGGCGACTGCTCAACTTCGTCCGCAACCTGGTGATGAACATCTTCTTCATCCTGCTGGTTCTGGTTTGCGCGGGCATCTGGATGCACATCAGCAACGCGAATCAGGCGCAGCATTCGACTCGCGGGGCTCTGTTACTCGATATCACCGGCGTTATCGTTGATAAACCGTCCGCCAGCAACCGTCTGGGGGCAATCAGCCGCCAGCTGTTTGGCGCGACATCAGACCGCCTGCAGGAAAACTCCCTGTTCGATATCGTCGATACTATCCGTCAGGCCAAAGACGACCGCAACATCACCGGGATCGTGCTGGATCTGAAAGATTTTGCCGGAGGCGATCAGCCTTCAATGCAGTACATCGGTAAAGCGCTGCGCGAATTCCGCGACAGCGGCAAGCCAGTGATTGCCGTGGGCGACAGCTACAGCCAGGGGCAATATTATCTGGCGAGCTTCGCCAATAAAATCTGGCTATCTCCGCAGGGTACGGTCGATCTGCACGGCTTTGCCACCAACGGCCTGTACTACAAGTCGCTGCTCGACAAGCTGAAGGTCACCACCCACGTCTTCCGCGTCGGCACGTATAAATCCGCCGTCGAGCCGTTTATCCGCGACGACATGTCTCCTGCCGCCCGTGAAGCGGACAGCCGCTGGATTGGCGAGCTGTGGCAGAACTATCTCGGCACCGTTGCCGCCAACCGCCAGATTACGCCTGAGCAGGCGTTCCCCGGCGCGCAGGGCGTGCTGGATGGCCTGCGTAAGGTTGACGGTGATACCGCGAAATATGCGCTGGATAACAAACTGGTTGATGCCCTGGGCACCAGCGCCGAGATTGAAAAATCCCTGAGCAAGCAGTTTGGCTGGAGCAAAGAGGATAAAAATTACAGCGCCATCAGCATGTACGATTACTCGACGAAAAAGCCGGATGACAGCGGTGACAGCGTCGCGGTGGTGTTTGCCAACGGCGCCATCATGGACGGTCAGGAGACCCCAGGCAACGTGGGCGGCGATACGACCGCGTCACAAATCCGCGATGCTCGCCTGGATCCAAAAGTGAAAGCGATCGTCCTGCGCGTGAACAGCCCTGGCGGCAGCGTCAGCGCCTCCGAGGTGATCCGCGCTGAACTGGCCGCGGCACGCGCCGCCGGCAAGCCGGTGGTTGTATCCATGGGCGGAATGGCCGCCTCCGGAGGTTACTGGATCTCAACGCCAGCCAACTACATCGTGGCTAACCCAAGCACGCTGACCGGCTCGATCGGTATCTTCGGGGTGATCAACACCGTAGAGAACAGCCTGGATTCTCTGGGCGTGCATACCGATGGCGTAGCGACCTCTCCGCTGGCGGATGTGTCGGTGACCAAATCCCTGCCGCCGGAAGTCTCTGAGATGATGCAGCTCAGCATTGAGAACGGCTATAAGCGCTTTATCACCCTGGTGGCGGACTCGCGTAAAAAGACGCCTGAGCAGATCGACCAGATCGCGCAGGGCCACGTCTGGACCGGCCAGGATGCGAAGAGCAACGGTCTGGTCGACAGCCTGGGCGACTTCGATGACGCGGTGAAGAAAGCCGCCGAACTGGCGAAGCTGAAACAGTGGCATATCGAGTATTACCAGGACGAACCGTCGTTCTTCGATATGGTCATGGACAGCATGTCCGGCTCGGTACGCGCCATGCTGCCGGAGGCGATGCAGGCTTATCTGCCTGCGCCGGTCGCCACGGCAGCGAAAGCGATGAAGGCGGAAAGCGATAAGCTTGCGGCCTTTAACGATCCACAGAGTCGTTACGCGTTTTGCCTGACCTGCGCTAACGTCCGTTAAAAACCGTCCCCTCTTCCCGCGAAGAGGGGATTTTTTTCTTTTGAAGAACAAGAACTCACTACCATGCAGAAGAAATCGATTTATGTAGCCTACACTGGCGGTACCATCGGTATGCAGCGCTCTGAAAACGGCTATATCCCTGTCTCCGGCCACCTGCAGCGTCAGCTTGCGCTGATGCCAGAATTCCACCGTCCGGAAATGCCAGACTTCACCATCCACGAATACGAGCCGCTGATGGACTCCTCCGACATGACGCCGGAAGACTGGCAGCACATCGCGGATGACATTAAAGCCCATTACGACCAGTACGACGGCTTCGTGATCCTGCACGGCACCGACACCATGGCGTTTACCGCCTCGGCGCTCTCTTTCATGCTGGAGAACCTGAGCAAGCCGGTTATCGTCACCGGGTCGCAAATTCCGCTGGCGGAGCTGCGCTCGGACGGGCAGATCAACCTGCTGAACTCCCTGTACGTGGCGGCGAATTACCCGATTAACGAAGTGTCGCTGTTCTTTAATAACCGTCTGTATCGCGGCAACCGCACCACCAAAGCCCATGCCGACGGCTTTGACGCCTTCGCCTCCCCTAACCTGCAGCCGCTGCTGGAGGCCGGGATTCATATCCGTCGTCTGGGCACGCCGCCTGCACCAAACACCGCCGGCGAGCTGATCGTGCATCCGATCACTCCGCAGCCGATTGGCGTGGTCACTATCTACCCGGGTATCTCCGCTGACGTGGTGCGTAACTTCCTGCGCCAGCCGGTGAAAGCGCTGATCTTGCGCTCCTATGGCGTCGGCAACGCGCCGCAGAACGGCGAATTTCTGAAAGAGCTCCAGGAAGCCAGCGAGCGCGGAATTGTGGTCGTGAACCTGACCCAGTGTATGTCCGGTAAAGTGAATATGGGCGGCTATGCCACCGGCAACGCGCTGGCGCACGCCGGGGTGATCAGCGGCTTCGATATGACCGTTGAGGCAACGCTGACTAAACTTCACTATTTACTGAGTCAGGATCTGGACATTCAGTCCATTCGCAGCGCGATGATGCAAAACCTGCGCGGCGAGCTGACCCCGGACGAATAAGGAGGCCTCATGAAGCAACGCGCCCTGCTATTGGTCGATTTGCAAAATGATTTCTGCGCGGGCGGTGCGCTGGCCGTCGCCGAAGGTGATAGTACCGTTGACGTGGCCAACACGCTGATTGACTGGTGCAAAGCCCGCGGTGAAGCGGTTGTCGCAAGCCAGGACTGGCACCCGACGAACCACGGCAGCTTTGCCAGCCAGCACAACGTTGAGCCGTTCACTCAGGGAGAACTCGACGGTCTGGCGCAAACCTTCTGGCCGGATCACTGCGTACAGCAGACGGAAGGCGCGGAGCTGCATCCGCTCCTGAACCAGAAAGCCATCGACGCGGTGTTCCATAAAGGTGAAAACCCGGCTATCGACAGCTATAGCGCGTTTTTTGATAACGGGCATCGCCAGAAAACGGCGCTGGACGCGTGGTTACGTCACCATGAGATCACGGAGCTGATCGTGCTGGGTCTGGCGACGGATTACTGCGTGAAGTTTACCGTGCTGGACGCGCTCCAGTTGGGGTATACCGTCAGCGTCATCACCGACGGCTGCCGCGGAGTGAACATTCAACCGCAGGACTGCGCTCAGGCGTTTATGGATATGGCTGCGGAAGGCGCAACGCTGTATACGCTCGAAGACTGGCTGGAAACGCAGGCGTAGTCTTTTACGCCCTCTCCCTGTGGGAGAGGGTATCAAGCTGCACCGTTATTGCATTTTCATCGTCGCAATCGGCTTCGGCGTGATGCCAAAATCTTCTTTCAGCTCGCGCTTGCTCTTCATCACCATCTGTCCGCTGGTGTCGATGGTCATATGCTGCGCGTTGGTGTTATGGCGCGCCTGCCACAGCATCACCAGTTGCAAACTGTTCTCTTTTTGCTCCGGCGTCAGCGCAACGCCGTCGGGCCATTTTCCCAGTTCTACTGCGGTCACCAGACGCTGATAAATCTCCGGCGTCATGCCGCTAATCATGTCTTCAATATTCACACTCGCGCCCTTTCAAAGGAATAATTTGCTGAATCGTTTTTTCAACCCTTAATCTGGTCACCGTTTTCATCATCGGTGAAGCTCATGGAGGCTGAATTTACGCAGAAACGCTCGCCCGTAGGCTGTGGGCCATCCGGGAAGACGTGCCCAAGGTGCGCATCGCAGTTGCCGCAGCGAATTTCCGTGCGCACCATGCCATGCGACGAGTCGGTCAGGTAGCGGATGGCCTCATCGCTCACCGGCTCGTAGAAGCTCGGCCAGCCGCAGCCAGAATCAAATTTCGTTTGTGAATTGAACAGCGGGGCATCACAGACCAGGCAGTGGTACACGCCGTCTCGCTTGTTGTGCAGTAAACGCCCGGTGAACGGCGGTTCCGTTCCGTGATTCTGCGTCACGTAAAACTGCATTTCTGTGAGGTTTTTTTTCAAATCGTCAGGGTTACGTTGGTTCGACATATGCTTACATCTCGCTGTAGAAACAGACATCTTTTAACCCCGATTCTAACAAAACATTAACACCCTTGCGTATACTTTTGATCTAAACTTATGTGTCGCGAATAAGCGGTCAGGCAATTGTGATCACGTTCACATTTTTATCCTGCGAGGACTTTAAAATCCCGGCGCAGCCCCCATATGGGTGCAAGCTCAAAGGGAAAGTGAGGCGAGTCAGTCGCACAAACGTTAGTCACAGGATTGATTTGTCGCAATGATTGACACGATTCCGCTTGACGCTGCGTAAGGTTTTTGTAATTTTACAGGCAACCTTTTATTCACTAACAAATAGCTGGTGGAATATATGACTATCAAAGTAGGTATCAACGGTTTTGGCCGTATCGGCCGTATTGTTTTCCGTGCTGCTCAGAAACGTTCTGACATCGAAATCGTTGGTATCAACGATCTCCTGGACGCTGAATACATGGCGTACATGCTGAAGTACGACTCAACTCACGGTCGTTTCGACGGCACCGTTGAAGTGAAAGACGGCCACCTGGTTGTTAATGGCAAAACCATCCGCGTTACTGCTGAAAAAGACCCAGCTAACCTGAAATGGAACGAAATCGGTGTTGACGTTGTTGCTGAAGCAACCGGTATCTTCCTGACCGACGAAACTGCGCGTAAACACATCACCGCTGGTGCGAAGAAAGTTGTTCTGACTGGTCCTTCCAAAGACAACACCCCAATGTTCGTTCGTGGTGCAAACTTCGAAACTTACGCTGGCCAGGATATCGTGTCTAACGCATCCTGCACCACCAACTGCCTGGCACCGCTGGCTAAAGTTATCAACGACAACTTCGGCATCATCGAAGGTCTGATGACTACCGTTCACGCAACCACCGCTACTCAGAAAACCGTTGATGGCCCGTCTCACAAAGACTGGCGCGGCGGCCGTGGCGCGGCTCAGAACATCATCCCATCCTCTACCGGTGCTGCTAAAGCTGTAGGTAAAGTACTGCCAGAACTGAATGGCAAACTGACTGGTATGGCGTTCCGCGTTCCAACTCCTAACGTATCCGTTGTTGACCTGACCGTTCGTCTGGAAAAAGCTGCTTCTTATGAAGAAATTAAGAAAGCAATCAAAGCTGCTTCCGAAGGCGCAATGAAAGGCGTTCTGGGCTACACCGAAGACGACGTTGTATCTACCGATTTCAACGGCGAAATCTGCACTTCCGTGTTCGATGCTAAAGCAGGTATCGCACTGAACGACAACTTCGTGAAACTGGTTTCCTGGTACGACAACGAAACTGGCTACTCTAACAAAGTACTGGACCTGATCGCTCACATCTCCAAATAAGTTGAGATGAGTGTTTGATCCAAAAAGGCGACTTCGGTCGCCTTTTTTATTGTTTTTAGACAGAGGATTGCTTAATGATTAATAAAATTTTTGCACTTCCGGTAGTCGAACAACTTACCCCTGTGCTCTCCCGCCGTCAGATTGACGGCGCTGATATCATCGTCGTTGACCATCCACGCGTTAAAGCGTCCGTGGCGCTGAACGGCGCCCACCTGCTCTCCTGGAAACCGGAAGGCGAAGCTGAAGGCTTATGGCTGAGCGATGCGACCTCCTTCAAAAAAGGGGCCGCAATCCGCGGTGGCGTACCGATCTGCTGGCCGTGGTTCGGCCCGTCCGCACAGCCGGGTTTGCCGTCTCACGGTTTTGCCCGCAACCAGCAGTGGACGCTGAAAGCGCATAACGAAGATGACAACGGCGCCGTGCTGACCTTTGAGCTGCAGGCTAATGATGAAACCCGTGCCCTCTGGCCGCACGATTTCACCCTGTACGCCCGATTTAAGCTGGGTAAAACCTGTGAAATCGAACTGGAAGCTCACGGCGAGTTCGAAACTACCTCCGCCCTGCACACCTATTTCAACGTGGGTGATATCAGCGCAGTGAAGGTGAGCGGCCTGGGCGATACCTATATCGACAAAGTGGATAACGCGAAAGAAGGCAAACTGAGCGACGGCGTTCAGGCATTCCCTGACCGTACTGACCGCGTTTACCTGCACCCGGAAGCGTGCAGCGTGATCCACGACGGCGCCCTGAACCGCGGCATTGAAGTGGTCCATCATCATCACAGCGACGTGGTGGGCTGGAACCCGGGCCCTGCCCTTTCCGCCAGCATGGCCGACATGACGGATGAAGGGTATAAAACGTTTGTCTGCGTGGAAACGGCCCGCGTGACCAATCCGCAGAAAGCGAGTGAAGAAAAGCCATCTCGTTTAGGGCAGACGATCCGCATTGTTAAGCGATAAATTCGCTGCACCACGCTAAAGCAAACGGGGCGCTAGCGCCCCGTTTTAATGCATCAATTGCACGATATTAGTGCGCAATCAGAACTTGTAGCTCACACCCACAGAGAAGATGCCTGCCCAGGACTTATCGACCATCGGGCTATCCTTCACTTCATCGCTCAGACGCTCATAGCGGCCCGTACCGTACACGCTCCAGTCGCCGAGGAAGTTGTAGGTCGCGGTCAGCTCCAGGTAAGGATCCCAGCCGTCATCTGCACTGTAGCTTTTCAGACCACTGCGACGGGACTCGTTTTTAGAGACGCCGTAGTAGTAGTCGTTGTAGTTCTCGCTGTTGTACTGTACACCGATACCCGGCGTCAGCGTGAGCCCGCCGTTGGTGTAGCGGTACAACCACGCCAGATCCCAGATAAAGCCGTTGCTGTTATCCAGCGTGTCACCCGCCAGGGCCGTACGCAGGAAGCCATACTCGGTGTTATGTACATAGGAGAGTCCGGCCATCATGGTGCTTTTACGCTTGTCGAGCTGGCGAAGCGCATGGCTGTCGCTGTCGCCCGGCTTGAAGTGCGTTGGATCGTAGTAGGCCATGATGGAGAGCTTATCGGCCTTGTCGTTCCAGAGATAGTAGCCGCCGCCGAGCCCGCGGAACCAGACGTTATCGCCTTCATAAGTGATAACGGGAACAGGATAAACATCACGGTCATACTGTTTATACGGGCTGTTAATGACGCCAACACCCGCGCCAAGCGTCCACTGACTTTCCGCCTGTGCGGTGCTTACTGCGGTCGCGGCAAGGATGCCTAATGCCAGAAGTTTGAGTTTGGTCACAATCCATTCTTTCCTGTAGTCAAATAATCAGCGGGTGAAGTGTAACCGCCATTCCCGTACATCCCAAAATTTTTTGCCTGCTAATCAGTCTGATTAACCCATTATTTTTAACTTTTCAGATGACAACACGCTTTCATTTATATGACCACTGAATGAAAAACGTGCATTTGTCTTATAACGACAGTGGAAATTTTTGGATGAGTTATTGATATGTCATTGAAAGTAGATTTTCTGGGCATGCAAGTTTTGCAAATGCCATCTACGCTTTAATTTAAGAAGAGTTTTCCTGAACACCCTGCGGTTCTTAGCGTCTGACCTGGCACACAGGTTGCTGCTCTGGCAGTGAGGTGCGAGAGATTCTCTTCCGGGAGCCTCCACTACTCATACGAACGGCTCTTATCCTGTGCTAAAAAACGAAAGGACGGCATGCCATGAATATATTCGATCACTATCGCCAGCGCTATGAAGCTGCCAAGGACGAAGAGTTCACACTGCAGGAGTTTCTTACCATCTGTCGGCAAGATCGCAGTGCCTATGCCAATGCGGCAGAACGGCTATTGATGGCTATTGGTGAGCCAAACATGGTTGACACTGCCCTGGAGCCTCGGCTTTCCCGTCTCTTTTCGAATCGGGTGGTCGCCCGATACCCGGCGTTTGAAGAGTTCTATGGTATGGAAGATGCCATCGAACAGATTGTCTCCTATCTGAAGCATGCCGCTCAGGGTCTGGAAGAGAAGAAACAGATCCTCTATTTACTCGGCCCGGTGGGTGGCGGTAAATCCTCGCTGGCTGAACGCCTGAAGTCGCTGATGCAGCGCGTGCCTATCTATGTGCTGAGCGCCAACGGTGAACGCAGCCCGGTGAACGACCATCCGCTGTGCCTGTTCAATCCGCAGGAAGACGCGCAAATTCTGGATAAAGAATACGGCATCCCGCGTCGCTACCTCGGCACCATCATGTCGCCGTGGGCGGCAAAACGCCTGCACGAGTTTGGTGGCGACATCACCAAATTCCGCGTGGTGAAGGTCTGGCCGTCTATCCTTGAGCAGATCGCCATCGCCAAAACTGAACCCGGTGATGAGAACAACCAGGATATCTCGGCTCTGGTGGGTAAAGTCGATATCCGTAAGCTGGAAAACTTCGCGCAAAACGACCCGGATGCCTACGGTTACTCAGGCGCGCTGTGCCGTGCTAACCAGGGGATTATGGAGTTCGTCGAGATGTTTAAAGCACCGATTAAAGTGCTGCATCCACTGCTGACGGCTACCCAGGAAGGAAACTACAACGGTACGGAAGGTATTTCCGCCCTGCCGTTTAACGGGATTATTCTCGCCCACTCGAACGAATCTGAATGGGTGACCTTCCGTAATAACAAAAACAATGAGGCCTTCCTTGACCGCGTGTACATCGTCAAGGTGCCTTATTGCCTGCGGATCTCTGAAGAGATCAAAATTTACGAGAAACTGCTTAACCACAGCGAGCTGGTGCATGCACCCTGCGCGCCCGGCACGCTGGAAACGCTGTCGCGCTTCTCCATCCTTTCGCGTCTGAAAGAGCCGGAAAACTCCAGCATCTATTCGAAAATGCGCGTCTATGACGGTGAAAGCCTGAAAGATACCGATCCGAAAGCGAAGTCATATCAGGAATACCGCGACTATGCCGGGGTTGATGAGGGGATGAACGGTCTGTCCACGCGTTTCGCGTTTAAGATTCTCTCCCGCGTCTTTAACTTCGACCATGCGGAAGTGGCGGCCAACCCGGTTCATCTGTTCTACGTGCTGGAGCAGCAAATCGAACGCGAGCAGTTCCCGCAGGAGCAGGCTGAACGCTATCTTGAGTTCCTCAAAGGTTACCTGATCCCCAAATACGCCGAGTTCATTGGCAAAGAGATCCAGACGGCCTACCTGGAATCCTATTCAGAATACGGGCAGAACATTTTCGACCGTTACGTCACCTATGCTGACTTCTGGATCCAGGATCAGGAGTACCGCGACCCGGATACCGGCCAGCTGTTTGACCGTGAATCCCTGAACGCGGAGCTGGAAAAAATCGAGAAGCCTGCCGGGATCAGCAACCCGAAAGACTTCCGTAACGAGATTGTGAACTTTGTCCTGCGCGCCAGAGCGCATAACAACGGACGCAATCCGAACTGGACCAGCTACGAGAAACTGCGCACGGTCATTGAGAAGAAAATGTTCTCCAATACCGAAGAGCTGCTGCCGGTGATCTCGTTTAACGCCAAAACCTCAACCGATGAGCAGAAAAAACACGACGACTTTGTCGACCGTATGATGGAAAAAGGCTACACCCGCAAGCAGGTCCGCCTGCTCTGCGAATGGTATCTGCGCGTGCGTAAATCGTCTTAAAACAAGTGCCCGGTGGCGGTTAGCGCCTGCCGGGCCTACAAAATGCAAGTTGGCAAATGCAGTACGGGGGGTATATGACCTGGTTTATTGACCGGCGTCTTAACGGCAAAAACAAGAGCACGGTGAACCGCCAGCGCTTCTTGCGTCGTTATAAAGCGCAAATTAAACAGTCTATCTCCGAGGCCATCAATAAACGCTCGGTGACCGACGTCGACAGCGGCGAATCTGTCTCCATCCCCACCGATGACATCAGCGAACCGATGTTTCATCAGGGGCGTGGCGGCCTGCGCCATCGCGTACACCCAGGTAATGACCACTTCGTTCAGAACGACAGAATTGAGCGTCCTCAGGGCGGCGGCGGTGGTTCAGGAAGCGGTCAGGGACAGGCCAGCCAGGACGGTGAAGGTCAGGACGAATTTGTCTTCCAGATTTCGAAAGACGAATATCTCGACCTGCTGTTTGAAGACCTGGCGCTGCCGAATCTGAAAAAGAATCAGCATCGTCAGCTTAACGAATATAAAACCCATCGCGCGGGCTATACCGCCAACGGCGTGCCCGCCAACATCAGCGTCGTGCGTTCGTTGCAGAATTCGCTGGCGCGACGAACGGCCATGACGGCGGGCAAACGGCGCGAACTGCGCGAGCTGGAGAGCAGCCTGAAGGTCGTGGAAAACACGGAGCCGGCGCAACTGCTGGAAGAGGAGCGTCTGCGTAAAGAAATTGCCGAGCTGAGGGCGAAGATTGAACGGGTACCGTTTATCGACACCTTCGACCTGCGCTACAAGAATTACGAAAAACGCCCTGAGCCCTCCAGCCAGGCGGTGATGTTCTGTCTGATGGACGTTTCCGGCTCGATGGACCAGGCCACCAAGGATATGGCGAAGCGTTTTTATATTCTGCTCTACCTGTTCCTGAGCAGAACCTATAAGAACGTGGAGGTGGTTTATATTCGTCACCACACTCAGGCGAAAGAGGTGGATGAACATGAGTTCTTCTACTCGCAGGAGACCGGCGGGACCATCGTATCAAGCGCTCTGAAGCTGATGGATGAAGTGGTGAAAGAGCGTTACGACCCGGCGCAGTGGAACATTTATGCCGCGCAGGCGTCCGATGGCGACAACTGGGCCGATGACTCACCGCTGTGTCACGAGATTCTGGCGAAGAAAATTCTGCCGGTGGTGCGTTACTACAGCTATATCGAAATTACCCGTCGCGCACACCAGACTCTGTGGCGGGAGTATGAACATCTGCAGGCAATGTTCGATAATTTTGCCATGCAGCATATCCGTGACCAGGATGATATTTATCCGGTGTTCAGGGAGCTGTTCCATAAGCAATCTGCTACCAGCAACGCATAATCCAACAGCCAGCGAACGCGCTGGCTGTTTTCTTTCGACCCCGTTCATCCCGTGCTAATGTAGAACCCTGCATACAGGATTATCACCGGGAAATCGTTATGACTGACGACGTTATTGGGGCAGGAACCCACCAGCAGCTGATTACCTTACTCACCGAGCAGGGCGCGCGGTTTCGCGTCATGGAGCATGCGGCGGTCGGGAAATGCGAAGCGGTAAGTGAAATTCGCGGGACCGATCTGCGGCAAGGCGCAAAAGCCCTGGTCTGCAAGGTGAAGGGAAACGGCGTAAAAAAACACGTTCTGGCGATCCTCGCCGCCGATCTGCAGGCCGACCTGAGCCAGCTTGCCAGCCATTTTGGCGGGCTGAAGGCCTCCCTCGCCAGCCCGGCCGAGGTCGATACCCTGACCGCCTGCGTTTTCGGCGCTATCCCGCCCTTTAGCTTCCATCCTGATTTGGCGCTGGTTGCCGACCCGCTGCTGTTCGAGCGCTTTGACGAAATCGCCTTTAACGCCGGTTTACTGGAGAAATCCGTGATTATGGATACCCAGGATTACCTGCGCATCGCCCGTCCTGAGCTCGTCACCTTCCACAAAGCGTAACTGCGATGGCTGGCGCTCCTGTCAGCCTTTTCTTTCCAGAAAAAGCACGGAGGCGACGAGAATAACGGCAATAGCGAAAAACGATGAGGAGATAATCAGCGTTTCAACAAACATGTGATCGTTCATGATGGCGACCCCTTTTGCGATATCTGCCTTCGTTTTAATCCGCGTAAATGACAAGGTTATGACAACGACAAAATCTTTTTAAAACTGTTCTCTGCCGCGTTTGCGCGTACAGTAAACAGAACAATTTTCTGGCAAGGATTCCCTATGTTTGACCCTACTCTGCTCATTCTTCTGGCACTGGCCGCGCTCGGCTTTGTCAGCCATAACACCACCGTCGCTATCTCGATTCTGGTGCTGATTATTGTTCGCGTGACCCCGTTAAATACCTTTTTCCCGTGGATAGAAAAACAAGGCCTCACCATCGGGATCATCATTTTAACCATCGGGGTAATGGCGCCCATCGCCAGCGGAACGCTTCCCGCCTCAACGCTGCTGCACTCGTTTGTAAACTGGAAATCGCTGGTGGCGATCGCGGTGGGGATTTTTGTTTCGTGGCTGGGCGGACGCGGCGTTACGCTGATGAGCAGCCAGCCCTCGCTGGTGGCGGGTCTGCTGGTGGGCACCGTGCTGGGCGTGGCGCTCTTTCGCGGCGTTCCGGTGGGGCCGCTGATTGCGGCAGGCCTTGTCTCTCTGTTTATCGGGAAGTCGTAGTCAGGCTGGCCATATAGCGCGCCGGCGTCTGGCCCAGTCCCTTTCTGAACATGGTGATAAACGCGGTGGTCGAGTCATAGCCGAGTGTCTGTGCCACCTGCTGTACCGATTTCCCACCGATCAAATGCTGTAAGGCCACGATCAGCTGCAGCTGGTGACGCCAGCGGCGAAAGCTTAAGCCGGTCTCTTTCACCACCAGCCGCGCCAGGCTGCGTTCGCTCATGGCAAAGTGGCTCGCCCACTGCGCCAGCGTCTGCCAGGCGGCGGGCTCTTCCGCCATCTTCTCGCTCATCAGCCGAATTTTAGGATGGGGCGAGACGGGCAGCTGAAGATGCTCCTGACGCTGGAGCGGCAGCTCGTCAAACAGAACGTCCACCAGGCGCGAGGTGGCCGCAAGAGTGAGTTGTTCAGGCGATTTTTCCGCCAGGGATAAAATCAGCTCCCGCACCAGAGGGGAGATTTTCAGGGTGCAGCAGCGGTCGGGCAAGCTTGCCGCCCCCGGTTCAATGAACAAAAAGCAGAGCTGCGCCCCCGGGGTAGCCCTGTTGCTGTGCGGCATCTGGCCGGGGATCCAGACGGCGTACTGGGGCGGAACCATCAGCATGGCATTTTCCACTTCGCAGGTGATCGCGCCGCCGAGGGCCAGAATGAGCTGCCCCTTACGGTGATGATGTCGGGGAATATACTGTTCCTCCGCCACCACGCGGATGCGAAATGCGACGGCCGCATCGTGCTGGCTATCGGGATCATAGCCGTCCAGTCCCAGACCAATCATCAGTTTGTCCGATTTTAGTGATAAACTGTCATTTTAGCCTGATTTCAACCGCCGGGAAAATCGGTATTGTGTGCGCTCGCTTGAACGTATGAGAACATAATGACTACTGCTATTCGCACCTCAGGAAAACACGGCGCGCTGTTAATTGCAGGCATCCTGATGATTGCCACTACGCTTCGCGTCACCTTTACCGGCGCAGCCCCGCTGCTCGACACTATTCGTCTTGATTATGGCTTAAGCACGGCGCAAACCGGTCTGCTGACCACCCTGCCCCTGCTGGCTTTCGCCCTTGTCTCACCGCTTGCCGCAGGCGTTGCCCGACGTATCGGCATGGAGCGCAGCCTGTTTGTCGCCCTGCTGCTGATTTGCGTCGGAATTGCACTTCGCTCTCTGCCTTCCGCCGCGCTGCTTTTCATCGGAACGGCGGTCATCGGCTGCGGAATTGCGCTCGGGAACGTGCTGTTACCCGGATTAATTAAGCGTGACTTCCCGGGCCAGGTAGCCCGACTCACCGGGGCCTATTCCCTGACGATGGGCGTCTCGGCGGCGTTTGGCTCAGCGATGATTGTTCCCCTCGCGCAGGGCGCGGCGGGCTGGCACGGCGCGCTGCTGATGCTGATGGCGTTTCCGCTGGTCGCGCTGCTGCTCTGGCTGCCGCAGTGGCGTCAGAAACACATTGCGACGGTAACGGGCGCTGGCGCGCTGCATAATCGCGCCATCTGGCGCTCGGCCCTCGCCTGGCAGGTGACGCTCTTTTTGGGGATTAACTCGCTGATTTACTACGTCATCATTGGCTGGCTGCCGGCGATATTGCTCAGCCACGGCTACAGCGAAGCGCAGGCCGGCTCGGTGCACGGGCTGTTGCAGCTGGCCACGGCCGTGCCGGGGCTTGCCGTTCCGCTGCTCCTCCACCGTCTGAAAGATCAGCGGGGGATCGCCGGTGCGGTAGCCCTGATGTGCGCGGTTAGCGCGGCGGGGCTGTGGTTTATGCCTGATATGGCGGTGATGTGGACGCTGGTGTTTGGCTTCGGCTCCGGAGCAACGATGATCCTCGGCCTGACGTTCATCGGTCTGCGCGCCAGCTCTGCGCATCAGGCTGCGGCCCTGTCCGGCATGGCGCAGTCGATTGGCTATCTGCTCGCCGCCTGCGGCCCTCCGCTGATGGGGAAAATTCACGATAGCGCGGGAGACTGGCGGATCCCGCTTCTGGGCTGCGCCCTGGCCGCCGTGATAATGGCTATTTGCGGCGTGCTCGCCGGGCGAGACCGGGAGATCGCGCCCCGTTAAAGACTGTGGCAGACCATCGGGTCTGCCTTTTCTTACCCGCGCGCCGCGCGCAGCATCGCCTGCACCAGCACGACCGGGCGTCCCTCCAGCGCACTACGCTCATGCTGGAATAAGGTGATCACGAAGAACGGGTGCGTAACCAGCTCTGCGGCGCGAATTTCCCCCTGTTCGTCCCAGCCCGTAACGTGCATATCACCGCTTTCCAGCGCCTGTGCAAACGCCGGCGACACGCCATAGTTACAGTGATACCCCTCTTCAATTTCCGGCTTGCCGTACGCTTTTGCGATCAGCGTATTTTTGCGCAGCTCAATCGCATCGGTTTTTTCCACCAGCGAGCAGGTCAGCGGCGCAATCACCATGGTGCCTTCGGTATCCGTCTCGGCATGGGCCGCATCAGCCCAGCCCAGCACGTTTCGGGCATACTCAATCAGCGCGTGCTGGAATCCGCCGCAGGTGCCAAGGAACGGAATGCCGTTTTCGCGGGCGTAACGCGCGGCAATAAAGGCCGCCTCGGTGTTTTTATAGGGGCTGGCAGGCACCAGCCAGATGGCATCATAGCCCACCAAATCTTCAGGGCTCGTCAGCTCCGTGGTGGCAAGCCAGTCGTAATCGGCGGTGAGGTCAAGGACTGCGGCGGCGTCGTCAATGGCCAGCGGGATCGCCTGATGCGCAATAACACTGGGATTGTAATCGCCAACCAGCGCAATGCGCAGCGTCGTTTTAACCGGGAGGTGTTCCATGAAAGGTTCCTTATGCCAGAGTATTATCAGATAACATAAGGAACCTCAGACTACCGATCTTCTGCAATTATCACAATACCTTAAATTGGGAGGGTGGAATCATGATCCAATGCAAACGCGTATACGAGCAGGCAGCTCCGGACGACGGCTATCGGGTGCTGGTGGACAAGCTGTGGCCGCGCGGGGTCAAAAAAACAGACCTCGCGTATGATGAATGGTGCAAAGCGCTCACGCCTTCGAATGAATTACGCAAGGCCTTTCATAGCGAAACCATTGATTTCACCGCCTTCAGTAAGGCCTATCGGGAAGAACTGGCGCAGCACGCTGATGAGGGAATGCGTCTGGCGACGCTGGCGAACAGGCAGACCGTCACCCTGCTCTTTGCTGCCAAAAACACGGAGCAAAATCACGCCCTGGTATTAGCCGACTGGCTGCGCCATCTCTGATCAGCCGATCGCCAGCTCATCGAGAATTTGTGGGGCTTCATCGGGAGTGAGCGGCATCAGATGTTCCGCGCGGACAAACGCAAAGCCGTGCTGATTGTCAAAGGCGTAAACATCACCCGTTACCAGCCATAGCGCGCGATCCGCAGTTGCGGGAAGTTGCGTCATCACGCCGTTGACCGGGTTCACGAAACGCAGGCCAGGCTGGCACAGGCCAAACAGCTCAACAGATTTACCAATATTGCGACGGCCTGACGCCGTGCGGGCACCCACGATCATCGCCATGCTGCCCGGTTTAAGCTGGAACATACTTCTCTCGCAGAAACTAACGCCAGAAACTGGCTAAGATTAATCCTAAAGAGAAGTGTATCGCAGGCAATATATGTCTGTCACCTGGCGGGTTGCTGACGATCGCGACGGTAGAGCGTCCATTCATCTATCACTTCACCCCCCGGTAATTTGCACTCCGTGCGTACGCCCTGCGGGCTTTGAACCGGGATCTGTTCCCCGCCTTTCTCCAGGCAGTACACGGAGGCCGGGTTCGCCATACCGATAGCGTGCGGCGGTTTCGGCGCATCGGGTGGGGTTGTTTTCGCGGTGCAGGCAGCCAGGGGAAGCGCCAGCGCCAGAAGCAGAAATCTCATCTCATTGATCCTTGTGACATCATTACAGTCTAAGGGTAACGGTTCATCGCCGCGTTCTCCATGATTTCTCCATTTTAACTGCACTTTTCCACACTATAGTGTGGCATGTTCTCGATATGACCAGAGAACATCATTCCGTAATCAAGATGTCTTTGCCCCGGTCTCAACAACGGGGCTTTTTTTCTCTGCTGCAGCCCCCTCCCTGCATATATTAAATTTTTTATATTCATGTTTTACTATGTCTGAAGCCTAAAAATTCAGCATAACATGCAGATGCAGACGTCTTCTGCATGGGAGTCATTCTACGTCATGTCGGATATTATCCTTGCCCGTGTTTCAGAAACCCTCGCCACTGAACAATCCCTTGAAGGTCTCGTTCGCCAGCTGCTGGAGATGCTGGAAATAGTGACTGATATGGAGTCGACTTATCTCACAAAGGTAGATATCGAAGCCCGACTGCAGCATATCCTCTACGCCCGCAACAGCAAGCAGATGACAATCCCTGAGGGACTGAGCGTCCCGTGGGATGAAACACTGTGCAAGCGCGCGCTGGATAGCGGCACCGTATTCAGCAACGACGTTCCCGAACGCTGGCCGGAGTGCGAGGCGGCGAAAGCACTCGGCATTACGACCTACATGAGTATTCCTGTCCATCTTGCAGATGGTTCACTCTACGGAACGCTCTGCGCCACCAGCACGGCCAGAAAGCCGCTTAGCGAGCGCGGTGAACAGGTTCTGAAGTTATTCGCCGGGCTGATTGCCCAGTCCATTCAGAAAGAGTCGCTGATGACTCAGCTTCGCGAAGCCAATGCGGCCCTCATCGCGCACTCTTACACGGATGCCCTTACCGGTTTACCCAACCGTCGCGCCATTTTTGAAGATCTGACCACGCTGTTTTCCCTGGCGCGCCACCTTAAACGTAACACCGTCATCGCGTTCATCGATCTGGATGATTTCAAGCTGATTAACGATCGCTACGGCCACGAGGCTGGTGACCAGTTCCTGATAGAAGTGGGCAAGCGTTTGACCGAAGAAAAACAGCAGGACGATATCATTGGCCGGCTGGGCGGCGATGAGTTTCTGGTGGCTTCACTAAGCGCATATCACAGCGACGAAGATAACGCGCAGGTCACCCTGCTCAAAACGCGCCTCAGCGCCTGCATTGCCGGTGAATACTGGCTGGGTAGCGTCAACCTCATTTATCCCGGAGCAAGTCTCGGCGTTATCGAAGTGGACCCTGAGGTAACCGATCCGGACAGCGCATTACGCGACGCGGATGTCGCGATGTATCAGGATAAGAAAGGAAAAAGCAAAACACGCTTTCTCACTATGGATTAACCCCGTACACTCTACGGCGTTACAAAAACCGAAACAGGTGATGATATGAGAATAGGGATCCTCTTCCCGGTCGTTATTTTTATAACGGCGGTGATTTTTTTAGCATGGTTTTTTGTCGGTGGTTACGCGGCGCCTGGGGCATAAATGAGAAAAACGACCCTCGTTATGCTGATCGTTGCCATCGCGGCGTTTGCCGGCACACAGCTTGGCTGGTGGTAAACGCCACTACGTAAAAAGGCCGCCATCTGGCAGCCTTTTTTAACGCTTGTAAGCCTTAGCTTTTAATTTTTCTGTAGATAAACAGAACAACCAGCGCACCGATCACCGCGACGGCAAAGCTGCCAAAGTTAAAGCCATCGACTTTACCAAAACCGAACAGCGTACTGATCCAGCCGCCGACTACCGCGCCGATAATACCCAGTATTACGGTGACGATAAACCCACCGCCATCTTTGCCCGGCATGATCCACTTCGCCAGAATACCCGCAATAAGCCCAAAGATAATCCAGGATAAAATTCCCATAACTTTCCTCTCTGTATGGTTTTTGTCATTAAATCAACGACACAAAAAAGAATAGCACAGGATTTGAGAAAGGAAATTTGTGATAGGCATCACAATGCTGAGATGCGCAATTATTCATCAACAAAAAGAGCGTGCCACATAAACTGTGGGGTTGCATCTTTTGTTGAGAAAGATTATCTTTCTCAACACTGAATAGTTGAGCGAAACACTCAGGTATTCAGTACGACATTGCTCACATTGCTTCCAGTATTTCTTGCCCACTCCTGAGTGGGCTTTTTTTTAGTTCATACCCCAACAAACGCGTACCGGTTACGTCCTGCGCGCTTTGCCTGATAGAGCGCCTGGTCGGCGGCAATAATAATATTCTGCTGGCTGCCCGCGATGTCGACCGCACGCGCGGTGGAAATCCCAACGCTTACCGTCACCCGCCCGAAGGGGCTAAAAGCATGCGAGATTTGCAGGGAAAACACGTTGCGAATAATCGTCTGCGCCAGTCGAAGCGCCTCCTGGATATCCGTATCAGGTAATATCAGCGCAAATTCCTCTCCGCCGTAGCGCGCCACAATCTGATTATCACGGGTAAGGCTCTCCCTGAGGCTGTTTGCCAGCAGAGCCAGACACCGGTCCCCTTCCGGATGCCCGTAGTTATCGTTGTATTTTTTGAAGTAGTCCACATCCACAATCAATATCGAAATTGCCGCATCATGCGCGGCACAAAGCGCGATTTCCGAGAGGATTTTTTCATCAAAAATGCGACGGTTGTAAAGCCCGGTTAGCGCATCCTCAGAGGCGATAATCTTCAGCGCCTTATTATCTCTGGTTTTTCTGGATAAGTCGGAATAGAGGAAGTATGACGCGACGATGAGTATCGCAGTGAAAACGAAAATGAGTAGCGCCAGTTGAATGGCCTGCTTGCGCCACGGTGCGAGGGCTTCATCAATGCTGACGGCCACGGTGGTGACCAGCCCGTAGCGTCGGTTTTTCTCATAGGCATAAATGCGTTCGATTTTATCAAACCGCGAAATGGAACTGGCTATCCCGGTATTTTGTACCTTGAGGTATTTCCTGAAGAGCGGTGAATCAGAAACAATCGTGCCGATATAGGTATTTTTAAAAGGATAACGGACCAGCAGCACGCCTGACTCGGTTGTTAAGCCAATGACCCCCGCATGACCAATATTAATCTGCCCGTAGAGCGCGAGAAAATTCTCGATGCCCAGCGTCACCACCACGACACCATTAAATGCCCCGGTGTGGGTTTCAAGGCGCCGACTAATGGTGATGACCCATTTACCATTGGTTCTGCTGACTACGGGCTCGCCAATAAAAATCTGCTGATTTTTATTTTCCTTGTGGTAGATAAAAAACTCTCTGTCAGAGCCTTTGCGTGGCCCCGTAAAACTTTCCTGCAGCGCGGTGAAGATATCGCCCTGCGCATTGTAAACAACCACGTTATTAATCTGGGTAAGAAGATTATCCTGATTATTTATCATTCGCTGAATATGGTTCGCCTGTTGCGGCGTCATGCCATAAATTTCGATTATGTCGGAAACGGTAGTAATTAACATTTCACTTTGGCGCATGATCCCCTCGGTGTAGACATCAAGGGTATGGCTCAGGTTGGCGACGCTGGTATTAATTTGCTGGATTGACTGCTGTCTGGACGTGGCAATTTGGACGGCAAGCGACAGCGAGATGATCAATGAGACAATGATGACGGTAATGGTTGTTGTGTAAAAAGTATTTTTCACATGCACGAGCTTTTCCACCTTATCACGCCTGACATCCCTGGCTGACAACTCGTGTCACTGTAACAAAGCTCAGGATAAGAGGAAAATGAATTGCACTTAAGCGTACAACAGAAGCTCGTCTTAATTTCGTTTTACAGACTGACCGTCTCCCGGGGCTTAGATAAAATGATTTTAATAAAATCGATACAGGAGACGGGCTTACCAAAATAATACCCCTGCAACAAAGTAATCTCATTACGGTTGAGATACTCCAGCTGCGCTTTCGTTTCTACGCCTTCAGCCATAATGCGCAATGAGAGTTTTTTCGCCAGGTCAATGACGCAGTCCAGCAGGATCGTTGAGTCCTTTTCATCTGAAACCCGGTTCACAAAGCTTTTATCAATTTTAATATAATCTATGGCCAGCGCATTAAGGCATGACAGACCGGAATAACCCGTACCAAAATCATCCAGGGCAATAACAAAACCCGCTTTATGCAGCATGTTGAGGTTTTCCACGAGGTGAGGATTATCGATCAGCGGTTCACGCTCGGTCACCTCGAGAACCAGTTTGACCTCTTTACCCTGAAACCCGTTCCCGAAGACGCGACAGTCCCCGATAAAGGAAGGTGCATTGATGTGTCTGCCGCTGATGTTCACTCCGATATGAAACCCGTCCGGTAGCTTAGGCAACAGTGGTTTAAGCTGGGTCACCACTTTCGCCATCAACCCTTTGGTCAGCGGTATAATCAACCCACTACGTTCGGCGATCGGAATAAAGACATCCGGCGGGATAAAGCCTGACTTTGGATGCTTCCATCTTGCCAGGACCTCAACGCCGTATAACCCGCCGGTATCGCCGTTCACGATCGGCTGGTAATAAGGCTCGATCTCCCCCTGCAAAATCGCTTTACGCAAATCGTCTTCAAATGAGGTGCTTTTCCCCTTGTAGCGGCGGATCAAAATGCCCACCGCCATCGAAAGCGCGAGAATAAGCAGTATCAGGCTCCATCCCTGTTGCAAAAGCCGCGTCAGGCTGAAAAAGGCAGGAGGTTGCCAGGCCAGGCTAAAGGGGAACAGCGAAGATGTCGTAAGTGACCCCGCCCACGAGCCCGCTTTCCAGCCGGTCACATCACCGTTGCGCGTAAACATCCTGTCGCCGACAACCAACCCGAGCTCAACGCTGTTTGATGCGTTCGCGATGACGTCCTGCAAATGCGTATCACTGACGCTGACGATGACGCGCCCTCCCGCGATGGGCATCTGGAAGACAAGCACCGGGATGCCGTTCACCAGTCGATTACCGGGTAGCAGCATTAATTCTTGTTCAGGTAACGTCTCCGGATGCACAATCAAAACGCCTTTCCCGGGAAGGGAAGTACAGATGATTTTTCCCTGCTGCTGGATCATGATGGCGCGCAGATGCGGTTTGAGCGCGGCTTCCGTCCCCAGCGCCAGCTGTCCGCTGCTGCTACACCCCTGCTCCGCAACGTGCTTCGCCGTGCTGGCCGCACTGACGGCTTCCGAAAGAATGCTCTCTATTTTCTGGGTGCTTACCGTGGCGGTATGAACATTATTCATTTTCGCCATCTGCCATAACTGCCAGTTAATAATCAGAATGCCGATCAGAAAAAGAAACAGAGCACTCATAATAGGGATCATCACGTTGCGCACGATGTTTTCCTTAATAGAAAAAACAAGCATAGATGTTCTTGCAGAAGAGCCTGTGCTAACCCGGTATTGCTTATAACAATGAAAATAGCTTAGCTGAGAATTGTCTTAAAAAACTGATGCTTTCGTATGAGTTCACCTGCCGGCATTTACTCACAAGACGTGACTATCAGGCTTGTTCCCTGCCCTGGCTGTGTTAAGATTTGTGCAATCAGGGAGCGGACTGGATATCTGGAAAATGAAAAAGCTCATTGCCGTTGCTATCGTTTCAACGCTTCTGGTCTTCCTGTCTCTTTATGTGGTCAATGCTGTAATCATCGGTCAGCAGAAGAGCAAACAGCTTGAAATATCCCGTACCCTTTTACATTATTCAGAAGACGTGTCCCAAAGCGTGGCACTGGGTCTCAAAAGCATCACGACGCAGGGATGCGATAAATCAAGCCTCGATCGCTACAGACAAATTAAGCTTAATAATCTTTATTTCGCCGATATTGGTTTTATTGAGAAGGGAAAAATTGTCTGTACCGCTTTTTGGGGGAAACTCGCGACGCCCGTTGCACTTCCTGCAGAACTACATAAAACGCCGAGGGGCTTTCTCCTGGCTCAGTTTTCGAGAAAAGACTTTTTTACGGGCAATGCGGCAATTTATAACAATATTATTATCTTCACCTCACGCTATGCTTACGATAAATTCACCCCGGTTACCGCAAGCTATTCGCTCAGTGCTACCACCAAAGACTTCGGCAGAGTCTTTTTTTCGGCCGCCACGGAGCTAAATCAGCAGAGCTGGCTGCATTCGACATTGTTTACTCTGACGCTGACACAGTGTAGCGCCTTTTGGGACCTGTGCGTCATCGTGAAGCATCACGACGCCGGGCTGGCCTCGTTACCACCGTTTATCTTTGCGCTTCTCGCTGCCATTCTCTGTTTTATCTGGATCGCGATAACGTTATTTATCTTCCGTATCTATGAAGACCGTTTTTCTCTGGAACGTACGCTGATAAAAGCCGTCATCACGAATACCATCAGCGTTAACTATCAGCCCATTATCCGCATTCACGATCAAAAAATCGTGGGTGTAGAAGTTCTGTCGAGATGGCGCGATCAAAAGCACGGGGACGTCTCTCCGGAGCTGTTTATCCCATTAATTAAGAAGATCGGTCTGTATAAAAAATATTACAGTAATATTATCGAAAAATCCCTTTCCGAAATTGCCCCTCTGGCGATAAAACACCAGCTGATAGTCTCAATAAACGTTGGGCACAAGGAAATTGAAGATGGACAGTTCATTACCATTTTGCGTCGTGCGTGTTTTGCCAATCACCTTCCCCTTTCGCTGATGAAGGTCGAACTCTCTGAGAAAGCCGTTTCCACGGCAGATATCCTCGAGGGATTCTGTCAGGAGTTGAAATCGCTCGACGTTAAAATATCAATAGATGATTTTGGCGTACAAAATTCGAACCTTGCCCGCCTGTCGCTGCTTGAATATGATGAAATTAAAATTGATAAGTCGCTGGTGGACGGCATCAGCGAGCATTATAAGCAAAACATCTTTGCAATCTTCTGCGATGCCCTTGCAAAATTAAATAAAACGCTTGTTTTCGAGGGCGTGGAAAATGAAATTCAATATCGCTTTATTGCAGATAGATATCCCGATGCGCTGATTCAGGGATGGTATTTTTCAAAAGCACTCACCCGGAGCGAGCTGGCGAAGCGACTCACCGGGGTCGCACCGTAACCCGAAGCCCGGCGTATCCGTTTTTTTCGCTCCGACGTTTCCATTTTTTTACGCAAAAACATATAGTCGTCACAATCAGACGGTAGATTACCCTGAAGCACACTCATATTTTGGTTAAAAACGTGAAATTATCCTTACTATTCCCAGTAGTACTCTTTTGTCTAACCGTTATTTTCGCGTTGTTTATCGACGCCCCCGCTTCGCATATTCTGCGGAAAAAATGTATGTGGTCCGATAGCGTGATGCTGAGCTGTATCGCAAAGCATCAGCATAACGGCTTTTGAAGCAGACTATTCATTTCCCCACTGATTGAGGAAATTCGCAACATCATCAATGCGACCCGTACGGATCCCGGCCTCAGTGGCCATCTCCTGCTGGGCTTCCTCGCTAATTTCCTCATTATTCGATAAACGGGTGAGCAGCAGCTGGAAATAATGTGCCAGCGCGTCACGCTCTGACTCAGCGACCTGCTCTGCGGCTTCCGTCGCGTACTCATCGGCAATGTCATAATATTTCAGTGGGATATCGTTGTTCATAACTGTCTCGTCGCTAATCTTTACGGGTAAAGCCATCAGTATATCGGACGCCTTATCTCAACCAAAGCATTGCTTCAGAGGAGTAACGCAAGCAGCGCTGCGAGAGCGGGCGCGGCCTGTACATACAAAATTTTTCGGCTGGCGGTGGCTGCGCCAAAGAGCCCGGCGATCAGCACGCAGGTCAGGAAGAAGATGGCCACCTGAATACCCTTTTCACCGAGCCAGAGGCTCCAGAGCAGACCAGCCGCCAGAAAACCGTTATACAGTCCCTGATTCGCGGCCAGCACGCGGGTGTCGCGCGCAAAGTCGGGACGCAGATTGAAGGCCTTGTGCCCTGTTTTGGTATTCCACAGAAACATTTCCAGCACAAGAATGTAGACATGGATGAGTGCAACGACAGCGATAAGGACGGTGGCTAACATCGTATTGTCTCCCGCAGGCAGAGGCAAAAAAAACGGGAACCCTCAGGCCCCCGCTCTTGTTTAACCCAGAATCTGGATTACATATTCGCGATAATCGCGTCGCCAAACTCTGAGCATTTCAGCAGCTTAGCGCCTTCCATCAGACGTTCGAAATCGTAAGTTACGGTTTTCGCGTTGATCGCGCCTTCCATACCTTTAACGATCAGGTCTGCGGCTTCGAACCATTCCATATGGCGCAGCAGTATTTCATGAATTCAATCATGATGCATTGATTTTTAAGTAAAAACATCAGAAATAATGCTCTCGTCACACATTTTTAGCCGCAGGCTAACCAGTTGATTGTATTTAATTATTTTTGGGTTTTGATAACCATTTTTCAGTTGAAGAAATTATCTTCCTCTTTAGTACGCTAAATCAAAGGTGTTTTTAAATCACTCATGTTATCCATAATAATCAAATGCATACATTAATTTTTCGCCACTAAACCGTAATTTTCACATAAAATTAATCAATGACTTACGGTTATCGAAAGGTCACAATGGCGAAGGTTTTAGCGAAGATACCATTCATTTTACGTAGAAGATGATCTATAAATACTTAATATTTATTCATATCGAGTGATAAGTTATGGGTTTGTTCCATAAAGATTTTTTTGATAAGGCTTTTGATGACGAATTTGCTTTCCTCGGAAAATCCAGCGGCCAGCTTTTGACCGAAAGTACAAACGGAGAGCTTCTTGTCGATGGAACAGAGACTTACAACTTAGCTCAAACACATAAAAATGATTTGCACACGATGATGCGTTGCTGCGAATCCGAGCTAAAAAAAATGGATTTAGTTGGCTTAATGACTGCCCCATTTTACTTTGAGAGAGTAGCAATTTTAGCCAGGAAGGACAAAAACTATTCTTTTGAAATAGAAATTATTGAGAAATACATTAGCTCGATTAGAAAGTTCTATAATGAAAATGGGCTTCAATTGGGTGAAGGGGTGATGGCTGGCACGAGATATAAAGCCATCGAAGGAAGGTTATCTAAAGCTCATGAACTACTACTGAAAAATCCATAGTTATCCGTCATGGGGGGCGGAGGTTCAAACCCTCTCGTGCCGACCAAAAAAACATTGAAAACCAGCCTCTTACGGCTGGTTTTTTCATGTTTAAAATTTATACGGGGAATCATTAGGGAAAAATGGGGGAATAACCCCCGACAACGATAAAATCGTATAGGCCCATAATAATTATACGCCCTTTGACTTCCAAGTATTTATCTCAAATAAGACAGCACAATCCCCTTCATCATTCCAAACCGCCGAATTTAACCCCCAATAGAAGGTGAATTTTTTCCCACCTTTTTCTCTAACTGGTATCAGATTTTTACCTGACCGAGTATTAATAATTATTTCATCACCTTTTTTCGCATCATAAGAAGGCAACCAATAAGAATGCCTCAGTTTTGAAGAAATATTACCGTTATTCGTGTAGGTAGTATCTTGCAACATGTAATATTGTAATTTGCAGTCTTCATTCACATCTAAAACAACGTATTCCTCTTTCGCATCCCCATGATTATGGATACTTCTTATGCTTACTTTCATTTTAACACCTCGCTTTTTAATCAATCTTAGAGAGGTATTAGCCCTGAAACAACAAGGTTTTATGTGACAGTTGTCACGACTAAGTAGTTTGATCAGCTGGAAACTTCTTATAAAGAGTGCATACCGCTACATCATAAATAATTGCCACCTGCTTCCGATCCTCTCCATTTGCGATCAATCTGCCAGCCTGAGCCCATTGCTCTTCGGTCAACTTTGGGCGTCGCCCACCTATTCGCCCTTTTTCTCTTGCCGCAGCCAATCCCGCCCGGGTTCGTTCCACAATCAACTCTCTTTCCATTTCAGCAAGTGCTGACATGATGTGAAATATAAAACGCCCCATTGGGCTGGATGTATCAATGCTGTCAGTGAGGCTCTTAAAGTGGATACCACGCTGACGGAGTTCATCCACCAGCAGTACCAAATTACGCATGCTACGACCAAGACGATCTAGCTTCCAGACCACAAGCGTATCGCCCTCATTCAGCGTTCTCAGAAGCTTTTTAAGCGCCGGCCGGTTCGCCACAGTACCGCTCATTTTTTCTTCGAAAATGTGTTCACATCCTGAGCGTTCGAGTGCCTGTCGCTGAAGATCCGTGCTTTGGTCATTTGTTGACACCCTTACGTAGCCAATTTGCATATTTTTCACCCAGTTATTTCTGCAAAAAAATCAGGTGAAGTTATCGGCCAGGCCGCTCGAGAGCAATCTATAAAACGTCGGTTTAGGAAACAGCGCAATCAGGGACGTCGGCGCAGCGGCGGGAACGGTCGCAGCCGGCGATGATTCGCGCTTAAATACTGTCGATCAGAAAGCGGGAGGGAAAATTACGAGCCCAATTACAGTCCAGCCAGGGATTAACGGTAACCCCGGTTTTTCCGTCAATTCTGGGGATAATGGTGGCGGTGGATTGATGAATAATGGCATCAGCCTGGTCGTGGCCAGTGGCTATAACCCAAATACAGGTAATTACGTCAACCTCATCAAAGGTACCTGGTATACAGGAGAATGGTCTTTCGGGGGAGCCCGTGGTGGCGGGGCTAATTTTGATAATGTCACACTAAACCTGAAAGGGTCTAATCAGGAAGGGATGGTCACCTGGGTTTTCCATTCCAATGGCGCTGCCACAGGCAATTGGGTAACGGCATCTGATGAGCGTATCAAAGAAAATGTAACGGTAATCGCTGATCCACTTATGAAAATGCAGCAGCTTCGAGGCGTTGAATGGGACCGCCTCGACACTCCTGCGCATGGGTATGGCTTCATAGCTCAGGAAGTTGAGAAGGCTTTTCCTGACGCTGTGAAATCTTATGGGAAAACAACCTTACGAAATGGAACAGAGATTGAGGATGTAAAATCTGTTGATACGTTTGGTGTTGCCGCGGCTCTTCACCATGAGGCGATCCTTGCTTTAATGGTGAAAGTTGAAAACCTTGAGCGTCAACTAGGAATATCTTAACGCGACCTGCCTTCGATTTTGTCGTTAAGTTCTTTAATGGCCTGGAGGCAAAGGGCGATAACACCTGCATATTCCACCGTATAGCTGCGCTTACTGTCATCTCTTTTTCTTGTCAGTTGCTGGGTGAATGTCACCTCACCAGCCTCATTAAATTCTTCAACTGACTCATACTGATCATGATCTTCAAATACTGACCCGACAGCCTCCGGCAGAACTTTGATGAGTTCCTGGGCAATAACCCCAGCAGATGGAAGACCGCTATCCTTCCAGTTGAATGTCACTCCACTTAAGCTCATTACTTTGTCGAGTGCGTTCTCGATGGCTTTGACATCGTCTTTTTTATCCGCATCTGAAGTCTGTGTCAGTGATGCGCAGGTGATATTTCCAGGGGTAATAAATCTATCTCCCCGCATTGCGAAATATTTTTCTGTGCCGGATTTGGCTGCCTGGGTTGTGACAAATACCAGATCACCATAATTTTCGCAGAAGGAGTAGGACATACTATCCAGAGAGCCCGGATACTTGAACGCAAACACTCCGAAACTGCTGGACTGAGTAATGACATTTATTGAACCAGTGGCATTTAAAGCAGATGAAATCGTGCCTCCTGATTTTCCGTTCACCGTACCCAGCCGTGAATCATCCCCGGCAGCCACCGTTCCCGCTGCTGTTCCAACGCCCCTCGTAGCGCTGTCTCCCAAACCGAGGTTTGTGCGAGCGCCTGATTCGGTTGTCGAACCGGTACCGCCCTGGTTAACAGGTACGGCCCCGCCGCTCTTCGTTGCCATATTGTCAGACAGATATTTCCATGAAGGGCCGTTGAAGGTAGTGCCGTCTGGCAGCTTCACTGTGATGTTTCCAGCGGCGCTGTAAACCTGCTGCCAGTTCTGTTTGTCGTAATTCAGTCCACGCAGCGCTTCAGCACTTTGCGCCACCAGCGCGGCAGTTACCATGTTCAGCGCCACGCGGGGGACGGCTGACCATGCAGCGCCGGATTGCGTTGGCCCGGTGAAGTTACTGACAAGCGTGAGCTGCGTGTCACTGTCGACTGTTTTCACTGGCAGCGTATACGGAACCCCGCCCACAGTAGAAACAATGAAGTCACCTGCGGCGAGTTCGGTTGCGAATGAGGTTCCGGAACCGCCAACAACAGCGGACCCGTTTGTCAGGGTGATGGTACCTGCCGACATAAAGGACTCCTGAATTCAGATAATAAAAAAACCCGTCGGAGCGGGTTTTCGTGTTGTTCATTTTAAACAGGTTGACCTGGTGAAGTTGTTTTTACTTATCCACCGCCAGCTGAAAGGATATCCAGCTTTGTATTCAACCTGGTTTGCTACTTGTCGCACACCATATATCTGTACGGTTTGTTCCTGCCCACCTAAAAGGGTTACAGCCTCACACACAGGAAGCTGCTTCTCAAAGATGTTTGCTGAGCAAGCAGAAAGAAGACAGACAATTAGCAAACTACCGAGTATTTTTTTCATTTTTTATCCCTGAGGTAATTCGTACTTTGAAACTTAACCTGACGGGAAAATTAATGAAAATAGATTGAGCAGATCAATATCGATTAATTGATCGTTTTAAACGATCAATTAATCGAATGCAGTCGTGTTGATTGCCGTCAAAGCTATTCCAGTCGTAGTCCCGCCCGCAGCAGAACCGGTAGCTGTGGTCGAGGGTGCGGCATTAATTCTGGTTGATGAACCATTAAACCGACATCCTGAGTAGGCAGTGATATTCACAATAGTGGGTGGTTTAGTGTTATTGTTCTGGATGATCTGGGAGCCAAGAATAGCGGGTGCCACCGCATAACTACCAGGCAGAGTGACGTCAATATTAATTCCACCTGTCGTAGCTCCTGGCGTCCCAACAGTCACAAGGTCACTCAATATCCGACTCTCGTTTGTCAGAACCAGCTTCCCGGTGGCATCCCAGATAGCAAATCCCCATTTGGGCAATGTCTGAGGATAAATAGCAAAGATGTAAGCCGTTAAGGTATGTGACTGTCCATAGGCATTGCTTGATCCAACAAGAATATTTCCTCCTGATCTGGCTGCAGTAACCATAGTAGGCTGAGCAGTATCACTCGTTTTGCAAAAAACCATTGCCGGATAAGAAACATCCAGAGCTATTGTTGCAGATGCACCGTGATATGCCCCGCTTGCTACTGAGTCAACCACTACCTTCCTGTAGAGACAAAATGGTGTGGACTGTGGCGTAATAAAGGGATTTCCATTATCCAGAGCTATCAGTGCGCCATAATCTGCCATTATGCCTTCTCCACAAAAACTACGAGCTCACATTCAGAGGCTGGATAGTTTCCAATCCCAACGCTGTTTGCCGCGCCAAGAGTTATCGTATTTCCGCTGGCGACGATACGGCGCCCCACCGAGACCGCTCCCCTATCCAGAGAAACGACAAACCCGACCTTCATTCCTGCCGGAATTGTAAACGACCAGCTTCCGGAGTTTTGCCCCTCAGAAAGTTGAATACGTCCGACCACAGATACTGGCTTAATACCGTAATTATTCGGGTTACCATTGGCATCCCATGTCTGAATGCCCCACGTCATTAAAATACCCCTGTAAGTTTACCAATCTGTACGCGGAGGACGCCGTTCGCATCCCTGATGCTGTCAGTAACGTTCGTGGTCTTTCTTGCGCCCTGCCCGTCACTGCCGTAGTTTTCCCAGGAACCCCCTTTGTCCAGTTTCCATCCGGCCTGTCCTGGGACGTAATTGTTGGACTGGATAAAGTTGCCGATTTTGGCATTGGTGATAGTCCCATCCTGAATAAAACCTGAACTGATAAAGACCTGGCCATTAACCACCGCGAACGGTGAATATTGCGTATTACTACTGCCACTCATCAGCACGAACTGATTAGCGTTAAAACCAACACGGGTAACTACCGGCTTCCCGGCCTCAGCAAGCACGGCAATCGACATCCCGGCGTTGTACATCATCCCGTTTATCCTCACGCCTGTTTTGAGGGTGTAGATTGCAGAAGCACCGGAGGCATCGACGACGGCTGTAAGTTTGTCTTCCAGTGAAGCAGTGACGTCCTCTATCCGCGCCTGTACCTGCGTTGATAGTTCGGCCATTGCCTTATCCACCTCTGCAATAGTCGTTTTCACAACCAGGATATCGGCACGTACCTCTCCGTATTGCGCCCATTGATGTTCAAAGGTTCCATGATTGGCCAGCGCGTTCTGCATTGCAGCTTCAAGATTGGTATCAATATCGCTGGTCAGGCGGTCACCGTCGGCCGAGGTAAGGAAATCGTCTGCAATATCACCCAGATAATCATCGGCGTTATCGTTAGACATCCCCCTGATCCAGTCGGTATACCCGGACTCGTTACCCGTTCTGTCAACCAGCTGCGCGCGGTACCAGAATTCCTGCCCTGCTTTAAGGCCGAGCTGGGTGTATTCCGCAGATGGATAAGGCACATCTGAGAGCAAGAGTGGATTTGAAAAGTCACTGTTGGCCGTGTACTGGATTTCTGTTTTGAGGGTATCGCCGGTGTTTGCCGGAAAACCCCAGTTCAGACGGATCCCCCAGTTAATGCCCGTGGCCGTGAATCCTACTGGCTTAGGCGGATTACCTACTTTGCCGGTCAGGATCTTCTCCTCTGAATATCCCCATCCTGAGGAAATTTCAGCGGCATTAATTGCGCGCACGCGCACCAGGTAGCGACCGGAATAAATCCCCGGGACGTCAAATGACGTGGTGGAGCTGCGCGGCATGTTCACCCAGTTTCCATCATTGCGGCGCCACTGCCCCTCATAGGCGATAGCATTCTGCGCCTGGTCCCAGCTGACGCGCATCGTTTCGACGCTGATATTCTGCTGAACCACAGAAAACGAGCTGATCACGATGTTAGCTGGCGGTGACTGATTACCAGGAGGTATTACACTTATTGGCCGCTGGTCGATAATTGCGCCAGTATCGATACGGGCATATTTATCCGGATCGTGCCATGCAGCGGTGATCGAGAAGGTGCCATTATCGTTATCGCTTACGCTGACAACGCGGTACTGCTGAGCGTAAAGCTCGTCAGATTCCACCACCCAAACAGCTTCGGCCTGTGGCGTCTCACTGTATGCCGTGGTGACTGTGACTGATTCACCGTTCACGGCCTGAATGGTCCTGCTCTGCGACGCTCCGGAAGGTAGGTTGAGAATAAGGCGATCACCTGCTGCCGCATCTGCCACGCGGTCAAGTTTGATAACGCGACCGTTAACGGCGCTGATGCGGCCGCCCATAACCTTTCCGGAAAGCAGTTCGTCTGCCACGGCGATGATGTAGCCCGGCTGTGGTATGTTTCCATCCAGGCCGACATCGAACGAAACAACACGGTCTTTATTGTTGGTGAGGATGCCCCAGCGGCCTTTTCGGTTTGCTTCTGATTGCCGGGTGCATCCGATAGCCGTGATCTCCAGTTGATTAAAGCCGTAACGTGCCACCAGCGCCTGCTCAAATACGGGCTCCATCGCGTCAGCGTAGGCGTTATCCGGATCGGACCAGGATACCAGCGCTGTGGTGTATCGGGTTTTCGTGGTGCTGCTCGAATAGCTGAAGCGACCGTCAATAACGTTCGCGCGCGTATAGCTGTAATCAACATCACGTGGCATGTCAGCCAGGGCAACGATCTGATCCCCGCCCCAGTAAGTCATGCCGCGGAAGATAGCGGCAAAATCACGCAACACAGTGTAAGCGTCGTTACGGTCCTGAATATAGACGTTGCAGGTATAACGTGGTTCGGTACCGCTTCCGCCTTTCCCGTCCGGTACCTGCTGATCGCAATACTGAGCGACCTGATACAACGTCCATTTATCGATGTTAGCCGCAGTAAGTCGGTTACCAAGGCCGAAACGGTCGGTAACCACCAGATCGTAAAAAATCCACGCCGGGTTATCCGTCCATGCCCATTTAAACGCCCCGGTCCAAGTACCGCTGTAGGTTCGGGTTTCAATGTCATAATTATCAGGAACGCGGATGACACGACCGCGAGGCTCACAGGAGATCTGCGGGATTGAGCCGTTAAACTGGCTGGAGTCGAATTCAATGTACAGCAGCGCGGTGTTCGGATAGCGCAACTTGGCGTCGATCACCTCAGTGAAGCTCTGCAGTGTCATCGTGTCGCCAGTCTTCGCGCTGTTAGCATCGGCTGTAATTTTACGCAGTCTGATGGTCCAGGTACTGCCAGCCTGAGGTAAATCAATTCGGTGGCTACGCTCGTAACCAGAGGTTGTTTTCCCGGTCACGCTGGTATTGAGTACCGTCTGCCATGTTCCGCCGTCAGTCTGCAGGGCAATCGCATAGTTGATCGAATAGCCGACCAAATCCCCGTCATCTTCCTGTTTAAACAGAGACGGCCATTTCAGACGCAGGCGCACTGCCGATAGCTGGGTGTTAGTGAAAGTACGTGTCCATGCGGTAACACTGGAAACTTCAGTACCCACGCTGATTTCGTTTTCGGTACCGGGAATGCCCTGAATGTAATTTTGCGCCTGCGTTCCCGCGCGAAACTCCCACGCCACACCGCTGAAGTTCTGTGAACCATCTGCGTTCTCAAGTGCGGTGCCATCGAGATAAATATCACGCGCAGTGAGGCCACCAGCAAACTCCCCCTCTCCCAGCGCGAGAAGGATTTTCGCCTTGGCTACTGACTGCAGATCATCTGGCTGTTCGGTAGGAGTTCGGGAACTGGAGCTGCCGCCCTTGCGGCCCTTTAACACTTTTTCAGTAGCCATATTGCGCCCATAAAAAAAGCCACCCGAAGGTGGCCAGAAAAAAGGTATGTTATCTACTGCTGATCTTCGACATAAATTCCGGCAGAAATAATCGCTCCGCCGATTCGCCTGCGACCGTAGAGAAGTGGTACCGGGTAACCCTGAGCCGCGGTGTTTGTTACGCCACCGAAAGCGTATGAAGCGCGGTTATCTGCACTCTGTTTGCTGGCCAGCCCGGTTGGCTGAGGAGAAAGCATTTGCACAACCCCGCCGACCATCATCGCTGCACCAAATTGTGCGACACCATACCCGGCTGCAGATAACGTACCTGCAGAAAAATAGCCAACAGCCACTCCGACAACGACCAGCACTGCGCCAAGGATTGTTTGTAATAACCCAGCTTTTTTACTACCAATGATTACCGGAACGATGCGGATAACGTCACCGGTAACCGGAAAGCCAAGATCATCCTCACCAATGTTTCTTTTACCCTTAAATACAGAGTATGTAAGCCCGCGACGCTGGCTGGAAATCATAAACTCCTCAAATCCGGGAATGGTCTTCGCGAGTGCGACACCGGCCTCGCTCACACGGGAAATCAGGCGATGGTGAACTTTACCGAAGGTTTTACCGAGCACGCCACCTAGCTCGATACGACTCATGACTTCCTGCATACTTCAACGCCCCTCAAATCTTTATAGCGAACGACTTTCATTGTCCGTTCCTGCCAGTAACCGCCGTACGGCACACGCTGGCTCAGATGTCCGTAAAGGTGGTGCAGCAGCATGTTGCCCTCAAGCAGGATCCCCGCGTGATTCCACTTATCGGCCTGGACCTGCATGATCACCATATCGCCTTGCCTCGGCGGTCCGTCGAACTCTCTGAAACCGCACTCGTACCAGCAATCCTGATAGAAGTTGTCCGGATAATTGTTTTCCCACCAGGGATAATCGACGCGGTAATCATGGAGCTCTATACCGTGGTTTTGGCGGAAATAGCTCATGACCAGACCCCAGCAGTCAAAGTGACCAAGCACAAATGGACGTTCCAGCAGCGGCAGTTCTCCGCGCGGCTGGATGGTACGTAAATCCCCCTCCGGCCAGCTCACGATGTGCCAGGGTAAAAGTGATGCATCGCATTGCGCTTTATCCAGTTCGCTTGGTTGCGTCGTGGCATCAGGGTGGCTGTGAGCGATGGCGATCACAGTTCCCCAGTCTTCAGCTGCTGCGTAGTCTTCCGGACAAAGGACAAAATTGTCCTCTGGCACCGCTGCAAGATTACGGCACGGGAAATAACGTTCAACGCGGCTTTTCTGAACCACGACGCCACAGCACTCACGAGGATATTCAGCTGCAGCATGCGCCATAATGGCATCAATGGTTTTCTGACGCATATCAGCTCCTGATCAAAGACGTGCCCGGGAAGCCACCAAACGAGAGTTCATTATTTTCGCCGAACCGAAGTTTGCAGGCCGTCAGAGTGCCGCTGCATTCATCCAGGGACGGATCGCTGACCGGGTTATTGTTTTTGTCGAAATAGTTGGTCCCGGCATAGTCGCAGCCGTCGCCGGTGCGATACTTGTTCCGGATGCACCAGGTACAGAGCGAATGCAGCTGACGCGTCGGAATCATCAGTCCCTGCAGGTCCATCGGACTTGAAAGTGTGAATTCCACGGCCTCGTTTGTCTCTGCGCTTTTGGCATCAATGTAAAATACTTTCACCTTTTCCTGCGTAGGGTCTGCCGTGGGGTTCCCGCCTGGAAAATTTCGGGCATCAAGGTAGCTGGCCAACGTATCATGGATCGTGACCTTCGCCTGCAGCAGATCATCATAGGCAAGACAGAGCGCAGTTATAGAGCTGTCGAGGTTAGCAACCGATAATTTAGGCTGCGCGCTGCTCCCACTGGTGGAAACCTCAATCCCCTCAATCTGGCAGGGCCACGCTTTATATTCCTGCCCCTGCCACCAGATGGATTTCGCAGGCAGTTTACTTTCATCCCCACCAGCAGCATCAATCTCTTCTGGTGTATGCGCGATATTATGCGCATGGAAGAAAAGCACATCTGACATTCCGAAGGCCGTACCATCGACAGAAAAAAGCCGGACTTCATTGCCCGGCTCGAGTTTTTGATAATCAGCATTAAGGCTCATGGTGTAAATGCCTGTTCAAACGTTGCGGTTACGGTTTCCACTTTTTTATTCAGGGTGACTCGCTGAAGGCTGTCAGCCTCAACACGCCAGAGGGCTAAATCACCACCAGGTGGAGTGAATGTGAAAGACTTGGTTTTATGCCTCCGCAGAAATGAATGAATCTCTCTGGCTATTACCGGATCGCCAGTAAAAGAAAAGGCATAATTTAGAACCTCATCGTTCAGGCCAGAACCACATACCTGCTTGTACCCATCACCGAACTGCGCCGTTCTGACTGTATCTTTGCTGCTCAGAGTGGGCTGGCTTGCTGCCTGAATCTTCCATGCAAAATGCTCTATAGCCATCATTTACCTCTGTTTAGTGGCATTCCAGATGATTCCCCCAGGCCTTGTTTCGCGCGCGATGCCTTCGCGGACCGAACGATCAACAACTTTCTGATAAGCCTGAGCAAGTGCACCATCGCCACTCTGTTGCTGCTTCGTATCGTTAGACTGCGCTGTAGTCACTGAAACGGGTGCGTAAACGTTAATCCCACCGATACCAGAAGCTGCTGCGCTCCCCCCGCCGACCAGACCACCGGAGGCATACCCTCGCATCAGCCGATAAAGATTGGCCACACCGATGCGGCTGGTTGACTCTTTGGTGAAGACGAACTCCCCGCGGTGAACGATACCGGCTGGCTCGTACTTGCCGCCGTGCCCGGTAAAGCCGCCTGCGTCAAAGCCCGTAGGGCGGAAAGACGGTACCGAAAATGACTGACCTGCAGATGCTGTATTGGTACCGCCACGCACCCAGCCCATTGCGCTCTGGATGGTGTAGGCCACCAGCAACTGGTTGATAACGGAGACAATCATTTTAAGGATCGAGCTGGTGAAGTCCCTGAAGCTCGCCTTCCCGGTTGTCGTCAGGCTGGTAAGCTGACCCGCCATCCCGCTGAACGTTGCCTGCGAAATCTGCTGTACCGAGCTGAAAACGTTTGTCGCAGAATCCTGATATTCGGCCCAGCCCTGTTTAGCCCCGGCCAGCCAGTTTGCGCGCAGGGCATCTTCAGCCTCGAACGTCGCCCTTTGCTCTTCCAGAACCTTTTGCTGCGCCTGAGGGGTGTACGAATAGCTTTCGCTGAGACGCTGCAGCGTAGTTTGTCGCCCGGCTTCCCGGGTGGATACCCCCTCAGATTGAGCCTGCAGGCCCGCCCTGGCGGCTTTTTGCTGCTGCTCAAACTTCACGGCCTGATCGGCCAGCTGGTTGAGCTTTTGCTGGCTGGCAACCTTATCACCCAGGTCGGCCAGCTGCCGCTTGTACTCGAGCGTTTCTTCCTTGTGCGCCAGCAGGGATTTTTCCTGCGCCGTAAGCTGACGACGCCCCGCGGCCTCCTGCAGAACGGTGAACTGATTTTCAGTCTGCCAGAGATCCTGACGCTGTTTACTTATGACGTCGTTCACGCTGGTATGCTGCTCAAGCGTTTTAAGCTGGGCCTGAAGGGTGAGAAGTTCGGCCTGCGCCTTTTCCTCTGCTTTGTCCCCGGCGGGCGTTGAGTAGCTTTTGCCTTTCGGCGTTTTTGGATCCTTCCACTGCTTTTCAATCCCGGCGCGGGCCGCGGCAATGTCCTTTTCAGTCCACAGCGTGGCGACACCGTCTTTCGCATCCTGGCGGTTTTTCTCAATAAGCTGACTGAGCTTTTTCTCTGCTGAAGCCCGCTTTTCTGCCGCCGTCGCGCCGGACTCCACCAGCTGGTTAAACTGCTGCTGGCTGCGGATTGCCTGAGCCTGCTGGTCCGTTCGCATTTTTTCCTGCGCGGCTGCCAGCCCTTCCTGGGCGTATTGCTGATCGGCAAGATCGTAAGCCTGCTTTTTCAGCTCCACCTGCTGGCGCGCGTTTCTCAGCCTTTCCGCATCCGCTTTCTGCAGAACGTTGTTACCGGCATAATTCGGGTCGACCTTAAGATTGCTGGACAGCGCGCGGTACTCTTTCTCTGCTGCCTGCCATTCAGCAAAAGAGTCTTGGCGCTTCATTGCGGAGTCAGTATTACGCCCTATGCCAAGCATCGCATCCCATGCGCCGGAGGCGGCATTCTTCACCCAGTTCCAGGCTTTTTCGAGGGAGCCAAGATTATCCTCGACCGCCCCGGCGCGCTGAATGACCGCGTCGGAATATGCCCGCATGGCCAGCCCGGAAGCTTTCTGCGAATCCCCCAGCGCCTGAGCAGAAGCTATCTGTTCATACTGGGTGGCCGTCAGAAAGTGAAGGGAATCGTTGAGCGTAGCGACCGCGTTAACCGGATCATCCTTCAGGCGTTTAAACTGATTTATGGTTTCGTCAACGGCCTGCCCGGTAGCCTGCTGCAGCCTGGCGGCAACATTGCTGACCATGCTGACGTCATTCCCGCTGAACGCGCCGCTTCCAACGACCTGCGCCAGCACGCCTGCAGCGGCATGCTGCGTGATGCCATTACCGGCCAGCGAGCGCGCCAGCGCCTGAAGCTGCCCTGACGTTTTCCCCGCGTAGTTCCCGGTCAGGATCAGCTGCCTGTTAAATTCCTCAGACTCTTTGCTGCCGTCATACCAGGCCTTACCCAGCCCAAATACCGCCGCGGCAATCCCACCAACCAAGCCGGCGATCCCCAGGCCGCGCAGCGACAGCAGCTGGTCTATCCATCCTGCCCGGTTCGCCAGCGTGATCCCGGAGCCGCGCAGCGCACCGAAGTTACCGCGCATGACCTCGCCGATAAGTACCCCCAGCTCCTGCCGGGCAGCAGCACTTTGCAGCCCCAGACCGTGCGTGGCCACTTTGGCAGCTTCAAGCTTGCGGATATAGACCTCAGCCGCATCGCTGGCACCGACCTGCGCCGCCTTCATGCGCAGCAGCTCGGTACCGGAGAGCTTTTGCTCGGCAACCTGTTGCTTCAGCTGGCTGAGGAATCGCGTGCGCGCTGCGGCCGATTTTTCCTCCACGATCTGCAGTTCTTTTTGCCGGGCCGTGGTGCGGGAAATAAGGGCGAGATAATCCTGCTGGGTTATGTTTCCCTGTGCCCTGGCTGCGCGAAAGCGCGCCTGCACGTTCGCAAGCGACTGTGTTTCACCATTGAGCTGGCGAACGCCGTCAATCTGGCGGAAAAATGATGCCGCCAGTTCATCCTGTCGGCGGGCAAGCGCTGCAGCCTGCCCGTCATTCTCACGCATGCGTTGGTTAAGTTCGGTCACGCGGCGATGAGTTTCATCAACGGATCTAGAAACGTTCTGCCAGTCTTTTGTCAGCCCTTCCGTTGCGGCTGACTGACGGGCTTTCATGTCTGCGGCGGCCGCCGCGCCAGCGTCGCCCACACTCTTTAGTGCAGCGCTCTGACGGTTCGCAGCACGCTGCATTCGCGCCTGAACTTTATCAGACTCATCCGCCATTCCTGTCAGTTGCCCTTTGATTCGGGCGACCTGCTCACTGAAGGTTGCGCGGTCAACATCCAGCTTAATAACCAGATCGCTAATCTGCTGGGCCATATCGGATACCTCCTGTGATCCCCTCAGCGGCGGTCATCAGCGCGTCATCATCCGGCTCGTCATCGCTGATGACGACATCCGAAGGAGAAAGCAGGCTGAAATGTGCGGGGGTAAGTTCCGGGTCGCGGAAGAAAAGAGTGGAGATGGAATAAAGCAGCTCTGAGAAATGCGCATCGAGCTGCGCGTCCTGAAAATAATGCTCCCGGTAGAACTGGTGCCAGTCGCCCAGCTCACTGGAAGTCATTCCAGCCAGCATGGCGCGCCAGTCGGGTCGCCCGAACTCACGCGCCAGATTCAGGACAAACTTCAGCTCGCTGGCAAGGGCTTTTCCGCCGTAACGGGTTCTGCGCTTTCGGCCTCCGCGGAGGCATCCGGATCGGTAACGTTGTCATCATCAACCGGAACGAGCATGCCGGAGAGCAGCTTTATTTCCATTTCTGCTTTACCGATCGCTTCCGGCGGCCAGCCGCTAAGCACCTGCTGATAAAGCGTTTCCACATCCGTGCCAGCCGGATCGTTATGCCACAAAGACATCGCGATCAAACGCGCACCGCAGCGAATATTTGAGCCAATCAGCCTGGCCGTCATTTCCTGATCGCTGATGCCGTCGCTGTCAGCGCTGACGGCCTTTTCCTCTGCGGCCATAAACGTGATGTACTCAATACGCTGCAGCGCCGACAGCTCGAAGATGGTCAGGGATTCTGTTTGCCAGGTGAACTTCTCTTTTTTCAGAAACATGCGTCCTTCCTTACGCTGCAGTTACGGTGACTTTGCAGACCGCAACGAAATTACCGTCACTGGTCATAACAATAATGTCAGCGGTGCCCGCCGCCACGCCGGTGACGGTGATCGCGTTGCCGCTAACGGTGACCGTTGCTTTTGCCCCGTCGGAGGTTGCCACGCGGAACGAGGTATCTGAGGCACTGGCAGGGTTAACCGTCACATTGAGCGTTGTGGTTGCGCCGACGGCCACGCTTGCCGTGGCTTTATCGAGCGTAACGCCGGTCACGGGGATATTCGGGGTCCCGCTTTCTTCTGCGAGTTCCGGCTTGCCGGTATTGGTGATTTTCGCTGTACGGGTAATGACCTCTTTCGCCGGAATGGCTTTACCCAGGCTGCTGCACCAGCCGCGGAAAACGTCGACGGTACCGTTCGGGTATTTGATTTTGTAATAGCGTACTGAGCCATCAATAAACCATGCGACCAGGTCTTTTTGCCCTTCTTCACCCGGCTTCCAGGCGAGGGTGAACGAGGTATCGCCAGCAGATTTTGCCCCCTGGGCCGTCGCGTTCCAGTCGGCATCCTCGTCGTCGAGGTAAGTGTCGTCATACGATTCGGCGGTCATTTCGCCCGGCGTAAGTTCTTTGATTTTCGCAAGGCGATTCCAGTCGATATCAGAGAGTGGGTTAGCGAAAGCGTTGCCCGTTCCGGTGTAAAGCCAGAGGGTGGTACCGGCGCCTTTTACAGGAGCAAGTGGATTTGGTGTTGGCATGTTTTCCTCACATTTCGTAAGTGATTGAATATTTCATATCGGCGGAAGTCCACAGCCCCATCGCATCATCGCGCTGGTAATCGAAGCCTTGTGGAACCATGAGCATTAACAGTGAATCGAGACCGGGAACATCAGCGAGGGCCGGATAGATATGGCTTTCCATCCATTCATCCAGTTCGGAATCTGGTACCTGCGAGGACAGGAAGACCTCGATATGTAACGTTGCCGCCCACATATCGGCATCAAGTTCTTCGCCGGTATACTCCGCATCGGTCAGATAGACCGCGACGGCAGGAAAATCCTCCTCCTCAATGACAGCCGGGCGCCCGTCAAAAAACATGACGTCGATCCCGATGGCCTCTTCAAGCACATCAATAATTTTCTGGCGAATGAGAGTGTGTTTCATCGTGTCAGATGCAACCTCAGTTGTTGCCTGAGGGCATAGCCAAGTTGTTTTGGCATTTCCTCTTCAAGCATGCGTTTCTTCTCTGCTTCGAAAGCAGTAGTGAGGGACGCGGACAATGGGATTTTGACCACGTCGATGGGATAACGACTTTTTCCTGCAATGCGCTTCATGACGTGCCAGCGACCGTTCGCCAGACGCTGGATAAAGGCGTCGCGAAAAACATAACGGCCAATTCTCAGCACGCTAATTTTTCGAACCAGCGGGCCTTTTCGGTTCGTCGCCCTGACCTGCGCGGCACCGAGTTTGATGGCGGGAAGGTTGCCCCGGTTAACCTTAATTCGGGCCGCTGAGTGCCCTGACGCCGAGGCTTTGTTGATTCTCACCCTTTGTCTGACCAGCTTTACAGGTATCCCCGAAACGCGGTTATCACCGGCTACCGTTTCTTTCGCCACCCTTCGGACGGCAACCGAGACGCCATTAGCAGCAACCCGGTTCACAGCCCATGCGCTGGCATTGGGAACCATATTTCTGTCCAGGCTATCCAGGTTAGCAATCGCCTGCTCAAGACCTTTTATCGACATGAATGCTCCTTAACGACGCCGCGATCCGCCGGGAGGTGATCCACTACCCAACCATACATGGCAGGAACCGCAATCATCCGGGCCCACGCGATCAACCCAAAATTCACGCCCGTTTACCTTCAGCGTGTCCAGACGTTCCAGCCCGCTTACATCCGATGAGTTCACAAAAAACGTCGGCCTGGTTCCGTCAATTCTGATCCCCGCTTCTGCGAAACCGATGTTCTCTGGATCGTCAAAGACCCCGCGGAGCGTGACGCCGGATAAAGATCCAGAGGTTATCCTTGCCTCTGCGCCCATCACTCCACGTATAGTGGTATCCGCGCGCGCCATCGCTTCATCAAAAAGATTATCGAAATCAGCCATTAGGCCCCCTGTCAGACTTCCCGGGCCAGCCCCTGAGAAATCAGTTCGGTAGCCTCCGCGTCGGTCACGCGAATAACGACACCAGGCTCAACAATAGAGAGGGACTCGTTGCGTGTGGCGTGAAGTGCATCAATGTGCAAGGTCACCAGTGTCTCAACCGCCACCAGCTCACCGGGCTCATTTGACGCAGGATTCTCGGTAATAGATCCAGAGGTGTTCTCTGGGCCGGGCTGGCCCGAGGTGCTGATAGGAGTAGTGCTGGCAACGGACACCTCAGCGCCTTCTTCTCCGTCTTCGTCGAGTTCCTCTTCGAGCTCAGAAATACGTAACGTAAGCTCCTGGATGGTGCCTGTGACGTTGACCTCACGATCAAGCTTTACGCCCAGCTCTTTCAGTCGGGCGATAAGGGTTTCTTTTTCTGTCATGGGAAATACTCCAGAAATGTGGCCCAACAGGGCCACTGGGGAAAGTTATGCCAGCTTGACTGAAACGAACGCGTCCGGATCTGGCAGCAGCATCAGCGGAGCTGACTGAATCATGGTGAACTCGCGAGCCGGGTCGCCCGTTTGCACCCAGTTTTTCGGATAGCGCGTTGAAGCATTAATGCCTTCGCGCTGTGCATCTGCATCCAGAATGCAGCCATAGGTACGCAGACCGCGCGCCTGGGTATTTCCCAGCACCATTGTCAGATCCGGCAGGTAGTTCTTTTTGACGTCATCCTCGATGTACTGACCGGAGTACACAACGATGGCCACGTCGCCATACATCCCCTTATATGAGACGGCCATTCCCAGGTCTTTCACGGCGGTTTCCAGCTCAGAGCTTGAACCGCGACGCGTATCCAGCTTTTCCTTCACCGCGTCAAAGGAGCGGAACAGTGCCCAGCCCTTTGGATCGAAGACGATAATGTTGACCACACCGCTGGCGTTAAGCGCGTACGCTTCAATATCATCAGTCGGGTCGTACGTTTTTTTGTCGCGAGAAGACCAGGCAGCTGCACCCGCCTGGGTGATGTTGTTACCGGCACTGCGTCCCATATCAACTTCAACCGGCTCAAACGCTTCCCCGGTCATGGTGTATTTACCACTGAGGACTGCAGCAACGGCCTGCTTTTCTTCTACCTGCGCAATTGCAAGCTCTTCATCTTTCATGTTCTGAAGAATGATGCGTCGGCGGCGATAGGCAGGGTCGGCCAGATTCTGTGGATCTTCATCAGGCAGGCGGCGGAGGGTCATCAGCGGATTAACTTCGTGTTTTGGCTTCACATATCCCGGCGTAAATTCCGACGTGCTGCCACCACGGGAACGAATCACTTTCCCGGAGACAATCGGCGATACGTACAGCGCCATATTGACCATGCCCGGAATTTGCGACAGGTAGACTTTTTCTGTACTGAAGGGATAAGTTTCGCGAAAGAAGATACGCAGGAAGAGCGGATCGAACTTGAATTTCTTCTCATTGACCGCCAGAAGCTGGGCTGTTGTGTAAACTGACATAGATTTTTCCCGTAAAAAAAGCCGCATAAGCGGCTTTTATGAAAGTTGAGGGTGATTAAACGATGCTGATCGCAGTACCGGAGAACGCGTTACGCTTGATATTTTCGTCGGTAACGGCAGATGGCCAGAGCACATCTTCGATGCGGAAAGAACCGGATTTATAGAATGCCAGTTCAGCACTGCTCTGGTCAGCGGTAACCGCCAGAATGCCGGTTGCTGCACCTGCATGCTCGCCGTCCCAGACGGTTAGCTTGCCGGACGTAGCATCGAGCATGAGCGGGGTCATTGCCGGGGTGGATGCTGTCAGTTCGCCCGGTGCATACGCGGTGTGTGCCGGATCGCTGTTACCGAGCGGCTGGTGATGAGTAAATACTTCGGTGATTGCCATGTTAGCCTCTTAAACGGGGGTGTTTAACAAATCGTCGCCGGCTTCAGCAGAGGCATTCCCTGCTGAAAGAGCGCCTGGTGCGGTTTCCATCAGGCGATCCAGCGCCGTATCGGTACGCGCCTGGGCGCTTTGCGGCGCCGCGGCCAGAATGCGCTGTGCACTCTCGACCGTCATGCCCGGCGTTTCTGCCAGCGCACGGGCCTGTGATTCACGACCTTTTGCCTCTTCGCAGTTCAGAATACCCATGATACGACCATTCTCGGCGGCTACGGCTGCCGATACCTGAGCGCTGAGGTCTGCCGGGGCCGTTAAGGCAGCAGTTGTTGTGTCAACGGTGGTGACCTGCTCAGCCGGTGCAGTCGTCTGTGTTGCTGCCTGGTCAGCTGGCTGATTGGTCGCTGCAGATGCAGAAGGTGATGGCATAGTTCCTCCAATGGTTGTTTTTTTGCGTCTGTCGAGTGCTTCACGCATCACGCTGAGCGCGTCGGTATTGTTAACAAGTTCATCCGCCAGACCGTTATCCACGGACTCCTGACCGGAGAAGACGGCCGCTTCGGTGTCCAGTACGGCCTGCACTGACATTCCGGTATAAGCGGAAACCTTTTCGGCAAACATCTGACGAGTGGCATCGATGCGCGTCTGAAAACCAGCGCGAACGTCCTTTGGTAGTTTTTCGTAGGGATTGCCGTCGACTTTATGATCGCCGCTGTAAATCAGCGTGACCTCAACGCCGTTAGTTTTCAGCGCAGCGCCATAATTACTGTGCGCCATCATGACGCCGATGGAGCCGGTTCTGGCCGTTTGCGTGACAAGCCGTCGCGATGCAGAACTGGCAATTAGCTGCCCTGCGCTGCAGTTCATATCATTTGCCAGCGCCCAGACGGGCTTGATATCCCGCATCCGGGCAATAATGTCGGCACAATCGAAAGCCCCGGACACCATCCCGCCCGGCGTGTCCATATCCAGCAGAATACCGTCTACGCCGGGATCGCTCATTGCCTGCTGCAGTCGGGCAATGACCCCGTTATAGCCCGTCATACCGGAATAAGGCTGCAGTGACCGGGTTTTGCTGACCAGCGTCCCGGAAACGGGCAGCACCGCGATCCCGTTTGTTACCTGATAGCTCCGCGCTGGCCGGGGCCCCATTTCCTCGTCATCACCAAAAAGCGCCAGCGGCTCTGCAATTTGTTCAGCGCCGAGCGAGACGCCAGAAGCGGAATCAGTCAGTCGGGTGATACCCAGTTGGCCTGCAAGCGCGCAAAAGAAAACCCGCGCGTAGGCGGGTTCAAGCATCAGCGGCTCATTGAAGGCCATGCTGGCAATATGCGGGAGATTACGCAGCTCTGGCGTCATCTTTTACCTCCTCGTTTGATTTTTTCAGCCCGGATTCAAATGCAGCTGCCGCCCATGCCGGAGGTTTAAGTCCCGCGCTCCGGCGCTCCATAGTTTCACGTACCTGCTGAGAAAATATCTCCTGATAGTCATCTCCGCGTTTGGCACACTCCTTCTCATATGTGCTGAGACCAGCCTCAATCAGCATCACGGCCTCCTGCACCTCCTTCAGCCCATCAATAGCCATACGCCCCGAGCCAATCCAGTTGGCGTTACCCCAGGCAGTTCTCGCCTCCTGGAAGCTAAACCTGGCTTTGGACGGGAGCGTGACAACCCGGCGCGCAATCGCCTCTTCGAGCCAGCAGACGAACATCTGGCAGGCTTGCCGGGCCGCGACAAACTTGCGACGCCCCATAAAGAACGCCCAGGATTCATTGGCACTGGCGCGCGCCGTCGAATAGCTCATCTGAGAGTAGTTACGGGAAAGCTGCTCATACGAAACACCAAGCCCGGCCGAAATATAGCGCAGGAGTGATTGTTCAAAGGTGGAATAACCGTTATCGGTATCCTGTGCTGACTGAAGGTTCAGGGAATCGCCCGGCATAAGATGAGGAACTTTTGCGCCACCGAGGCGAACCGGCGCTGCAGCGTAGTATGCTGCCATTTCGCCAAGCCAGCCCGTCAGCTTATTTTGCTGCTTACTATCCGCGCCGAGGATAAAGTCCATCGCCGTATCGGTATCAAGCTCGCTCTCGATTGTCGCCGCATACATAGCTTTTACAATTGCGCTCTGGAGCTGAGTATTTTGCAGGGTGTCGAGCATTTTCATCTGCTCCATCACACTGTAAAACACGTTTGCGCCGCGGGTCTGTCCATCCTCAAGCGGTTCAAAAATATGGATGAATGATGGCCTTCCGCCCGGCAGTTCCCGTGGTATATAGGTCCATTTTTGCGACATCCAGCCAGGATAGCTGTCTTCACTGACGTAGTAACCCAGCGCTGCGCCGCTATCACTGATTTTGACACCCGCGCGACAGTTACGCGTGTCACCTGTATTACCGGGATTACTCACGCGTTTTGGACTAACCATTTTAAATTGCGTGCGAAAAAGTCGCGATGAATCACTGTCCCAGGTCGGCTGGACGCACAGTTCACCGTTAAATGCGTGTGTCGCAACGCCTTCACGGATCATCATCGTAAAGGTGCGCTTGCGCTCGGCATCAATCCCGCAAAAGTCATCCTCCGCATATTCATACCAGGCGGCCTCCACCTCCCTGGCAAATGCTCGGCTTTCCTCCTCTTTAATGCCGAGATAACGCCAGCTCGGGCAGTAACTCAGTCTGAAAAAAGACCCGACGATGTGATCCTGGTGAAGCTGAACGGCGTTTGCCGCATAACCATTGTTACGGACCAGATCATCAGCACGGGCATTCCCCCGGGCGAAGTTCGGCAGAAGTGCGGCGTCGGCACTTTCACTCTGGGGATTCCAGGCATTTAGCTGCCCACCGAATCCGCCGCCACCGGCGTGATAGCCTGCATATTCCCTCAGGGAGGTTTTCCCGTCGGGGCCAACTAAAGAAGGAATTTTCATGCGTAGAACCTTGCCGGCCCGCGGCGTCGTGAAGTGGTACCGACCTGTGACTCTAGATCGGCGATGTACTTTTTCAGATCGCTGACTGACGTCGCCGTAAATTCCACCCTTCGACCGTCTTTCTGTACCGTCGCAACCCGTTTTCCCATCATCAGATCATGTAACGCTGCGCGCGCGGCATCCAGTTCAGCCTGTGTTGCCATTATTCATCTCCCGCTAATGCCCTGGCATAATCCGCCAGAGATTTATTATTTTTACGGCCAGTGTCTTCTTCCCGTAAGCTGGCCAGAAGAGAATCCAGATCCAGCTGCCAGCGGGAGATACTTATCCGCAGAGCTGCAAGTGCATAGACAAAACAGTCAAGCGCCTCATTTCGTCGTTTTTTACTGTCCCAGACGATTTTTTTCTTCCCGTCTACCCACTTCTCAACCTGCTCTTCAGCCGTAAGCTGCTGAGCCTCAGCTAAATCATATATTTCAGGGTTATTAGGGAAGTGAACCGCTCCCGCCAGCGGTTCGTCGCCTTCTGCCACCAGCGTGAAACGGTTATAAATCTGCTCTTTCGCGGTGTCTGTTCCTACCTCAGTGAGATAAACGCCGTTCTTGTTACGCTTACGAGGCATATTCGCCACGGGCTTGCCGTATACAGATGCGCCTTTAACGGGGATGACACGAAACAGACCATGCTTTTTCGAGCGGTTATAAACAATCGTTGGGTCTATGCCGCCGATATCCCAGCAGATGCGGGAAATAAGCATCTCAACGCCGTTAGGCCTCGGATAGGTTTTGTTGATCGCCTCATCGAGCCTCAGAAGCGTGGATTCATCATCATGGCGACCCATAATGATAATTTTGTCGATAAGCCAGCTTTCCTCGCCAGGCCCCCAGCCCCAGACACGCATTTCGTAACGATCAAGCTGGGAGTCAATACCGGCAGTAAGGTAGGCCACGCGCTCCGGCACCCTGGCACCGAAGTGCTCAATACGTTCGGCCATCACCTCAGCATCAGGACGCTCACCAATTTTAGGCTCCCATGTTTCACCAAGCGTTGTGTTGACGAACGTCTTACGCTTGCCCGTGTCGCCTTTGGTCTTGATCCAGTCCTTGACGATTTGTACCCAAGTTGTGAAGGGGCTATAGGCCGTCCAGATGTGAAAGGTTACGCTGTCAGGCGGATCAATTTCGGCACCCGATGATGAAAACCAGCAAAGTCCGTCGCGCGTCCAGATCCCGGTTTCATCACAGATGTACCGCGCCTTCGAAAAATCGAGCTCCTGCTGTTTAATTACGCAGGCATTGTGTTCACACAGATATATAACGCTGGCAGGATCGCCCGGCGTCCATTTGAACCCGAATGGCGTCTCTTTATCGCCGAATTTAAGGAACTGCTCCTCACCACAATGTGGGCAGGGAACATAGAAGCGCAAGAAATGCTCAGACTCCTTGGCGGCACGTTCAATCTGGCATGTCCCTTTAATTTTGGGTGTGGATCCTCGTATAGATTTAGGCCAGACCGACCCTTCAATACGTTTATCCCCCAGGAACGTTGGAGAGCCCTCTTTCTCGATATCATCGTCAAATGCCGCCAGCTCGTCATAACCCGCCACATCAACAGATTTTTCACGGTAGTTTTTTGCAGCTTTACCACCGAGGCACCAGAAACCTCGCCCATTCGAGAAACGTTTCATACTCAACGTGTTGTCCCGGTGCTTTTTACCGTACCAGGGCGCCAGCGCCAGCAGTGAGGGGATGTCCCGGATTGTCGGTTCGACATGGGATTTCATGAAGTTTTCTGCATCACCGTCGGTAGGTAACCAGATAAGCGAGTTACGCTGTTTATGCTGGATGAAATACGCATACACGCCGAGCAGCATTTTTGAATAGCCTACTCGGGCAGACTTAACGACATTGACCTCGCGGATATAGTCATTACCCATCGCATTCATTATCGCACGCTGAAACGGCAGCGTTTCCCAGCGCCCTTCCTGATAAGCAGACTCTTTTGGAAGGTAATAATTTTCGTCTGCCCACTCAACCGCCGTTTGCGGTTCTGGCCGGTACAACGAACGGAGCCCCGAGCGCGCGGAGTGCTGTAGCCCCTTAACCTGACTGTTCGATATATTCACTCAGCAACCCCGGTATCATTTCATCCAGCGCAGCTGCTTTGTTCATGGCTTTTATGATGTCCTTCTTGAGGAAATCAATATGTCGATTTTCCAGTTCCGGAAAGCGCCGCTGAACCGACAGAGGTATTCCATCAAGGATACTGGCAATTTCTCCGGCTATCCGCGACAGCACGAACGTGCAGAATGCGGTCTCCACCACCTCAGCGGACTCTTTTGCATTTTTTAGTTCCTGAGCATCAGCCTGGGCTCGGGTAAGCCTATGGCGCTCATAATCAATCGTGCCAGGCACAAGGTCTGATTCTGAATCAACTCTCAGCTGTTCAACCTCTTTGCGCAGCTTTTCGTTTTCTATCGCTGCGTCACGGGCGGAATACCATTCGATTACGGCGGCAGAGTCATAAAGCACTTCATTACCTTTTCCACCACCGCGCGCAACTGGCATTCCCTGATCCTGCCAGTTCTGGATCGTGCGGATGCTGACACCAAAAATCTCTGAAAGGCGTTTTTTATTGACCTCCATGACGAGCTCCAGGCGAAACACAGGGTAAGGAAATCATGCCGGGTAAAATGACTACTACCAGGCTTTAACACTTCCTTTCTTGTGGCGGGTTATACCCAGCAAAGACAGATACTTAGCAAGAAGAAGAACGGAAAAGGCAAAATCCTGAAAATTTTCATAAATAGCGAGAACCTGCGAGGTCGCCGCCCCGTAACCGAGCAGATTGCCGGAAAGGACCCGTGAAGCCCTAAACGCCCGTAGGTACGGGCGTCACAATCCAATGGTTAAGTGCGGGGTTCAGATATTATCTCTGGGACATAAGCTGCCTTATCTCCTTGTGATATAAGCCCTTCCGGTCGGAAGGTGAACTAATAACTTTTATTTTTTAAACACAAATTTCTCGTTTGCAATTCCCATACAGGCTGCTCCCAATTCTTCACTATGTAATTTTCCGTTTAAATATTTATTTGTGTTGTTATAAATAATTCCCCAGCATTCATTTACTACTGGGTTCGTTATCAACCCTTCGGTGTTAAACCAAGCGTAGCTACATATCCCAAGCAGATCCCTTAGTTTTTTACAATCAGCATCGTATTTTTGCAATTCATGAATAAACATTATTTCAGGCATTTGTGTTAGTTGATAAGCGTAATCGCCGACCGCCTTTTTGAATTCTAACTTCACCTTCAATTCATCTTGCTTTTTCCATCGAAATATTGCCCAAGCTGCAATTACTGCCGTGATGGCAGTAAAGATTGCTGAGACCCCAGACCAAAATGTTTGCCATTCCATAATCTACCCTCGCAATTAATTTGGGTGATTATACTATGAAATATTACCCTTGACCTTTTCTCTCAGCTCTATCTACTTCGATTTGCTTAATCCCGTGAAGTTGATTGTTGCCTTTCTCAATGACTGCGAGCAGTGGTCTAATCCAGAGTATGGCCTGGCAGTACGTCATTGAGCTGGCGGCAGCGGTACTATCATCGGCTGCGTCAGTTCCGTCGGTATCGGCGTACATGGCGCTGGAACGTAAACGGTACGCGTATTCGAGCAGCCCACCAGCGATGTCAGCAGGAACAGGCAAATCACAGGTTTTTTCACGTCGGAGTATCTCCCGGTATTCAATTACGGTATCTTCGGTGCTGGTGTCGATAAGGGAGTTAAGCCTGTTGACATGTTCAGCAACCTGATTGAATCGATGGAAGTTGAATGCCTGGGTGGCGATCACCAGCCCCTGCAATGAGTTGTCACTTCGCAGAACGTCGTTATCGCTCTGAAGGCTACTGGCTTCGGAGCAACTCTTAAGGAGAGCGACCGAAAGGCCAGCAATAACGACAACGCCGATAAGACCCGGATTAATTTTCATTGGTCCAGCCCCCAGCACGCCAGCGCGCTTTCCTGGTCCCGTCGCTCAACCTGGCCATAGCAGCCATTCTTCTGGCCTTTGGTTAGACGACAATCACGGCCACCGTCTTTAATCCACCAGCGAATTGCCTCGCATGCACCTATGCGGTCACCTGCATTGATGCGCCGATAGAATGTCGAAGGGAAGCATTTACCGGGACCAATGTTGTACGGGCAGAAGGATGCGATACCCACCTTCTGTGGCTCTGTCAGAAGCACTTTGATATTGCGATCAACCCAGGCTAATGCCTTATCGCGTTCGATAGCGTTAACCTTCCGGCATTGCTCCTCACTGGCCGTCATGCCTTTAACAACACGCCTGCCATCGATAACGGTCACGCCGTGACATAAAGACCAGACCCCACCCGGATCAACAACGGCCACCAGCGCATTGCCTTCTTTCTCGCTGATGAATTGGTCGAAAATGAGTGGAGCAGATGCCCCTGACGCGATTAGCGCCAGCACTGCTGCGCTGAGCTTTGCTTTGTTCGACATCATTCACCCCGCGCAGCTTTGCGGCGATCCGCTTTGATTTGGAAGTACAGACTCGTTAACCACGTCAGCAAACCAAACATGAGGCTACCGAGCACACCAATGGCAGCCCATTGAGATGGTGAGACTTTATCGAGGAGCTGAAGTAACCAGAATCCGGTTCCCCCTCCAGATGCGCCGTATGCAATACCTGTCGTGATTTTTTCCATTCGATACATACTCTCACCTCGCTGAATAGCGGGTGTATGTGGAAATAAAAAAGGCCGCCAGATGGCAGCCTTATTAAGGACTATTTCGATTTATTCAAACAAGAAGCTATTTTTGTAATCACCTAATTTAATAACCCTGATTTCACTTTGGTCAAATTTTAATTCTACTGCCCTCGAGGGTACGAATTGATTTGATGAAATCATTAGTTGTGGATTAGTGTGTTGGGTCATCGAAAAAGATGTTCCGCCAAGATGTTTCAAGGAGATTTTAATTCGTGAGTCTGGAACGAAAAGAATCTTATCTTCGCCAGACACACGTGGCGTGATATCCAAAACGACCCCATCAACATTCCTGTACAGGCAATGTGCCTCTGCCTCGATCATTGAACTACTTTCCCACAGAACCCAGCCATAAACAGGCTCCCCACCATTGATTTCAATCATTTTTGCAACGTTATAATAGCATTCTTGCTCGTAAGGTTCGAAATCATCCGGTTTCGTGAAGGAATAATAACCCATTGCTAATGTTTGATTTGGTTCAATTTTCCCTACGATTTTTGAAGGGTTATTGCTCATGACAGATGGAGTTGTAGCCTCACCGGAATGAAAAAAACCATTGAATCCATTTAAAAAATGCATTTTTATCCCCTGTTTTGAATTTTCAGCTGTGTGGTGCAAGAGATAATCTATAAAAAATATGCCGATTCCACCAGTCGCAAAAAACACAGCATCTTCTTTTTTAGCAGTTCATAACATTTTTCTTATGCTTCGGTATTGAGTGAAGGGATACAAACGACGATATGACAGGGGTATTGATGCAATGCACCTCGCGAATACCCCTGTCGTATCGCCGTAAAGCAAAAGCCCCGACTGGCGGGGCTCTCGTCATGTTCAAATTGTCGCTTATGTTCGCTGCCATCGCGGCGCAGCTCTGCCAAGCATGAATGAATTATCTAAATCCCTGGCTAGTTTTCAATATATAAATAGAAGTAGAGCACGAAAAGTCAAAAACCAATCATTCAGCTCTGCTCAGCCATGAGTTTCCGCGTAGATAAAAAGACCTTCGCCCTGAATATCTCCAGGCACCAGCGAACTCGTTTTCTGGCCTCCCAATCCGTTAGCCACGGTGCGATAGACTGTAGTTCCCGCGTAATGTCTGAGATTTTTTTGCGTGTGGTGTAATACTGCAGACCGACGATATAAACCGGGTCATTTACATCAAGCGCCTGTAGCACTGACTGCTCGACAAAATCAACGTCATCATTTTGCATAGCTTCATCAATGATGCTGGTGGCGGGCTGTGGCCACAAAATGGCGTGAGCACGATTTAACGCCTGCGGCCCTCTGAATCCCTCTGCTCGAGCTTGTTCCAGTGCAGCTGTAAAGCGAGACAATGCCTTATCCGACCATCGCCCGCCCTTAAGAACATCCCAGCATGCATGAGCGCGAGGCAATCGTGGGGCTGTTCCACCGCTTACCCCCTCGCCCCATGTTGTCAGCAATGATTTAATCCATGCCGACTGAATACTTGTAAGAAGCATGCTTTTACCCAGCCAGCTTTTACGCGGCGCACTCGCTGCTTTACCCAGCGCTTCAATATGATTACGGCGTTGACGTGGTGTCATCCTGTTCGCTCCTTACGCCAGAACGCCGAGCGCGTAGGCCCGGTCCAGCACTCTAATGATCATTTCCAGCTGCGAGCCATATTTGCGCTCGAATGCCAGTCGGTCGTTATGCAGTTCGGTGTGATGCTTTCGGCAAAGTGGTATGGAGAAGATGTCATGCGCTTTTGTCGCCATGCCACCCTGCCCCCATCCGATTAAGTGATGTGGGTCGTCTGATTGCTGCTGGCAGCATTCACAGGGCTGTGTTTTCACCCAATTCAGATAATCGCGACTTTCCCAGCGAAGACGCTTTGGTCGACGCATGAAAGACTGAGGCGGCGCCGGATCCACCATCACCCCCACCAGAGGTTCGGTCAGCGCATCAGGCAGGTCAGCGGATGAAACTAATTCCCCGAGGATGCTGGTGGCCGATACTGAAGGCGTAATATCGCTTTCACGACCAATCCTGCTTTCTTGAGGTAAACGAAGCGCTTCACGAACGCAGGATTCTGGAAGTGCATCCGTAACCCCTTTACGAACTGCCCACCAGCAGAGTTCAGCGAGGGAAATCTCGCGGCTTTTGTCGATAGCGAGTGAAATACGAACCGAATCCAGAACAAAGGCAATTACATTTCTGCGTGCCAGCTCTGCCAGTGCTTCGGTACGCTGCTCTCGCAAGTGGTTATCACAATAGCCACAAAGCAGGATGGAGCCAGGCTCATGGTGCATAATGGTTAGTTCGTGGTAGTGGTAATCGCTATGAGCGTATTGGCAATCGCCGCCGCCGTACTTCAGCAACCAGTAATCAAGCCCGCTTATACCACCAGCAGCAGCCAGAACCTGTTCATTCAAAAAGAAGCTTCGCAGCTGCTCGTTTTCAGCCAGTGGCTGCCGCGCATCCGAAACACGACCAGTTTGACACCCGGCCATGCTTTCAGGCTGGCGCTCGATCAACACTCTTCCTGCGGTGAACAACTCCATCAGCTCTCTGCCCGGCTTCAACAGAACGACACCCAACTCTCTCGCAATAACAGGTTGAAGAAGAGCACGCATCACTCGCTCTCCCTGATAATAATTTGCCCATTTTCGCCCCAGAGCTTTGTTATCCTTGAATCCCAGATATGCGTGTCGTCCTCGAAGAGCGCATCCATCAGAGACTTCATCAGGTTATCGAGATCGGGTTTACCCTGATGGGGCTGCCCGTTCATTTCTGTGCGCTTCTTTTTGCTCCAGCTCTTCGGCATCGGAAGAACGAAGGTAACGTGTGAATTTGATTCAGGCATACAAATGCCCAGGAACCGGACGTGATCGCAAAAGGCCCTGTAACGCATAACTTCAGGGCGCTTCTTCCATTTGTCTGAACGCGTCATGCGTGGCTTACCCATCGGGAGGATGTTGTAGACTGTCACGATCACCCCCATGCCCGGGAACGCATACTTTGCGCTGTCTTAGCTGAGGATTTTTGCTGAGGTAGTAATGCGCTGACTATCCAAAGACGAGGGTCAATATCGAGGCTTTTCTCGACGGGGACGCCTTTAGACTTGTAGCGAGCCACCAGTTCATTGGCTTCTTCGGTTGTCAGCCCGGTGTGAGTGAACCAGCTTTTCTTCATGCCGCCTCCTGCAGGAGTGACATCAAAAGAAAATTGCTGGCCCTTTGAGGGGTCAGTAAGGGTTCATTCTGGTTTGATTTTTGCGCCATGGTTTCTCTCCAGTGGCGCAGCAGGCTAGGTTGTTCAGACCTTTAAAGAGATTAACACGGTTTACTAAGTTATGTTATACCTACTCAAGCATCTTTCTTGAGATGAGTCGGAGTAGTATGCTTGATAGCGATTATCACCCCTTATCTATCATAATCGGAATGCCTACCAAGGAATGTGACATGTTGGAGTTTATTCGCGACCTCTTCGCTTCTTTTCGACAAACTTCTCTTGAGAGAGTAAAAAGCCCTTTTTTAGGGGTGTTTGTTTTTTCTTGGATTGCATTTAATTGGCCAATGCTTGCCATTTTATTTTTCAGTAAAAAAGAAATTGAATCTAGAATTGAATTTATAAATTCTAATTTTGAAATAGGCTCATACTTGCTTGCACCTCTTTGCACCTCTGTTTTAATAGCTTTCTTATTACCACAAATAAATAAAATAATTACTAAAATCCAAGACAAGCCCAATTCTGAAACAATTGAACTAACTCTATCATCAAAAATCAGAGTAGCAGAATTGCAACAATCAATAGCAGAAATTGAAGCAAGAAAAAAATTAGCTGATAAAAAAGAAGAAAGATTTATTGAGGAAAGCATAGAGTCAATAAAAAATGAGAATAGCAAATTAAACGACCAAGTCTTATCATATGAGGTTGAAGTTAAAGATCTTCAGGCTAGGTTGAGTGACAGTAAGGCGGAGGAAAATAGCCTGCGAACATTACTTCGCTCAGAAAAAGAGTCTGTTGCGCAGAGTGAAAATGTTCGCAAGCAACTTTCAGATATAAACCTAAATTTAAACTCAACCATAAAGGAACTTGAACAGAGTATCGAGCACGCAAAAAGTGACATCAAAATTCTTACCAAAGACGTATCTGAACTTCGCATTGAGAAAGAAGCACTAGTTAAGAAAAATGAAAACTTAAGTGACCAATTAACAACACTAGCTCATGAATACCAAGGTATTTTTGAAATTAGTATAGTTGATAACATTCCACATGTAGAACTGACGAAAAGGGCAAAGAGGGGCTTACATAACATCAATAACTCAATGCTTTATGGTACTCTTGATGAGATAGTAACCAATAAACTGCCGATTGTTGAACATAATAATAAAGATTGAGTTTGAATAACAATGTTTGGGAGTGATATAAATTTCAATTCAGATACCTTTACTTTCTGCGCCATCACTTAAGTGAGGGCGCAGTCCGTTGCTATGAATACTAGCTCAATGATACCCACTTTTTGCTATTCGATAACCAGCCCGCTCAAGCATCTGCGTAAAGAGTGTCGGTGTTCCTACCATCTCATCATCTTGTAACGGCATGAACGACACCTCGTCGCCTCGTCGGTACATGAGTGCGCGCCCACTGTCAGGAAATGAGTGCAGTCTCGCAACAATAACCCCATCGTGGCATCTAATAACCGCGTAGCCCTTACTAGGTAATTCTTTTATCCGTTTCAACACTATCCCTCCACACTGGAAAGTCATTGCATGCTGTATCAATAAAACCAGTTGTCTGCACTTTCCCAAGTCTTCTGGATGATTTCATCAACCATCTGCTCAGCTTCTTTCTCACCACCGTAAACATTTAACCAATTGGAGCCTGCACGGCGTATGACCAGGCTGCACTCAGCGAACTGATTCTGGAGCCGTTTAACAGTTCTTTTTCCAGTGTCGGAACCACGCTCTGAGGAAGTTCTTGAGCAAGATCAATGGGTAATTCTATTTTCATCGTTGTCTCCACCGCGATAACTGTATATCCATACAGTACATCGCAAGATAGTTTTGATCAACGCTTTAACCGCACGAAATGGTAAACAAAAAGGATCTAATCAAAAAATAACCACATCAAGAACCACATGAAAAATAATATATATCAATAATTTGATTCATTTCGCGACGATACTGATAAACATGTATACTTGTCGCGCTTTTAAGGCAAAGTGGTAAACTACTTGTTCGTCCGGGACACATAGTATTCTTTTTAAAGAAACCAGAAGTGAGTGTGAGCTGTGAATGTAAACCTCTATCATTTGATTATAGACTTTCAAAGCCATGTTGAGGACGCTCTAAAACTAATGTATCGCTCCGGTATTCAAATGCCGTCCTCTTGCAATGAATGGATTGATTATGACATTCCATTTTCAGGTGAGTTAACAGATGGTGTGAAATATTTTAAACATGGTGCTGGATGTCGAGTAGATTTAAACTCTGGAACTGTTGATTTTGATTTCGGTGAACATGGTGAGATAGGTGGATTTAACTCTTGGTGGTTAACTGCATTTGCAGGTAGTAGATTACCCATATATGGCTTTAGTAATTATAATGATGTAGATGATCACTTAAAGCAAGAATTAGAAAAAGGACATTTATCGCCTTTGAATCAAGGTCTGTATTACATTGCTAACGCTCCATTAAAATATGCTTTAGATATAGACGCTCGCGCCCCTGAGGATAAACTTCCTAGCCGTAATCAAGATCATGTTTTAACACTGCAGATTCATTATTTCGAAACGGCTGAACTTATGTTGCGAAATTACAATAAACTCAAACAAAAAATGAAAAAAAATGGATCATTAATTCATCGTGATGAATTTGACATGCGAGTTTATCTTTTTACTTGGTTAGGTTTCTTAGGTGTGGTCTGCGAGGGCTTTCGTAACCTAAACATGCGAATCTTATTGGCTAAAGAGCGCCCCAATGAATTTAAAGAACTTATATCAATTTCAGACAAAATTGGAAAGTTGATGAAAGAAAATTCGAATTCACTCAGAATTTTTAGAAATAATGTTTTTCATCTCAGAGAAAACACAGAATCCGTGCGTCAATTTTTTGATGCAGAAGTTAATCGTATACAATGGGCAAAAGACTTACAAGCGGCACTTTCTGATTTCTTTTCGAATTATCGAGTCTTTTGTGAAGTACATTATTTAGTTAACGGGCGGAATGGCGAGAGTGATTTTATAAGAGAGAAATTAAAGCGCCAGAAGAAATCAAATTTAAAATTACGCTGAGGAGCTTATATTATTGCGGAAGAAAAACGATATATTCTTCTCCAATTTTCTCCACAGGGTATGAAAATTTATTTTCGAACATACCGAAATTATCTTTAGAAAAATAACCAAAATACCCTTGCGAATCAGCGGTATCAGCGAGTTAGAAGCAATCGCAACTTATTTCTTCATTACCTTTTTTGAATGTTACTTTTCTCATTGTCATAAATTGCGTCCTCTGGAAGCTAAATTGATAGCATTCGATACAATTAATTTTTAAGTTATGGCCTCGCATAACGAGGCCATTGATTTGGTGTGGGTTAGGAGGCTACTCCCGGCGACTGTTAAAGGCTTACGGCTGATAGTGTTCCTTGGGTTTATCGGTTACTGATGATGTTCCCACAGCGCCGCACCGTACACAGCTAGGATGAACACAAGTGTTCCACAGTTTTTTTTCATATTCACATCCTCAATGTTGAAAAAGCTAATGATCAGACGGTTAAGCCAATCACCGATCGTTACTAAGGATGAGAACACACCTAAAACCAGTGCCCAAGTACCACTAACAGGAGCTCCGTAAGTCTCGAACTCTTGATTAAGTATATTGATACCAAAATAATATCTCTTTCTCAATAGAGTTTTGCGACTGTTTAATGCCGGATGCCACCAGCATTTAGAGGTTGGTTTATGCGCGGGTGCTCCCAATGACTTTGTGGATCTGATAATCCCGCCAGTTCTGGCGGCAAACTTCGATGATACCGGACTTCTTGCGAACCACCGGTGATGGCTTAATGCATGTTTCCCCGCCTGGCTGCATCACGTACACCGGGTGGTGTCGCTGACCGATGTTCTTCGCGGCGCCAGCAGAAACGAGATGCTCCAGTAGGCGACAGGCCTTTTTGCTGTCGCAGCCCAGCAACTGGCGAACTTGCCGCGGGGTGATCTCGCCGCCGTGCTGAATCGCGCGAAGGATAATCCTGAGCTTATTGCTCGCCATAGTCATACCCTCCCCGCCTGGCGCAGACAGTCTTTACGGCGCTTGGCAATACGGGCTACTTCAACAGCGCTACCGGCGATACCAAACATGTCCGAATATACTGCTGCTGCTCTTCGCCAAAGCCCCCTCTCCTCTAGCTCCTTCGCTTTCTGCTCGGCGGCCTGCATCCTGACCGGATCACTTTTTTCAACCATGCACGGGAGGATTACGTCTGGAATATCTGCGTGCGGTACCGCCCTGTATGTGTACTGAACGCTGTTACGTGATCGAATGATCACGCCTTCGTCACTGAGCTCACGCAGCAATCTGCCAGCTGTGCCGCCAGCCAAGTCCAACGCATCGGAAACATCGCCTACGGCGCAGTTCGGTTGGTAGCGCACGAATACCGCTACCTGTTCTTTTTGGGTTAATGTTTTGGTCATTGGTCAATACTCGATTAGTTGGTTAAACCTGCCGCTTTACGGCGTTGGTACTCTTCCATCAGTAGCTGTGCCGGAGTTGGCCCTGCCGGATGCTGCGGTGCAGCTAGCTGCCGACGGATTGGTGGAACTGAAAGCCCGTTGCTTACGTGCTTCGTCCATTTGGTTAATAACTTCTCTGCCAGTTTTTTAAGTTCCCCCTCGGTCATCTGACGCTCAACACCAGTTCTGCGCATTTCGATACAGATGTGATAGAGCACCGGCTGGGGCCAGGGATATTTGTCACTACCCGAAAAACGATACGACTCGTTACGCCAGCGACGGTATTCACTCATCACCCGGTCAGATGTCAGCCCGAACGGATTTGCACCACTATCTGAAACCAGCGAAACGAACTCAGCAAGATCCGGGGGCCATGTGTTACCTACCGCGCAACGGTCCATGCATTGCTGACAAACCAGTTTGATCTGGCTCTCAGTCATCGAACCTATCTGAGCTATCCACAGGGCCGTGGGTTCTGCCCCATTCTTCTGCGTCCAGCGGTTCGAGAAGATTTCCCCCATCACCTGCCATAACCGCCACGCTGTCTCTGCCGCCATCAAGTCCGTTCCGGCGTCGCCACTCTGCGTGTGCTGACTGTATTTGCTGAACAGCTCGGGATGCTGCTGGCTGTGGTCTAACTGATGCATTCTCGGTACCTCCCGTTTGTGGTGCTTTCAGAACCTTTGCGCGATCCAGGTGGCGAGAGAACTTCTGCTCCCACTGAATTTGATGAAACACTTTCCCTTCGGCTTGCCAGTAAGCGATGAAACTGCTCAGCTCGGCTTCGATATTTATGCCTGCCTTGAGCGGCATGCCCCACAGGTTTGCCTGTCGTGCAAAGTCGGCTGTTGGCTTCCAGTCTTCAAACATCCGGAATTTGCCGAATGGCTGCTGTTGCCCAATTCCGATACCTGGCTGATCCGGATAATCAGGAATAACAGGTTCGACCAGTTCTCTATGTGTGGGGTTTAGATCTTTATGGTTCCTTGGTAGATTCCGTGTCCCGTTTTTGGGACTGTTTAAAGGGAAAAACGGCACTCTTTGGTTAAAATATGAACTGTTAACAATCCCGTTTTTGGTACCCTTATTTCCTGAAATAGTCCCGTTAATGGCACTGTTTGTATTAACAGTTCCGTTTTCGGTACGGTTCAAATTAACCGTCCCGTTTTTGGGATCCTTTAAAGAGTTCCGGTTTTGGATCTGTTCGGCATCGGGTATGCTTTCCTCAACACCAACCAGCTTGTACACAGGAATTTGCTTTGTCCTGCCGCGCCGTTCACCTGTGTCGACAACCAGGCCGATTTCCTGCAGATGCTGCAAGCCTGCAAGCACCGTCTTTCTGTCCATCTCAGTAGCCTCTGCAAGCGCAGCGACGGACGGGTAAGCGCACAAGTCAGCGCCGCACATATCAGCCAGCCAGGTCAGGATCGCCTTACTGGAGGATTTTCCGGTCTTAACTTTCTTGGCCCACCGCATTGCATCAATGCTCATGAAGCCTCCGGGTTGAATTCATTGGTCAAAACTCGATTAAAAAAATTGCGGCGCTACGGCGCTGATGCTCGCCAGTAGTGGTCCCGCCGCGTCAGCAGGTAACATGTTGAATAAAGCGATTGCCGCTTCGCGGATCTCCTTCTCAAGCTTTTGCAGCGGTGCGCCCAGCAACTTCGCCTGATGTGCCTCACTGCATTCTTTGATAGCGCTCGCCACCAGCTCGGCTTCCGTTCTGGCGTTACTGAGTCCATGCTTTCTGGCGATCTCAATGGGCATAGCGGCGACGATTGCCCCCGACAGTTGCATGATGTATGCGGTGTATTTTTCCGAACCACCTTCGTTTTTCAGATACCGGAATAAATTCTGCTTGTTGACCGCGATACCGCGGCCCCCTTCCTTCGCCCACTGCTCAGCCACCATCTGAGCGATTTTCTCCTGCGCCTGGCCGGGCAAAGTGGATTCCCACTCCCGAACTGCAACCTGTATTGAACGGTGCTTAAAGCAATCTCGCCGATGCGCCATAAATTGATTTTGAGTTTTCAGCGGTCCGGCCAGGCGTTGGTTATGATGTTGATATGTAGCTGACTGCATGATTAAGCCTCCTTCTGAGGTAAACCATCTTTTGGATTGGGATAAAGATCAGGTCGTAATTCATTAGGAGTAACTTGCCAATCGACGGCCTTACTCACTTTGAGCACCAGTTCTCCGGGAATTTTGTTTTTGAACCAGCCGTTTACAGTTTGGGCTCTCCTTTTCATCCGGCGTCCTAGTTCAGCCTGACTGCAAATCGATAAGAGCTTTTTTTGAATTGATGTCTTCATCATTTGTTCTCAGTAGTTAACGATGAGTGACAATAAAACAAATTAAATCGATATCGTCAAATTATTTCGATAGTAAGAGCTACAGAAAAAATCTGTATAATTGCTGATAACTAGATGAATTGGATGAAGAGATGAACTTCGGTAAGAGATTGCAAAAGGCCATAAAAGATCTCGAAATATCACAATCTGAGCTGGCGCGCAGACTGGGAGTCAAAGCTCAATCTGTTAATGGCTGGTGCAATTCTGACATTTTACCCAGATCTGAAATACTGAATCTTCTTCCCGCTGCGACTGGGTATCCACTCTCATGGTTCTTCATGGAAGATGGTGAGACCCTCGAAGAGCACGATCCCTGGTCACCAAAACCACAAGTTAAACCTTCAACAGAACTTGAAGAAAGACTTCTAGAAGCATTCGAACAATTGCCAACAGATGATGAAAAAGAACGAATTATCAAGATTATAGACCTCAGACTTGAAGAGCTCGATAATTTTGCAAAGACTTATCTGCAGAAACGTAATCTGATACCGCCTACCAAATAGCCTTTCTTTTAATTAACTCTCCTGCTCGGGTCATCAATGACCAGGCGTTCTTTCGCACCATGCTATCGATTTAAATTGACATGTATCGATTGAATTGATAATAATATTTCTATCGAAACGTGTCATCGAGGCAGGACGCCCACGAAGTAGCTGCCGGCGGCATACGAAACACCGGATGAGATGACAAGACAATCGCGCAGCAGGTTTACCGTTCCGCCAGCCTGGCGTTAAAGGCACACAGGAGTTAACCATGATCGATTTCGCACGCAAAAAAGCTGGCTGCCAAGCCGTTCGCTTAAATCTGTTTGAAGTTCTGGTCCGTAAACTTTGCTATTTACTGGTCCAAAAAGGCAATCCAGAGCTAAAAGCATGAGCTCGTTCTTTGCCCTGATCGTTACCGTCTGTGCCCTCACCGGGGAATGCTCAGACATCATGCTCGGTGTATACAAAACCGAATCTGGCTGTGATGCAGCTGCCAAAGAGCAGCACATTAAAGGAGTGTGTTACCCATATAAACCGGCTGGAGACCAACAGCCTGCTTTCAAGTTTTAATCGAGTTATGACCAATGGCTGCTACCAGCCCCTAAAAGCACAAAACCCGCGTAAGGCGGGTTAAGTACCCGGTCAGCCGACCAAAGCTTTCCGGAATCGAGTTTTGACCAATGACCACTACCCAAGGCGGCAATCACTAGCTGCGGGTATCTTACAACCAAAATTAAGGACCCGATATGGAATTCTTTCATTTAATCAAGGCAACGCAGAAATCCGGCAAAGAAGATGCCGTTATCTGGTTCACGGCTAAATCAGAAGCACGAGCCAATTTGCAGCTGGATGTAGAGCTGGAAGATGCTGGCATTGAAACCGGCCGGGGCAAGGATTATAGCAAGCCTGTCCGTACCGATTTCCCTGTTTACAACGACCTGCCGGAAGAAAGCACAGTAGATTACACCTGGTGCAAACGCTACGAACTGCAGGACGATGGACGCACCTGGCTGCCAAAGGCTGGTGCTGGATCAACTGAAGCCGTGGACAACACTGCCGCACCGGAACCGACCGTTAAAGTCGAAAGTACCGTCGAGAGTGTTCCTCTTGAAAACCGCACTCCAGCGGTCCGTTTTGCCGTCCACATGACCAGCGAAAAATACCAGTCACATATCACTAAAGAGCAGCAGCTGGCTGCCAGCGAAATGTCACTGGATGAAGGCAATACCTATCTTCAGAACATGCTGCTGGCGAAGAACAACATCCCTGAAGTTGCCGAACTCAGCCTGAACGCTGAGTGGAAACTGGTTCAGGCGATTAAGCAGGTATTCGCGCCAGATGAAGCGCACGAAACTGAAGATATCGCTGCATTCATGGCTGACTGGGCTAAAGCAGATGCCAGCGTTCACAACCAATTAGTTGAAGACTGGCGCAGTGGCAAATTTACCCCTCTGAAATCTGAAAGCACCAGTGACACCGGGGTTATAGCAGGTCAGGGTCTTGAAGCTGATAACGGTATCCAGATTGACAAGAATGATGACGAAACCACACGTTATCCAGTCGTTCGCATGCCCTTCCGCAAGCAGGTACTCGCCCAGTTCACCTGCGACGAACTGCGCCACCACTTAACCCGCGAAGAATACGAAGGTATCAGCGCGCTGGAGATGGACACTGACAATAGCTATGTCCAGAACCTGCTGCTGGCGGCAGAAAACTGCGAACAGGTTAAGGGTTACGACACCAAAGACCTGTGGCGCTATACCGACGCCATTCGCAAAGTGTTCAGCCAGGAAAAGCGTCACGAACTCGCTTTGGTTCTCCGATTCACCAGAATCTGGGCGGCGACTGATTACATTGACCGCGGCCTGCTGGTAAAAGAATGGGCCAAAGGCAATCGCGTTGCAGAAATACAGCGTACTGAAAGCGGTACGAATGCTGGCGGAGGCAACAAGACCGACAGAAACCCTGACCTTAAACATGATCTCGACACTCTCGATTTAGAGATTGCGCTGGCCACGTTACCAATGGATTTCAACATTTACGATATCCCTGGTGGTGTTTTCCGTCGGGCTAAAGAGATTGTTAGTAAGAAAGAAAGTCCGTTCAAGGAATGGTCTAAAGCCCTTCGTGCAACCCCGGGAGTTTTGGATTACTCGCGTGCGGCTATCTTTGCACTTATCCGTAGCGCTCACCCAGAACATTATCTGTATCCGGCACGTCTCAGCGGATTCATTAACGCGAACCTGACTGAAAGCGATCATTCTGCACCATCAGACGAAACTCTTGTTGCGGCACGCCATAACCCGGAGGTGAGCTGGACAAACGAGATAGTGACTGATTCTGCTTTTGAAACTGGCGGCCAGAATGAAGGTGCGCAAGTCGACGGCGGCACGCTGCCGGTTCTCGAAAAAGTTGGTAATGGTCTTTTTTCTATTGAAGGGCTGGCCACCAGCAACGCTGTAAATGTCCAACAAAATACCGCGGCGGAGTACGTTGATAATGTGCAGATGGAAGAAACTGGCAATGATGAAACCCCGGACGGTGCTGCGTTATCAGAAGGCACGGAAGAAACTATCTCAGGCGCAAGCACTACTGAGACTTATAGCAGCACAACTGCCATAAATAATGATTCCGGTCATCATAATTATACCGACCCTGAAATGCTCTATACACACCTTATGATCGACATTGAAGCTTTTGGTAAAAAAGCTGATTCACCAGTCGTATCTATCGGGGCCGTGTTCTTTGATCCATCTACAGGTAATACCGGATCGGAATTTTACAAAGTTATTAGCCTGGAATCAGCCATGGCCAGCGGCGGAGTTCCGGATGCATCTACCATTATCTTCTGGCTAAAAGCTTCGCCCGAAGCGCGCTCTGAGTTGGTAATGGATGACGCTATTCCGCTCGATGATGCATTACTGCAGCTAAATGAGTTTATAGGCGAGAATGCGGTTAACGGCCCTGATTCTGTTCAGGTCTGGGGTAATGGTGCCACTTATGACAATGTCCTGCTTGAGGCATCTTATGACCGTACGGGGATCCCCTGCCCATGGAAATTCTGGAATAACCGGGATGTAAGAACCATTGTCGAGTTGGGTAAAGCCGTTGGCTGCAAGCCTCGCTATGAGATCCCATTTGAGGGAGAACCTCACAAGGCTATTTCGGATGCTCTTCATCAGGTCAAATACGTGTCAGCAATCTGGCAGCGTCTGACTGAACACTGATTTTTTAATATCAGAAAATGGCCCTGATATGGGCCATTATGAGGTAAATCACATGCTTCAAATGCTGACTTTAGAAGAATGGGCTGCGGAAAAATACCGGAGTAATCCTCCAAGTCTGAATACTTTACGCCGATACGCCAAAGAGAGCATGTTCACTCCCCCGGCCACCAAAGAAGGAAGATACTGGCGGGTAAGAGAAGATGCCGAGATTACAGGTAATTTAACCCAGCCCGTTATTAAAAAATCTGATTCTCCTATGCTTCAAAGGATACTGTCTGATGGCTGCTCGACCACGTAAAAACAACGTCAAGATACCTAATCTCTATCCGCTATACAGTCGGAAGGTAAATAAAATCTACTGGCGTTATAAGCATCCTGTTACTGGTAAATTTCACAGCCTCGGAACTAACGAGGCTGAAGCAACAGCAATAGCAATCGAAGCTAATGAGCGACTAGCTGAACAGCGCACCAGGCAGGTTTTGGCTCTCAGTGACAAGATCGCCACCAGCAAAGGAAAGGCGATAACAACAAATACGTGGTTAGATCGTTATTGGAAAATTCAGGATGAAAGACTGGAGAATGGTGATATCAAGCCGAACACTCATAAACAAAAGGCTAAACCAGTAGCCCTACTTCGTGAGAGCGTGGGAATGAAATTGATTTCATCCGTCGATGTTCGGGATGTTGCCCAGATACTGGAGTCCTATGTTGCAGAAGGTCAACCGAGGATGGCCCAGGTAATCCGCTCTGTTTTGATCGATGTATTCAAGGAAGCCCAGCATTATGGCGAGGTACCGCCGGGTTATAACCCGGCTCTTGCGACAAAACAACCGCGCCGGCGAGTTACCCGACAACGTCTAAACCTCGACGAATGGCAAAAGATTTTCGCGATAGCTGATGCCCGCCATCAATACATGGGCAATGCAATGCTATTGGCGCTCGTTACAGGTCAACGCCTTGGGGATATTTCCAACATGAAGTTTTGCGATATTTGGGATGACCATCTGCATGTCGTTCAGGAGAAAACAGGGAGCAAGCTAGCGCTCCCTCTATCCCTAAGGCTTAACGCGATTGACTGGAGTTTGAGGGATGTAGTTGCACGTTGCCGTGACTATGCAGTGAGTCCATACCTAATCCACTTCTTTCGGGCAACCTCAATGGCAGAACGAGGTGCCCAGGTAAAGTCGAACACAATAACAATGAACTTCAGTAAGGCTCGTGATAAATCAGACATAAATTGGGGGGATGGCACGCCAGCTACTTTCCATGAACAACGCTCGTTAGCGGAAAGACTATATGAGATTCAAGGGATAGATACTCAGAAGTTGCTAGGTCATAAGTCACCGAATCAAACGGCTCGATATCATGATGATCGGGGTAAAGATTGGATTAAAATACTTATATAAAGGAGCATGCACTCCTTTATATTTATTTTTTTAAAACCCCATCGGATTGCAAAACATCTTACCAATTAATTAAACATAACGATTAATATCTTTTATAAAGAATAGATTTTAGACTTAAACTTTTATCTTAACCCATTCAGATAAAGATTGCATTTTATTAACCTTTATCTAACGCTTTTTTTAAATAATTTCCGAACGCATCCGCAAATAACCTTGATTATTTCGACATGCACTAACAACATAAAACCTTGCATGAACAAGTAGTTGAAAATTGTTAGAGAAAAAATTTCAGTAATGATAACCGCTAAGGCAGCACCAATCAATCCGAACCTTAGAGAAAAAAAATAAGAAAGCACCAAACTAAAAACCAAAACAAATATAGTTTTATATAGCAAAAATCTATATCCAGAAAGCTTAACAATTATTTTCGATGAAGCCATTCCAAGTGTAGATAATAATGTTGCAAAACATAATAAAATGCAGGGCGCTATAGATTCATTATACTCACCACCATATATGTAGAAGATTACATAGCTTATCAAAAACGTCATCAGAAATATTACCGGAATTGACAGTAAAATGATATTCAAATGCAGTCTTGCACCAAGATTGATTATTTTTGATTTGTTTTTCTCTCGAAATATTGCCGGTAGACAAGAGGTTAGCAACGATAACAAAATGAAATTCCAACTAGTAGCAAGAGTTTGAGAAACTGAATATATGCCGACATCATGATCCCCATACAAAAATGATATTACAAGTAAATTCAATCTCGGATAGATTGATGCAATAACAGAAGGAACAACGAGAATACTACCCGCATAACTCAGGTAAAAAAATCTTTTTCTTAATGCTTTATATTTTATTGTCACTTTACTTTTATATTCCTTCCGGAATATAAATAACTTCAAAAAGTAAGGGGTAGCGCTTATAATTATAAGAGGCAGTCCAAATAAGATAACCGGAGCTTTATATTTAACCATTAATGCTCTGACTACTAAACCGAAAATAAGTCCGGTTACGTTTGCAAGAGCATTCATTCTAGAGTTCAGCAATGACTCATTAAAGCTTGTATATGTATCAATTGTGTAAAAGTAATATGCCAAACATATTGACAGCACTAACACCATACCTGTTAAATCCATTTGCACATTTAAAATCATGATGCAAGTACATGCAAAAAATATAAATACCGCACTCCTCAATATGAATATAGGCAACATTAATTGAATGCCGCCCAGTAAGTTTGTGGTTATTCTTTTATAGAAAATACTATCGCTACCAAAAACCGCGGCAACTTGAATAATTTGAAAAATCGCAGTTGCGATTGCTATTTGCCCAATTACTACAGGCCCCAAGTATTTAGCTACTAAAGCGTTTATAAAGAAAAGACCAATTATGCCTATTGATTTTTCTGTAATCATCCAAATGATATTTTTTTGAGTTTTAGTTAACACCTACTCAACCTCTTTTATATATTTATTTCTCTTCATTATCTTTATATAGTAAATCTATGAATTGCGTAATATCCATGCTATCTTTATTAAATAGCATAACGTAAACAACAGCAACTATCAGTATCAACAAGACAATACATGAAAGTAGAAATAACATATTCAATCCTCTTTTTAACATTGAATTCAAAACCAATATAATTCAAAGCAGAATGAGTAGACTAGTATAAATATCGCAAAAAATAGAATTGCAGAAGTGTTTTTTAGCAAAACTCAAGCATGGAAAACATTAGTATGCAAACTATATATTATAAATAGTTATAAAATAAATTGTTAGCACCCTACCAAACAATCAACTAACACAAAACACACATCCTCATGAATATTGAGAATGATAGGTTGATAATATTTGACGAACCCAGCACTAACTGCTGCTAATTTAACTCATAAATAAATTATGTATAATTACACAAGAACATATTTAAATTTAAACTTGCCATCTCCTAAAAAGATCATATGATTGCCTAACATCAAACTTTAAGAATGAAAATAATAGCAGAGGCATTAAATCATGTTTGACCATATCTTAGAGATTGTTGAAGCTTCTAACAAATTTATACGCATTTATGCGTCAAATGGACAGCAGATACACAGCACACTCAATAATAAACCACATGTTTACTTTCTCACCGAAGGTAGAGTAGATATTTATAGGAAAACAGACGATATTTTAATTTTCACTGTATATGCACCTTATATTTTAGGGTTATTTTTTATGTTCGAAAAGAATGATTATCATTATTTCAGAGCTTCGACGGATGCAGCCTTTACAGCAATACCAACTATAGAACTGAACTGCCTAGCTGATAGTAATAATTTGTGGAAACATTTTTTCTTAATGACTTGTGAAATCGCTTCAAACTTTTTCAAAAGGGATCAAAGATTTTCATCAAAAAATGCCTACGATATTATAAAAAACAACTTAGAAGCTATATGGGAATTACCAGAAAATGAAAGATCTCAAATTTCAGTTTTCAAATTTATTTTATCTAGAAGTACAATATCTCGTAGCTCCTTAAATAAAGTTCTAAAAGACCTCAATGATGGGGGGTATATTAAAATTCACAGAGGAAAACTTTTAAACATTAAAAATCTACCGCTAAAATACTAATCACTTAGGCGGCAGAAAAATCTTTCTCCATAATGGTGTTGTTTCTGATGCAATACTCTTCTTTTCGTTTATGCGATAATTAGCATAAAGACAATAGATTGAGAATGGAATCAATACCATTATCGATAAAATAGATATTGTATTATACATGCTCATAAACCCCCTCCTTTGTTGCCAGAGCATACATATAAAGTTCATGTCTATTTTTTAAATTCAACTTTTGCAAAATATTACGTCGATGTGTGCTTATTGTCTTTTTTGTTATGTTAAGAATAATTGCAATGTTGTCATCTGTTGTTCCTTCAGAAAACAAAGTGAACAAAAGAGTCTCTTGTGATGATAGTTTTTTAAAATGAAGCATATCATGAAAGTCATTTTGGTCTGTTAAATCATTAAAACACTCAATGTATTTATCCAAGTCGTAATTACATGGTAAAATCAAAGTTTTTTCTGGTCTGTATTTTGAAACTGCATAACAATGTAAAAAGTTATCTGTAATAATAATATCTTGAGTATGATACTTATGATAAAAAATAAGTGTTGGAAGCTTTGTGGTTTGCTCAACGTTATATGTATAAGATTCAAAAACTTTTGAATCTTCAATAAGTTCCCTGATGCCGTGATATAAAAAATAATTGTCAGTAATAACGTATATTCTTAATAATTTTTTAGAGATCATTTTATTCACCTTCAAAATCAAAACAAATATCCTATCCCAATGATGAAAGTATTTATTTCTTTGTTATCAATAATTCCCAATTCATATCCTGAATTTAATTGAATGTTGTCTGTTAAATTGTAAAAAAAACCAGCACCAAAAGCAGCTCCGTAAACCTCATGTGTTTGATTAGGTTTCATTTTTGAGCCAGAAGCAAGACCAGCAAGCCCATATAAGTTTATATCTTGCGTAATGTTAAATGCTATACCCGGCATAATAGATGCATATTTATTCTTTAAATAAGAATATCCAGAGCCGCTGGTATTCTGTATATAAGTGCCTGATGCGACCAGTGCGAAATCATTCATATCGTGTCTAAACATGATATTCAATCCATGCATATTTTCCGCCCCATTTTTCTTGCCTATAGCATAATTCATAGACATTGAATTACTAGCAGATACAGTCGTGTTAAAAACGCAAATAAAAAGAAATATCACTGCAAGCTTAATTTTATGCATAGATCCTCCAAAAATTTCTCTTAAATATACAGAGATAAAATTGTGTTACCAGCATATAAATACGCAAAAAAAAGTTATAATCACACAATGAAATGTATATTTTTGTACATTGACTAAGGAAACCAGCAGGAACCAGTGATTCCCAGATAAAATAGCAAAAGGATATGAGAACCGAGTTTGTATACATTTCTGATAGTTTGGAGACTACAACGCCCGAATACATATTATATGCTTATAGCAACCTGTATGCCGTCCGGTAAATTGTTATGGCCAATGCGGAAATAATAGGAAAAAACATCTGATTAAGAGAGGGTTTTGATAATCTATTTTGATAAATTGTTGATAACCATTCGAAAACTAATAATAAAAACGGGAACCAATCGGCTCCCGTTCCAGTTTAACCCAGAATCTGGATTACATGTTCGCGATAATCGCGTCGCCAAACTCTGAGCATTTCAGCAGCTTAGCGCCTTCCATCAGACGTTCGAAGTCATAGGTGACGGTTTTCGCGTTAATCGCGCCTTCCATACCTTTGACAATCAGGTCTGCGGCTTCGAACCATTCCATATGACGCAGCATCATCTCTGCGGACAGGATGATAGAGCCCGGGTTCACTTTGTCCTGGCCCGCATATTTAGGTGCAGTACCGTGGGTCGCTTCGAACAGGGCGCACTCGTCACCGATGTTCGCGCCAGGGGCGATACCGATACCGCCAACCTGTGCTGCCAGGGCGTCAGAGATGTAGTCACCGTTCAGGTTCATACAGGCAATCACGTCGTATTCTGCAGGACGCAGCAGGATCTGCTGCAGGAACGCATCGGCGATCACATCTTTAATGACGATCTCTTTGCCGGTGTTCGGGTTCTTAATCTTCTGCCATGGGCCGCCGTCGATCAGCTCACCACCGAACTCTTCTTTCGCCAACTGGTAGCCCCAGTCTTTGAACGCGCCTTCGGTGAACTTCATGATGTTGCCTTTGTGAACCAGAGTCACAGAGTCACGGTCGTTGGTGATCGCGTATTCGATGGCCGCACGCACCAGACGTTTAGTACCGTCTTCAGAGCATGGCTTGATGCCGATACCGCAATGCTCAGGGAAGCGAATTTTCTTCACGCCCATCTCTTCGCGCAGGAATTTAATCACTTTTTCTGCGTCAGCAGAGTCCGCTTTCCATTCGATACCCGCGTAGATGTCTTCTGAGTTTTCGCGGAAGATAACCATATCGGTCAGTTCAGGGTGCTTAACCGGGCTTGGGGTGCCCTGATAGTAACGAACCGGACGCAGACACACGTACAGGTCCAGCTCCTGACGCAGTGCCACGTTCAGGGAACGGATACCGCCGCCAACTGGCGTCGTCAGTGGGCCTTTAATAGCAACGCGGTAGTCGCGGATCAGATCCAGCGTTTCTGCTGGCAGCCAGACGTCCTGGCCATAAACTTGAGTAGATTTCTCACCGGTGTAAATTTCCATCCAGGAAATTTTACGCTCGCCTTTGTAGGCTTTCTCAACAGCGGCATCAACCACTTTCAGCATCGCCGGGGTAACGTCTACACCGATACCGTCACCTTCGATGAACGGGATAATCGGATTGTGAGGAACGTTAATCTTGCCGTTTTGCAGGGTGATCTTTTTACCTTCCGCCGGAACAACTACTTTGCTTTCCATTAACCTCTCCTTCGAGCGCTTCTGGTTGTTACTGATCTTATGTTAATAAATTGTAATGAGCCCTTCGATAGTACCTGATTGTCCTGCGCCATGAAAGGTCTTCGTTATTAAGCTATAATGCGGCAATTGATAACGCCTGAAAATACCATGAAGAAAACTTCTTTTACAAAACACCGGGTTGAGCGATTCAGCTCGCGACAAGCCGCCAGAAGACCGCAAGAAACCCAGCCGAAGCGGGTTATTTTGTTCAATAAACCCTACGATGTTTTGCCGCAGTTTACCGATGAAGCCGGGCGCAGCACGCTTAAGGATTACATTCCTGTTCAGGGGGTCTACGCGGCCGGGCGTCTGGACCGCGACAGCGAAGGCCTTCTGGTGTTAACCAACGACGGCGCTTTACAGGCGAAGCTCACGCAGCCGGGCAAACGCACCGGTAAAATTTACTTCGTCCAGGTGGAAGGCGAGCCGGATGACGCGACGCTGGCAGCGCTACGCAGCGGCGTGACGTTGAACGACGGCCCAACCCTGCCGGCGGGTATTGAGCGCGTGAATGAACCGGAGTGGCTTTGGCCGCGCAACCCGCCGATTCGTGAACGCAAATCCATTCCGACAAGCTGGCTCAAAATAACCCTTTATGAAGGCCGCAACCGCCAGGTTCGGCGCATGACCGCACACGTCGGCTTCCCTACCCTGCGTCTGATTCGCTACGCCATGGGCAGCTACACCCTGGAAACGCTGGCAAACGGCGAATGGCGAGACGTTACCCCTTAAGGAGTCACTATGTTTAAACCTCATGTCACGGTTGCCTGCGTGGTCCACGCCAGGGGTAAATTCCTTGTTGTCGAAGAGAGCATTAACGGCAAAGCGCTGTGGAACCAGCCTGCCGGACACCTTGAAGCCAATGAAACCCTGCTGCAGGCAGCAAAACGCGAGCTATGGGAAGAGACCGGCATTCACGCTGAGCCTCAGCACTTCATCCGCATGCATCAGTGGATCGCACCCGATCACACCCCGTTCCTGCGCTTTTTATTTGCCGTTGAGCTTAGCGAAACGTGCGCCACTGAGCCGCAGGATGACGATATCGACCGCTGTCTGTGGGTGACCGCAGACGAGATCCTGAACGCGCCAAACCTGCGCTCGCCGCTGGTTGCGGAAAGCATTCGCTGCTGGGAGTCTGCTGGCCGCTTACCGCTGGATATTATCGGCGCATTTAACTGGCCGTTTACAGAGGGTGTCAATGGTGGGGGGGCGTGATAGAATACGCCGCCTTGAAGTTCAATGTCGTGAGTATTCCATGTCAGATAACAGCCAGAAAAAAGTGATCGTCGGCATGTCCGGCGGTGTCGATTCCTCCGTTTCCGCCTACCTGTTGCAGCAACAGGGCTATAAGGTGGAGGGCCTGTTCATGAAGAACTGGGAGGAAGATGATGGCGAGGAATACTGCACCGCCGCAGCGGATCTCGCCGACGCGCAGGCCGTATGCGACAAGCTCAGCATTGAGCTGCACACCGTTAACTTTGCCGCAGAATACTGGGACAACGTTTTTGAACTGTTCCTGGAAGAGTACAAAGCGGGCCGCACGCCGAACCCGGATATTCTGTGCAACAAAGAGATCAAATTTAAGGCCTTCCTGGAATTCGCCGCGGAAGATCTGGGTGCTGACTATATTGCGACCGGTCACTACGTGCGCCGTGCAGACGTGAATGGCAAAAGCCAGCTGCTACGCGGTCTGGACGGCAACAAAGATCAAAGCTATTTCCTCTATACGCTGAGCCACGAGCAAATCGCCCAGAGCCTGTTCCCGGTCGGCGAGCTGGAAAAGCCGCAGGTGCGTAAAATCGCCGAAGAGCTGGACCTGATTACCGCGAAGAAAAAAGACTCTACCGGCATCTGCTTCATCGGCGAGCGCAAATTCCGCGATTTCCTGGGACGGTACCTGCCTGCACAGCCGGGTAAAATTGTCACCGTCGACGGGGAAGAGATTGGCCAGCATCAGGGGCTGATGTACCACACGCTCGGCCAGCGTAAAGGCCTGGGTATTGGCGGGACCAAAGAAGGTAGCGAAGATCCATGGTATGTTGTCGACAAAGACGTCGAAAACAATATTCTGGTTGTTGCCCAGGGTCACGATCATCCGCGTCTGATGTCCGTTGGCCTTATCGCGCAGCAGCTGCACTGGGTCGATCGTGAGCCGCTGAAAGGCACGCTGCGCTGCACGGTAAAAACGCGCTACCGTCAGACCGATATTCCTTGCACCATTACCGCGCTCGATGACGATCGCATTGACGTGCGTTTCGACGAGCCGGTCGCCGCCGTCACCCCGGGTCAGTCTGCTGTCTTCTACAGCGGCGAAATCTGTCTGGGCGGCGGGATCATTGAACAGCGCCTGCCGCTGCCTGCTGTTTAATACGATTCACACATAAAGGAGACCGTGTGGCGAAGAACTACTATGACATCACCCTGGCGCTGGCGGGAATTTGCCAGTCAGCCCGTCTGGTGCAACAGCTGGCGCATCAGGGGCATTGCGACGCAGATGCCCTGCACGTTTCACTGAACAGCGTTATCGATCTCAACCCCGGCTCGACGCTGGGCGTGTTCGGCGGCAGTGAAACCAATCTTCGTCTCGGTCTTGAAACCCTGCTCGGCGTGCTTAACGCCAGCAGCCGTCAGGGATTAAACGCGGAGCTGACCCGCTACACGTTGAGCCTGATGGTGCTGGAGCGTAAGCTGAGCGCCGCAAAAGGCGCGCTCAATACCCTGGGCGATCGTATTGCCGGATTACAGCGTCAGCTCGATCATTTTGACCTGCAGTCGGAAACGCTGCTGAGCGCCATGGCCGGCATTTATGTTGACGTCATCAGCCCGCTGGGCCCGCGTATTCAGGTCACCGGCTCCCCTGCCGTGCTGCAAAGTCCGCAGGTACAGGCAAAAGTGCGTGCGTCCCTGCTGGCAGGTATCCGCGCCGCCGTGCTGTGGCACCAGGTTGGCGGTGGCCGCCTGCAGTTAATGTTTTCTCGTAATCGCCTGACCACTCAGGCAAAACAAATTCTTGCTCATTGTTAACCTCCCGGAGTTGCGAATTATGGAATTATCCTCACTGACCGCCGTATCCCCTGTCGATGGACGCTACGGCGATAAAGTCAGCGCGCTGCGCGGGATCTTCAGCGAATATGGTTTGCTGAAGTTCCGTGTTCAGGTTGAAGTACGCTGGCTGCAAAAGCTGGCCGCCCAGGCAGCAATCAAGGAAGTTCCTGCTTTTGACGAAAAGGCAAACGATTACCTTGATAAAATCGTTGCCGAGTTTAGCGAACAAGACGCCGCGCGCATTAAAACCATTGAGCGCACCACCAACCACGACGTGAAAGCGGTTGAGTACTTCCTGAAAGAGAAAGTGGAAAGCGTTCCTGCCCTGCACGCCGTGTCTGAGTTCATTCACTTCGCCTGTACCTCTGAAGACATCAACAACCTGTCTCATGCGCTGATGCTCTCCACCGCGCGCAAAGAGGTGGTGCTGCCTTACTGGCGTAAAATCATCGACGCGGTAAAAGCGCTGTCCGTGGAATACCGCGACATTCCGCTGCTCTCCCGTACCCACGGCCAGCCAGCCACGCCATCCACGATGGGTAAAGAGATGGCGAACGTCGCGTACCGTATGGAGCGCCAGTATCGTCAGCTGGAACAGGTTGAAATTCTGGGCAAAATCAACGGCGCGGTCGGTAACTATAACGCCCACATCGCCGCTTACCCGGAAGTGGACTGGCACCAGTTCAGCGAAGAGTTCGTGACCTCTCTGGGCATTCAGTGGAACCCGTACACCACGCAGATTGAGCCGCACGACTATATCGCCGAACTGTTTGACTGCATCGCGCGCTTCAACACCATCCTGATCGACTTCGATCGTGACGTGTGGGGCTACATCGCCCTGAACCACTTCAAGCAGAAAACCATCGCCGGTGAAATCGGCTCTTCCACCATGCCGCATAAGGTAAACCCAATCGACTTCGAAAACTCCGAAGGCAACCTGGGCCTGGCGAACGCCGTGCTGCAGCATATGGCAAGCAAACTGCCGGTATCCCGCTGGCAGCGCGACCTGACCGACTCCACCGTACTGCGTAACCTGGGCGTGGGCATTGGCTACGCGCTGATCGCGTACCAGTCCACCCTGAAAGGCGTGAGCAAACTGGAAGTGAACCGTGACCGTCTGCTGGACGAACTGGATCACAACTGGGAAGTGCTGGCGGAGCCAATCCAGACCGTGATGCGTCGTTACGGTATCGAAAAACCGTACGAGAAGCTGAAAGAGCTGACCCGCGGGAAACGCGTTGACGCCGAAGGCATGAAGCAGTTTATCGACGGTCTGGCCCTGCCGGAAGAAGAGAAAACACGCCTGAAGGCGATGACCCCGGCGAACTACATTGGCCGCGCCATCACCATGGTCGACGAGCTGAAGTAACGCCCTTCTCCCCCTTTTCGCCCGAAAAGGGGGATGCTTTTCCCCGGTTTACTCAATGTTTATCCCCACAACAACATAATCAGCGTTAAACTATTCATACCAATTATTTAGGGAGAAGAGATGATGCGCGTACTGGTTGTTGAGGATAACGCATTGCTACGCCATCACCTGAAGGTTCAGCTTCAGGAGATGGGACATCAGGTGGACGATGCTGAAGATGCGAAAGAAGCCGATTATTATCTCAATGAACATCTGCCGGATATCGCCATTGTCGATTTAGGGTTGCCTGACGAAGACGGTCTGTCGTTAATTCGCCGCTGGCGCAGCCACGATGTCTCCCTGCCGGTTCTGGTTCTGACCGCCCGTGAAGGCTGGCAGGATAAGGTTGAAGTGCTCAGCGCGGGTGCCGACGATTACGTCACCAAGCCGTTTCATATTGAAGAGGTGGCGGCGCGCATGCAGGCACTGTTACGCCGCAACAGCGGGCTGGCTTCACAGGTTATTTCCATTCCGCCATTCCAGGTCGATCTCTCCCGCCGGGAATTAGCGATCAATGATGAAGTGATTAAGCTCACCGCCTTCGAATACACCATCATGGAAACGCTGATCCGTAACAATGGCAAAGTGGTGAGCAAAGATTCCTTAATGCTGCAGCTTTACCCTGATGCGGAACTGCGCGAGAGCCATACCATTGACGTGCTGATGGGACGTTTGCGTAAGAAAATTCAGGCGCAGTATCCGCAGGATGTGATTACCACCGTCCGTGGCCAGGGCTACCTGTTCGAATTACGCTAAATGAGACGGATTTTACGCCATATTCTGCCCCTCTCGCTGCGGGTTCGTTTCTTACTGGCCACGGCTGCCGTCGTGCTGGTGCTGTCGCTCTCCTACGGCATGGTCGCCCTGGTAGGCTACAGCGTCAGCTTTGATAAAACCACCTTTCGGCTGTTACGTGGCGAAAGCAATCTGTTTTATACCCTGGCGAAGTGGGAAAACAATCAAATTACCGTCGAAATGCCGGAAAACCTCAACCAGCAGAGCCCGACGCTGGCCCTGATTTATAACGAAAAGGGGAAATTACTGTGGGCGCAGCGTGATATTCCCTGGCTGGTCAAAAGCATTCGTCCGGAATGGCTCAAAACCAACGGATTTCACGAAATTGAAGCCGATCTCAACACCACCAGCTCGCTGATCCATGAAGATCGCTCCCTGCAGCAAAAGCTGAACGAGATCCGCGCCGACAACGCCGAGACGGAGATGACGCACTCCGTCGCGATCAACCTCTATCCAGCGACGCTGAACATGCCGCAGCTGACCATCGTGGTGATCGACACCATTCCGGTCGAGCTGAAGCGTTCTTATATGGTCTGGAGCTGGTTCATCTACGTTCTGGCTGCGAATCTCCTGTTGGTGATCCCACTGCTGTGGGTAGCGGCGTGGTGGAGCTTGCGCCCCATTGAATCACTGGCGAAAGAGGTTCGTGAGCTGGAAGAACATCATCGCGAGAAGCTGAACCCGGAAACCACCCGTGAGCTCACCAGCCTGGTGCGTAACCTCAACCGCCTGCTGAAAAGTGAACGCGAACGCTACGATAAATACCGTACCACCCTTACCGACCTGACCCACAGCCTGAAAACTCCGCTGGCCGTCATGCAAAGTACCCTGCGTTCAATGCGCAGCTCGAAGCTGAGCGTCGATGATGCCGAGCCGGTGATGCTGGAGCAGATCAGCCGTATTTCCCAGCAAATTGGCTATTACCTGCACCGCGCCAGCATGCGTTCCGGCAGCGCGCTTCTGAGCCGCGAGCTGCACCCGGTAGCCCCGCTTCTGGATAACCTCACGTCCGCCCTCAACAAGGTGTATCAGCGTAAAGGGGTGAACATCAGCCTCGATATCTCGCCAGAGATAAGCTTTGTGGGTGAAAAAAATGACTTCATGGAAGTGATGGGTAATCTGCTGGATAACGCCTGCAAATACTGTCTGGAGTTCGTGGAAGTGTCTGCTCGTCAGACGGAAACCGAACTGCATATTATCGTTGAGGATGATGGCCCGGGGATCCCACGCAATAAGCGTGACGTGGTGTTCGATCGCGGTCAGCGCGCCGATACGCTACGTCCTGGCCAGGGCGTAGGATTGGCCGTCGCCCGTGAGATTGTCGACCAGTACGACGGGAAAATAGAAACCAGTGAAAGCCTGCTGGGCGGCGCCAGAATGGAGGTTATTTTTGGTCGCCAGCAGCCCACATTGAACGATAGTTAACCCGTTATGTGAAAAATGCGAGGATCTCGCAGCCGGGGGACTGAGCTTCCGTTATAATCCGAGTCAGTAAGAGCCTGCGGAATAAAAAAATTATGGATTATCACTTAACGCTTAACTGGCCCGAGTTTATTGAACGTTACTGGCAAAAACGCCCGGTGGTTCTGAAACGCGGATTCAGCAATTTTGTCGACCCTATCTCGCCTGACGAGCTGGCAGGTCTGGCCATGGAAAACGAAGTCGACAGCCGTCTGGTCAGCCACCAGGACGGGAAATGGCAGGTTAGCCACGGTCCTTTCGAAAGCTACGATCACCTCGGTGAAAACAACTGGTCGTTGCTGGTGCAGGCGGTCAACCACTGGCACGAGCCGACTGCCGCATTAATGCGCCCGTTCCGCGCCCTGCCCGACTGGCGCATGGACGATCTGATGATCTCCTTCTCCGTGCCGGGCGGCGGCGTAGGTCCACATCTTGACCAGTACGACGTGTTCATCATTCAGGGTACGGGCCGCCGCCGCTGGCGCGTGGGCGAAAAAGTGCCGATGAAGCAGCACTGCCCGCATCCTGACCTGCTTCAGGTTGACCCGTTTGAAGGGATTATCGACGAAGAGCTGGAGCCGGGTGATATTCTCTACATTCCGCCGGGATTCCCTCACGAAGGTTACTCCCTGGAAAACTCACTCAACTACTCCGTGGGGTTCCGCGCGCCAAGCGGCCGCGAGATGATCAGCGGATTTGCCGACTACGTTCTGCAGCGCGAGCTGGGCAGCTATCGTTACAGCGACCCTGATGTGCCTGCGCGCGAGCATCCGGCGGATATTCTGCCAGAAGAACTCGATAAGCTGCGCGGCATGATGCTGGATTTGATCAACGAGCCGGAGCACTTCAAACAGTGGTTTGGTGAGTTTATCAGCCAGTCTCGTCATGAGCTGGACGTTGCGCCGCCGGAGCCGCCGTATCAGGCTGACGAGATTTATGATGCGCTTCAGCAGGGCGATAAGCTGACGCGTCTGGGCGGGTTGCGCGTGCTGCGCATTGGTGAAGAGGTGTTCGTCAACGGCGAGAAGCTGGACTCTCCGCACCGCCCGGCGCTGGAAGCCATTGCCAGCCATCTGGTGCTCACTGCCGACACCTTTGGCGATGCGCTGGAAGATCCTTCCTTCCTCGCGATGCTGGCCGCGCTGGTCAACAGCGGGTACTGGTTCTTTGAGGACTGAGTCGTGATATTTGCCGGGTGGCGGCTTCGCCTTACCCGGCCTACATTCCGATCGTAGGCTCGGTAAGCGTAGCGCCACCGGGCTTTTTCTTACCGCTTCGCGGTTAACTCCGCTATCCGCACTATCACCTTAACCGCTTTTTCCATCCCTTCCAGCGTCACAAACTCATGCTTACCATGGTAGTTGTAGCCACCGGTAAACAGGTTCGGGCACGGCAGCCCCATAAACGACAGCTGAGAACCGTCGGTGCCGCCGCGAATCGGCTTCAGCTGCGGTTCAATATCGCAGTCGCGCATCGCCTGCTGGGCGATATCGAGAATATGCGGATGCGCCATCACCTTCTCGCGCATGTTGTAATAGCTGTCTTCAATGATCAGCTCAATATAGCAATCAGGGTGTAACCCTTTGCCCACCTTCCTGGCGATCTCCATCATCTTACGCTTGCGCGCCTCAAAGGCTTTGCGGTCGAAATCGCGGATGATGTAGTGCATCTGCGCGCTGTCCACGGTGCCTTTGATGCTGGTCAGGTGATAGAAACCTTCATACCCTTCGGTCTGTTCAGGGCTCTCTTCCGCCGGGACTTCCGCATGAATTCGCGACGCCAGCGACAGCGCGTTCACCATGACGCCTTTCGCCGAGCCGGGATGAACGTTGTTGCCGACAATTTTGATGGTGACGGACGCGGCATTGAAGTTTTCATACTCCAGTTCACCGACGCCGCCGCCGTCAACGGTATAGGCCCACTGCGCGTTAAAGGCCTCCACGTCGAAGTGCTTCGCGCCCTTGCCCACCTCTTCGTCCGGCGTAAAGGCCACGCGGATATCCCCGTGCGGGATATTTTTGCCCTTCAGCACCGCCAGCGCGGTCATGATCTCCGCGATCCCCGCCTTGTCATCCGCCCCCAGCAGCGTTTTACCGTCGGTGGTGATCAGCGTCTGGCCCAGCAGCTGATGCAGTACCGGGAACATCACCGGCGAGAGCACTTCGTCACCAATGCCCAGCGCTATATCGCCACCGCGGTAGTTTTCCACAATCTGCGGGTTCACATGTTTACCGCTAAAATCCGGAGAGGTGTCGACATGGGAGATAAAGCCAATCGCCGGAATATCACCCTGGACATTCGCCGGCAGCGTTGCCATCACAGTGCCTTTTTCGCTTAACGTGACGTTGACCAGCCCCATGGCGTCAAGCTGCTCTTTCAGCAGGTTTAATAACTTCCACTGGCCTTCGGTGCTCGGCACCTGGCGAACACCCGGCTTAGATTGGGTATCCAGCGAAACGTACTGTAAAAAACGCTCAAGTAATTTATCCATGCAGTCACCCTCACTTTTTGTGACAACATTATCAATAAGCATCAAAACGCAAATATTGCGTCAGGTCACTTTTATCCCGCAAACGAGAATATTTTCCGTTTGTATCGTTATGCGTTAATAAATGTAGCTTATGAATCAGTGACAAGGATTGGCGATCGCAGGGGATTGCCGTAGAATGTCCGCCCTCATTACGAGTCACCAAGGTGGTTACACACAAACCCCGCTTCAGTCTGCTGCCTGAGGCGTCTATATGGGACAGCGCAAAAATTGAATACACAATCCCGTTCACGTTCACCGCTGGTGCAACTGGAACGAATTCGTAAAAGTTTTGATGGTAAAGACGTTATTTCCGACCTCACTCTGACCATCAATGACGGTGAGTTTCTGACGCTGCTTGGCCCCTCGGGCTGCGGCAAAACAACCGTACTACGCCTTATCGCCGGGCTTGAAAGCGTCGATAACGGCCATATCCATCTTGAAAACCAGGACATCACCCGGGTTCCCGCCGAAGATCGCCACGTCAATACCGTCTTTCAGAGCTACGCCCTGTTCCCGCACATGACCGTGTTTGAAAACGTGGCGTTTGGCCTGCGGATGCAAAAAACGCCGGCGAACGAGATCGAACCGCGCGTCACCGACGCCCTGCGCATGGTGCAGCTTGAGACGTTTGCCCAGCGTAAACCCCATCAGCTTTCCGGCGGCCAGCAGCAGCGCGTGGCCATCGCCCGCGCCGTCGTCAACAAGCCTCGCCTGCTCCTGCTGGATGAATCCCTCTCGGCGCTGGATTACAAGCTGCGCAAGCAGATGCAGAACGAGCTCAAAGCCCTGCAGCGCAAGCTCGGCATTACCTTTGTCTTCGTCACCCACGATCAGGAAGAAGCCCTGACCATGTCCGACCGCATCGTGGTGATGCGCGACGGCAAAATCGAGCAGGACGGCACGCCGCGCGAAATCTACGAAGAGCCGAAGAATCTGTTTGTCGCCAGCTTCATTGGCGAGATCAATATTTTCGACGCCACGGTGATCGAGCGTCTGGACGACCAGCGCGTGCGAGCCAGCGTCGAAGGGCGCGAGTGCAATATCACGGTGAATTTCCCCGTCGAAAAGGGACAAAAGCTCAACGTTCTGCTACGCCCGGAAGATCTGCGCGTCGATGAAATTCACGGCAATACCGAGGCCGAAGGGTTGATTGGCTATATCCGCGAGCGCAACTACAAAGGGATGACGCTGGAGTCCGTTGTCGAGCTTGAGAACGGCAAAATGGTGATGGTCAGCGAGTTCTTTAACGAAGACGACCCTGACTTCGACCACTCTCTCGACCAGAAAATGGTTATTAACTGGGTAGAAAGCTGGGAGGTTGTGCTGGCTGATGAAGAACACAAGTAAATTCCAGAATGTGGTGATCGCCACGATCGTCGGTTGGCTTGTGCTGTTTGTCTTTTTGCCCAACCTGATGATCGTTGCCACCAGCTTTCTGACCCGCGACGACGCTAGCTTCGTTTCGCTGGTCTTTACGCTGGACAACTACGCGCGCCTGCTCGATCCGCTCTATTTTGACGTGCTGCTGCACTCGCTCAACATGGCGCTGATCGCTACCCTTGCCTGTCTGGTGCTGGGCTATCCTTTCGCATGGTTCCTCGCGGGCCTGCCGCAAAAGGTGCGGCCCCTGCTGCTGTTTTTACTGATTGTTCCCTTCTGGACCAACTCGCTCATCCGTATTTATGGCCTGAAGATCTTCCTCAGCACAAAGGGCTATCTCAACGAGTTTCTGCTGTGGTTGGGAGTGATTGATACGCCGATCCGCATCATGTTTACCCCGAGCGCGGTGATTATCGGCCTGGTCTATATCCTGCTGCCGTTTATGGTGATGCCGCTCTACTCCAGCATCGAGAAGCTGGATAAACCGCTGCTGGAGGCGGCAAAAGATCTGGGCGCTAACAAGCTGCAGACCTTCATCCGCATTATTATCCCGCTGACCATGCCCGGCATTATCGCGGGCTGCCTGCTGGTGATGCTCCCGGCGATGGGCTTGTTCTACGTGTCGGATCTGATGGGCGGCGCGAAAAACCTGCTGATCGGTAACGTGATCAAGAGCCAGTTCCTGAACATCCGCGACTGGCCGTTCGGGTCCGCGACCAGCATTACGCTGACGGTGGTCATGGGCCTGATGCTGCTGGTCTACTGGCGCGCTTCACGGCTGCTGAACAAGAAGGTGGAACTCGAATGATCGGTCGACTGCTTCGCGGCGGTTTTATGACCGCCATTTACGCTTACCTGTATATCCCGATCGTTATTTTGATCGTGAACTCGTTTAACAGCTCACGCTTCGGGATTAACTGGCAGGGCTTTACCACCAACTGGTACAGCCTGCTGATGAACAACGATAGCCTGCTGCAGGCCGCGCAGCACTCGCTGACGATGGCGATCTTCTCCGCCACCTTCGCGACGCTGATTGGCTCGCTCACCGCCGTGGCGCTCTACCGCTATCGCTTTCGCGGCAAACCGTTCGTCAGCGGCATGCTGTTTGTGGTGATGATGTCGCCGGACATCGTGATGGCCATTTCGCTGCTGGTGCTGTTTATGCTGCTGGGCGTACAGCTTGGCTTCTGGTCGCTGCTGTTCTCGCACATCACCTTCTGCCTGCCGTTTGTGGTGGTGACCGTTTTCGCGCGCCTGAAAGGGTTCGACGTGCGCATGCTGGAGGCGGCGAAAGATCTGGGTGCCAGCGAGATGATCATCCTGCGCAAAATCATCCTGCCTCTGGCGATGCCCGCCGTGGCGGCCGGATGGCTACTTAGCTTCACCCTGTCGATGGATGACGTGGTCGTGTCCTCCTTCGTCACCGGTCCGAGCTATGAAATTCTGCCGTTGAAGATCTATTCAATGGTGAAAGTCGGCGTCTCACCGGAGGTGAACGCGCTGGCGACCATTCTGCTGGTGTTTTCGCTGGTTCTGGTGATTGCCAGCCAGGTTATTGCTCGTGATAAAACAAAATCTCAGGGGACAATGAAATGAAAAAAATGCTCGCCGCTGCGGCGCTGGTGCTTGGCATGGGTGCCGCGCACGCTGATGACAGCAAAACGCTCTACTTCTACAACTGGACCGAGTACGTGCCGCCGGGCCTGCTGGAACAGTTCACAAAGGAAACGGGCATCAAGGTTATCTACTCGACCTACGAGTCGAATGAAACCATGTACGCCAAGCTGAAAACCTACAAAGACGGCGCGTACGATCTGGTCGTGCCTTCCACCTACTTTGTCGACAAAATGCGCAAAGAGGGCATGATCCAGAAGATCGACAAAACGAAGCTAACCAATTTTGCAAACCTCGATCCTGAGATGCTCAACAAGCCGTTCGACCCGAATAACGACTACTCCATTCCGTATATCTGGGGGGCAACCGCGATTGGCGTGAACAGCGAGGCCGTCGATCCAAAAACGGTGACAAGCTGGGCCGATCTCTGGAAACCAGAGTACAAGGGTAGCCTGCTGTTAACCGACGACGCGCGTGAAGTGTTCCAGGTCGCGCTGCGCAAGCTGGGCTACTCGGGCAACACGACGGATCCGAAAGAGATTGAAGCGGCGTATAACGAGCTGAAAAAGCTGATGCCTAACGTGGCGGCGTTCAACTCTGATAACCCGGCAAATCCGTATATGGAAGGCGAAGTGAACCTGGGGATGGTGTGGAACGGCTCCGCGTATGTCGCCCGCCAGGCCGGTACGCCGCTTGAGGTGGTCTGGCCGAAAGAAGGCGGGATCTTCTGGATGGACAGCCTTGCGATCCCCGCCAACGCGAAAAACGCTGAAGGGGCGCACAAGCTGATTAACTTCCTGCTGCGTCCGGACGTAGCGAAACAGGTTGCCGAGACGATTGGCTACCCGACGCCAAACCTCGCCGCACGCAAGCTGCTGAAGCCTGAGGTAGCTAACGATAAATCGCTCTATCCGGATGCCGAAACCATCAGCAAAGGTGAATGGCAGAACGATGTCGGTGACGCCAGCCGCCTCTACGAAGAGTATTACCAGAAATTAAAAGCGGGCCGGTAACGGTATCGCGTTCTTCCTCACGCCGCCCGTACGGCGTGAGGAGGATTAACTGACCGCATTCTCCCCTGCCCAGATTGTCGCCTTTCTCATCGCCTCAACCACATCCTCATCCGACAGACCCAGCGCCTGACGAACCCGGGTCGCCTCGTCCCACTGCTGCTGTTCATAGTATCGGCACAGGCTCACCATATCGGCTAGCCGTCCCTCCTGGTGGCACAGGGCATTGCTCACGCTCTGCGGGACCGCAATTTGCTTCATCAACTCGGCCATCGGCAGCTCAAGGAGGGTATCGAGCAGAGAAAACAGGCCGCACATGAAGGCATTTTCAGCCAGCGTCGGTTCGTTCATCGTCTCGGCGATCAGTTCGCAGAACTTGCCGCGCATCATGCTCAGCGGGTAAAGCTCGCTGACGGTGTCATTGCCCGCACTGGCGAGGACCACGACCGCAACAAACCGTCTCAGCTGGTTTTCCCCGAGGTATCTGAGGACTTCGCTCAGGGTTAACTTGCTGAAATTACAGGCACCGATATGTTTAAATGCGGTGTGCTTCATGTAGCGCATAATCTTATAGGACAGCGTGAGATCGGTTTTAATCAACGACTCGACGATCCGAAAATCGGGTTTATTGCGTCCGACCTCCATTTGCAGCCGAAAAATCGCCAGCTGATTTTGCGATAGCCGTTTATATTTAATGACCTCCGGACGGCAGAAAAAATAGCCCTGGAACAGCGAGAATCCCTCTTCCCTGTATTCGCTGAATTCCTCTTTAGTCTCAATTTTTTCAGCGAGATATTTAATATGCCCGGTTAAATGTTTACGCTCTTTCAGATACTGTTTAATTTGCGCTAAGGTATAATTCCTGACGTCAAACTTCAGTATTGAAATATAGGGTAAAAAAACATCCCATTCTGGCGCAAGCGTGAAATCATCAAGCGCAAACTGATAACCATCCGCACTCATCTCCCTGACAGCCTGCAACAGCTCCGCTCCCGGCACAGCATCTTCCAGGATCTCAATGACCACGCTCTCTTTATCCAGCGCTTCTCCACTGCGGTCTATGACCATTCGCGACGGGAAATTAATAAACGACGTATGTGCCCCGGCGATGCGCTGGGACGGCACGCATAAAAACTGATCTGAGATCATCCTGGAGGTGGCATATTCCGCCGACACATCCGGAAAACGGTTTGTCATCCCATCTCTGAACAGCAGCTCGTAGGCCACCGTCTTCATCTCAGGGTTAAAAATGGGTTGTCGCGCAATAAATCCGTACATATCCCATCCTCCTCTACAACTTTATATTTATTAGCATCCTCTTTCTACACGACGATAACGAGCTTTATCGAGCACTATTTTGATTGAATGCACAAAATAAAAGCATCCACACTAATTAACTGGATTTACGAAACAAAATTTAAATTAAATATTCCTGACGCTCTACAGAAAGAGGAGAAAATATCCGATAAGGAATATGTGCCTGCCCGACATGCACGATATTACGGGAGATGAGAATGAAAGACGCCATGGTCCGAAGAAAAAAAATAAGCGTCAAGACGTTGATGCTGTTGTCCATTTTCCTCACCGTAACGGTGGGCTTTACGGCAACGATCGGGTTTATGATGTGGCAGTGGATGGCACAGCAGGAGGTTCTGGCCAAAAAACATATCCGCCAGATTGCCGAGGTGCAAGCGTTGCAGGTCAGCAAACAGCTGGATTCTGCCCTGACTGCCGCCCGGGACATGGGCAACAGCGCCCTGGCGCTGCGCGAGGCGGGCGTGACCGAACGCCAGAGCCTGAACCAGCTGCTCATCCACTACCTTTCGGCTCACCCACAGTTTCTCTCCATGTCGATGGCCTTTGAGCCTAACGCGTTCGACGATAAAGATGCCGTCTGGGCCGGTCAGAGCGGTGAAGATCCTGCCGGGCGCTACGCCCGCTACGTTGACCGGGACGCCACTGGCAAACCGGCATTACACCTGCTGACGGACATCGAAACGCCCGGCAGCGGTGATTATTATCTGCTGCCGAAACAACGGCATAAAGATGTGATCATCGAACCCTATATCTATCCCTACAACGGCGTGGACGTGATGCTCACCTCGATTGCCGCCCCCATCATGCGCGACGGTCAGTTTCTGGGTTCGGTCACCTCTGACTTCTCCCTCGCCACGCTGCGATCGACGATCGGCGCGATTAAACCGTGGAACGGCACAGGCTACGCCCTGCTCCTCTCCGCAGCTAATAACGTGGTGTCCAGCCCGGACAAACGCGCGGCGGGCAAGCCTTACGCCGGTCAGATTGCCGGTCATGACGTCACCCGGGTAAACGATCCGCTGCTGAAGGAGGACGTGTTCATCACCTGGCAGGACATCGCCGTCGGTAACAGCCAGACGCCGTGGAAACTCGCCATTATCACGCCGGTCAGCGAAGTGATGGCCGAAGCGCGCGCATTTTTACTGAAAGCCATCATCATGATGGTGTTAAGCATCGTGGCGGTTAGCCTGGTCATGGCACAGATCTTCACCCGTAAAGTTGACCGTCCGGTTGGGGGCGAACCTTCGGAGGCCGCCGGGATCGCCCTGGCCGTTGCCCGGGGAGATCTGAACAACACCATCCCGGTTCGTTCCGGAGATACCCACAGCATTTTTTATGCCCTGCACACCATGCAGATGCAGCTCAAGCGCATCGTCGACAATATCAGCGAAGCCAGCCACTCCGTGCACGGCGGCACCAGCGAAATTTCGGCGGGCAACCTTGACCTCGCCTCGCGAACCGAGGAACAGGCGGCTGCGATTGTTGAAACGGCAGCCAGCATGGAAGAGATTTCGGTCACGGTGAAGAATAACGCCGACAACGCCCACAAGGCGACCACGCTTACCGATCGCGCCGCGAGCCTCGCCGGGCATGGCGAAACGCTGGTAAACGACGTGGTCGTGGTGATCGGGGAGATTGACGAGAGCGCGCGTAAGATCGGCGAGATTAACAGCATTGTCGATGGCATCGCCTTCCAGACTAATATCCTGGCGCTGAATGCTGCCGTTGAAGCGGCACGGGCTGGCGAACAGGGGCGCGGCTTCGCGGTAGTCGCTGGGGAAGTGCGCAATCTTGCCCAGCGAAGCGCTAACGCGGCAAAAGAGATCTCTCAGCTGATTGCCGAGTCCTCAGGGCGCGTGAGCAAAGGCGTTGAGCTGGTCAATGAAACGGGGGTGATGATGAAACAGGTGATTGAAGCGGTATCGCATGTGCATCTGGTCATCAACGATATCGTTCAGGCGCTGGACGAGCAAAATCGCGGGATAAGCCAGGTCAGCACCGCCGTTAATCAGATGGACAGCACGACCCAGCAGAACGCCTCTCTGGTTCAGCAGATCTCTGCGGCGGCGCTCTCGCTGGATGAGCAGGCTAAATCGCTCGAGAAGACGCTGGCGTTCTTCCATTCATAAATAAAAAGGCACCCGCTGGACGGGTGCCTTTTCACGCGATTGCCGTTACAGCCCTTTCAGCAGCTTGTCGACAAACTCCGGGACGACCGTGCTTGCCAGACCGTAGTGTTTCTCTTCAAACTCGCTGCCCACCTGGCTTGGCTCAAGATTGAGTTCTACCGTATGCGCGCCGTGCAGTCGCGCTTCGTGGACAAACCCCGCCGCCGGGTAAACATGACCGGATGTGCCGATGGCGATAAATACGTCGGCCATCGCCAGCGCGCTGTAGATATCATCCATTCCCAGCGGCATTTCACCGAACCAGACCACGTGCGGACGCAGGCGCGACGGGAACTGGCAGCAGTGGCACTTATCCTCAGGCAGCACGTCCTCTTGCCAGTCCAGCACCTGACCGCTCCAGGCGCAGCGAACCTTGAGCAGCTCACCGTGCATATGGATGATGTTCTTGTTGCCGGCCCGCTCGTGCAGGTTGTCGATATTCTGCGTTACCAGCAGAAAACGATCGCCCAGCGCCTCTTCCAGCTTCGCCAGCGCCAGATGCGCCGCATTCGGCGCGACTTCAGGCTGCTGAAGCTGACGGCGGCGGGCGTTGTAAAACGCCTGGACGAGATCCGGATCGCGGGCAAAGCCTTCCGGCGTGGCCACATCCTCCACGCGGTGCTCTTCCCACAGCCCGTCCGCCGCGCGGAAGGTTCGAATTCCTGACTCGGCGGAGATCCCCGCTCCGGTCAGCACCACCACTCTGGGTTTATCCATCGCTTCTGGCATCATTCTGTCTCTGAAAAAGATCCGCTGGCGCAAGCGCTCACGCAAGCGGCGTTTGTTTTTGCGAAAACGGCTGAGTCGACCCTGGCGACGCGACAGCATAGAAACCTCGTAAACTAATCGGTGAGATGAAGGAATGCGGCTCCGCGCATGCCTCCTGCGTCCCCGTGTCGCGCGCGTTCAATACGCGGCACGCGGGCAACCGGCAATAAGTGTCGGGGCAAACGCCCGGACAACCGTTCCGTAATCGCGGTAAAGTTTGACAGCCCTCCCCCGATCACCAGCAGATCCGGGTCGACGATGGTGAGAATATTTCCCAGACACACCGCCAGCAGATCCAGATAGCGCTCGACGTGCTCACGCGCCTGCGCATCCCCTTGCTCCCACAGGGTAATGATTTGAGGGGCCTCAAGTTTCTGATGATAGAAGTGTTCGTAAAGCCATGCAAACCCGCGCCCTGAGAGATAGTTCTCGATGCAGCCGTGCTGGCCGCAGCCGCAGCGGGTCAGCGGGAAATCGCGCCCCACCACTTCCAGCGCGTCCACCGGCAGACGGATATGGCCAAACTCGCCGGTGATGTAGCTGCGCCCGGTGATGGGCTTCCCGCTGATCACAATCCCCCCGCCGACGCCGGTACCGAGGATCAGCCCCATTACCAGCGGATACTGACGGAACTCATCGCCCCAGGCTTCGGAGAGCGCAAAGCAGTTAGCATCATTGTCTAAACGCACGTCGCGTTCAAGGAGAGCGGAGAGATCGGCGCGGAGCGGTTTACCGCTGGCGGCAGGCACGTTGGCGGCATACAGCGTGCCGTCGTCGGTTTCGGGCATACCCGGAATGCCGATGCCGACGCTGCCTTTGACGCCAAAGCGTTCATCGGCCTGCGCCACCAGCGCGGCAATCGCGGTTAAAAATTCGTCGTAACTTTCGCGAGGCGTGGGAACGCGGGTTTCCCACTGCAGCCTGAGGTCTTTATCAAACACGCCGAGCGCAATCTTGGTGCCGCCAATATCAAATCCGTAATACATAACGCATTCCTCTTTTAACCCGGCGGCCCGAAAGCCGCTAGATCATGACGTAATTACTGGCCACTTAATACCCTCGCCGGATCAATTCGGCTTGCGCGACGCGCCGGATACCAGCTTGCCAGCAGACTCAGTAAAAGTGCTGTAACCAGCACATAAAAAACATCCAGCCAGTGCAGTTCAGACGGCAGGAAGTCAATAAAATAGATATCACCCGACAGGAACTGGTGGCCGATAAGCTTTTCAATCCCGTTGATAATCGGCGTCAGCTGCAGGGAAACCACCACGCCAATCACCACGCCGCACAGGCTGCCGAACAGCCCCGCCAGCAAACCGTACCAGACGAAGATGGCGCGAATAAGGCCGTCTTTCGCCCCGAGGGTACGAAGCACGGCGATATCACCGCTCTTATCCTTGACCGCCATCACCAGCGTCGAGACGATATTAAAGCACGCTACACCAATCACCAGCACCATCGCCAGATACATAATGGCGCGGATCATCTGGATATCACGGTACATATACCCGTAAGTGCCGATCCAGCTTTTGATGTGGACATAGTTATTGGTCACCAAGCCCGCGTCGCGGACCAGCTTGTTGGCGTTAAAGACGTCGTTCACCTTAATGGCAATGCCCGTCACGCTGTCGCCCATATCGAGATACTGGCGCGCATCCTCCATCGGCACCATCGCAAAGCTGTGATCGAGCTGACCGCTCAGCTGAAGAATACCGGTGACGTGCAGGCGGACGCGCTTAGGCTGCTGCAGTTTGTGGTCGGCGCTGGCGTTGGGGATCATGATTGATACCCAGTCGCCCTGCTTCACCTTCAGGGCATCGGCCACGCCTTTACCCATGATGATCTGCTGCTCGCCGGCCTTAAAGTTGTCCCACGCGCCGTTCTGCACATAGTTTGGCAGCGCGCTGAGACGCGCTTCCTGGGCGGGATTGACCCCTTTCACCTGAATGGCGCGCAGGTTTACCCCGCTCTCCACCAGCCCGGTAAAGTTGATGTAGGGCGCGGCCGCGGCAATGCCCGGCACCTTTTCGACTTTGGCGAGCGCATCGCTCCAGTTCGTCCACGGCTGGTTAACCGGCTCGATCTCCCCATGTGGCACTACCGCCAGAATGCGGTTATTCAGCTCGCGCTCAAAGCCGTTCATTGCGCTTAAGCCGACAATCAGCACCGCCACGCCCAGCGCAATACCGATGGTCGAGATGACGGAGATCAGCGACACCATGCCGCCGCGACGGCGGCCGCGGCTAAAGCGTAACCCAATAAGTAACGATAACGGTGACGCCATTACTCTGCTCCCATCAGGGTCAGTTCCGCGTTCAGATGGCCGTCGCGCATCTCAAGCTGACGCCCCAAGCGTTTTGCCAGCTGCAGATCGTGGGTTACGACCAGAAACGCGGTGCCCTGCGAGGCGTTCAGCTCGCCCAGAAGCTGGAAAATACTGTCCGCGTTGCGGGCATCCAGGTTACCGGTAGGCTCATCCGCCAGCACCAGACGCGGGTTGTTGACCAGCGCACGCGCAATCGCCACGCGCTGGCGCTCGCCGCCGGAAAGCTCAGAGGGACGATGATTACCGCGATGGCCCAGGCCTACCGCTTTCAGCATGTCGCTGGCGCGGGCGTTAATTTCTGCCGGTTTCTTTTTACCAATCAGCAGCGGCATCGCGACGTTTTCCAGCGCCGTGAAATCCGGCAGCAGGTGGTGGAACTGGTAGATAAAGCCCAGCTCGCGGTTGCGCAGCTCGGCCTTCGCCGCGGAGGACATTTTGCTCATCGGCTGGCCGGAGAAGATCACGTCGCCCTCGGTTGGCGTATCCAGCCCGCCCAGCAGATGCAGCAGCGTACTTTTGCCCGAGCCGGAGCTACCGACAATCGCCATCATCTCGCCTTCGCCCACGCTAAAACTCACATTGTGCAGCACGTCGGTTTGCACAGTGCCTTCCTGATAGCGTTTGGACAGGTTGTCGCATTGCAACAGGATCTTATTCATAACGTAAAGCCTCAGCGGGTTGAGTGGCGGCAGCGCGCCAGGAAGGATAAAGCGTAGATAGCAGCGCAATGGCCATCGCGGCCAGCGCAATACCGACCACCTGCAGCGGCTCGATAGCCACCGGCAGCGCCGCGCCGTCGAGCAGCGCGCCGATGATCGGCATTAAGTTATTAAGCTGGCTGGCAAGCAAGGCCCCCAGCACGGCGCCGAGCAGTGCGCCGATGATGCCTGCGCTGGCCCCCTGCACCATAAACACCGCCATGATCTGGCGCGGCGTGAGCCCCTGGGTTTGCAGAATGGCGACTTCGCCCTGCTTCTCCATCACCATCAGGCCCAGCGAGGTAATGATGTTAAATGCGGCCACGGCCACGATCAGGCTCAGCAGCAGCCCCATCATGTTTTTTTCCATCCGCACGGCCTGGAACAGTTCGCCTTTACGCTCGCGCCAGTCCTGCCATTTAGTGCCGTCCGGCAGTTTTTGCTGGCTGAGGGTATCGACCTTCAGCGGCGCGTCGAGCCACAGGCGCCAGCCGGTAATATTCCCTGCCGGGTAGCGCATCAGGCGTGAAGCGTCCTGAATGTTCACCAGCATCTGGTAGCCATCGACTTCGCTGTTGGCGGCAAAGGTACCAATCACGTTGAACAGGCGCTGGCTTGGCAGGCGCCCCATCGGCGTAAACTGGCTGGCAGAAGGGACCATCACGCGCAGCTGATCGCCACGGTTGACGCCAAGCTGGCCGGCAAGCTGTTCACCCAGAATCACGTTGTATTTTCCGGCTTCCAGATCGGTCTGCTTCACGTTAACCAGATACGGCGTCAGCGGATCGTTTTGCGCCGGGTCAATACCCAGCATCACGCCGACCGCCACGCTGCGGGCGCTTTGCAGCACCACGTCGCCGGTGGTCAACGGCGCGACGCGCGTGACGCCCTGTAACTTCGCCGCGCTTTCCGGCAGCTGTTGCGGGTTAACCGAACCGGTGGATGATGAGAGAACGGCCTGCGGCATCAGCCCCAGGATATTGTTTTGCAGCTCGCGCTCAAAGCCATTCATGACGGAAAGTACCGTCACCAGTGCCATCACGCCAAGCGTAATGCCAATAGTCGAAAGCCAGGAGACAAAGCGACCGAAGCGGTCCGCGGCGCGCCCACGCATGTAACGTAAGCCTATGAAGAGTGCGACAGGTTGATACATGAAATCCGTCTGTTTGCTGATAGCAGACCCACGAGTATATAAGCGAATCCGTTAAGCGTAAATGACTGAAACCGTAAGCTTTGGTAATCGTTTTTCCGAAAAATTCAGATAAATCAGGATGCTATTGTCTGAATACTCACCTCGCAACCTCCACCTTTTCCGAAAAACCGCCGGATACAGACTGTTACCCATTACATCCCGGCTTCGTTTTACAACAATTGCTCGTTCGTTTATGGCAATAAGGTAGTGGCGAACAATGAAGAAAAAAGCATTATGGATTAACCAGATAAAAGGGCTGTGTATCTGCCTGGTGGTTATCTATCATTCGGTTATCACGTTTTATCCGCATCTGATCGGGCTTCAACACCCGCTCTCCGGCCTTCTCGCCAAATGCTGGGTCTATTTTAACCTCTATCTCGCACCGTTTCGTATGCCGGTCTTCTTCTTTATCTCCGGCTATCTGATCCGTCGTTATATTGACGAGGTGGACTGGCGAACCAGTCTTGACAAGCGGATCTGGAGCATTGTCTGGGTCCTGGCGCTGTGGGGCGTCCTACAATGGCAGGCGTTGACCCACCTGAACGCCTGGCTGGCACCCGAGCGCGAGCTTGCCACCTCGTCGAACGCGGCCTACGCCGACTCGTTCTCAGGATTTGTGCTGGGGATGGTCACTGCCAGCACCAGCCTGTGGTATCTGTATGCCCTGGTGGTCTACTTCACGCTGTGTAAACTGCTGAGCCGCTGGAAGCTGCCGGTACTGGGACTGCTGGCGCTGGCAAGCATCGCGATTAACTTCCTGCCGCTGCCGTGGTGGGGAATGAACAGCGTGGTGCGCAACATGATCTACTACAGCCTCGGGGCGTGGTATGGCGCAGAGTTGATGGCGTGGATGAAAAGCGTCAACCTGCGCCGCATCTGGCTGGCAACCGGGGCTTTCGCCGCCGTCTCAGTGGCGCTGTGGTTTGCTAACGTTCCGCTGCTGCTCTCGTTGCTGTCGATTGTGCTGATCATGAAGCTGTTCTACAGCCTTGAGCAGCGCTATGCCGTTCACCCGAACAATCTGCTGAACGTGATTGGCTCCAATACCATTGCAATTTATACCACCCACCGCATCTTAATTGAGGCCTTTAGCCTGTTCCTGATCGGCGAGATGAATGCCGCGTACTGGCCAGTCTGGGCCGAGCTGTCCTTAATTCTGATCTACCCGTTTGTCAGCCTGCTGATCTGTACCCTTGCCGGGCTCGGGGTGCGTAAAATCTCCACCGCGCTGTTTGGTGACGTGTTCTTTTCTCCTCCGTCTACGCAGACCCTGTTACCTTCAACGCGTTAATGCCCTCTCCGCCCCCGTTTTGGGGGCGTTTAGCCCTGCCGTGCGGTTACGATTTGCTTATGTAAAACGATCGAGGATAATAAAGACATTGCGTATCAGTGATATGCCCCAATACTGTTGGTATATCCATAAGAGACTCTGACATAGCCATGCCTGAACACTATCGTTATTCCTTGCCTGTCAAAGCGGGCGACCAGCGCCAGCTGGGTGAACTCACGGGCGCGGCGTGCGCCACGCTGGTGGCGGAAATCGCCGAGCGTCACCCAGGCCCGGTAATTCTGGTTGCCCCGGATATGCAAAACGCCCTGCGCCTGCACGACGAAATTCGCCAGTTCACCGATAGCCTGGTGTTCAGCCTGGCCGACTGGGAGACGCTGCCCTATGACAGCTTCTCTCCGCATCAGGAGATCATCTCCTCGCGCCTGTCGACGCTCTATCAGCTGCCGACCATGCAGCGCGGCGTGCTGATTGTGCCGGTGAACACCCTGATGCAGCGCGTCTGTCCGCACAGCTATCTGCACGGTCACGCGCTGGTGATGAAAAAAGGCCAGCGCCTGTCCCGTGACGCCCTGCGCGCGCAGCTCGACGGTGCCGGCTATCGCCACGTCGACCAGGTGATGGAGCACGGGGAATACGCGACCCGCGGCGCGCTGCTCGACCTTTACCCGATGGGCAGCGACCAGCCGTATCGTCTGGATTTCTTTGATGATGAAATCGACAGCCTGCGCGTATTCGACGCCGACACGCAGCGCACGCTGGAGGAAGTAGAGTCGATCAATTTACTGCCCGCGCATGAGTTCCCTACGGACAAAACCGCTATCGAGCTGTTCCGCAGCCAGTGGCGCGATAGGTTCGAGGTGAAGCGCGACGCGGAACATATTTATCAGCAGGTCAGCAAAGGCACGCTGCCTGCCGGGATCGAATACTGGCAGCCGCTGTTCTTCAACGAGCCGCTGCCTGCCCTGTTCAGCTACTTCCCGGCGAATACGCTGATTGTTAACACCGGGGATATCGACGCCAGCGCCAGCCGCTTTGAAAGCGAAACCCGCGCCCGTTTCGAAAATCGCGGCGTTGACCCGATGCGTCCGCTGCTGCCGCCGGAAGCGCTGTGGCTGCGCACCGACGAGCTCAACGCCGAGCTGAAGCGCTGGCCGCGCATGCAGCTGAAAACCGATTCCCTTGCCGATAAGGCCGCCAATACCAACCTCGCCTTCCGGAGGCTGCCGGACCTGGCCGTTCAGGCGCAGCAGAAAGCCCCGCTGGATAATCTGCGCAAGTTCCTGGAGTCCTTCACCGGCCCGGTGGTGTTCTCCGTTGAGAGTGAAGGCCGACGTGAAGCTTTAGGTGAGCTGCTGGGACGCATTAAGGTGGCGCCGAAGCGCATCCTGCGTCTGAGCGAAGCGACCGGAAGCGGTCGTTACCTGATGATTGGCGCCGCCGAGCACGGGTTCATCGACACGCTCAACAACCTGGCGCTGATTTGCGAAAGCGACCTGCTGGGTGAGCGCGTCGCGCGCCGCCGTCAGGACAGCCGTCGGACCATCAACCCGGACACGCTGATCCGTAACCTGGCCGAGCTGCACCCGGGCCAGCCGATTGTTCACCTGGAACACGGCGTTGGGCGCTATCAGGGGATGACCACGCTGGAAGCGGGCGGCATTAAAGGTGAATACCTGATGCTGACCTACGCCAACGACGCCAAACTGTATGTTCCGGTCTCCTCCCTGCATCTGATCAGCCGCTACGCGGGCGGTGCCGAAGAGAATGCGCCGCTGCACAAGCTGGGCGGCGACGCCTGGGCGCGCGCGCGCCAGAAGGCTGCGGAAAAAGTGCGCGACGTGGCGGCCGAGCTGCTGGATATCTACGCCCAGCGCGCGGCCAAACAGGGCTTCGCCTTTAAGCACGATAAAGAACAGTACCAGCTGTTCTGCGACAGCTTCCCGTTTGAAACCACGCCGGATCAGGCCCAGGCCATCAACGCCGTGCTGAGCGACATGTGCCAGCCGCTGGCAATGGACCGCTTAGTTTGCGGCGACGTCGGCTTCGGCAAAACCGAAGTGGCGATGCGCGCCGCCTTCCTTGCGGTGGAAAACAACAAGCAGGTGGCGGTGCTGGTGCCGACCACCCTGCTCGCTCAGCAGCACTTCGACAACTTCCGCGACCGATTTGCCAACTGGCCGGTACGTATCGAGATGCTTTCGCGTTTTCGCAGCACCAAAGAACAGACGCAGATCCTCGAACAGGCAAGCGAGGGCAAGATCGATATTCTGATCGGCACCCACAAGCTGCTGCAAAGCGACGTGAAGTGGAAAGATTTGGGGCTGCTGATCGTCGATGAAGAGCACCGCTTCGGGGTGCGTCATAAAGAGCGCATCAAAGCGATGCGCGCCGACGTCGATATCCTCACCCTGACCGCGACGCCGATCCCGCGAACCCTGAACATGGCGATGAGCGGCATGCGCGATCTGTCGATTATCGCCACGCCGCCGGCGCGCCGTCTGGCGGTGAAAACCTTCGTCCGCGAGTACGATAATCTGGTGGTGCGGGAAGCTATTCTGCGTGAAGTGCTGCGCGGAGGTCAGGTCTACTATCTCTACAACGACGTGGAAAACATCCAGAAGGCGGCGGACAGGCTGGCGGAGCTGGTGCCGGAAGCGCGCATCGCTATCGGTCACGGGCAGATGCGCGAGCGCGAGCTGGAACGAGTGATGAACGACTTCCACCACCAGCGCTTTAACGTGCTGGTGTGTACCACCATCATTGAAACCGGGATCGACATTCCGACGGCGAACACCATCATCATTGAGCGTGCGGATCACTTTGGTCTGGCGCAGCTTCACCAGCTGCGCGGCCGCGTAGGGCGTTCGCACCATCAGGCCTACGCCTGGCTGCTGACGCCGCATCCGAAAGCGATGACCACCGACGCGCAAAAGCGTCTGGAAGCCATCGCCTCGCTAGAAGACCTCGGCGCAGGCTTTGCGCTGGCCACGCACGATCTCGAGATCCGCGGTGCAGGCGAGCTGCTGGGGGAAGACCAGAGCGGCTCCATGGAGACCATCGGCTTCTCGCTCTATATGGAGCTGCTGGAAAACGCGGTTGATGCCCTGAAGGCCGGACGCGAGCCGTCGCTGGAAGATCTCACCAGCCAGCAGACCGAGGTCGAGCTGCGTATGCCTTCCCTGCTGCCGGACGATTTTATTCCGGACGTGAATACCCGACTGTCGTTCTACAAGCGCATCGCCAGCGCGAAGAAGGAGAACGAGCTGGAAGAGATTAAGGTGGAGCTGATTGACCGCTTTGGCCTGCTGCCCGATCCGGCGAGAAATTTGCTGGATATCGCGAGGCTGCGCCAGCAGGCGCAAAAGCTGGGGATCCGCAAGCTCGAAGGCAATGAAAAAGGCGGCGTGATTGAATTCGCCGAGAAGAATCACGTCAACCCGATGTGGCTGATCGGCCTGCTGCAAAAACAGCCGCAGCATTTCCGTCTGGATGGTCCAACCCGTCTGAAATTTACCCAGGAGCTGACGGAGCGCAAAACCCGTATGGACTGGGTGCGTAACTTTATGCGCCAGCTGGAAGAGAACGCGATCGCATAATCTCCCTTCCCCCCGTTAGCCCGGCGCTACGGGGGGACAATTTACAAACTCTTTGCACTTCACCCGATCTTCCCGACACACCCATTCGCCATAATTATGTTTAACGCCTTATAAAACAATAAACTTATAATTTATATGGATTATGGTGATGATGACCTCTTCGCGTTTTACTCGCTGGATGACACTGTTTGCGCTGGCAGCCACCGTCGCGGTTGCGCTTCCCGCTCGGGCAAACACCTGGCCACTTCCCCCTCCCGGCAGCAAGTTGGTAGGTGAAAACCGCTTTCATGTCGTTGAAAATAATGGCGGTTCACTGGAAGCGATTGCCAAAAAATATAACGTCGGTTTTCTGGCCCTGCTGCAGGCGAACCCCGGCGTCGATCCGTATGTCCCGCGCGCGGGCAGCGTACTGACCATCCCGTTACAGACCATCCTGCCGGACGCCCCGCGCGAGGGGATCGTGATAAACCTGGCGGAGCTACGTCTGTACTATTACCCGCCGGGTAAAAATGAAGTCACCGTCTACCCTATCGGTATTGGTCAGCTGGGCGGCGACACCCTGACGCCGACGATGGTCACCACCGTCTCGGATAAACGCGCGAATCCAACCTGGACCCCGACGGCCAACATTCGTGCCCGCTACAAGGCCCAGGGGATCGATCTTCCTGCCGTGGTGCCGGCTGGTCCGGATAACCCGATGGGGCACCACGCGATACGCCTCGCGGCATACGGCGGCGTCTACCTGCTGCACGGAACGAATGCGGACTTTGGCATCGGCATGCGCGTCAGCTCCGGCTGTATTCGTCTGCGCGATGACGATATCAAAACGCTGTTTAACGTCGTTACGCCGGGTACCAAAGTGAATATTATCAATACGCCGATTAAGGTTTCTGAGGAGCCGGGCGGCGTGCGGCTGGTTGAGATTCATCAGCCGCTATCGAAAAACATTGGCGACGACCCGCAGACGCTGCCCATTAACCTGAATGCCGCGATGGTAAGCTTCAAAACGAATGCGAATACCAACAGCGTGGTGATGGAACGTGCGATGGAAGCCCGGTCAGGTATGCCGACCGATGTCACCCGGCATCACGATGTCGTCCAGCAGTCGATGTAAATCAGAAATAAAAAACGCCCTGCTCAGCAGGGCGTTTTTTATTGCAGTGGCATAAATGAGGGTTTATGCGCGGCTTATTTGTAGATGACCGCAGTGCCGTGCAGGGTGTTAGGACCGGTCACTGAGGTGATGCGGTAAGATTTTGCACCCATCTCTTGCGCTTTTTGCGCCAGCTGATCTTCCAGGGAACCCAGGTTAGTACCGGCAGAGGCAGAGATTGTCCCAACTTTGTGCTGGTCAGCAGGGGTGGATTGCACCTGTACAGCAGCAAAGCTTGCGAAAGAGAGTGAACTCAGGACAGCGGCAGCAATGAGAGTTTTTACGTTTTTCATGATGTTTACCTTTAGCAGATGAATTTGGAGGTCGTTAATCATTTAGTTAACGATCGATAGGTAAATCATAAATGTGATCCAGGTCACGCGTCAACATAATTTTATAACGAGCGTTAACTAAATTTTAAAGTTGTTATTTTTCATACATATATGATTAATTTATTTTTAAGCATTCTGCACTGGTGGTGGGTTGCGTTTATTTTTATAATGGTCATTCACCAAACCAACAGAGGACCAACGGCAAATGACAACCGATGTCACGAGTTGTGCGAAGAAAAGCCGTGGCCGACCAAAAGTGTTTGACAGGGATGCAGCGCTTGATAAGGCCATGACTCTCTTCTGGCAACATGGGTATGAAGCAACCTCGCTTTCCGATCTGGTAGAAGCCACCGGAGCCAAAGCGCCGACGCTGTATGCCGAATTTACCAATAAAGAGGGGCTGTTCAGGGCGGTTCTGGACAGATACATTTCGCGCTTTGCGGCGAAACACGAAGCCCAGCTGTTCTGCGAAGAGAAAAGCGTTGAACAGGCGCTTCGGGACTATTTCACCGCCGTCGCGACCTGCTTCACCAGTAAAGAGACGCCTGCGGGCTGCTTTATGATTAACACCTCTGCCACCCTTGCGGCGTCCTCCAAAGAGATTGCCAATACGGTGAAGTCGCGGCATGCGATGCAGGAGGAGACCCTCAGCGCATTTCTGGCTCAGCGCCAGCAGCGCGGTGAAATCCCCGCGCAATGCAACCCTCAGCTACTGGCGCAATACCTGAGCTGTATTTTGCAGGGGATGTCGATCAGCGCCCGTGAAGGGGCCACGCTGGAAAAACTGCAGAATATTAGCGAAACCACGCTGCGGCTGTGGCCTGAGCTACTGAAAATCTGACGCAAAAAAAGCTCCTCAGCCTGAGCGCATGAGGAGCTAAATTCAGAGAACTTCTTTTTTACACTTTGTTATTCAGAACCAGCTGGCCGTTTCCATCCAGTGGAATTTGCGTGCCCGGGTCTTTATCCATGCGGATTTTGCCCTGCTGATCGCCAATTTTGTACGTCACGTCATAGCCCAGCATTTTTTCCGACTTGTCATAGACGGTTTTGCAGCGTTGCTGAGTCGTGGTGTAGGTATCATTATCCTGCATCGCGCCCTGCACCTGGTTACCGGCATAGCCGCCACCCAGCGCGCCGACCACGGTCGCTACGTCTTTACCCCGGCCACCGCCAAACTGGTGACCAATCACGCCACCCGCTACCGCACCCAGAACAGAACCGGCGATACGGTTTTCATCCTGCACCGGACGGCGGTGCGTCACGGAGACGTTGCGGCACTCCTGACGAGGGGTTTTCACGGTTTCTTTAATCGGTGTAGCAGAAACCACCTGTGCATACTGCGGGCCGCGATCTAATACGTTGAGACTGGCAACGGCAGCCACACCTAACGCAGCCGCGACGCCAATCCCTATACCCGCCAACATTGATTTATTCACGGGACTTCCTCCTTTGTTGCTATTGGTAACAATTTTGCAATGGAGGCCGCACTTCGCCAATAAGATAAAGGATCAAAAAAGGGGCGTTGAGGGGAGATATATTGTATTTAGGAGAACTCTTAAGCACTCATTCTGTGATGCGCAGCATGATATGCTAAAAAATCCCTCCGGAGGGCCCGGAGGGAGTGAAAGATTAGTGCAGCTTCAGACGCGGACGAATCACGCGGTTGATTCTGCCCACCAGCATCATCAGTCCGGTTTTGAAGTAGCCGTGCAGCGCAATCTGGTGCATGCGGTACAGGGAGATATACACGAAGCGGGCAATGCGCCCCTCTACCATCATTGAGCCGCGCATCAGGTTGCCCATCAGGCTGCCGACGGTAGAGAAGTTTGACAGCGACACCAGTGAACCATGGTCTTTGTAGACATAGGCTTTCATTGGCTTGCCTTTGTATTGCGCCAGAATATTGTGCAGCACCAGGCTTGCCATCTGGTGAGCGGCCTGCGCGCGCGGCGGCACGAATCCACCTTCAGGACGCGCGCAGGAGGCACAGTCACCGATAGCAAAGATTTCAGGGTCACGCGTGGTTTGCAGCGTTGGCTCTGTGACCAGCTGGTTAATGCGGTTGGTTTCCAGACCGCCGATCTCTTTCATAAAGTCAGGCGCTTTGATACCAGCCGCCCAGACCATCAGATCCGCTTTGATATACTCGCCGTCTTTGGTGTGCAGGCCGCCTTCGTCGGCGCTGGTCACCATGGTCTGCGTCAGCACCCGCACGCCCAGTTTGGTGAGTTCATTGTGCGCCGCACCGGAAATACGCGGAGGCAGCGCAGGCAGGATGCGTTCACCGGCTTCAACCAGCGTGACGTTCAGCGCTTCGTTAGTTAACCCTTTGTAACCGTAGCTGTGCAGCTGTTTCACCGCATTGTGCAGCTCCGCTGACAGCTCAACGCCCGTCGCGCCGCCGCCGACAATCGCGATATTGACCTTGCCGTTCGCACCCATGTTATTGGTGTACTTCAGGAACAGGTTCAGCATTTCCTGATGGAAACGACGCGCCTGGTGCGGATTATCGAGGAAGATACAGTGCTCTTTCACGCCCGGCGTGTTGAAGTCGTTGGAGGTACTGCCCAGCGCCATGACCAGCGTGTCGTACGCCAGTTTACGCTCGGGAACCAGCAGCTCCCCTTTTTCATCGCGCAGCTCTGCCAGGGTGATGGTTTTGCTTTCACGGTTGATGTCGACCACCGAGCCCAGCTGGAACTGGAAATGATGGTTGCGCGCGTGCGCCAGATAGCTGAGCGCGTCCACGCCCTCATCCAGAGAACCGGTCGCCACTTCATGCAGCAGCGGTTTCCACAGGTGGCTGTGGTTACGATCCACCAGCGTAATTTTGGCTTTTTTACCGCGACCCAGCTTCTTGCCCAGCTGTGTAGCCAGCTCCAGCCCGCCAGCTCCACCGCCGACAATCACTATCTTTTTCAATGGCGTAGTCAACGTGACCCCCTCAAATTATTAACCAATTGTTAATTAAAAGTTATAAAAATAACCCTTAATTAACAACAGGTTACAGCACTGAAACCATTCAGGTGCATTGAGAATACCACGTCAGGCGCATTGGTCATACCAAAATTGATATGCATCAAGTTTTGATGGCTTAAAAGTAGACAATTCTGGACAAAAAGAAAGCCCGGTACGCTTTCGCGGCCGGGCTTTGATGCATGCGGGTAATTGATTAACCCAGCGTTTTAAACGCTTTGATACGCTGCAGATGAGGGGAGATGTTTTTGAACTTGTGGGTCTGTTCTTCGTCCCAGACAATCTCATAGTAATGATGCAGCAGCTCTGCTGCCCGATGGCTGTTTAGCGCTTCATCATTACGGGAAAGGATCGCCAGGCAGCGGTCGCGGTTTTTCTCACGGAAATTGCTGACGCACTTGGTCGCAATATCGACATACTCTTCCGGGCGGTCAATTTTGCCTTCCATGTTCTCGTTCGGGAACAGGTTAGGATTGAACACCACCTGGCGAATGTCGCACAGGAAGCCAATCCGCTCCGCCCAGTAGCCGCCCAGCCCCACGCCGCAAATCAACGGGCGATCGTCGACGTTGAGCTGCAACATCTTGTCCACCTCTTTGAGCAGATGCTGCATATCATGCTTCGGATGGCGCGTGCTGTAGCTGATCAATCGTACATCCGGATCGATAAACTGCAGCTGCAGCACCTTCTCATGATTACCAGGGCTGTTTGAGTCAAAACCGTGTAAATAGATGATCATCGTCTTCTCACCACGCTACGCCTTCCGGGAGGGTTTACAGGCTGGCTTTATGTGCCTGCCAGCGCTCATTCAGGTCTTCAAGCCGGGCGTTGACCGTCTTCCAGCGCGCCGAATCCATCAGCTCCTGACGGCTAAATGAACCTTTATGATACAATTGTGTAACACGCTCTGCTTTGATCGGCGACAGGTTATCCAGCACGCTAACGGCACCTTTACGATTATTGCAGACCAGGATCATATCGCAACCTGCATCCAGTGATGCCTGACCGCGTTCAGCGTAGCTGCCCATGATCGCGGCACCTTCCATCGACAAATCGTCAGAGAAAATCACGCCGTTGAAGCCCAGCTCCTGGCGCAGAACGGTTTTCAGCCAGTGCGGAGATCCGCTGGCCGGACGCGGGTCGACGTCGCTGTAAATCACGTGCGCGGGCATAATGGCATCCAGCTTGTTATCGGTGATAAGCGACTGGAAAACCGACATATCTTTGGCGCGAATCTCCGCTTCCGGACGCGGATCGCGCGGCGTCTCTTTGTGAGAATCCGCCGTCACCGCCCCGTGCCCCGGGAAGTGTTTCCCGGTGGTTTTCATGCCTGCATCGTGCATGCCGTCGATGAACCGGGTCGCCATTGCCAGCGCAATACGCGGGTCTTCATGGTATGAGCGCTCGCCAATGGCAGCGCTGATATGCCCGACATCCAGCACCGGGGCAAAGCTGATGTCGATATCCATGGCAATCATTTCGCTGGCCATCAGCCAGCCGGCCTCCTGCGCCAGTTTTCCACCCTCTTCCGTGCCGAGCAGCGCGGCAAAAGACTGGGCTGCGGGCAGGCGGGTAAAACCGTCGCGGAAACGCTGCACGCGTCCGCCTTCCTGATCGACGGCCACCACCAGATGATTGCGCGACGCGGCGCGGATCTGACGCACCAGCTCACGCAGCTGCGCCGGATCGTGATAGTTGCGGGTAAACAGGATCAGGCCACCCACCAGCGGATGCGCCAGAATTTCACGCTCCTCCGCATCCAGCTCAAACCCTTCTACATCCAACATGACTGGACCCACATCCACCTCTCTTATCCTTTAGTTTGTAACTGACGCCAGGCATCGTCTGCCAGCGCAATAAATTGTTTGTCTCTGGACTGCCGATAGCGCATTTCAAACCAGCCCGCCATTAACATGATGACCCAGGGTCGCCAGCGTCTGACCTGACGCCTCAGCGCGTCGGGGTCAATATGTGCCACCCGGGCGTACTCCCTGATGAGCATCTGCCGCGCGGCGTCACTCTCCGTCCAGACTGCCGCCAGCTCCAGCGCCACATCGCCATCTCCCGCATACTCCCAGTCGATAAGCCTGATGCCCGCTGGCGTATGAACAATATTCCCGGCATGAACATCCATATGCAACGGCGCGAGCCGAATCGGCTGCGGCTCGCCCGTTTTACGCAGCCGCTTAAGACGTGCCAGCCACACTGGAGTACGTCTGTCTGGCAGGGCTTGCTGCCAGTATTGTTCCAGTAGAGGGAATAACGTCGTTCGCCACCCCAGGCGTGGCTGCCGGTGCAGATGATACAGCATCGCCGCAAGCTCCGGCGTGTCCGGCAGCGCGCTTTTAACGTCACCTTCCAGATAGTCCACGGCCATCCAGCCCTGTCTGAAAAAACGAGGGGCAGGTACGAGATCCGCCGGAAGACGTCTCAGGGCACGAAACTGACGACGAAAATGAGAGGCAGGAGCAGAGGGGTCGTGATTTTGCCGCAAGACCAGACGTCGTTCGCCCTGCTCTATAATGCAACTCGCGCCGCCAAGCCCGGAGTGGGCCTGCGGCGCGATAAGGCGGTACTGAGGAAAATAGCGCGTCAGAATCTCTTCACGCGTGCCGTCATTGTTGCGTAACCGCACCTTTACCTGACCAGATAATTTCGCCTGTCTGAACCAGCATCAGCTGCATCTGCAGGGCTGGGGTATTCACGTTACCGGTAGCGTTAGAGTAAAGCACATACTGTGCGCCAACGTTACGGGCAATGCCGATCGCCTTGCTGCGGGTACCGAGGCTATCCTGCGGCGACAGGCCCAGCTGCTGTTTGGCGACCGCGAGCTGCTGAGCCGAGACCAGCGTAAACTTACCGTTGTTAGCCAGAGCATTACGCAGGGTTTCCGTGGCTTCACCCGCGTTCAGCGAACCGTTGGTACGGTTGTTCACGCTGTCGACCAGCAACACGCTGCCCGCCGTCACGCCCTGCGCCTGCAACATTTTGCCTACCATCGGCTGCATTGCCCCGTTCCAGTCGTAATGGCGCACGCGCGGCGTGGGCTGTGACGTCTGGTCCGGATGTTCAATCGGGCCTGGCTGCGCCGGAATAGACGGTACAGACGGCACGGTTGGCTGCTGCTGCGTTGGCGGTGTCGGCTGTTCAGTGCCCGGTTTAGCCTCTTCCACAGGCGCAGGCTGTTCAGTTCGGGTCACACACCCTGCAAGAAACAGAGCGAAAGCTGTCACGAGCGCATAGCGGCTCAAATTTTTAATCAAGGTTCACCCCTCAGAGATAAAGATAAAGTCTCACCTTATGCGCACCCAGATAGTTGGCGCTGCCATAGAGCGTTACCGACGACCTGGCCGGAATGGTGACGCTACGCGGCGCCTCCAGCGGATGCATTTCAAGACCTCTTACGTCATACCAGAAAAAACGGTAGTGGACCGTCACTGGCTCATGTCTTTCATTAAAGAGCGTAGAGGAGGCAGATGAGTTGATTTCACTGATGGTCAACGCGGGCTGTTGTGCCGTGATCCCCGCGGCAAGCACGGAGGACTCCATGACCAGCGTCTGCTCATCGTTCACGGGGATCGCCGGACGCGAGCTGCACCCCACAATCATCATCGCCATTACCAGCGCTGCAATACGCCCTTTCAGCATGTCAAAGACCTTTATGTGCCAGCATCGGCCCCAGAGGACGTCCACCCAGCAGATGCATGTGAATATGATAAACTTCCTGGCCACCATGACGGTTGCAGTTCATGATCAGACGGTAACCGTCTTCTGCAATCCCTTCCTGTTCAGCGATTTTGGCAGCCACCGTCAGCATACGACCTAACGCCACTTCATGCTCGGTTTTTACGTCGTTTACAGTCGGAATCAGAATATTGGGAATGATAAGGATGTGCGTCGGGGCCTGAGGGGAAATGTCCCGGAAAGCCGTCACCAGTTCATCCTGATAGACGATATCCGACGGAATTTCGCGACGGATAATTTTACTGAAAATCGTTTCTTCAGCCATGACCTTTTCCTTTTTTATTTAATCTGGCGCAATGCGTCCGCTGTAAACACACTCCCGGGATAGGTGTGTGACACAATTCAAGAGTATGAGCGAGTTTCTCCTGTCCTTTCAACCTCCTCCCCCGATTTCTTTCGTGAATGTTCATCAGCTGACTGAAGAGTGACCGCTCGCAGGCTTTAACGGGCTGAAACATTATTTCAGTTCCGGTCTACACATCTGTTTACAGCATTAATGGCAATGCGTATATTTCGCATTTGCATTTTCATGCGCATTTTTAACATAGAAAACGACGCCAGCCCGTGTCCGCGGGACTGACGCATACCCTCTTCATCGTTCATAAGGGTTTAATCATGTCTTTCATTCATCTCACCAGGGATGGGAAACGTCAGCCTGTCGCAACGCCTTCGTTGCTGGCAGTATGCATTACTATGGCATTGACGCCAGCCGCCGCATTCGCTGCATCATCAGCCGAAGATACCGTCGTTGTTGACGGCGGTTTTGAGCAAACGCAGGATCCTTCAGCAAGTCAGGAACGGGATTACAGCGTAAAAACCACCACCACCGGTACGAAGCTGTTGCTGGTTCCCCGTGATATCCCTCAGTCCGTCAGCGTGATTAGCCAGCAGCGCATGGTCGATCAGAACCTGCAGTCAATCGGTCAGGTATTAACTAACACCACGGGCGTAACGGCGCAGGTGCAAGACAGCGACCGTACCGTGTTTTACTCACGCGGGTTCTTCGTCAGCAACTATGCCTATGACGACCTGCCAACCTCCATCAGCGAAGTGTGGAACTTTGGCGATACCGCCGCCGATACGGCGATTTATGACCGCATCGAAGTGGTCCGCGGTGCCACCGGCCTGATGTCCGGGACGGGCAACCCGGCGGCGTACGTCAATATGGTGCGCAAACATGCGGACAGCAATGAATTCAAAGGTAACGTCTCGGCCAGCTACGGCAGCTGGGATAAACAGCGATACGTGCTGGATCTTCAGGCGCCACTGGTGGAGTCAGGCAAGGTACGGGGCCGTCTGATCACGGGTTATCAGGACAATGACAGCTTCATGGATAACTATCACTACCGGAAGAAATTCCTCTATGGCGTGATGGATGCGGACGTCACCGACAGCACTACCCTCTCTGTGGGGTATGAGTATCAGGAAAGTAACACCGCCGACCCAACCTGGGGCGGGCTGCCGACATGGTACAGCGACGGAAGTAAGACCGATTACCGTCGCAGCCAGACCGTAGCGCCTGACTGGGCCTACTCGGACAAGGACAGCACCCGCATCTTCGCTAACCTGACGCAGCGTTTCGATAATGGCTGGGAAGCGCATATTAACGGCATGCATGCTGAAACCAACTTCGATTCTAAGCTGATGTATATGTCCGGCTATCCGGATAAAGAGACCGGTGCGGGCATGGTAGGCTACGGCGGCTGGAACCGTGGCGAACGTAAACAGGATGCCATAGACGCTTTCCTGCGCGGCGATTTCGATCTCTTAGGCCGTCAGCACGAAATGATGTTCGGCGGCAGCTTCAGCCGTCAGCGTAACCATTACGACAACTCAATGCCTGACGCGGTTTACGGCATGGTTAATGTGGGTAACTTTAAGAACTGGAACGGTAACATTGCCGACCCGCAGTGGACGCCGTGGAAACTCTACAGCCAGGACGACATTCGCCAGTCCTCAGCGTATACCTCCGCCCGCTTCTCGCTGGCCGATCCGCTGCATCTGATCCTCGGCGCGCGTTATACCAACTACAACATTCGCTATAACCCGGCGGGCTCCCCGGACACCCGTCTGGAAAGCACCAAAGATGACGTGACGCCCTACGCGGGCCTGGTCTACGACATCAATGAAGACTGGTCGACCTACGTCAGCTATACCTCCATTTTCCAGCCCCAGGACAAGCGGGACGCCAGCGGACGCTATCTCGACCCCACTACGGGCAAAAGCTACGAAGCCGGTGTGAAAGCAGACTGGTTCAATACCCGTCTTACCACCTCGCTGGCGATTTTCCGCATTGAGCAGGATAACGTAGCAAGCAATACGTATACCTACATGCCGAGCGGTGAGTCGATTTATCAATCGCTGGACGGCGTAGTGAGCAAAGGTATTGAGTTCGAACTCAACGGTGCCCTGACCGATAACTGGCAGCTGACCTTCGGCGCGACCCGCTACATTGCTGAAGATAAGAATGACAACGCCGTAAGCTCCGATCAGCCGCGCACAACCATGAAGCTGTTCACCCGTTATCAACTGCCAAAGCTGCCGGAACTGACCGTGGGCGGTGGCGTAAACTGGCAGAACAAAGTGTGGACGGACGTGGAAGGCGGCCCGGCAGGACGTTCCCGCGCGGAGCAAGGCAGCTACGGGCTGGTTAACCTGTTCAGCCGTTATCAGGTCACCAAAGATTTTGCTGTTCAGGCGAACGTCAACAACCTGTTCGACAAAGAGTATTACGATTATGTCGGCTCTTATGTGGTTTATGGCGCACCGCTGAACGTCTCGGTAAGCGCGAGCTACGATTTCTGAGTATTGGCACTACACACCACACAAATAAAAAAGGCAGCCATTCGGCTGCCTTAGTCTCCCCAGGTCACAACTTAGTTGCTGCGGATGTACTCATCCATTTCGGTTTTCAGGTTATCGGATTTGGTACCGAAGATTGCCTGTACACCCGAACCTGCAACAACTACGCCCGCTGCGCCCAGTTTTTTCAGACCCGGCTGGTCTACTTTCGCCACGTCGGCAACGCTCACACGCAGACGAGTGATGCACGCGTCCAGGTTAGTGATGTTCTCTTTACCGCCGAACGCTGCGACCAGTGCCGGAGCCATTTCGCTGGTCGCACCAGCTTTGCTGTCTTCTGTCGCATCTTCACGACCCGGAGTTTTCAGGTCCAGTGCTTTAATCAGCACGCGGAAGATAGTGTAGTAAACAACGGCATAGCACGCGCCCACGATTGGGAACAGCCACAGTTTGCTGCTGTTACCGGACAGAACGATGAAGTCGATCAGACCGTGAGAGAAGGACGTACCGTCACGCATACCCAGCAGGATACAGATTGGGAACGCCAGGCCCGCCAGAATCGCGTGGATAACGTACAGGATCGGCGCAACGAACATGAAGGAGAACTCGATCGGCTCGGTGATACCGGTCAGGAACGAGGTCAGCGCTGCGGAGATCATGATACCGCCCACTTTTGCACGGTTCTCTGGCTTAGCAGAGTGCCAGATAGCAATCGCCGCTGCTGGCAGACCGTACATTTTGAACAGGAAGCCACCAGACAGTTTACCTGCAGTTGGGTCGCCCGCCATGTAACGTGGGATATCGCCGTGGAACACCTGACCTGCTGCGTTGGTGAATTCACCAATCTGCATCTGGAATGGAACGTTCCAGATGTGGTGCAGACCAAATGGCACCAGGCAACGCTCAATGAAGCCGTAGATACCAAACGCCACAACCGGGTTCTGGTAAGCAGCCCACTGAGAGAAGGTCTGGATAGCAGAGCCGATTGGTGGCCAGATGAAGGACAGGATCACGCCAGTGAAAATCGCTGCCAGACCAGAGATGATCGGAACGAAACGCTTGCCCGCGAAGAAGCCCAGGTACTCAGGCAGCTTGATGCGATAGAAGCGGTTAAACATATACGCTGCAATCGCACCGGAGATGATACCGCCCAGAACACCGGTGTCCGCCAGGTGTTTCGCAGCGATCTCTGCTGCCGGTAAATGCAGAACCAGCGGCGCAACCACAGCCATGGTTTTCACCATGATGCCGTAGGCAACCACTGCAGCCAGCGCAGAAACGCCGTCGTTATTGGTGAAGCCCAGAGCCACACCGATCGCGAAGATCAGTGGCATGTTAGCAAAGACAGAACCGCCTGCTTCGGCCATCACGTGGGACACTACGGCTGGCAGCCAGCTGAAGTTAGCAGAACCGACACCCAGCAGGATACCTGCGATAGGCAGTACGGATACTGGCAGCATCAGCGATTTACCGACCTTTTGCAGGTTAGCAAATGCATTCTTAAACATAATTGAGAGTGCTCCTGAGTATTTGTGCTTTTTTTACGCTTTCACGCATTGGCCCGGGGGGAGTACCGTGCCGTGGACAGGACATCTAAGCGCCCTTTATTTATTACACAGAGTAAAATAATTCCCTCTGAGTTTGTTTGACGGCTATCACGTTTCAGCTTAAGGCGGTCGAAAAACTTTCAGTTATTTACAAAAAGCATGTCCGGATGTGTCTAAATACACACTCACCGCCCCAAATGAGGCGGTGAACTTTACTCGCTTTACTTATTAATTACGAGCCTAAAAAAAACAGGTGTATCAAACAGATTGCAGGCGGGCGGGGTCGATATGGAACAGCGTGGAGAAGTTTTCCGTCGTCACACGGGCCAGCTCGTCGATGCTGACGCCCTTCAGTACGGCCATGTACTCAGCCACATCTCTCGTCATAGCGGGCTGGTTCTCTTTACCGCGATGCGGTACCGGTGCCAGGTACGGAGAATCCGTCTCCACCAGAATGCGATCGAGCGGAACATAACGTGCAGCATCACGCAGCTGCTCAGCGTTACGGAACGTCACGATCCCCGAAAACGAGATATAAAACCCCAAATCAAGCAGCTTACCCGCCGTTTCTCTGTCTTCTGTGAAACAGTGTAGTACGCCACCGCAATCCGTCACGTTTTCTTCCCGGAGGATCGCCAGGGTATCCGCGCGCGCGTCGCGGGTGTGGACGATAACCGGCTTGTTCAGCTCCCGGCCAATGCGAATATGGTTGCGGAAGGACTCCTGTTGGCGCGGTTTGGTTTCCGGCGTGTAAAAGTAGTCCAGCCCGGTCTCGCCCATCGCCACCACGCCCTCTTCTGCTGCCAGTCGACGCAGATCCTCAACGTCGTACGCCTCGTCCTGATTCAACGGGTGCACGCCGCAGGAGTACACCACGTTATCGCGAACGCCCACCAGCTCACGCATGGAGCGGTAGCCCGGCAGCGTGGTTGCTACCGCAAGACAGAATTTCACATCGCGGGCAGCGGCTTTTGCCAGCACGTCATCCACGTTTTTATGCAGGGATTGATAATCCAGGCCATCAAGATGGCAGTGTGAGTCGACTAAAAACATAATGTCTCTCTCAGAGATGGGAAACAGGCGGTGTGACGCCGGGTTGCAGGTAATGTTCGATACGCAGTAACTGGTCGGTCAGTAAAAGCTCGCGATTAAGGCCCGTCACGGTTAAAAGCTGTTCACGGCTCTGGCAAATTTCATGGAGCATCGCGTGAAGAATCTTTCCCGAGAGGCGGTTCGCCAGCGTATTCACCAGCGGCCACGCGTCCGGGTTGGTCAGCAGCGTTGCCCCTTGCTGGATTTTGAGCGCATCCAGCAGTAAGGAGGCCAGCCAGTGCAGACGCTCAACGGCCCGATCGCTGTTAAGCGCAGGCAATAAACTTAGCCAGTCGTGACTGTTCAGTGATGCATCCACGGCCCGGCAGAGCGTTTCTCGCTCTGACCAGACGTCAGGCTGCAGTAGTGCCAGCGCCGCCGCGGGCGCGCCGCTGCTCAGGCGCAAGGCGGTCAGCGCGCTCTCAGGTGACGTTGTCACCTCTCGTTCAAGCCAGCTCAGCGCCCACGATTCCTGAGGTACTGCAAGGTGATGAAGACGACAACGGCTGCGCAACGTCGCCAGCAATCGTCCCGGGTCACGGCATGAGAGGAAAAACCACGTTTTAACCGGCGGCTCTTCCAGGGTTTTAAGCAGGGCGTTAGCCGCAGCCTCGGTAAGCAGCGTGGCGTCTTTAAGCCAAACCACCTTTGCACCGCCCAGCCGCGCATGTTCATACAATTTTTCACTGACTTCACGCACGGCATCAATACCGAGCGCGCTTTTGCCCTTCTCAGGCTCAAGGGTGTAGTAGTCAGGATGCGTGCCCGCCTGCATCAGCTGGCAGCCACGGCATTTACCACAGCTCTTGTGCCCTTCCGGCTGCTGACACATGAGAAAACGAGTGATGGCATAAATCAACGCATCATCACCCATTCCTGGCAATGCCTGAATCAGTAACGCATGATGCCCCCGACCCGCCTGATAGCTGCCGATCAGCTGTTCAAAGTGTGGGCGCAACCATGGATACCATTTCATGCCTGCTGCTCCTGCACCCACTGCGTAATGGTGTGTTGAATGTCGCGCGTGACGTCGTCCAGGGACTGCGTCGCATCAATGGTACAAATTGAGCTGTCCTGTGCGGCCAGCTCAAGATAGCGCGCGCGGGTGCGGTTAAAGAAATCAAACGACTCTTGTTCAATGCGGTCCAGCTCGCCGCGCGCGCGGGCACGTTTGAGACCCACTTCCGGGGTCACATCCAGATAGAGCGTCAGGTCGGGGCGAAAATCACCCAATACGGCATTACGCAGCGTTGCGAGCATTGTCTGGTCGATGCCGCGTCCTCCGCCCTGATACGCCTGAGTCGACAGATCGTGACGGTCGCCGATCACCCACTTGCCCTCGGCCAGGGCGGGTTTGATAACCGTCTCAACCAGCTGAACGCGGGCCGCGTAGAACATCAGCACTTCGGCCTTGTCAGTGATAACTTCGTCACCGACGGATTTGATATCCAGTACCAGGCTGCGCAGCTTTTCAGCCAGCTGCGTGCCGCCCGGCTCGCGGGTAAATACCATGTCCGCCACGCCAAGCGCTTTGAGCGTATCCACCACCACGTTGCGGGCAGTGGTTTTACCCGCCCCTTCGAGTCCCTCAATGACAATGTATTTACTGCGCATTTTTTTCCTTAAGTGCCTTCAGATAGTCCTGAACAGAGCGATTGTGGCTGGCAAGGTTGGTGTTAAAGGTATGCCCCCCTTTTCCATCAGCCACAAAATAGAGATACGGTGTTTTAGCCGGATGCGCGGCGGCTTTCAGCGACGCCTCGCTCGGCGTGGCAATCGGGCCTGGCGGTAAACCGCTTATCACGTAGGTATTATACGCCGTTGGCGTCTCCAGATCTTTTCTGGAAATCTTGCCCATATAGCTCTCGCCCATGCCGTAGATAACGGTAGGATCGGTTTGCAGGCGCATGCCGATGCGCAGACGGTTGATAAATACCGACGCCACCCGATCGCGCTCAGCAGCGACGGCAGTCTCTTTCTCGACGATCGAGGCCATGGTCACGAACTGGTTCGGATCGCTGTAAGGCAATCCTTCCATCCGCCCTTCCCAGGCGGCATCTACGGCGGCAACCATTTTTTTGTGCGCCCGCTTCAGGATAGCCACATCGGTCGTGCCTGCCGTGTACATCCAGGTGTCTGGCCAGAACCAGCCTTCCACCCATTCCGGATGTTCAAGCTTCAGCGCTTCTGCCACCGTCTGATAGCTATCGTCTTTTAACGTATGTTTGATATACGGCGCGTCACGCAGCTGTTTGAGGTAATCGCTCAGGCGCATCCCTTCCACAAACCGCAGGGGGAACTGGGCTTCTTTACCGCTTTCCAGCAGCTGCAGCATCTCTCTGACGGTCATTCCCGGCGTAAAGCGATAGGTACCAGCTTTGAAATGTGACAGCTCAGGCTCCACGCGCAATAGCCACTGGAATACCCGTGGACGATTGATAATCTTGTCGCCATAGAGCTGTTCCCCAAGCGCCTGACGGCCGGTTCCCGCTTTCAGGGTAAAGATCGTTTCGTCTTTAACCAGGATCTTGCTGTTCGCCAGCTGGCGAACTTTCCATACGCCCGCTCCGCCGGCGACGCCCAGCGCAACGATGAGGATAAGGACAAAGCGCAACATTTTTTTCATGACTATCTGGTTTGCTCACATATCGGGGCTAAAAACTGAAACAGCTCGCGCGAAGACCAGCGTTGTTGGCCATACGCACGGACGGGTACAACAGGCATCAGCGCATTGCAGATGATGACTTCATCGGCGGTCTGTAGCGCGGCTTCTCCTGCGCTAACTTCGACAACGCGAAAGCCAGAGCGTGCCAGCTGTTGCAGACAAAACTGACGCATTAACCCATTTACGCCAGCGTATTCCAGCGACGGAGTGAACACCTCTTCCCCCTGCCGCCAGAGTAAATTAGCCGCACAGCATTCCGTAATGAACCCTTCGCTGTCAAGAACCAGCGCCTCATCGGCGTCCGTCTGTTCAAGATGAGTACGAATGAGCACCTGCTCGAGGCGGTTGAGATGCTTAAGCCCGGCCAGCATCGGGTTTTGTCCCAGTCGTACAGGGCTCAGCGTCAGCGTGACGCCGTCTTCTCGCCAGCGAGAATAATGCGCGGGATAAGCAGAAACGGAGAGGATACGCGTTGGGTTGAGGCACGATGCAGCGCTGTAACCCCGGCCACCACTGCCGCGGCTGATGATGATTTTGAGTACGCCGCTGTCCTTCCCGGTTCCCAGCTCGCACATTTCCTGACGCAGCGTGTCCCAGTGCGTAAAGGGGATCATGAGCTTTTCACAGCCATGCTGCAGGCGTCGAATGTGCGCCTCCAGCAAGCAGACATCGCCGTCCAGAATGCGCGCCGTCGTAAAGCAACCATCACCGAACTGTATCGCCCTGTCGCTGGCAGGCAGCGTGTACTGCTCAAGGCCATTGATTAAAAACATGGTGGCTCCTTATGCGTGGACGTTTAGTCTGGCAGGATGTCATGCAGCCGACAAGAAGATTAGGCTTAATAAAAAAGGCCCGGCAAGCGGACCTTTTTAAATGCGACAGGGACGTCAGGATCAGATCTTTTTGAAGATCAGAGAACCGTTGGTACCACCGAAGCCGAAGGAGTTACACAGGGTGTACTCCATACCGCTAACCTGACGCGCTTCGTGAGGAACGAAGTCCAGATCGCAACCTTCATCCGGGTTATCCAGGTTAATGGTTGGCGGAACAGCCTGATCGCGCAGCGCAAGGATGGAGTAGATTGACTCTACCGCACCCGCCGCACCCAGCAGGTGACCGGTCATGGACTTGGTGGAGCTCACCATTACGCGGCTGGCAGATTCGCCGAAGATAGACTTAACCGCCTGAGCTTCAGCTTTATCGCCTGCAGGTGTAGAAGTACCGTGCGCGTTCACGTAGCCAATTTGTGCTGGGGTAATACCCGCATCACGAATCGCGTTTTCCATCGCCAGCGCAGCACCCGCGCCGTTCTCAGGAGGAGACGTCATGTGGTAAGCATCGCTGCTCATGCCGAAACCAACGATTTCAGCATAAATTTTCGCGCCGCGTTTTTTCGCGTGTTCGTATTCTTCCAGTACGATCATGCCCGCCCCGTCGCCCAGCACGAAGCCGTCACGATCTTTATCCCACGGACGGCTCGCCGCCTGCGGATTATCATTACGGGTAGACAGCGCACGCGCCGCACCGAAACCGCCGACACCCAGTGGGGTACTGGCTTTTTCAGCACCGCCCGCAACCATAGCATCTGCATCGCCGTACGCAATAATGCGCGCGGCCTGGCCGATGTTATGTACGCCAGACGTACAGGCAGTCGCGATTGAAATGCTTGGCCCACGCAGGCCGAACATGATGGTCAGGTGACCCGCCACCATGTTAACAATCGTGGACGGAACGAAGAACGGGCTGATCTTACGCGGGCCGCCATTCATCAGAGATGTATGGTTTTCCTCGATCAGGCCAAGACCGCCAATCCCGGAGCCGATAGCGGCGCCGATACGGGTTGCGTTCTCTTCCGTAATCTCAAGGCCAGAATCCTGCATGGCCTGAACGCCAGCGACAATTCCATATTGAATGAAGGCGTCCATCTTGCGCTGTTCTTTGCGCGAGATGATCTCTTCACAGTTAAAATCCTTTACTAAGCCAGCAAATTTCGTTGCATAGGCGCTAGTATCGAAATGGTCGATTAGGCTGATGCCGCTCTGACCGGCAAGGAGAGCTTTCCAGGTGGACTCTACGGTATTGCCGACAGGAGACAACATGCCAAGTCCGGTCACAACTACACGACGCTTAGACACGTTTGTCCTCCAGGGAGGGATAAAAAAAGAGATTCGTGGGACTAAAAAAGATAAAACTCAGGCGGTCGAATGACCGCCTGGAGATGTTCACTTACGCCTGGTGACCGTTGATGTAATCAATGGCAGCCTGAACGGTGGTGATCTTCTCAGCTTCTTCGTCCGGAATCTCAGTATCAAACTCTTCTTCCAGAGCCATTACCAGCTCAACGGTGTCAAGAGAATCTGCGCCCAGGTCTTCAACGAAGGAAGCGGAGTTCACAACTTCTTCCTGCTTAACGCCCAGCTGTTCGCCGATAATTTTCTTAACGCGTTCTTCGATAGTGCTCATACTCTTAAATTTCCTATCAAAACTCGCTTTCGCGATGGTTTTCGTAGTGTATAAAATGTTGAAAAATTTGCAACTAAATCCCGGCAGTTCTTACCACGATTTTACGTTATTTTGAGGCCATTCGCCCTAATAACGCAAATATTTTTCATCGTGGTTAAACCATATACATCCCGCCGTTGACGTGGAGGGTCTCACCAGTGATGTAACCCGCTTCGTCAGAGGCTAAAAATGCAACCGCACTGGCGATTTCTTTAGGGTCGCCAAGACGACCCGCCGGAACTGCCGCCAGCGTACCCGCACGCTGCTCATCAGTCAGCGCACGCGTCATGTCCGTTTCAATAAAGCCCGGAGCAACAACGTTTACCGTAATACCGCGGGACGCGACTTCACGCGCCAGCGACTTACTGAAACCAATCAGACCTGCTTTCGCCGCAGCGTAGTTAGCCTGACCAGCATTTCCCATGGTACCAACCACAGAACCGACAGTGATAATACGTCCATGACGCTTTTTCATCATAGCGCGCATTACCGCTTTTGACAGACGGAATACAGATGACAGGTTGGTTTCGATGATATCGTTCCACTCGTCGTCTTTCATTCGCATTAACAGGTTATCGCGAGTGATCCCGGCATTGTTTACCAGAATATCCACTTCGCCAAACTCTGCGCGAATATTTTCCAGAACAGATTCGATAGATGCAGGTTCAGTCACATTCAGTACCAGACCTTTACCGTTTGCACCCAGATACTCGCTGATGGCCTGAGCGCCATTCTCGCTGGTTGCTGTACCAATCACCTTCGCGCCGCGCGCAACCAGTGTTTCAGCAATTGCACGCCCGATACCGCGGCTTGCGCCAGTGACCAGGGCAATTTTTCCTTCAAAACTCATGGTATTCCTCTTTTATTGCGAGAGTGCCGCTGACATCGCTTCCGGCTCGTTAATCGCCGAGGCTGTCAGGGTGTCAACAATACGTTTTGTCAGACCGGTGAGGACTTTACCTGGGCCGACTTCATACAGATGCTCAACGCCCTCCGCTGCCATAAACTCAACGGTTTTGGTCCACTGCACCGGGCTGTAGAGCTGACGAACCAGTGCGTCACGGATAGCTTCCGGCGTGGTTTCGCATTTCACATCGACGTTATTCACAACGGAAATCGTCGGTGCGTTAAACGTAATTTTTTCCAGCTCAACCGCCAGTTTCTCGGCAGCAGGCTTCATCAGCGCACAGTGAGACGGCACGCTGACCGGCAGCGGCAGCGCACGCTTAGCACCCGCTGCTTTACAGGCCGCACCTGCACGTTCAACCGCTTCTTTATGACCGGCAATAACCACCTGGCCCGGCGAGTTGAAGTTTACCGGAGAGACAACCTGACCTTCAGCAGATTCTTCACACGCTTTTGCAATTGCAGCGTCATCCAGACCGATGATGGCAGACATGCCGCCCGTGCCTTCAGGCACCGCTTCCTGCATGAATTTACCGCGCAGTTCAACCAGACGTACCGCGTCAGCAAACGCGATCACGCCAGCACACACCAGCGCAGAGTATTCACCCAGGCTATGACCCGCGAGCAGCGCTGGAGCTTTACCGCCCTGCTGCTGCCAGACGCGCCACAGCGCAACGGACGCGGTCAGCAGCGCTGGCTGGGTCTGCCAGGTTTTGTTCAGTTCTTCGGCCGGCCCCTGCTGAGTCAACGCCCATAAATCATAACCCAGTGCATCAGAAGCTTCACGGAAAGTCTCTTCAATAACCGGATAGGCTGCTGCCATTTCAGACAACATCCCAACGGTTTGAGAGCCCTGGCCCGGGAACACAAAAGCAAATTGCGTCATTTTTTATTCCTTATCCTAGAAACGAACCAGCGCGGAACCCCAGGTGAACCCGCCACCGAAGGCTTCAAGCAAGACCAGCTGGCCCCGTTTGATTCGTCCATCGCGTACCGCTTCATCAAATGCGCACGGTACCGACGCCGCAGAGGTATTGCCGTGACGATCCAGCGTCACCACAACGTTATCCATCGACATGCCGAGCTTTTTAGCGGTCGCGCTGATGATACGCAGGTTCGCCTGATGCGGCACCAGCCAGTCGAGGGCGGAACGCTCAAGGTTATTCGCTTCCAGCGTTTCATCAACGATGTGCGCAAGCTCAGTCACCGCCACCTTGAACACCTCGTTCCCTGCCATAGTCAGGTAAATCGAGTTGTCCGGATTAACGCGATCGGCGTTAGGCAGAGTCAACAGTTCGCCGTAGCTGCCATCAGCATGCAGATGCGTCGAGATGATACCCGGCTCTTCGGACTGCCCCAGCAGCACCGCGCCCGCACCATCACCAAAAATAATGATTGTTCCGCGATCGGTTGGATCGCAGGTGCGCGCCAGCACGTCAGCACCGATCACCAGCGCATATTTAACGGCACCGGATTTCACGTACTGGTCGGCAATGCTCAGCGCATAGGTGAAGCCTGCGCACGCGGCAGCGACGTCAAACGCCGGGCAGCCTTTAATGCCGAGCATGTTCTGCACCTGGCACGCCGCGCTTGGGAAAGCATGCGTGGCAGACGTTGTGGCGACCACGATCAAACCAATCTGTTTTTTATCAATGCCGGCCATTTCGATAGCACGCTGTGCGGCTTCGTAACCCATGGTCGACACGGTTTCGTCTGGCGCGGCAATACGACGTTCACGGATACCTGTGCGCGTGACAATCCACTCGTCAGACGTATCTACCATTTTTTCCAGATCGGCGTTGGTACGCACTTGTTTTGGCAGGTAGCTGCCGGTACCTAAAATCTTCGTATACATGTACGCTCAGTCACTTTTAGCTAATACAGATTCCAGGCGAGCGGCAATCCGCTGAGGGACTTGTCGCTGCACCGCCTGCACTGCCTGTTCAATCGCGACAGCAAATGCTCGCTGATTGGCGGCGCCATGACTCTTAATCACGATGCCGCGCAATCCTAACAGACAGGCGCCATTATACTGGTCGGGGTTGAGGTGACTGAATCGCCGCGTCAGGCTCTTTTGTAACCAACGCTTCAATAAAATCAGCCACCAGGCGCTTTTTTTACCTTCTCCCTGAGATTTCAGCAGAGAAAGAAACATGCGTACGACCCCTTCCATGGTCTTCAACGTGACGTTTCCGGTGAAGCCATCGCACACCAGAACATCCGTTTTACCCGTCAACAACTCATTGGCTTCGAGATAACCAATATAGTTGATGGAGGGAACCTGTTTGAGCAATTCAGCCGCTTCGCGAATGCTGTCCAGGCCTTTGGTCTCTTCTTCACCAATGTTCAGTAACGCAACACGGGGAGTGTTGATCCCGACAACTTCTTCTGCCAGCACCGATCCCATCACGGCAAACTGAGCCAGCATAGTACTATCACAGTCGACGTTAGCGCCTAAATCGAGCACCACCGTCTTGCCCTTCTGCTGATGCGGTAACACCGTCACCAGCGCCGGACGCTCAATACCTTCAATAGGTTTGAGCAGCAATTTCGAGAGGCCCATCAGCGCGCCGGTATTTCCCGCGCTGACGCAAGCCTGAGCTCGCCCTTCTTTCACCAGCTCCAGCGCTATCCGCATAGAGCTGCCACGACTATTGCGAATGGCCTGCGAGGGTCGGGCATCACTGGCAATAACTGACTGCGCAGGAATAATCTGCAGACGCGAACGTTGTTCAAAGTCAGCTTTTGCGAGTAATGGCGTGATTGTGTCGGGATTGCCGACTAAAAGAAGTGTGAGTTGCGAATTAGAATTCAGTGCCTGCAATGCTGCAGGCACTGTCACGGAAGGGCCAAAATCTCCCCCCATGACATCTAACGCCAGGGTTAGACGTGTCAAGGTATCGTCGCAGCCTGGTTCGGTAAATTCCCCGTTTGCACGGGGAAATCCTCACTAAGCCTAATCACGCTTGCGCGTGATTACTTAGTGATAACCTTGCGGCCGCGGTAGAAACCGTCAGCGGTGATGTGGTGACGCAGGTGTTTCTCACCAGAAGTCTTGTCTACAGACAGGCTGGTAACTGCAGTCAGCGCGTCATGGGAACGACGCATGCCACGTTTGGAACGGGTTGGTTTATTCTGTTGTACGGCCATGGACCTTACTCCTCAATTACTTACGCTTTAAGCTGGCTAATACGGCAAATGGGTTTGGTTTTTGCGCTTCATCAGGCAGTTCCCCAAAGACCATGTCCGCCTCGGACACTTCACAGTGTTCAGAATCATGCACCGGAACTACTGGCAAGGTGAGGATGATTTCATCTTCAACCAGAGCCAGAAGATCGATTTCACCGAATTCGTTAACCTCAATCGGCTCATACGCTTCCGGGAGTGCTTCAGCCTGTTCGTCAGAACGAACCGGACTGAAACAATACGTTGTGTGAACATGCTGTACAAACGGTTTCCCGCAACGCTGACACTCGAGCGTTACCGTCACCTTTGCATCACCGGTTAAAACGGCGAGACGCTGGTTGTCGATAGCGAACGACATGGAGCATTCTACATCACTGTCCACACTGACTACGGATTCGGCAATACGCTCAGCCTGATCGGAAGTATAGATACCTTCGTAATCGAGGCGTTTTTGAGCCGTACGAACCGGATCAAGAGTCAGGGGTAATTTTACCTTTTGCATAGGGCGCGCATATTAACTTTGTAACGTCATAGAGTCAAAGAAAAAGGCAACCAGAGCTGCCTTTTGCCAATTATTCGCACACATTGCGGCCAGTAGTTTAAAATGGCTGGCATCGATACGCTATATCTGGTGATAAAAATATGCCAAATCTCGTCCTTGCTTCCACGTCTTCCTACCGCCGAATGCTGCTGGAAAAGCTCGGGATCCCGTTTGAATGCGCCGCGCCAGAGGTTGATGAGACGCCACAGCCGGGCGAATCACCGCGTCATCTGGTGATGCGTCTTGCTAAGGAGAAAGCGCAGTCGCTGGCCGCACGTTACCCCGCACATTTGATTATAGGCTCCGATCAGGTTTGCGTGCTGGACGGCGAAATCACCGGCAAGCCCCATACGGAGGAGAACGCCTGCCAGCAGCTTCTGCGTGCGCGAGGCACGATCGTGACCTTTTATACCGGCCTGGCGCTCTATAACTCTGCCTCCGGTCATCTGCAAACCGAATGCGAGCCCTTCGACGTACACTTCCGCCATCTCAGCGAGCAAGAGATCGTGGATTATGTGCGCCGGGAACGTCCGCTGAACTGTGCGGGAAGCTTTAAAAGTGAAGGATTGGGGATTGCGCTGTTCGACAAGCTGGATGGTCGCGATCCCAACACGCTGGTGGGGTTACCGCTGATTGCTTTGTGTCAGATGCTAAGACGAGAAGAGTATAATCCGCTGACCATGTGACTGAAACGTTGCGGCCTGATGCCCTCACTCCGGCCCTCTCCCACAGGGAGAGGGAGGAAAGCAAACTCAGCCGCGCAGAACCTTAAGACAGCGTTTCAGTTGCTCATCCAGCGGCGCTTCAATACGGATGACTTCACCCGTATTAGGATGGGTAAACTTCAGCGCTGCCGCATGCAGGAACAGACGCGACAGCCCCGTCCCAGCCAGCTGCTTATCAAACTCACGGTCGCCATAGCGGTCATCAAAGGCAATTGGGTGCCCTGCAAACTGCGTATGGACGCGGATCTGGTGGGTACGACCGGTGACAGGACTGCAGCGCACCAGCGTCGCAAACTCATAGCGCTCTTCAACTTTAAAGCGCGTTTCAGACGGTTTCCCTTCCTGGCTTACGCGGACAATACGCTCACCGCTTTGCAGAATGTTCTTCAGCAGTGGCGCCTGCACTACTTTTACATGGGACTGCCATTGACCGCGCACCAGCGCCAGATAGTCTTTCTGCATCCCTTTCTCACGCAGCTGTTCATGCAGCGAACGCAGCGCAGAACGCTTTTTCGCCACCAGCAGTACGCCAGAGGTATCACGGTCAAGACGGTGTACGAGTTCAAGGAAGCGCGCTTCCGGGCGCAGGGCTCGCAGCCCTTCAATCACGCCGAAGCTCAGACCGCTACCGCCATGAACAGCCGTCCCTGACGGTTTATTCAGCACCAGAATATGGTCGTCTTCATAAAGGATGACATCGCTCAGGGCCGCCACTTTCTGTAGCTTCGGTGATACGGTCTCTTCTTCACGTTCTGCAACGCGCACCGGCGGAATACGCACTTCATCGCCCGCTTCGAGTTTGTACTCAGGCTTCACGCGTTTTTTGTTAACCCGCACCTCGCCCTTACGCAGGATGCGGTAAATCATGCTCTTTGGCACACCTTTCAACTGTGTGCGCAAAAAGTTATCGATACGCTGCCCCGCTTCATCTTCGGCGATGGCAACCATTTTTACGGCTGGAGTCTCTGTTTTCATGGTTGGCGATTCTAAATATCGACAGCCATTAGCGCCACTCATTTTTCTATGCTTATATTTACTTTTATCCGGCCTGTCCCCCGTTTCGCGCAACCGATTTGGTGGTTATTAAACCAATCGCCATTCAGAAGTGAAGAAACTGTGAGTAACCGGGTGATAATTGGTAAAAGTCATCTTGCTATAACCCGGCGAGCAGTGGAATAATGAGGCTGTTTTCCGTGTTAAATCCTGGTTAAGTAAGGATGTTGACGGAATGACCAATTTTGTCTGACCGATCATCCACGCAGCAATGGCGTAAGACGTATTGATCTTTCAGGCAGTTAGCGGGCTGCGGGTTGCAGTACTTCCCGGTATAAGGATTGTTCTCTGGAGAGTTCTACCCAGGCAATTCCCCTGATAATTGCGCTGTGTTTCCGTATGAAACACAGGCAACCGACACTCTGCGCCTCTTAAGCGAGCGACAACCGTGAGGTTGGCGACGTGAACAGACACGAGGCCATCGGTTCATACCCCGGAAAGCGTCACCTTGCCCGCAGCTTTGTCGTCAATGTAAGAATAACGAGTAAGTTACGATGAAAAGAATGTTAATCAACGCAACTCAGCAAGAAGAGTTGCGTGTCGCCCTTGTGGATGGGCAGCGCCTGTACGATCTGGATATCGAAAGTCCTGGACACGAACAGAAAAAAGCGAACATTTACAAAGGTAAAATCACCCGCATTGAACCAAGCCTTGAAGCTGCATTTGTCGATTACGGTGCTGAGCGTCATGGTTTCCTCCCTCTGAAAGAAATCGCCCGCGAATATTTCCCCGCAAACTACAACGCCCATGGCCGCCCAAACATCAAAGATGTTCTGCGTGAAGGTCAGGAAGTTATTGTTCAGATTGATAAAGAAGAGCGTGGCAACAAAGGTGCCGCACTGACCACCTTTATCAGCCTCGCAGGGAGCTATCTGGTTCTGATGCCTAACAACCCGCGTGCGGGTGGCATCTCTCGCCGTATCGAAGGTGATGACCGTACCGAGCTGAAAGAAGCGCTGGCAAGCCTCGAACTGCCTGATGGCATGGGGCTTATCGTGCGTACCGCAGGCGTTGGCAAATCAGCCGAAGCGCTGCAGTGGGACCTGAGCTTCCGTCTGAAGCACTGGGAAGCCATTCAGAAAGCAGCGGAAAGCCGCCCTGCTCCGTTCCTGATCCACCAGGAAAGCAACGTTATCGTGCGTGCCTTCCGTGATTACCTGCGTCAGGACATCGGTGAGATTCTGATCGATAACCCAAAAGTGCTTGAGCTGGCGCGCCAGCACATCGCCGCGCTGGGTCGTCCGGATTTCACCAGCAAAATTAAACTGTACACCGGTGAAATCCCGCTGTTCAGCCACTATCAGATCGAATCCCAGATTGAGTCCGCCTTCCAGCGTGAAGTGCGTCTGCCATCCGGCGGTTCTATCGTTATCGATACCACTGAAGCGCTGACCGCCATCGACATTAACTCCGCACGTGCAACGCGCGGTGGCGATATCGAAGAGACCGCCTACAACACGAACCTCGAAGCCGCTGATGAAATCGCCCGCCAGCTCCGCCTGCGCGACCTGGGTGGTCTGATTGTTATCGACTTCATCGACATGACCCCTGTTCGCCACCAGCGTGCGGTTGAAAACCGTCTGCGCGAAGCGGTGCGTCAGGACAGGGCGCGTATCCAGATTAGCCATATCTCACGCTTTGGCCTGCTGGAGATGTCCCGTCAGCGTCTGAGCCCGTCTCTCGGCGAGTCCAGCCATCACGTTTGTCCGCGCTGCTCCGGCACCGGTACCGTACGTGATAACGAATCTCTGTCTCTCTCCATTCTGCGTCTGATTGAAGAAGAAGCGCTGAAAGAGAACACCAAAGAGGTTCACGCCATTGTGCCGGTTCCCGTTGCCTCTTACCTGCTGAACGAAAAACGTGCAGCGGTAAGTGCAATTGAAGCGCGTCAGGGCGGCGTTCGCTGCATCATCGTGCCAAACGACCAGATGCAGACCCCGCACTATCACGTACTGCGCGTGCGTAAGGGCGAAGAGACGACCACCCTCAGCTACCTGCTGCCGAAGCTGCATGAAGAAGAGATGTCCCTGCCTTCCGATGAAGAGCCAGCCGAGCGCAAACTGCCAGAGCAGCCTGCGTTAGCGACCTTCATCATGCCTGAAGCACCACCGGAAGCTGCCCTGGAAAAACCTGCGGCCAAACCTGCAGCGCAGAAACCAGAAGCCGCGGTAGCGAAAGCCCAGCCGGCACAGCCGGGTCTGCTGAGCCGCTTCTTTGGCGCGCTGAAGAAGATGTTTGCTGGCGAAGAAGTTCAGCCAGAGCAGCCGAAAGAAGAGCCAAAAGCAGCCAAGCCAGAGCGTCAGCAGGACCGCCGTAAGCGTCAGAACAACCGCCGCGATCGTAACGACCGCAGCGATCGCAATGACCGCAGCGAGCGTCGTGACAACCGTGACAACCGCTCTGAGAATAACGAAGGCCGTGAGCAACGCGAAGACAACCGCCGCAACCGTCGCGAGAAACAGCAGCAGAATGTTGAAGATCGTGAAATTCGCCAGCAGGCGGGCGATGAGTCTGAGAAGAGCAAACAGCGTGACGACCAGCAGCCGCGCCGTGAACGCAGCCGTCGCCGCAACGACGAGAAGCGTCAGGCACAGCAGGAAGTCAAAAACCTGAACCGCGAAGAGCCTGTTGAACAGCAGGACGGCGAGCAGGAAGAACGCACTCAGGTGATGCCGCGTCGTAAGCAGCGCCAGCTTGCTCAGAAAGTTCGCTTCGCCACCGAAGCAACCGAAGAGTCAGCCGTTGTCGCGGTTGAAACCAGCGAGAGCACAACCGGTACGCAGCTGGCGAAAGTTGATCTGCCAGCGGTCGTTGAAAACAACGTTGAGCAGGATGATAACGGCGAAAACCGTGATAACGCCGGTATGCCGCGCCGTTCACGCCGTTCTCCACGTCATCTGCGCGTCAGCGGCCAGCGCCGTCGTCGCTATCGTGACGAGCGTTACCCGACTCAGTCGCCAATGCCGCTGACCATTGCCTGTGCTTCGCCAGAAATGGCGTCCGGCAAAGTCTGGATCCGCTACCCGGTTGCTCGCCCGGAGCTGGTTGTTGAAGAACAGCCTGTAACCGAAGAGGTGATTGCACCTGTGGCAGCGGTAGAAGACGTTGTGACTGAAGCGGCAACCGTGGTTGAACCTCAGGTTGTTGAAACGGAAGCACCTCAGGCAGTTGAAGTCGAAACCACTCATCCGGAAGTGATTGCCGCGCCGGTTGATGCCGCACCGCAGCTTATTGCTGAAGAAGATGCCGTGGTGGCTGAGGAAATCGCTGAAGAGGCTGAACCTGTAGCCGCAGCGGAAGACACCGCTGAAGCCATTGTCGAAACGACCACTGAAGAAGTCGTTCAGGACGTTGAGATTGAGGTTGAACCGGTTGTTGAAGAAGCGAAAGCGCCTGAAGTGAAGCCTGAGCCGGTTGTTTCTGCGCCAGCCGCTGCCCACGTGGCGACCGCACCAATGACGCGCGCCCCGGCGCCGGATTACGTGCCAGAAGCCCCGCGTCACAGCGACTGGGTACGCCCGGAATTCAACTTCGAAGGTAAAGGCGCTGCAGGCGGCCACAGTGCAACACATCAGGCGACTGCACCGGCGACGCGTCCGCAGTCTGTCGAATAACGACGCTGAAAGTAAAAAGCCGACCTTAGGGTCGGCTTTTTTTATGGCTGCTGCACGGGCTTTCTCATTCCGGTGACCTCCGGCATGACCTGCCGCATCAACTCCAGAAAACGCCGCAAGCGTGCCGGATAATAGCGGGACCAGGGGTAAACAAGATGCACCGGTAACGCCGCTGGCTGCCATTCTGGCAGCAAATGCACGAGCCGCCCTTCCCGAATATCATCCTGTACCGTCCAGCTGGATACCACCGCCACGCCAAGGCCGGTGAGCGCCGTATTGCGTGCGACATACAGGCTGTCGGTGCTGAGGCGTGGCGTAATAGCAATCCGCGCGGTGGCGGGTGATGCATCGTGAAACAGCTCCACGTGGCGCTGGTAGAATGAGCTGATCGCTATCCAGGGAAACTGCTGCAAATCCTCCGGCGTGGTAACCGTCGGGAAAAGGGCCAGCAGCGTCGGAGAAGCCACCACCGAGCGCGGCACTTCGGCCAGCAGCACGGATACGGTCGCCGGATCGACCTCCACGCCCACCCGAATCGCGCAGTCAAGGTTGTCGCCGAGGAAGTCCGCCGACCGATCGTTGAGCATCCACTCAATCGAAAGCTGCGGATAGCGTTGCAAAAACTCGGTCACGGGTTTCAGAAGCTGGTCCTGACCAAACGCGTGAGGAGCGCGCACCCGCAGCACGCCTACGGGCTCATCTTCCGTCTGCCCCACCTCATCTTCCAGCGCCAGCCAGCTGTCAATCACCCGACGGGCGTGCTGATAACAGCGCTCGCCGTCATCCGTCAGCCGCGTCGTGTGGGTGGTGCGCAATATCAGGCGCACGCCCAGCATGTTCTCCAGCGACTGTAACCGTCTGCTCACCGTGGCCTGGGTAGTGGCGAGTTGCCGTGCCGCCGCAGAGAGGGAACCCGCCTCCACGATGCGAACAAACGTCCGCATTAACTCCACTCTGTCTATACGCTCAGCTCTTTTCATTGCCTTTTCACCTATACGTCCAACGTATAAGCGTTTTACCACCGGGCCCGCTACCGTCGCAAGGCGTACTGATAAAAAATAGCCTTACACGACGAATGAGGAACATCTTATGAACACAACAACCGCCGCCCATGCCGTGAGCCGCTGGGTGATTTTAATGCTGGCGATCGGTGCAGGTTTTAGCGTGGCATCTATCTATTATGCCCAGCCTCTGCTGCCGCTGATGGGCGCAGACCTTCACCTGAGCATCGAAGGAATGGGCATGGTCCCGACGCTCACCCAGGCGGGATATGCCCTGGGGATCCTGTTCCTGCTACCGCTCGGCGATCGCCACGACCGCAGGACGTTAATTTTGATCAAAAGCGCGGCGCTGGCGCTGTTTCTTCTCGGCTGTAGCCTGACCGGGCAGATCCATTCTCTGCTGCTGGCAAGCCTGCTCATCGGTATGGCCGCCACCATGGCACAGGATATCGTCCCTGCCGCGGCCATCCTTGCGCCGGACGGTAAACAGGGGAAAACCGTGGGCACGGTAATGACCGGGCTGCTGATGGGTATCTTATTATCCCGAACCGTGAGCGGCGTGGTGGGTGAAGCGTTTGGCTGGCGCGTCATGTACCAGCTGGCGGCGGCGAGCATTGCGTTCATCGGCGTGATGATGTGGTTTGTGCTTCCGCGTTTTGCCATTCACTCCACGCTGAGCTACCCCGCGCTGATGCGCTCAATGGAGCATCTGTGGCGTCGTTACCCGGCGCTGCGCCGTGCGGCGCTGGCTCAGGGTTTCCTGTCGGTTGCCTTTAGCGCCTTCTGGTCTACGCTTGCGGTCATGCTGCTGGAACGCTATCACCTGGGGAGTGCCGTAGCGGGTGGTTTTGGTATTGCAGGTGCCGCCGGTGCGTTAGCTGCCCCGCTGGCAGGGGGTCTGGCGGATAAAATGGGCGCAGGAAAAGTCACGCAGCTTGGTGCCGTTCTTGTGACCGTCTCATTTGCCCTGATGTTCCTGATGCCCGCGCTGGGCGTTCATGGACAGCTGATTCTGATCGCCATCTCTGCCGTCGGGTTCGACCTGGGACTGCAGTCCAGCCTGGTCGCTCACCAGAATCTGGTATATAGCCTTGAACCGCAGGCGCGCGGTCGTCTCAACGCCCTGCTCTTTACGGTGGTCTTTATCGGGATGGCGCTGGGTTCCGCGTTAGGCAGCAATATCTACTCGCTGGCCGGCTGGACGGGCGTGGTCGCGCTGGCGACGGTCTGTGGCGTCATTGCGCTGGCAATCCGTCTGATAGAAAGCGCACGAGTCGCCTCCGTATCAGCAGAAGTTGCATAAAAAAAATGCCCAATCCAGACGGATTGGGCAGTAAAACATGCCCAGTTTCAAGACATGTTCCAAGAGGTCAAGATGTTATTTGTTCAGCTGGAACAGAGACATGCCCTGCATATCGCTAAACGCTTTATAAGACGCCTGCAAAGCCGCCTGCTGCATGGTGTAAGAGGAAATCGCTTCGTTCCAGTCAACATCAACCAGGTCACTCATCTGCTTGGTCTGACCCAGCGCGCGGTCATCGCCCAGCGTATCGAGTTTTTCCAGCTCGTTCATCTTGGTTCCCACATCCGCGACGACCGTCAGGATATTGTTCTGGGAGTTTTTAATACCGATTTGCGCATTGGCAATCACCTGGCTTTGCGCCGTTGCGGCAGCGGGATCGTTCTCAATCGGCGTCTTCAGCGACGCGATGGCGGAATCCAGGATTTTGAACATATTCGTCTGGCCATATCCACCGCCCGGCAGCTCTTCCGCATTGCTGGTAATGCTTTCGAAAATTTGCTGCCCGGTATGGCTAATGGTCATGTTTCGCGCCGTATCAACCTGCTGCGTGATGGCCTCTGCGCCGCCGTTATAATCCCCGGTCGCGGCATCAAACGGTGCGCTCTCGGTTTTGTATCCCGCAAAGATAAAGCGACCATTACCATCCGTCGTGTTGGCGAGGTTCATCAGCTGATCGCGGATCCCCTGAATATCGGTCGCCAGAGAAAGACGGTCGTCATCGCTTAATGTGCCGTTTGAGGCGTAAACTAACTTCTCGCGCACGCTTGAGATCGCAGTGTTGACCTGGGTTAACACGTTATCTTCCAGCGAGACCTTCTGCGTTGCAAAGGTGCGCGCGAGCGCAAACTGGCTGTTTTGCGACTGTGACTGTGACAGAACGATGGCCTGCGACGCGGCGATAGGATCGTCCGAAGGACGGTTCACGCGCTTGCCGGTGGACATCTGCTCACCGTAGTTCAGCCATCTGCTCTGGGAGTCGGTGATCCCACGCATGTTCTGCTCGTACATCATCTGGGTGCTAATACGCATTGTTCACCTCAACCTTAACGAATGTTGATAATTGCATCGAAGAGCGTACTGGCAGTCTGGAGAACCTGGGCATTCGCCAGGTAATACTGCTGATAGCGCTGCAAATTGCCATACTCTTCGTCGAGGTTTACCCCAGATATGGTCTGCTGCTGTCTGACTAACTGTGTTTCCACTTTGGCTTTCGTCTCGCTGCTCACCTTCAGTGAGGCCGTTGAACTCCCGACGGTGCTCACGAGAGAAGCATACGCATCGTTGAAGGTTTTGTTCCCACCCACCACTTTGCCGTTTTGCAAATCAAGCAGTTTTTGGCCGTTACGGTTGTCACTTTCACCGCCGTTCTGCACCGACGCCATCGCCAGTTTAGACTCGTCGCTGATCGCGAGATCCATGTTCATGATGACGTTGGAAACGGGCTTCACGGTAAAGCTGTCTTTGATATTTGCCGTGCCGCTCACGTTGACGTTCAGGCCATCAAACGACAGATTACCGCTGGCGTCCGGGCTCATCGTGAAGCTGGTTTTGTCTGACGTGCGGGTGATTGTCCAGTCGGTACCATTAAACTGCAGCTTATAGTCTGTCGCCTGGACCTGTTTACTGTCCGCCACAGACGCCGTGACAACGGCCGAACCGCCGTTCTTGCTGTTGGACAGGACAGCCGGAGAACCAAAGTTAAACAGCTTACCGCCAGCGTCACCGTTAGCGTCAAAACCGGCTTCATGCTGCGTGTTCATCGCATCGGCAAAGGCCAGCGCCATCTGATTCAGGCTGTTACGGGCTTTATCCAAATCTTCAGCGCGGAAGGTCAGCAAACCGCCCAAAGAACCGGTGGTGATCATCTTTTCCGGGATCTCAACATTACCTGCCACGTCGTCGACATAGGCCACGGTAGTACGAGCAGGATCGGCGCTGGACTTAACGGCAGCCAGCTGGTTGGCTTTGCTACCCTGGACCAGGCTGTAACCGTTGCCGAAAGAGATGTTAAACGTACCGCTATCCTGAACAGACACTTCCACACCCACGATTTTGTTCAGCTCGCTGACAAGCTGATCGCGCTGGTCAAGCAGTTCGTTAGGCGAAGCACCCGCACCGACGCCGGTCAGACGAGAAATCTGATCGTTCAGATTGGCAATCTGTTTGGCATAGTTGTTGATCTGCGCAACGCTGGTCGAAATTGCGGTATTGACCTGCGTATCCTGATCGCGGAGATACTGATCGTTGGTTTTAAACTGATTCACCAGGCCACCAGCTTTACCCAGCACCGTCTGACGTGCTGCCGGGTCTTCCGCGTTGCTCACCAGGGTTTGCAGGCTTTTAAAGAAGTCCTGCAGGGTGGTGGAGAGCGAGTTGGTGGTATCGGAGAGCACATCGTCAATTTTTGACATCTGCTGATAGCGCGTCGTCAGACCGCTGCTCTGGGTCTGCGTGGCGCGCAGCTGGTTAGTAATGAAGGCGTCATACTCACGCTGGACACCGGAGACATACACCCCGTTACCCACCCAACCACCGCCGGTCAGCGTGCTGTTGGATGCGCCCAGCACCGTGGTCTGGCGGGTATAGCCTGCCACGTTATAGCTTGAAATATTATTACTGACGGTATTGAGTGCCGACTGCGCGGCACTGAGGCCACTCATGGCGCTGTTAATCAAACTGGACATGGGGGTTCCTTTTATACGTTCAGACACGAGTCCTGATGAAGGTTATCGGCAACCTCCACCGGGACTTGAGAACTTTCAGAACAGATTTTCAATATCTGTGCTATAGGCTTTGCTGACCTTCTCGCCCATGGATTTCAGCTGCTGGATCATGCTGGTGAGCTTGCGCGCATAGTTCGGGTCAGTCGCGTAGCCCGCGTTTTGTAAGGCCTGAGCGCCCTGCTCCGCCGTCGCCGCCTGCGTAACGGCGGTATAACGCGGATTGCGGCTCAGCAGGCCAACGTAGTCGGACAAGGCTTCCAGATAGGAGCTGTAGACGCGGAATTTTGCTTTGACCTTCACCGCCGCACCGTTCTCGTATTCGGTGGTCGTGATCTCCGTCGTCGGCCCCTTCCAGCTGGAGGAGGCCTTCACGCCGAAGATGTTGAAGCTCGGCTCGCCGTTTTCCTTGCGGATCTGACGCTGACCCCAGCCCGACTCCAGCGCGGCCTGCGCCAGAATCAGGTGATGCGGCACGCCGCTCTGTTCGCTGGCGAGACGCGCGGGCAGAGAAAGCTGCGCCAGGAAGTCTTTGCTGTCACCGGAGAGCGGCTCATCGCCGCTGCCCGTGGCTTTTGGCATCGCTTTACGCACCATTTGCGTCAGAGCCTGGTTCTGATAACTGGTCACCGTTTCCAGGTCGAACTTCATCGGCACCTGCTGCGTCTGCTCCTGAGGCTGAATGCCCTGCGCGGCTTCGGTCTGTTTCACAATCATGTCAGCCAGACCGAGGCCTTTTCCGGCGGTCATCTGCTGCGCAATCTGCTGGTCATACATGCTGGTGTAGAGACGCGTTGAATCACTGCTGAACATCCCGTCTTTCGGCAGGGTTTCACGCATGCTTTTCAGCATCATCTGTACAAACATCCCCTCCACCTGGCGGGCGACCGGGCGGATGTTCGCCGCCGGGTCTTTTCCTGCTTTGGTTTTCAGTTCGTTGAGCGACTGGGCGTCCCAGGCTGCACTGGTCAACAGTTTGCTATCGGTCAGCATTAGATGATTTCCAGTTTGGCGCGCAGGCAGCCCGCGCTTTGCATCGATTGCAGAATGGACATCAGATCCATCGGCGTTGCGCCCAGGGCGTTCAGGGCACGCACCACGCTGTTCAGGTTGGCGCTGGAGCGAACGCTCTGCAGCGACCCGCCGCTCTGACGCATATCAATCTGCGTTTGCGGCGTCACCACCGTCTGACCGCCACCAAATGGCGTATTCGGCTGGCTCACGTTCGCGGAGCGGTTTACCGTCACGGAGAGGTTCCCCTGCGCCACGGCACAGCTGTCGAGCGACACTTCCCGGTTCATCACCACCGAGCCGGTGCGGGAGTTGATGATCACTTTCGCATCCTGGATCGGAACGTTCACTTCCATATTCTGGATATCCGCCAGCATGCGCACCTGGTTGCTGCTGCCGGTGGAGGTGCGGATCTGCACGGTGCGCGCGTCGAGTGCCGTTGCGTTACCGTAACCACGACTGCGGTTGATGGTATCGGCAATTTGCTGCGCCATCGTGAAGTCTTCATTATTAAGCTGCAGGTTGATAGTGTTGCCCGCACCAAACTGGGTCGGCAGTTCACGCTCAATGATCGCCCCGTTGGTGATACGTCCACCGTTAAGCTGGTTCACCTGCACGCTGCTTCCGCCTGCGGATGCGCCCGCACCGCCGACCAGAATGTTCCCCTGCGCCAGCGCATAGACCTGGCTGTCAACGCCTTTCAGCGGGGTCATCAGCAGCGTACCGCCGCGCAGGCTTTTGGCGTTACCCATTGAGGAGACCACCACATCAATGGTCTGCCCCTGACGCGCAAACGCCGGGTAGGACGCGGTGACCATTACCGCGGCCACGTTTTTCAGCTGCATGTTGGTTCCCGCCGGCACGGTAATGCCGAGCTGGGAAAGCATGTTGTTCAGGCTTTGGGTGGTGAACGGCGTCTGGGTCGTCTGGTCACCGGTACCATCCAGCCCCACCACCAGGCCGTAGCCAATCAGGGAGTTTTCACGGACGCCCTGAACGCTGGTGAGGTCGCGAATACGGTCAGCCTGGGCAAACGTTGCCACCAGCGCGAGCGCCACGGCGAAGATCGATTTAAACATGGGTCACCTCGCTTACATTGGCGATAAATTAAGGAAGAAGCGCTGCAGCCAACCCATATTTTGCGCTTCATTGATATAGCCGTTCCCGACGTACTCAATGCGCGCATCCGCCACCTGGGTGGACGGAACGGTGTTGGTGCCGCTGATGGTGCGAGGGTTAACCACGCCCGAGAAGCGAATGAATTCAGTGCCCTGGTTGATGGCGATCTGTTTTTCACCCACAACGTGCAAGTTGCCGTTAACCAGTACCTGGTCAACCGTGACCGTCAGCGTACCGCTGAAGGTGTTGCTGGCGTTCGCGCCGCCTTTACCGTTAAAGGTATTGCCGCCGGACGCCTCAACATCCGCACGAGCATTGCCGAACAGTCCCTGCAGGTAGCGCGGAACGGTATCGAAGCCAAAATTGGTTTTGCCATCGCGGCTGGCGTTCGCCGACGAGCTCTTGCTCGCGCTGACGTTTTCCTGCAGCACAATGGTCAATGTATCGCCGACGTTACGCGGACGGCGATCTTCAAACAGCGGCTGATAGCCGTAATTAATCGGCTGCGCGGTCTGGAAAATGGAGCCGTTCACCACTGGCGCGGGGCCAGGAACGGGTTGGGCAGTCGTCGCACCCTGGACCAATGGTTTAGACGGGATCAAAGCACACCCGCTGAGGGTGACAGCCAGAACAGTCAGTATCGGATAACGAAACGCCGCGTTTTTTTGCATTGCCTTCATCTTCGAAAACAGGGAGCCGGCGCGGCGTTTACCGCACCGGGCTACACCTTAGAGTTGCGTCAGCTTCTGCAGCATCTGGTCGGTCGTCGACACTGCTTTACTGTTAATTTCATACGCGCGCTGGACCTGGATCATATTCACCAGCTCTTCCGCCACGTTCACGTTGGACGTTTCAACATAGCCCTGGTACAGCAGACCCGCACCGTTCAGGCCCGGGGTGCTCTCATTCGGCGTACCGGAGGATTGCGTTTCGGTGTAGAGGTTCTCACCAATGCTTTCCAGACCGGTATCGTTCATGAAGGTGGTCAGGTTGAGCTGCCCGACCTGAACCGGCGCGGCCTGTCCCTGCTGGGTCACGCTGACCACACCGTCACGTCCGATGGTGATGCTCAGGGCATTCGCCGGGATAGTAATCGCAGGCTGAACCTGGAAACCGCCTGCCGTCACCAGCTGGCCGTTCTGATCGACCTGGAACGAACCGTCGCGGGTATAGGCCGAGGTCCCGTCAGGCAGCTGCACCTGGAAGAAGCCCTGGCCTTTGATTGCGACGTCTTTGCTGTTGTTGGTCTGAGACAGGTTGCCCTGGCTGTGCAGACGTTCGGTGGCCACCGGACGAACGCCGGTACCGATCTGCAGGCCCGACGGCAGCGTTGTCTGTTCAGAAGACTGCGCGCCCGGCTGGCGGATGGTTTGATAAAGCAAATCTTCGAAAACGGCACGCTGACGCTTGAAACCATTGGTGCTCACGTTTGCCAGGTTGTTGGCAATCACGTCCATATTGGTTTGCTGGGCGTCCAGGCCAGTTTTCGCAATCCATAAAGAACTGATCATAAGGAGTCCTGTTAACTCATAGCCAGAAGTTGGTTAGCCTTTCCCGCGTTTTCATCGACGCTGCTGATGATCTTCATCTGCATTTCAAAACGACGGGCGCTGGCGATCATGTCGGTCATGGCTTCGACCGGCTTGACGTTACTGCCTTCCAGAACGCCGGACATCACGCGGATGGTCGGATCGGCCTGTAACGTGGCGCCACGCGTCGCCTGCGCCGCCTGGGTCAGACGGAACATGCCGTCGTCGCCGCGCTGCACGTCTTTGGCTTCCGCTTTCACCAGCTTCAGACGTCCGACGGGCGCAACGGTGTTGGCCGGGTCGCCCGGATTCAGTGCCGAAATGGTGCCGTCCGCAGCGATAGTCAGCTCAGAGCCTTCCGGCACGGTCAGCGGACCCGCTTCCCCCATCACCGGATGACCCTGAATCGTCAGCTGGCCCGTCGCGCTCACCTGGATATTGCCGTTACGGGTATAGCCTTCGCTGCCGTCGGCAGTTTGCACCGCCAGCCAGCCGTCCTGCTGCAGGGCAACGTCCAGCGGGCGTGAGGTGTAGTCCATCTGCCCTGGCGTCATATCGGCGCCAGGGGTTGATGCCGTCACCAGCGTACGGGTCGGCAGGGAAAGCCCTTCTACCGGTACCGCGCGCAGCGCATTAAGCTGAGCGCGAAAGCCCGGCGTAGAGGCGTTTGCCAGGTTGCTGGCGGTAACGGCCTGCTGATTGAGCGTCTGACTTGCCGCGCCCATCGCGGTATATATTGCGTGATCCATTGCGCTTTCCTGTTAGCCGCTTAACGCAGGTTAACCAGCGTGTTGAGGATCTGGTCCTGGGTTTTGATGGTCTGCGCGTTCGACTGATAGTTACGCTGCGCGACGATCATGTTCACCAGTTCTTTACTCATATCCACGTTGGAGGCTTCCAGCGCGCCGTTGGTCAGCTTGCCGAAGTTACCGGTGCCTGCGGTACCCAGCAGCGCCACGCCGGAGGACTGGGTGGCAGACCAGACGTTGTCGCCTTCCGATTTCAGACCTTCGTTGTTCGCGAAGTTTGCCAGCACGATCTGGCCCAGAACCTGAGACTGTTCGTTCGAGTAGCTTCCCACTACGGTGCCGTCGTCGTTGATCTGGTAACTCACCAGATCGCCAGGCTTGTAGCCGTTCTGAGTGGTTGCCACAACGCTGTTCGCGCCTGTGTTCTGCTGCATGGAGTTCAGGAAGCTCAGGGAGAAGGTCGCCGCCGTCGCACCGCTGACAGACCCCGTGGTGATGTTAATGGCCGGCGTAGGGTTTGCCGTTCCGCTCAGTACACCCGCAGCGTCGTAGTTATAAACACCCGCCAGGTTACCGTTCGCATCAAAGTTCATCTGCGCCGCTTTCGTAGCGACAGAACCCGCAGCGCTGCCGTCCTGAGTGTAAAGATCCCATTTATTGTTGGCCGTCTTCACGTAGTAGACGTACATGTTATGGGCGTTCCCCTGGCTGTCGAATACGGTCACGGTCCCTTTTTTGTTATAGGTATCCGGGTTGGTTGCATCGAACGGGGCAGTTTGAACAGGATCGGTTGAGTTCAGGTTGATCTGCTGCGTCGCGGTGGTGGTTGATTTTGCCGCCATCAGGGTATTCGGAATAGTAATCGCCTGAGGGTTCGCACCGGTCTGAACGGTTGGAGGCGTTCCTGCTGCCGGGTAGCCCGTCAGCTGCATGCCCTGCATGTTAACCAGCGTACGGTTTTCATCCAGTTTGAACTGACCGTTACGGCTGTAGAACACTGAACCGTTAGAATCGACCATACGGAAGAAACCGTTCTGGCTAATAGCAACGTCCAGACCACGACCGGTGTTGGTGGTGGTGCCGTCGCTAAAGTCCTGAGTAATGCCGGCAACTTTCACGCCCAGGCCGACTTTGGAACCGGCAAACATGTCTGCAAAGGAAGCAGAACCGGATTTAAAACCATAGGTCGCGGAGTTGGCGATGTTGTTGCCAATGACGTCCAGGTTGGTGGCCGCAGCATTCAGGCCGCTGACCGCTTGAGAAAAGGCCATGACTTACTCCTGATAAGTGTTAAGGCTTAGATAATCTGCCGAACTTCGTCGAGTGTGGTGGAACCAGAGGTTCCCAAATCCAGTTTGTTGCCGTCGCTTCCTTTAATCACGCCCTGGACCAGCGCGAACTGCAGCGGCTGCGCCACCAGCTGGGTTGTCCCGTTGCTGGCGCTGATCGCCACTTTGTAGGAACCGTTTGGTGCTTTCGTGCCGTCGGTCAGGCTGCCATCCCACGTAAAGGTGTGAACGCCCGCCTTCAGCTCGCCGATATCAATGGTGCGAACTACCGCGCCGGTGGAATCCGTGATCGTGGCAGTTACTTTTTCCGCTGCCTGCTGGAGCTCTACGCCAAACGGCGTGGTGGTCGTTGTGGTGTTGCCTTCGGTGGTGCTGGTCCCCGCCAGAATCGTGGTTCCCGGGATCATCACCCCGTGGCCAATCAGGCTTGCCGCCTGCAGAGACTGGGCGCTGTTAATCTGCCCGGAGACGGAGCCGAGGGTGGTGTTCAGTTTCTCAATGCCGCTCACGGTGCTGATCTGCGCAAGCTGCGTGGTCAGTTCGTTGTTCTGCATTGGGTTGGTGGGATCCTGGTTCTTAAGCTGCGCCACCAGCAGCGTCAGAAAGCTGCCCTGAAGATCGGCGGCATTGCTCCCGGTCAGGGAGTTAGAACCCGTCGTACTCTTCGTGTTATTAACACCCGAGTTCGTAGGATCGTTCACATTTACGGCGATGGACATGCTTGTCTCCTTTACTGGCCGAGAGTGAGCGTTTTGAGCATCATGCTCTTCACGGTATTCAGCACTTCAACGTTGGCCTGGTAGCTACGGGAAGCCGACATGGAGTTCACCATCTCACCCACCACATCCACGTTTGGCATTTTCACGTATCCGCTGGCATCCGCGAGCGGGTTACCCGGCTCATACACCAGCCTGTCCGGCGCCTGGCTCTCTACCACATCAGACACCTTCACGCCGCCCGTCGCCGCGCCCGGCGCAGCATCGACCTGAAAGACAACCTGTTTGGCACGATAAGGCTGGCCGTCTGGTCCGGTTACGCTGTCGGCATTCGCCAGGTTACTGGCAGCCACGTTCAGGCGTTTGGACTGCGCGGTTAACGCCGAACCGGCAATATCAAAAATATTCAACAAGGCCATCTATCAGTTCCCCCCCTGCAGGACGTTCATCATGCCTTTGATTTGTCCGCCGAGAAGGGTCAGGCCCGTCTGGTATTTCAGGCTGTTATCGGCAAACTGGGTACGCTCCCGGTCCATATCCACGGTGTTACCGTCGAGTGAGGGCTGATCGGGAATGCGATAAAGTAAATCGGTCGCTGGCGCGGTCATCGCCTGAGCAGGAATATGGCGAGAGGATGTCATGGCAAGTGCAACACCCGTTCCTTCGGCACGTCCACGCTCCATCACCTTTTTGAGCTCACTGGAAAAATCAATATCGCGCGCCTGAAACCCTGGGGTATCGGCGTTAGCGATGTTGGCGGCTAAAATCTCCTGCCGCTGGGCGCGTAAATTGAGCGCTTCCTGCTGAAAACGTAACGCGGCGTCGAGTTTATCGAGCATGTCTCCTCCGCTGATGGCAAAATTTCAGTTCACAGCTTAAATCTCACCCGGTCTCCCCTATCGACGGAATAAGCGCAAAATGCGTCGCTATTTATTGCGTTGATGCAAAACCACTGCAGGTAGAATTCATTCAACTCTGGAAACGGTGGAACTTGCGATGCAAACGTTAAAACGTGGCCTGGTGGCAACTTTCTTGCTCTTTAGCCCTCTGGTGCAGGCTGAAGGCTTACAGGATCGGCTGACGGCTTTTTTTGCTGAAAAGCTGGCGGGCTTTAGCGATGAGGTTAACGTTACCGTGCGCACCCCACCGAATCTGTACCCGACCTGTGACCAACCGTCATTCAGCGTGACGGGAACCACCCGGCTGTGGGGGAACGTGAACGTGCTGGCACGCTGCGCGAACGAAAAACGCTATTTACAGGTTGCAGTTCAGGCGACGGGCAATTATGTTGTCGCCGCCGTGCCGATTGCGCGCGGCAGCGTGCTGCAGACGAACAGCGTGACGTTAAAACGCGGCCGTCTGGATCAGCTGCCTCCACGCACCATGCTGGATATGAACCAGGCTCAGGACGCCGTCAGTCTTCGCGATGTCGCCCCCGGCCAGCCGATACAGCTCTCCATGCTGCGTCAGTCGTGGCGGGTCAAAGCGGGCCAACAGGTGATGGTGGTGGCCAACGGAGATGGCTTTAGCATCAACAGTGAAGGGAAAGCGTTGAACAATGCCGCGGTGGCGCAAAACGCCCGCGTCAGAATGTCCTCAGGCCAGGTGGTGAGCGGAACCGTCGATTCTGATGGGAATATTCTGATTAACCTATAATCTTTTTAAAGATTTCGCGGCGCGTGCCGATAAATATTCCACTAATGATGATGTCAGGCGCAAACGCCGCGAACCCTCGATGAGGACAACACTATGAGCATTGATCGTACATCAGCCCTGAAGCCGGTAAGCGCTGTACAACCTCGCGAAACGAATGACGCTCCTGCGCAGAAAACGCGTCTGGAAAAACCGTCAACGTCCAACAGCACCAGCGTTACCCTGAGCGACGCGCAGGCAAAACTGATGCAGCCAGGCAGCAATGATATCAATATGGAACGTGTTGAAGCGCTGAAAACGGCTATTCGTAACGGTGAGCTGAAAATGGACACCAGCAAGATTGCTGATGCCCTGATTCAGGAAGCACAGAGTTTCTTACAGAGTAACTAACCGTATGAGTCGACTGTCAGAAATACTGGATCAAATGACGGTTGTTCTTAACGACCTGAAAACGGTAATGGACGCTGAACAGCAGCATCTCTCTTCCGGTCACATCAACGGCAGCGCGCTGCAGCGTATTACTGAAGATAAGAGTTCGCTACTGGCGACGCTGGATTATCTGGAGCAGCAGCGCCGCGCTGAGCAGGATCCTAAGCGTAGCGCCAATGACGATATTATTGAGCGCTGGCAAACCATTACCGAAAAAACCCAGCACCTGCGCGACCTTAACCAGCACAACGGCTGGCTACTGGAAGGTCAGATTGAGCGTAATCAGCAGGCGCTTGAGGTATTAAAACCGCATAAAGAAACCGGACTGTACGGTGCGGATGGTCAAACAGCGACTGCGCGTATTGCGGGAGTTAAAAAGATTTCGATTTGACGCCTGGGCGACAAATCATGCGGCGGGGAGCACCATAAGGTGAACTCCCCTTTTGGCGTTTATGCCGTACGGCGGGCAAACTCTTTCACTTTGAACCCCAGCACCGCGAGCGTGGCAAAGTAAGCCACGACCCCGACGCCTACCACGGCCATCAGCCGCATCAGACGATAAGGCATAGTGCCGAGGGACCACTCCGGCATCACGTACATCATGCCGAGAAGCGCCGCCGACATCACCAGTACCGCAACGATCAGACGTACCAGGAAACTTCCCCACCCCGGCTGCGGCGTAAAGATATCCTGCTTGCGCAGCTGCCAGTACAGCAGCCCGGCATTCAGACAGGCCGCCAGACCAATAGACAGCGACAGGCCAGCATGCTTCAGCGGACCAATAAATGCCAGGTTCATCAGCTGGGTCATAATCAGCGTCACGATGGCAATTTTCACCGGCGTTTTGATGTCCTGACGCGAGTAGAACCCGGGCGCCAGCACCTTGACGACGATCAGCCCCATCAAGCCGACCGAGTAGGCAATCAGCGCGCGCTGGGTCATGGCGGCATCAAAGGCGGTGAATTTCCCGTACTGGAAGAGCGACACCGTCAGCGGTTTGGCCAGAATGCCCAGCGCCACCGCGCTTGGCAGGGCCAGCAGGAAGCAGAGACGTAAACCCCAGTCCATCAGGCGGCAATATTCATCATGATTGCCGCTGGCAAAGCTTTTCGACAGCGACGGCAGCAGGATGGTCCCCAGCGCCACGCCCAGCACCCCGGACGGGAATTCCATCAGACGGTCGGCGTAGTACATCCAGGAAACCGAGCCGGACACGAGGAAAGAGGCAAAGATGGTGTTAATGATAAGCGAGATCTGGCTGACGGAGACGCCGAGAATAGCGGGCCCCATCTGCTTGATCACGCGCATCGCCCCAGCATCTTTGAGATTGATGCGCGGCAGCACCAGCATGCCGATTTTTTTCAGATGCGGCAGCTGGTACGCCAGCTGCAGCACGCCGCCGACGGTAACCGCCCAGGCCAGCGCCAACACCGGCGGGTTGAAGTGCGGCGCGGCGAACAGGGCAAAACCGATCATGCTGACGTTGAGAAACGTTGGCGCAAACGCCGGAACAGAGAAGCGGTTCCAGGTGTTCAGGATCGCCCCCACCAGCGAGGCCAGCGAGATGAGCAGAATATAGGGGAAAGTAATGCGCAGCAGCTGCGAGGTCAGCGCAAATTTGTCAGCCGTATCGGCAAAACCGGGCGCGGTCACCATAATCACCCAGGGCGCGGCAAGCATACCGAAGACGGTCACCACCGCCAAAGCCAGCGTCAGCAGCCCGGAGACATAAGAGACAAAGACGCGCGTCGCGTCTTCGCCTTGCTTGCTTTTATATTCCGCCAGAATAGGCACGAATGCCTGGGAAAACGCTCCTTCAGCAAAAATACGACGCAGCAGGTTTGGCAATTTGAACGCGACGAAAAAGGCGTCCGTGGCCATCCCTGCACCAAATACCCTTGCCACAATGGCGTCGCGCGCAAAACCCAGCACGCGGGAAAACATGGTCATCGAGCTGACGGCCGCCAGCGATTTTAATAAGTTCATTAACGTGAATTTCCAGAACCATACGGATTTCCAGGACGGGCAAGCGTAAGCGCCACCCGGCAAAGCCTACAAGCGGCGCTTAGTCTACCCGGATTTCAACGAATTACTATCCGCAGATGTTACAGCGAGTTATTCGCTCATGGCCTCGCGCCAGAGCCTTTCCACAATGCGCTGCGCCATAATGGCCTGCTCGCCGGACGTTTCAGGAACCGTCTGATTTTGCACGCAGGTGATAAAGTGACGGGCGCATCCTGCGAAACCGCGCTGCTCGAGTGTGCTCTGCCATCCCGGTGCCGGAAGCGTCACCACGCCGTTGCCCTTCTCTTCCCGCCACTCGCGCATGTCCGTAATGTCGTACAGCGCGCCCTCGGTCACCGCCTGCACGGATTCACGCTGACTTCCCGCACGACGGTGCATGCTGGTGGTAATCTGAAGATGCTCAACGGCGAAGTGGTGCTCCGCGTAGACCATCTGCCCCTGGTCATTCGTTAACAGGGTACCGCTTTTCAGCAGCGCTTCGCCGTTGCTCAGCCACAGCGCCGTATCCACAACGTGCAGATAATCATCCAGAAGGGTGAAGCGTAGATCGTTTGGCCCAATGCTGTCGGTGCGGTGCTTATCCATCCGCAGCGAGGCGAGCGTCCCCGACTGCGCCTTCAGCTGCTGGTAAAGCGGCGCGAAGCGGCGGTTGAAGCCCACCATCAGCGTCAGTTTTTTGCGCGCGGCCAGCTCAATCAGCCGTTCGGCATCCTGAACATTTTCCGCCAGCGGTTTATCCACGCAGACGTGAACTCCCGCATTGAGCAGTTCGCTCACAACCTGATAGTGGGTTGCCGTTGAGGTATGCACAAAAACCGCATCACACTCGCGGGCCAGATCCTGCAGGGAGGCGGCATACGGAATGCGCCAGGTTTCGCAGATACGTTCTGCCTTTTCTCGGGTGGGTGACCATGCCCCTTGCAGGGTCCAGTCCGTCGCCGCACCTAACACAGGCAGCCAGGCTTTTTGCGCGATGCCGCCGAGCCCCACCACGCCTACGCGTAATTTTTTCACCGTCAGTCTCCCAGATGTGCCAGCAATGCGTCCAGACGCTGTTTCAGCCCGGCGACCTCGTCTTCCAGCGCCTCTACGCGCGCGGCAAGAGTGTCATTGCTTGCTGAGGATCCCGCGTCGCTCTCCGCGGTAGCGGTAGCGACATCGACGTCGCCGCTGAACAGGTGCATATAGCGGCTTTCACGTTTGCCCGGCTCGCGCGCCAGACGCACCACGTATGGGCCGTCTTCACGTGAGGCCAGCCCTTCCAGGGTCTGCTCGACTTCCTGCATATCGCTGAACTCATGCATGCGGGAAGCGCGCGTGCGCAGCTCTCCCGGCGTCTGCGCTCCGCGCAGCAACAGCGTGGTGATGACCGCCACTTCCGCACTGCTCAGCTTCAGGTCACCGAACTCGGAGTTACAGAAGCGCTGTTCGTATTTGGTCACGCGGTTGCCGAAGCCGCTTACGGTGCGCAGATAGTGGCGTTTTACCAGCGCATCCAGCACGTCCTGAACCTCATGCTCGCTGAGGTTCATCACCGGCTCGCGGTTGGTCTTCTGGTTGCAGGCCATGGTCACGGCGTTAACGGAGAGCGGATACTGCTCCGGCGTGGTGACCTGTTTTTCGAGTAAGCACCCAATTACGCGCGCTTCGGTACCGTTTAGCTGATACTTCATCTTTTCTCCTTAACGACCTGCGGTCCAGTCCCGGGTGGTTAACGCCGTCAGAACGTGGTCACGCCACTCTCCGTCTATCAGCAGATAGTCTTTGGCGTAACCCTCTTTCTCGAACCCTAAGCGCGCCAGCAAATTGCCGCTGCGCTGATTGTGCGGCATATAGTTCGCCATGATGCGATGGATATGCTGCGTGCGTTGCATATAGCGGATCGCCACCGTTAACGCCTCGTACATCAGCCCCTGCCCCTGCCATTTCTGGCCGATGGAGTAGCCAAGGTAGCAGGCGTGAAACGACCCGCGCACCACGTTTGAAAAATTGGCGATCCCGATAATCTCTTTCTCTTCAGGATCCAGCAGCGCGAAATAAAACGCGCTGCCCTGCTTGTGAAATTCCGTAATCATGCTGAGGCGCGCCTGCCAGCCGGAAGGGTAACAATGGCTCTCATCCCGAACGGGTTCCCAGGGTTTTAAAAACTGGCGATTCTCGGCGTAATAATCCGCCAGACGCCAGGCATCACGCTCATGCACCAGACGAACGACCAGCCGGTCCGTTGTCAGACGCACTTTTGGCACATTACTGCGATAGCCAAACATCGATACCACTCCTTCCCGTCACTTCTGCTTACCCATTAGCTTTACTATACCTGCGCCTTTGCCGTCTGTGAAAACAGTGACATACCATTTTGCCCTCTTTTCACATTTTTCGATAAGAACTCTCTATCAAAGCACCCTTTTGATAAAAAAATATTGTCACCTCCGGGGGTGGGAAAAAACGCGGCGACACCGCAGAATATTAGCGTGCTCACCTTCTTATTTTCCCTGGAGGGAAAATGTCCCGCGTATCACAGGCCAGGAGCCTGGGTAAATATTTCCTGCTCGTCGATAACATGCTGGTCGTGCTGGGCTTTTTTGTCGTGTTCCCTCTCATCTCGATTCGCTTCGTCGATCAAATGGGCTGGGCGGCATTAGTGGTCGGTATTGCGCTGGGGTTACGCCAGTTTGTCCAGCAGGGGCTGGGCGTCTTTGGCGGGGCCATTGCCGACCGTTTTGGTGCTAAACCGATGATCGTTACCGGCATGCTGCTGCGCGCGGCAGGCTTTGCCACGATGGCGGTCGCCCAAGAGCCCTGGCTGCTCTGGTTCTCCTGTTTCCTCTCCGGTATCGGGGGCACGCTGTTCGATCCTCCACGTACCGCGCTGGTGGTGAAGCTGATTCGCCCCCAGCACCGCGGCCGTTTCTTCTCAATTCTGATGATGCAGGACAGTGCCGGGGCGGTTGTCGGCGCCCTGCTGGGAAGCTGGCTGCTGCAGTATGACTTCCGTCTGGTCTGCGCCGCCGGTGCGGTGCTCTTTATTCTGTGCGCGCTGTTTAATGGCCTGTTCCTGCCCGCCTGGAAACTGTCGACGGTCAAAGCGCCGGTCCGGGAAGGGCTTGGCCGCGTCCTGCGCGACAAACGTTTTGTCACCTATGTGTTGACCCTGACGGGCTATTACATGCTGGCCGTGCAGGTCATGCTGATGCTGCCGATCATGGTTAACGACATTGCAGGCACCCCTGCAGCCGTTAAATGGATGTACGCCATCGAAGCCTGCCTGTCGTTAACGCTGCTCTATCCGATTGCCCGCTGGAGCGAGCGGCATTTTCGTCTGGAGCATCGCCTGATGGCCGGGCTGTTCCTGATGACGCTGAGCATGATGCCGATCGGCCTGGTGAATTCTCTCCAGCAGCTGTTTACGCTGATTTGCACGTTCTATATAGGGTCGATCATCGCCGAGCCTGCCCGTGAAACGCTGAGCGCCTCGCTTGCGGATGCGCGTGCGCGCGGCAGCTATATGGGTTTCAGCCGGCTGGGGCTGGCGCTTGGCGGTGCATTAGGTTACGCCGGTGGCGGCTGGTTGTTTGATGCCGGCAAAGCGTTTAACCAGCCCGAACTCCCGTGGATGATGCTCGGCGCGGTGGGCTTTATGACGCTCCTTGCCCTGTGGTGGCAGTTCAGCCAAAAACGCAGCGCGAGCGGCATGCTAGAGCCTGGCGCGTAGCCTTTCCCTCGGGCGGGAGCCCCTCCCGCCCCACTTCTCAGTTTTTTCTGCTGGTTTCTGCCCATTCACGCTGACATACTGGCGCAACAGGACAGAAGCGCCGATTTTTCGTTGAGGAACACTATGAAGAAAATTGTCTTAGCCGCGGCATTAGTTGTCAGCGGTCTGCTGGTTGGCTGTAACCAGCTCACGCAATATACCGTCAGTGAACAGGAAATTAATCAGGCGCTGGAAAAACATAACAATTTCTCGAAAGACATTGGCGTACCGGGGCTGGCGGACGCCCATATCGTGCTCACAAACCTGACCAGCCAGATTGGACGTGAAGAGCCAAACAAAGTCACCCTGGCCGGTGATGCGGACCTCGATATGTCCTCCCTCTTTGGCAATCAGAAAGCCAACATCAAGCTCAAGCTGAAGGCGCTCCCTGTTTTCAACAAAGAGAAAGGGGCGATTTTCCTGCAGGAGATGGAAGTGGTCGATGCGAAGGTGTCGCCGGACAAAATGGCGCCGGTTCTGCAAACCCTGATGCCCTATCTGAATCAGTCGCTGCGAAATTACTTTAACCAGCAGCCCGCGTACGTCTTAAGCGAAGACAAAAGCAAGGGTGAAGCTCTGGCGAAAAAATACGCAAAAGGCATAGAGGTGAAACCGGGAGAAATTATCATTCCTTTCACCGATTAACCTGAAGGGCGCTGCGGCGCCCTTTTTTTTACGGAAAAGTGTGCAAACGAAAACGTTTCCGCTTATGATTTGTGTCCGGCAAAAACAGCCATCCTTATGACTGATTCCTGACAAGCCGGAGCTTCCATGACTGCACAACCCCAGGTTCTTAAAATCCGCCGCCCTGACGACTGGCATATCCATCTGCGCGATGGCGATATGCTGAAAACCGTCGTGCCTTATACCAGCGAAATTTATGGCCGCGCGATTGTCATGCCTAACCTGGTTCCACCAGTCACCACCGTCGATGCCGCGATAGCCTATCGCCAGCGCATCCTGGATGCCGTTCCTGCGGGACACGATTTTACCCCGCTGATGACCTGCTATCTTACCGACTCGCTGGATCCGAACGAAGTGGAGCGCGGGTTTAACGAAGGCGTATTTACGGCGGCGAAACTCTACCCGGCGAATGCCACCACCAACTCCAGCCACGGCGTCACCAGCATTGATGCCATCATGCCGGTTCTGGAACGCATGCAGAAACTGGGCATGCCGCTGCTGGTCCATGGTGAAGTCACGCATGCCGAGATTGACATCTTTGACCGTGAAGCCCGCTTTATCGAGACCGTGATGGAGCCTCTGCGCCAGCGCCTGCCCGCGCTGAAAGTGGTCTTTGAGCATATCACCACCAAAGACGCGGCAGAGTACGTGCGTGACGGCAACGACCTTATCGCCGCCACCATTACGCCACAGCACCTGATGTTTAACCGTAACCACATGCTGGTTGGCGGGATGCGCCCTCACCTGTACTGTCTGCCGATTCTTAAGCGCAACATCCACCAGCAGGCGCTGCGCGAGCTGGTCGCCAGCGGGTTCTCCCGCGCCTTCCTCGGCACCGATTCCGCACCTCACGCCCGCCATCGTAAAGAGGCGAGCTGCGGATGCGCAGGCTGCTTCAACGCTCCAACGGCACTGGCCAGCTACGCGACCGTCTTTGAAGAGATGAACGCGCTCGAACATTTTGAAGCGTTCTGCTCCCTTAACGGCCCGCGCTTCTACGGCCTGCCGGTCAACGACACCTTTATCGAACTGGAGCGTAAAGCGAGCCACGTTGAGGAGTCCATTGCGCTGACGGATGACACGCTGATCCCATTCCTGGCGGGCGAAACCGTTAACTGGACGGTAAAACGTTAAAAAATCAATGCCCCTTGTTGTCAAACCGATAATATACCTGTATAAATAAACAGTATATTACACAGGGGGCATTTATGCGTATTGAAGTCACCATAGCCAAAACAACCGTTCTGCCTGCCGGCGCGCTTGATGCACTGGCAGGCGAATTATCCCGCCGTATTAACAACACCTTTCCCGACAACGCGGGTGCCGTAACGGTGCGTTACGCCGCGGCGAACAACCTCTCCGTCATTGGTGCTGCGAAAGAAGATAAAGATCGCATCAGCGAAATCCTGCAGGAAACGTGGGAAAGCGCAGACGACTGGTTTATCACAGATTAACACTGCTCCCTCATTGTGTTTTTTTGCCGGGTCGCCCCGGCTTTTTTTTGTCTAAAAATCCTGCAAGTTCAAATTAATTCGGCATCTTCTTTAAAAATCGTGAACGAGATGGTGTTTTATTGTTCGAACAATCCTAAAAAGCAGAAAAATGTGTTGCCACCTGTTTATTTTTCCCGTTGGAACCCTTATTACTTGGTATACTGAAGATGCTTTCAGAAAAACATGCATTGAACCTCAGAGCCGTTGTCTTCTAACACGCATTAAGGGGGTTATAATGGAAAAGAATAGTGAAGTGATCCAGACCCATCCACTGGTTGGCTGGGATATCAGTACCGTAGATAGCTACGATGCGCTGATGCTGCGTTTGCACTACCAGACCCCGAATCAACTCAACCGTGAAGAAGCGGAAGTTGGACAGACGCTGTGGCTAACAACAGACGTCGCCCGTCAGTTTATTTCTATTTTAGAGGCAGGTATTGCAAAAATAGAATCTGGCGACTATCAGGAAAATGAGTATAAACGGCACTAAGCTTATGCCCACTTTTCTCTCTACAGGCACCCTCGCGGTGCCTTATTTATTTCTCCCTTGTCTAACCTCGCGTTGTTAATTACTCTGCTAACAAAACATCAGTTTACGAGATGCATATGAGATACGACTTAATCATTATTGGTAGCGGCTCCGTGGGTTCCGCTGCCGGTTATTACGCAACGCAGGCAGGTCTGAAGGTCCTGATGATCGATGCCCATCTCCCTCCTCATTCGGAGGGTAGCCATCATGGCGATACCCGCCTCATGCGTCATGCGTATGGAGAAGGCGAGCGCTATGTTCCGCTGGTGCTTCGCGCCCAGACGCTGTGGGACGAGCTGGCGAAGCAGACCGAAGAGCGTATTTTCGAGCGTACCGGCGTCATCAACCTTGGCCCTGCTCATTCTGATTTTCTCGCCGGCGTCGAGCGCAGCGCAAAAGCCTTTAATCTGGATGTCGAGAAGCTGGACGCGACGGGCATTACCGCGCGCTGGCCTGAAATTACCGTCCCGGATGATTACATCGGCCTCTTTGAAGCCCACTCTGGCGTGCTGCATTGTGAAACGGCGATCAAAACCTGGATCGACCTTGCCGCGAAAGCTGGCTGTGCGCAGCTGTTTAACTGTCCGGTTGAGGCTATCACCCATGACATGAATGGCGTCACGGTAACGACTCTTGACGGCGACTATTCAGCGTCCCGCCTGCTCGTCAGCGCAGGAACCTGGGTCACGCGCCTGCTGCCGGAACTGCCAATCCAGCCGGTGCGCAAGGTCTTCTCCTGGTTCCAGTCGGATGGCCGCTACAGCGCGCAGAATAAATTCCCGGCCTTCACCGGCGAATTGCCGAATGGCGATCAGTTCTACGGTTTCCCTTCCGAGAAAGACGCGCTGAAAATCGGTAAACACAACGGTGGCCAGGCTATCGCCTCTCCTGACGAGCGTAAGCCCTTCGGCGCCTTCCCACAGGATGGTTCGGAAGCCTTCTCGTTCCTGCGTACTATTCTTCCGGGCGTCGGTGGCTTGCTGTATGGCGCGGCCTGTACCTACGACAACACGCCGGATGAAGACTTTATCATTGATACGCTGCCGGGGCATGACAACGTTCTGCTGATTACCGGGCTGAGCGGCCATGGCTTTAAGTTCGCGTCCGTGCTGGGCGAGATCGCCGCGCAGTTTGCCCAGGGCATCGCGCCGCAGTTTGATCTGAGGCCCTTCTCACTCTCGCGTTTTAACGGATAATCCCCCACGGGCTCCGGAGGTTTCGGGGCTCGTTTCATTCACACTGCATTACGGGGCGTTATGCGCAGGATCGTTAACTTTCTGGTGAATAATATTCGCGAGCATTTCATGCTCTACATCTTACTGTGGGCGCTGCTGGCCATTATTGATTTTATTTACATTGTATTTTATTGAAAGCCCCGATTGACAATAATTGACATTTATTTAGCTTTACTGAAACTCTCAATTCCATCTTGCACGAAGACATTGAATTACCTTTATCAATCCTGTTCAAAAGCGCTGAAATAAATAAAATAAAAATCAATAGACAATTATTTCAGTTGCAATATCACATCTTCCCGTTCATTTTTACCCTTCGGTTAATTTGAAAATGGACATTCTGATGCAACTGCGTAACTCCTCCCGGCGCTACGGAATAATATCCATAGGTTTGCACTGGATATTTGCTCTTGCCGTCTACGGTATGTTTGGCCTTGGCCTCTGGATGGTCACGCTCAGCTATTATGACGGCTGGTATCACCAGGCACCGGAGTTACATAAAAGCATTGGCGTTCTCCTGATGTTGGGGCTGGTCTTCCGTGTGATCTGGCGACATATTTCCCCGCCGCCCGCCGCGCCAAAGACCCACAGCAAATTTACCCGCGTCAGTGCAGTCGCCGCGCATATTGCCCTCTATGCACTGCTGTTTGGCATCCTGATTAGTGGCTATCTCATTTCGACGGCTGACGGTAAGCCGATTAACGTCTTTGGCCTGTTCGAGGTTCCGGCAACAATTAGCGATGCCGGGGCGCAGGCCGATACGGCGGGGGTCGTTCACCTCTGGCTTGCCTGGAGCGTGGTGATCCTGTCCGTGCTGCACGGGCTTGCCGCCCTCAAACACCATTTTATTGATAAAGACGATACGCTAAAGCGCATGCTTGGCCGCTCGTCAGTTGACTCTGGAGCATAAAATGAAAAAACACCTGCTGGGTATCGCCCTGGGTTCTCTGTTATTCACCGCCGGTTCCGCCGTGGCGGCGGATTATAAAATTGATAAAGAGGGCCAGCACGCTTTCGTCAATTTCCGTATTCAGCACCTGGGATATAGCTGGCTGTACGGCACCTTTAAGGATTTTGACGGCACGTTCACCTTTGACGAAAAAAATCCCGCGGCCGATAAAGTCAATGTGACGATTAATACGAACAGCGTCGACACGAACCACGCAGAGCGCGATAAACACCTGCGCAGTGGGGAGTTCCTCAACGTCGCGAAATTCCCGCAGGCGACCTTCACTTCAACTGAGGTGAAGAAAGACGGTGATAAGCTAAATATTACCGGCAACCTGACGCTTAATGGCGTAACCAAACCGGTCACGCTTGATGCTAAATTACTGGGTCAGGGTGACGATCCGTGGGGCGGTAAACGCGCAGGTTTTGAAGCGGCGGGTAAAATTCACCTGAAAGATTTTAATATCACAACGGATTTAGGCCCCGCGTCTCAGGACGTTGAGCTGATTATTTCCGTTGAAGGCGTACAGCAGAAATCATAATAGATTTGCCCGGCAGGCTTTCGCCGTGCCGGGCGTTATTATCATTCCGGGTCAGGGATACCCAGTTTGGTATTCAGACGGCCGCGTGATTTATTAAAAATCTTGTTGCCGTTTTCACGTCCTGCGCGACGGCGACGCTGCTCTTCTTCCGGCAGGATGCTCTCTTCGCTGCACAGTTCGCTACAGCAGCCGTTAAACTTCTCGGCACAGGCCGGGCACTGAATGAACAGCAGATGACACCCGTCGTTTTTGCAGTTGGTGTGAGTATCACACGGTGCGCCGCACTGGTGGCACTGGGCAATGACGTCGTCCGAAATACGCTCCCCCATCCGCTCGTCAAAGACAAAGTTTTTTCCGATAAAGCGTACCGGTAAACCCTGCTCGCGGGCGCGACGGGCGTACTCGATAATGCCGCCTTCAATATGCCAGACCTTATTAAAGCCGTTGTGCTTCATCCACGCGCTGGCTTTCTCACAGCGGATACCGCCGGTGCAGTACATAACGATCTTTTTATCTTTATGTTCCTGCATCATCTCAACCGCTTTGGGCAGCTGCTCGCGGAAGGTATCGGCCGGGATTTCCATCGCGTTCTCAAAATGCCCCACTTCGTATTCATAGTGGTTACGCATATCAATGAACACGGCATCCGGATCGTCCAGCATCGCATTCACTTCCGCAGCCTTGAGATATTCACCGACATCCGCCGCGTTAAACTCGGGATCGTCGATACCGTCCGCCACGATGCGTTCACGCACCTTCATGCGCAGCACCCAGAAGGATTTCCCGTCATCATCCAGGGCAATGTTCAGGCGCAAGCCGTTAAGGGCAGGGTCAAATTGATAAAGTACGTCACGGAAAGCGCTGACTTTACTTTCCGGTACGCTAATTTGCGCGTTGATGCCTTCACGGGCAAGGTAGACGCGGCCGAAGACGTTCAGGCCCGTGAACGCCTGATAAAGCGCATCGCGGGTCGCCTGCGGATCTTCGATCGTGAAGTATTTATAGAAAGAGATGGTTGTGCGCGGTTCGGTTTCAGCCAACATACGCGCTTTCAACATCTCATTCGACACGCGGTTGTGTAACACTGGCATGGTGTACAGTCCTGGGATCGTTAGAGAGAATGAAAAATCGGTCGGCATCATATAGCAAACAAAACCAATTTACATCCCCACAATTTACGCTACATTTCACACACCCTGATTAATCAGGCTTAACAATTGCTGTATTCGTGTACGCTTCGAAAGCAGATATTTTGGCTATGTCTCAAAAAATGAGACACTAGCAAAACAGGACGTTTGAACACAGGAAAGACATGACCCAGTTACCAAAATTTACTGCCGCCCTTTTGCATCCCCGCTATTGGTTGACCTGGCTTGGCATCGGCTTTTTATGGCTTCTGGTACAGCTTCCCTACCCTGTTATTTTTCGGTTGGGTAAATTTCTGGGCCGTTTCGCACAGCTGTTTATGAAGCGTCGCGCCAGAATCGCGTACCGCAATCTTGAGCTGTGTTTTCCGCAGATGAGCGAGTCAGAGCGTCACGATATGGTCGCGAAGAATTTCGAATCCGTCGGGATGGGGCTCATGGAGACCGGCATGGCGTGGTTCTGGCCGGACAAACGCATGGCCCGCTGGAGCGAGGTAACGGGAACCGGCATGGAGCCTGTGCATACGCTTCAGGCCAACCAGACGGGCGTTTTGCTGATCGGCGTCCATTTCCTGACGCTGGAAATCGGGGCACGCATGTTCGGCATGCAGGCGCCGGGCATTGGCGTTTATCGTCCTAACGATAACCCGGTCATTGATTTAATCCAGACCAACGGCCGCATGCGTTCCAACAAAAGCATGATCGACCGTAAGGATCTGAAGGGGATGATCCGCGCGCTGAAATCCGGTGAAGTGGTCTGGTACGCCCCCGACCACGACTATGGCCCACAGGCCAGCGTATTTGTTCCCTTCTTCGCCGTTGAAGAGGCCGCCACAACGACCGGTACCTGGATGCTGGCGCGGATGTCTAAAGCCGCCATCGTGCCTTTCGTCCCTCGCCGTAAGCAGGATGGTTCAGGCTACGAGCTAATGATGCTGGAACCGGAACTTGCGCCACCGCTTGACGATGCGGAAACCACCGCGCGCTGGATGAACAGCGTTGTGGAGAAGTGCATCATGCTGGCGCCCGAGCAGTATATGTGGCTGCACCGCCGTTTTAAAACGCGGCCACAAGGCACGCCGTCACGCTATTAATCCTCATGCGGTCCTCAGGGCCGCATGCCGTTTTAGCTTTAAAAGCTCCTCGTCATTGCGGCAATCATAACCCAGGCGCATAATTAGCAGGCTTATTACTTTATGCTTCAGGTGCTCTGCACCTCATTATGCGGATAGTTATGTCACCCTCAGACGCCCCCATAAACTGGAAGCGTAACCTCACGGTTGCGTGGCCTGGCTGTTTTCTTACCGGTGCGGCCTTTAGCCTGGTCATGCCCTTCCTGCCGCTCTACGCGTGACGGGCCACAGCGCGCTCAATATGTGGTCTGGGCTGGTATTCAGCATCACGTTTCTCTTTTCCGCGATGGCCTCGCCCTTCTGGGGCGGCCTTGCCGACCGCAAGGGACGTAAAATCATGCTGCTACGCTCGGCGCTGGGGATGGCCATTATCATGGCGCTGGGGCCCGTGACGGATTAAGACGAACGCCTGACAGCTTATTTTCGCATTCATACTTGCAGAATCTTATATTCAGCTATTCTTTCCCTGAAACCTTCTGGAAAACAGGGAGACACCAATGACCATGTACGCCACGCTGGAAGAAGCTATTGATGCCGCTCGTGAAGAGTTCCTCGCCGACAACCCCGGCGTTGAAGAAGAAGATGCTGACGTGCAACAGCTTAATATCCAAAAATACGTTCTGCAGGATGGGGATATTATGTGGCAGGCCGAATTCTTTGCCGATGAAGGTGAAGAAGGGGAATGTTTGCCGATATTAAGTGGTGAAGGTGCGCAGGCCGTCTTTGATGGCGACTATGACGAAATCGAACTTCGGCAGGAATGGCTGGAAGAGAACACCCTGCACGAGTGGGATGAGGGTGAGTTTCAGCTCGAGCCGCCGCTGGATACGGAAGAAGGTCAAACCGCAGCCGACGAGTGGGACGAGCGTTAATTTACGCTATTCGTAAGGGCCGTGGCTGGCATCGATCGGCAGCAACAGCGTGTCGAAAATCAGCGAAAACGGCAGATCGAGCACGGTCAGGTAGCGCCACGCGGAATCACGAAGATCCCATTTCACGCCCGGGTAATACTGATTTCCGTGGCCTTGCCCTGGAATGGTGCGACTGATGATACTGCCGCAGCCGCTGAGCAGGCATGCCATCATAACGACGATGATGATTCTCATCTCTAACCTCTAAAAAAATACCGGCCTCACAGCCGGTATTTTGTTTATTACGGAGAAGGCTTACTTCGACTTCAGCGCAAGCGGATTCAGCTTCACGTCCTTATAGTAGTTCACCCACGAAGAGTATTTCTCCGGAGCGGACCACACGCGGTAGTGAAGACGCGCCATTGTCACCGGGTCGCTCAACAGCACCAGACGACGGTCGCGGTTGAGTTTTTCCGGGGTCTCGTTAAGCGCCTGCTCAACGTGACGATCGCGGGCAATCTCCAGCACCTGGCTGGCGCGGTGACGCGCGGTCGCCATTGCCGTCGCCAGGGCGTTGAATGACGGGTTAAACACGGCGTGCATGAAGCCGTCATCCAGCGAGCGACTGCGGTTCTGTTCCAGGTAACGATCGGTATCCACAAGCACCTGCGGCGGGGAATACTCTTCCGGGATCAGGAACAGTTTCCAGCGTTTGGTTCGCAGCCCCACCGTTGAACGGCTGGAAATCACGGACACAAACGGCGACAGGATCAGCGAGAAGACAATCGGCGCCAGCCAGAACAGGAAGCGCAGATCCAGCCACGCCATCCCGGCCGCCCATACCAGACCCAGCAGCAGCTGAGAACCGTGGCGCATAAAGGCTTCACCCCACGGCGTGGAGTCGTCATCACGCTGCGGTGAGTTCCAGACCACTTCCCAGCCCAGGAACGCACTGACCACAAACACGGTGTGGAACAGCATACGTACCGGCGCCAGCAGGACGGAGAACAGCACTTCCAGCAGCAGTGAAAGGGTCACGCGGAAGAAACCGCCGTACTCTTTCGAGCCTTTGCACCAGATCAGGATGATGCTGAGCAGCTTAGGCAGGAACAGCAGCACCATGGTGGAGGCAAACAGCGCAATCGCCAGCTCCGGACGCCACTGCGGCCACACCGGGAATAGCTGGCGCGGTTGCAGGAAGTATTGCGGCTCCGTCAGGGCATGGACAACCTGCAGCGCAGTGGAGAGCGCGAGGAACATAAACCACAGAGGCGCGGAAAGATAAGACATCACGCCCGTCAGGAACACCGCGCGGTGTACCGGGTGCATCCCTTTAACAAGGAACAGGCGGAAGTTCATCAGGTTACCATGACACCAGCGGCGGTCACGCTTGAGCTCGTCCAGCAGGTTCGGCGGCAGCTCTTCGTACGATCCCGGCAGGTCGTAGGCAATCCAGACGCCCCAGCCAGCACGACGCATCAGCGCCGCTTCTACGAAGTCATGCGACAGGATAGAACCGGCAAACGACCCCTCACCCGGCAGCGGTGCCAGCGCACAGTGTTCGATGAACGGCTTCACGCGAATAATGGCGTTGTGGCCCCAGTAGTGCGACTCACCCAACTGCCAGAAGTGCAGACCCGCCGTAAACAGCGGCCCGTAAACACGGGTGGCGAACTGCTGGCAGCGCGCATACAGCGTGTCCATACCGGACGCTTTCGGCGAAGACTGAATGATACCCGCGTTCGGGTTGGCCTCCATCAGACGCACCAGACCGCTCAGGCAGTCACCGCTCATCACGGAGTCAGCGTCCAGCACAACCATGTAGCTGTACTGGTTACCCCAGCGACGGCAGAAGTCATCGATGTTGCCGCTTTTACGCTTCACGCGACGACGGCGGCGGCGGTAGAAGATCTGGCCTTCGCCCTGCACTTCTGCAATCAGCTCCATCCACGCTTTTTGTTCCGCAACGCAGATATCCGGGTTGTAGCTGTCGCTCAGGATGTAAACGTCGAAATGCTCCGCGTTGCCGGTCGCCTTCACGGACTCCCAGGTCGCACGCAGGCCCGCAAATACGCGGTCAACGTCTTCGTTACAGATAGGCATAATCAGCGCGGTACGGTGCTCGGGATTGAGGGGTTCATCCCCGACCGTTGACGCTGAAATACTGTATTTGTCACGCCCCATGAGCAGCTGCAGGAAGCCCATCAGCGCGGTCCAGAAACCGGCCGAGACCCAGCAGAAGAGGACCGCGAACAGCAGGAGAATGCCGCTCTGCAGGATATACGGCAGCAGCTGCATGAAGGAGACCCAGAGATCCTGGCCCATCATGTCCGTCGGATTGATAAACGCCCAGCCCTGGTAAGGCAGGATAGTTTTCATGTACCAGGTCGCGACGACCGTCTGCGCAAGCGTCAGAAGCAGCAGGATATAGCGACGGATTGTCCCGACAGTACGCCATTTCTGTTCGGAGGCCTGCTCTTCTTTCGTCAGGCGCGACAGATAGCGCGGCGTCACATCACGCCCGCGCAGGCGATCCCAGAAGCGGCCCACCGGGTTGGTGCGCCATGGATCGGGGAACATAGAGGAACGCGTAGCCTTCGGCATCGCCTGAAGCTGATCGCGTCCTTCATCGTCTTTAATCAACTGCCCTTCCGCCAGCGAGTCCGGCCAGGCCTGCTCCAGACGCGCCTTGACTGACCCGAGCGGCGTATCATCATCACGGGAAAACGTATGATGTTCACCATCCAGCGCGGTGTGAACCGCGCGGATGTCGCTCTTTGGCAGTGCCGCTTTTTCGATATCCGTCAGCGGCATGGCATCAATATATTCAGATGTATTATTCATTGGCAGGTAGCTGATAGCTCCAGGTTTCACTCAGCGGCTGATCGTTACTGACCAGCGCAGCACGCATTTCAGTGGTCTGTTTCGGATCTTTCACTTTCACGCGCAGGGTCAGACGCCAGCCTTTGGTTACCGGGTTGTAACGAACGGTATTCTCAACGATTTCACCGTTATCACCGATGCTGGCCTGAGCGGCAACGGCGGTGTCCGGTGACAGTTTCTTCATATCCTGGCCTGTGAAGTCCACGACAAACGCCACGGTACCGTCAGGCTGACGGATAAGATTAGACTGCTTCACATCACCCGTTGAGCGGCGAGTCTGCATCACATACGCGTTATCCGGCGCATGCAGCTTATCTTCGTCGCGGCTGAAGGTAATGGTGTACTTGAAGTTCATCTCTTTACCGGCTTCCGGCAGCTGATCCGGCGTCCAGTAAGCGACGATGTTATCGTTGGTTTCGTCGTTGGTTGGAATTTCTACCAGCTCGACCTTACCTTTACCCCAGTCACCGTTTGGCGTGACCCAGGCGCTTGGACGCTGGTCATAGCGATCGTCCAAATCTTCAAAGCGGGAGAACTGACGACCACGCTGCAGCAGGCCAAAACCTTGCGGGTTTTCCATTGCAAAGCTGCTTACTGCCAGATGTTTCGGGTTATTCAGCGGACGCCAGATCCACTCACCGTTGCCGGCATGAATAGACAGACCGTTGGAGTCGTGCAGTTCCGGGCGGAAATTGGTTGCCGGTGACGGCTGGTTCGGCCCAAACAGGAACATACTGGTCAACGGCGCAACGCCCAGCTTGCCCACTTTATCACGCAGGTAAACCTTGGACTGTACGTCAACCACCGTGTCACGACCCGGCATAATCACAAAGCGATAGGCACCGGTTGCACGCGGGGAATCCAGCAGCGCATAAATGGTCAGACGCTTATCCGTTGGTTTTGGACGTTCAATCCAGAACTCGCGGAAACGTGGGAACTCTTCTCCTGATGGCAGCGCGGTATCAATTGCCAGACCACGCGCAGAAAGCCCGTACACCTGCCCCGCGCCGATAACGCGGAAATAGCTGGCTCCAAGCATGCTGACGATTTCGTCGTTTTTATCTTTGCTGTTGATCGGGTAAAGCACCTTAAAGCCTGCGAAGCCAAGGTCTTTCACCGTATCTTTGTCGTGTTGCACATTGCCAAAATTGAAGTAATCCGGGCTGTACTTGATCTTACGTACCGCGGTTGCCGTCACTTCATTGATGGCAACAGGCGTGTCGAAGTACATACCCTGGTGATAAAATTCAAGCTTGAACGGGGTTTTAATATTGCTCCAGTACGCTTTGTCGTGATTGAACTGGATCTGCTGATAGTCCGCATACTTCATGTCGCGGAAAACGGAGGGCAAGTTACTTTTCGGCGCTTCGTAGCTCTTGCCTGCCATCGATTTTGCCTGTTTTGCGACATCGTCGATGTTAAAGGCCAGTGCCGATGAGGTATACAGTGATAACACCACTGCAGCACCCAACCAACGCATTTTCATCATCTGTGGTTTATGTTTCATAATAAGTAAGCACTTCCCCCTTTGTGTGCTTATATCGATCCGATCCATTTTAATGGAAACTCAGGCAATCCGACAACATTATCACTGCTTTGTTCAGCTGCTGGCTCATGGAATAAGCAAATGAAAGAACCCGCTATTCACTTTGCGTGCTTATCCTGGAGACAGGGTGTCGGTCTTGGTGTAGGGTTGGCTTCGAATGTAACCATTATGAGTCTTAGGGATAAGACGAAAAGTCTGAGAATGCACAACGTTATATGAGCACAACACTAACAGAACGTGAATATTTCCTCGACTCGATCAGGGCCTGGCTGATGCTATTGGGGATCCCCTTTCACATTTCACTGATTTACTCCAGCCACACCTGGCATGTGAATAGCCAGATGCCCTCCTGGTGGCTGACGCTGTTTAATGACTTTATTCACGCCTTCCGTATGCAGGTGTTTTTCGTCATATCCGGCTATTTTTCTTACATGCTTTTTCTGCGATACCCGCTTAAGCGCTGGTGGAAAGTGCGCGTAGAGCGCGTGGGGATCCCCATGCTGACCGCCATTCCCCTGCTGACGCTGCCTCAGTTCATTATGTTGCAGTACGTGAAGGGCAAAGCGGAGAACTGGCCGAACCTTACGCTGTATGAAAAGTACAATACGCTGGTCTGGGAGCTGGTGTCTCACCTGTGGTTCCTGCTGGTGCTGGTGGTGCTCACAACGGTGAGCCTGTTGATTTTCAGCCGACTGCGCCATCATCTGAGTACAAAAGCCGACACCTTCTTCGCCAACGTTACGATGGGCAAACTGTCAGTGCTCTTCTTGCTATTGGGGATTGCCTATGCCGCCGTGCGCCGAACGCTGCTCATCGTCTATCCGCCGATTTTGAGCGACGGGTTATTTAATTTTGTGGTGATGCAGTCCCTGTTCTACATTCCGTTCTTTTTAATCGGCGCGCTGGCCTTTATTCATCCGAAGCTTAAATCGCTGTTTGTCACCCCGTCACCGTGGTGCGCGCTGGGGGCAAGCCTCGCGTTCGCGGCCTATCTGCTGAATCAGCGCTACGGCAGCGGCGATGCCTGGATGTATGAAACGGAAAGCGTGATCACTATGCTGCTTGGGCTGTGGATGGTGAACGTGGTATTCGCGCTGGGCCACCGCTTGCTGAACTTTAAGTCCAGTCGCGTGACCTACTTCGTTAATGCGTCACTGTTTATCTATCTGGTGCATCATCCGTTGACGCTTTTCTTCGGGGCTTACATCACACCGCACATCGCTTCCAACACGCTGGGCTTCTTTACCGGGCTGGTGTTTGTTGTAGGAGTGGCAATCGTACTCTACGAAATCCATCTGCGGATCCCGCTCCTGCGCTTCCTCTTTTCAGGAAAACCACAGGCAAAAGCCTCATAAATCACGCGGCGCATCAGATGCGCCGCGTTTACATCAGCTCTCCAGCTCTTGTCTGCGCTGAGTGAGAAGCCGCTGATAAAGATGCGTGGTATCGTCGTCGAAACAGACAAAAATCACCTTCTCTGGCAGCGGTTTTAGCGACAAATAGCGGTAAACCGTTTCTACAGCGATCGTTGCGGCAGCGGCCTTAGGGTAACCATACACGCCGGTGCTGATGGCCGGAAACGCCATCGTTTTATAACCGTTGTCGGCGGCCAGTCGCAAACAGTTCCGGTAAGCCTCTTCCAGAATACTCGCTTCGTGCTGATCCCCGCCATGCCAGACCGGCCCTACGGCATGAATTACCGCTCTGGCAGGCAGATTGCCCGCCAGCGTAATCACCGCGTGACCGGGAGGACATTCGCCCTGCTGTTGCCGCACGGTTTTACAGGCTTCCAGCAGCTGCGGTCCGGCAGCCCGGTGGATAGCCCCGTCCACGCCGCCTCCCCCCATCAGAGATGGATTGGCCGCATTGACGATGACGTCGACGTGTACCGTCGTAATATCGCCATTAATAATTTCAATTTGCGGTTTCATAAAGCCCCTCTGCAACCCGCCATTTTCTTAAGTGTATCGCAGAGGAGACCGGGAGAAAAAACTATCAGAAAAAATCCTCATCCATCGCAGGGCGGGAGAGCGCGCATTAGCGATACTGGATTTCGACAACCGCGACCGTTTTTTCAGGATTAAGGTATTTCATATTGAGCGTTGCCACATTTGAGTCGCTCACTTTCCCGTTAAGCGCCTCTTCATAGCTGACCATGCGCGTTTGCATACGGTTATTATCTGGACATGACATTGCCAACTGTTGCTTCTGGGGAGTGACTTCACAGGGGTCGGCGACAATGGCACCGCGAAAATGAATGACACCGCCGTCAACAACCGTGGCCGAATAAGCCGGGATACTCAAAGCCGAAACGACCAGACCCAGACCTGCCACGAGTCGAGCAAAATAGTTGTTCATTATAGGTACTCCTCAATGAAAATCGTCCATGAGGGGTAAACGCGCTTCATTTATTATGGCAAACGAAGTTTCGCGTTACGGAACATAACGACCTGGTCCCTGATATCAGCATAGCTCAACGGCACAGACCCGCCACATTCGCAACCTATTGATTTAATGCGTTTTCATAGCGAACGTTCCGCTGGAGACCACTGTTGTGATAAATGTAGCGATTTACCGTCTGAAACGGTGACAACGATTTTTACCGTGTCCCCCGCATTAATATTTAAACTCAGGCGCATTAAATCAATCGTCTGATTAGCGGGTATAAAAAGTGTGTTTTGCTGCCGGGAAGAACTTTGCCCCCCCTGCCCTTCTCGTAAAGAAACAATCTGAACCTGACAATCACACGACTGCGCCAGAGTGACCTGAGGAATAATGGTGGTCATATTTTCCTGCTGTGACGTTTTGAAGGTGATCTGGCTGGAAAGCGCGGCAAGGAGAATTAAGGTATTCATGATGACCTCCCGAAAAAAAACAGGGCTGATGCCCTGTTTTTTTGTAGCACAGATTTCAGTATCAGTACTGATGAGCTGTCGCGTGGTTACCAAAGCCGATTTGGGTAACGTTGACAGTAGAGTTAGAAGCAGTCTGGTCTACGAGGGCACCGTTAAAGCCGCCGGACTGACTAACGTTCATAACAGATTTTTTACTGTTCCACTGATCAAGTGTTGCACTGTTGCCAAAACCTTTCTGGGTCAGGTTGATTTTACTGTCATCTGAACCCTGACCTACGTCAGCACCGTTAAAGCCACCGGTCTGGCTAATATTCAGAACGGAATTTCTGGCGTCTGTCTGCAGGGCAACCGCGGAGTTACCGCCACCGTTCTGATAAATATTCAGTGTTGAATTAGGGCCACTGTATCCACCGTGACCATGTCCATGACCCCATCCACCCTGATTAATAGAACCCGCCATAGCACTACCAGAAACTACGATTGCTGCAAGTGCTGCCACTTTGATAAATTTCATGGTAAACCCCCATCGGATTGATTAAAGTCGTCGCGAAAGCGCTAATGTTGAATAACGTTAATCGCCATTTGCGACTGTTTCTGCACTACAACTGCGGTTTTCTGCGTACCGTACTGCGTAATATTTGCTCTGTTACCCGACCCTTTCTGGATAATTTTCGCGCTATTACCGTATCCATCTTGCGTAATACCTGCATCATTCCCGTTACCGCTCTGATCGACCCAGGCTAAATTGTAACTCCCTGATTGATCAACTCTCGCTCTGTTACCCGCCCCATCCTGAGATATAATGGATAAGAGTCTTGAACCGTCCTGGCTAACCTCAGCGTTATTGAAAACGCCCCGCTGACCAATAATGGCTGCCTGATTGAGTGATGAAAGACTTAATTCGTTAACCGCAAAGTTATATTCAGCATTTGCCAAATCTGAATTCGCTGCGGTCACAAATCCAGGCGCACCCAGTAATGTAAACATCATAATTAACGATGTGTTTTTCATGTTGTCACCCTGGACCTGGCTATTTAATCACGCCATAAACCTTTACCAATGCTACTTGTTAAAACGACTCGTATTGTGTTAACGCGTCGTTACGGTGAAGAGTATGTCCGCTGAAACATTTTAAATATCTCACCCGCGCGACTTATTTTTATTTATCGGCTCATCACAAAGTCGTAATTTACATCAAAAATCACTTTAATTAGGTCAGCTTATATTTTTTATTAAGCAGGTCTTGCGATCGGGTTGTACAACGGAATGAAGGCTGTCCAGGCGTCATCCCGCGTTGTTTAAACGTAACGGCAGGAGATGATTTTTCTCAGTGCGTGACACGACGCCTGTTTTCTTAAGCCAGGCAGCAGCCCATTCACGGGCTTAGAAATAATCTGAAACTCATACTTAATTAGTGCGACGTAAAAATAACAAATAAGATTAAAAATCAATTACATAAAAATATTTGTATGATTTTTAAAATCTGTGCACGTCTATTTATATGTACAACTTTTTCATCAATTATTACCATTAACAATAAGCATTTTTCACAAATTAATATTGATTTTTACATTCTGTTACACGTTTAACACTTGCTTTAAACTTCGTAAAAGCTAGATTGAAATTAGATGTACGAAATTGGTTTTATATTTTCCTCCCTGTGGGGGTTATGGTCTGATTCTACACACAGCAGTGCAACATCTGTCAGTACTTCTGGTGTCCTCTTATAAACAGGAGGACAGCTGCCAGGTGCCTAAAAAAAGTGGGGTTTCATCATGTATAATGAAGTCCATAGTTTACATGGTCATACATTACTGTTGATCACAAAACCTTCTTTGCAAGCGACAGCTTTATTACAACATTTAAAGCAATCTTTATCACTGAACGGGAAATTGCATAATATTCAACGTTCTTTTGATGATATTGCACCTGGCAGCATCATTCTTTTCGATATGATGGAAGCCGATAAAAAGCTTATCCATTACTGGCAAGATATTTTAAGCAGGAAAAACAATAATATCCGCGTGCTATTGTTGAATACGCCTGATGAATATCCTTTCAGAGATATTGAAAGCTGGCCGCATATCAATGGCGTATTCTACGTCACGGAAGAAGAAGACCGGGTAGTAGAGGGCCTGCAAGGTATATTGCGCGGAGAGTGTTATTTTTCGCAAAAGCTTGCCAGCTATCTCATCACGCACTCCGGAAATTATCGCTATAACAGTTCAGAGTCCGCACTGCTCACGCACCGTGAGAAAGAGATCCTGAACAAGTTACGCATTGGTGCTTCAAATATTGAAATCGCCCGTTCGTTATTTATCAGCGAAAATACGGTAAAGACGCACCTTTATAATCTTTTCAAGAAGATAGCTGTGAAAAACCGAACTCAGGCTGTTTCGTGGGCAAACGATAACCTCAGGCGTTAATCACATGAAGCGCACGTTGAGTTGGATCGCCGCAGCGAGTTTCCTGCTCGCTACCGGGAATCTGAAGGCCGTCGAGGTCGAAGTTCCCGGATTGTTAACAGACCACACTGTCTCATCGGTCGGGCACAGTTTTTACCGAGCCTTTAGTGATAAATGGGACAGTACTTATACCGGAAATATAACAATCAACGAGCGGCCCAGTGCACGATGGGGAAGTTGGATAACAATAACGGCTAATCAGTACGTTATTTATCAAACGTTTTTATTCCCCACAAAAATAGACTTCGATAAAAACGTAGCCTTAGCACTGGCACAATCAGAAGACGCTATTAATCGCCTGCAAATAGATAAAGCCCTATTAAGCACCAGCGATTTAGCAAAAGACGAGTTCTAGCGAACCGATATGCGGAGGCTGTCATGCGCATTGCATATGCAGTTGTTTCGATAATGCTGATAACACCCATAAGCTGGGCCGGAAACATGACGTTTCAGTTCCGTAACCCTAACTTTGGCGGTAACCCTAATAATGGCGCGTTCCTGCTGAATGAAGCTCAGGCGCAAAACTCCTATAAGGATCCCAGCTTAAAGGATTTTAGCGTTGACACCCCGTCCGCACTGGACAACTTCACTCAGGCTATTCAGTCGCAGATTTTAGGTGGGTTACTGACCAACATTAATACCGGTAAACCCGGCCGGATGGTGACCAACGACTTTATCGTTGATATCGCCAATACTGACGGGCAGCTTCAGTTGAACGTGACCGATCGTAAAACCGGAAGAATCTCCACCATTCAGGTTTCCGGTCTACAAAGTAATTCAACTGACTTTTAAACAATAGCTAAATAAGGACAACGATCATGCAGCGCTTCCTGATATTTGTTGCAGTGTGCTTATTGAGCGGTTGTTTAACTGCTCCACCTAAAGAAGCTGCAAAACCTACATTAATGCCTCGGGCCCAGAGTTATCGTGATTTAACGCATTTACCTTCACCTACGGGGAAAATATTTGTCTCCGTATACAACATTCAGGATGAAACCGGGCAATTTAAACCTTACCCGGCAAGTAACTTCTCCACGGCCGTGCCGCAAAGCGCCACCGCTATGCTGGTTACCGCGCTCAAGGATTCGCACTGGTTTATTCCTCTGGAACGCCAGGGGCTCCAGAACCTGTTGAATGAACGCAAAATCATTCGTGCCGCCCAGGAAAATGGCACCGTCGCGGACAATAACCGCATGCCTCTGCAATCTCTGGCGGCAGCAAACGTGATGATTGAAGGATCGATTATTGGCTACGAAAGCAACGTTAAATCGGGTGGTGCGGGAGCACGTTACTTCGGTATCGGTGCCGATACCCAGTACCAGCTTGACCAAATCGCCGTGAACCTGCGTGTGGTTAACGTCAGTACAGGCGAAGTGCTCTCTTCGGTGAACACCAGCAAAACCATTCTGTCTTATGAAGTCCAGGCTGGGGTATTCCGCTTCATCGATTACCAGCGTTTGCTGGAAGGTGAAATTGGCTACACCTCTAACGAGCCGGTCATGATGTGCCTGATGTCAGCCATTGAAACCGGCGTGATCTTCTTAATCAACGACGGTATAGACCGCGGGCTGTGGGATCTGCAAAACAAAGCAGACGTGCAGAACCCGATCCTGGTGAAATACCGCGATATGTCAGTCCCTCCGGAATCCTGACAGGAAGCGCATAAAAAAGGCGAGATGATTATCTCGCCTTTTTTTATTCGCTCACCGCCGTGATGTTTTGCGCTTTTTCCCGCCGCGACGCCAGCCACAGACCGCTGTTTTTCATGGCATAGCCAAACAGCAACCCCAGCGCCAGGGAGGGAACCACCAGCTTCCAGTCACCCTGCCCTGCAAAGGTCGCGCACGCCCCCATAAAGGTTCCCGGCACAAATGAAAGCAGCAGATGCTTAGCCTGAATGCACATTAAAAAGGCAACGACACCCGTCATGACGTACCCCAGCAGCTCCAGATGCGGCGCCAGCGCGCTGCCTTTAACGATCACCAGCGCCCAGATAACACCGCTCATCAGCGTGCAGCCAGAGATAAAGAGCCCTTTGACGCCCCCCTGCGGACAGGCGAAATAGGCGGTGCAGCCGAGGAACCCGGCCCAGCTGAGCAATCCGAGAGACACGGCCACCCATCCCCAGAGCCCGGAGAGAATACCTGTCGTTATTGCGATACAAAGTAATATGTTCATGGCGCGCATCTTAGCAGAAGCGCACCATAGAAATGAGATCAGCAGCACATTACTTGCAAGTTGAAATGTTGAGTTGCAGAACTTTTGCCATCTAAATCACTCTTCATTCTCTTCTTCCAGCTCATCCCACATTGCCGCGATAGCGTCGCGGGTCAGCGGGGCCAGCGTTCTCCAGAACGGCGAGGTGGCATGCGCTTCGACTTTACCCAGGAATGTCCCGACCCACGGCAGCAGATACGTTTCGAACAGGGTTTCGATGGCTTCGTTCTCATCATCACCAGCGTTATCTTCGATCCAGGATGCCGCCAGCAGCAGCGTACCGATATGATCGGCCGGCGTATCGCTCAGCGGCATACCGCGCGTGGAGAGGAACGCGCGGACTTCCGCTTCCGTTGCCCCTTCCTGCCAGGCTGAGCGGTATGGCGAAACGCGGCACTCATCGCCAACGAACAGCGCATTGTAGTCCGTCGCAATCTGCTGCATGTCACAGCTTTTTTGCAGACGTTCCAGTAAATCATCCTGTTCCAGCGGCCAGTTCTGCGCCAGTTTGCCTTCACGAATTAACGTAAAGAGCGGAACCAACAGCGGGTCTTGCGGCTGGCGATAATAGAGCGTACCCAGCACGCGGCAGAGGATGGAAAACTCGTTCATTTATATGATTCCATTACACAATTAAAGATCGGCAAATTCGGCTATCGGCTCCATGCCGCGCGACTCGAGGAAATCGAGCATGCGGCGTGGGGTCACGTTCAGGATTTGCGCTTCCGGGAAGTTAACATCATTCAGCACTTTCAGGCACTCGCTGAAATCGCCCAGCGTAAACGCGGTATGAGAATCTGAGCCCAGCGCCACCATGCCACCTGCGTCACGCACGGCGGCAGCCACTTCGCGGCAGTTGGCTTCACTGCCCTTACGCGAGTGCACAAAGGAGGAGTTATTAATCTCCAGCGCCACGCGGTGCTTCGCTGCCGCCTGCGCGACAGCCTGAATATCAATTGGATACTTTGGGTTACCGGGATGGCTGATGATATGCACATTACCGCTGGCAATGGTGGCAATCATCGCCGCGGTGTTGGTCTCTTTATCCTGAGGAGGAAAAACCGGCTCATGGAAACCGGCGAGGATAAGGTCCAGAGACGTCAGCATCGGGCCGGTGCAGTCGATCTCACCGTCGGTATTTTTGATATTCGCCTCAATGCCGCGCAGTATCCCAATGCCGTCCACCAGACGTGGCCAGATCCGCATATTCACAAAATGCCAGTAGTGCGGCGCATCCGCCATGTCCGGGCCATGATCGGTGATCGCGAACAGCTTGATGTCCTTAAGCTTCGCCTGGGCGATATAATCATGGAGGTTGCTATACGCGTGGGTACTGGCGACGGTGTGCATATGCAGGTCAACGGGATACATCTCTCTCTCCTCTGCGGTTTTTCCAAAGGATAGCAGTTATCAGCGGCGAATATTAGCAAAAACCCGGCGAACGCCGGGTTTCTCTCAGTAGCCGCGCTGTCTGTCGACCTGGCCGGTGACCGCGTTACCCTTTTCCATTTTGCTGATGGTATGGGATATATACGCCACCGCTTCTGCCGGACGCGTCACGGCAGCCACGTGCGGCGTCATCGCGACGCGCGGGTGCGCCCACAGCGGGCTTTCCGCGGGCAGCGGCTCACGGCTATAGACATCCAGCATGGCACCTTTGAGCTTTCCGCTGTCCAGCGCCTTCAGCAGATCGCCTTCCACGACATGGACCCCGCGCGCGAGGTTCATCAGGTAGCTCTGGTCGAGGAGCTGATTGAGCAGGGCTGCATTGATGATCCCCACCGTTTCGGCCGTGTTTGGCAGCAGGTTTATTAGCACACGCGTGCCTTTCAGAAAAGCCGGAAGCTCATCCGTTCCGGCAAAGCTCTCTACGCCCGGATAATTCTTGCGGCTGCGGCTCCAGCAGCGCAGCGGGAATTCCCACGGGGCAAGCGCTTCGGCCACTTTAGAGCCCAGCACGCCCGCACCGAGGATGCCGATGGTAAAGTCTTCGCGACGGTACTCCGGAAGCGGTTCCCAGCGGGCCTGCTGTTTAAAGGCCTGATAGTCATCGAAGCGGCGGAACCAGTGCAGCACCTGGCTCACGGCATACTCCTGCATCTGCTGCCCCATTCCGGTATCTTCCAGGCGGAAGAGTGGGACGTCTTCCGGCAGCATTTCAGGGTGTGCCTTCAGTATGCTCAGAATGGAATCCACGCCGGCTCCCAGGGCAAAAACGGCCTTCAGATTGCGGCCCTGGAGCATTTCTACCGGAGGATGCCAGACCAGCGCATAGTCAGCATGTTCATTATCGCCACGCTTCCACTCGCGAACGCGTGCGCCGGGTAACGCCGCCGAAAGCGCCTTGATCCAGTATGCCGTATCAAAAGTGGGGTGATAGAAAAGTATATCCATAGTCATTCCTGCCTTTTATTGCGCTGATTTAGTTTGCTTTTTCACTGGACGGTCAGCATAACAAATTTATAGCGCAACTGTGTTGCTGATAAAAAAGACGCTTTCAGCACATTTAAGAATCATGTTGCCTGAAGTTTGTCTAAACGCGCTAAATTACTGAAAAAGTGAGTTGACGGCAGTTCGGCTTTTCCTTACATTAGCGCCCGTCCCGGCAACAACGGGATGACAATATGGTGAGGTGTCCGAGTGGCTGAAGGAGCACGCCTGGAAAGTGTGTATACGGCAACGTATCGGGGGTTCGAATCCCC